>JAZQOK010000012.1:0-300070 GCA_045627865.1 Bacteroidales bacterium
GAGACAATCCTATTTGTGGACGGATTTTAATAAAATAGATTTTAAAATCTGAAATAAAATGGATCCTCAAATCATTCTGTGAATAATTAATAGAAAGCGCTTCGCTTAAAATCAGTTGAAAATCTAACTAAAATCTATTCATAGAATGGCTAGAACCAGTTTCCTTGTTTTCTAGGCTTTATTTATTCGAACGATTCGAACGATTCGGGACTATTATAGAGATTAGTGTTCTTATTTTATTATCACGAATGTTCGAATATTCGAATGATTCGGGACGAAATTCCTGAGTTCCTAAGTTCCCATCAAAGTGGGGCAATAACAAAGTTAAACTCCTTGTCTTCGTAGAGCACACGATACTGACGGAGTGGCCATGCACCCCAGCTGTTGACGCATCCGAGACCTAACTGCTTCTGATCGATCAGGAGGTTGGTGAGCGGAGCTGGATCAACGTCGGGTGAGTGGAGATTGTGCTTGTTCCAACCCTCGTCGAGACTCTCGATGGTGTAGTGGAGTGCAGAAGCTGAGAATGGAGCGCTCGGGGTGCTGACACGAATGCCACGACCTGCTGCATTGGTCAATTCCATCCAACGCAGATCGACGTGGTTGCCATTCTCCTGTGGACGGATGTATGGATAGAACTGCTCGGTGACGGTGCTCTTGTAGAGACCGATGAACTCTGAGTCTTTGCGGTCGCTATAGGTCTCGACAGGTCCGCGGCCGTAGTAGTTCAACTTCTCGAACTGCTCTGGCATTGGCATCTGCATACCGAAGCGGAACATCTCGCTGACTTCAGCATCCTTGGTGGTCTGGAGCTTCTCGTTGACCTTCAAAGTACCATCGGCAAGGATGGTATAGGTCATGAGGAGCTTGGACTGTACGCCTGGCATCTCGTACTGTGCCTTGATGACTACTGCCGAATCGGTTACCTCTGGCTTGAACTCCTTGAGCTTCATCTCAGGGGCTTTCCAGGCAATGAACTTGCGCTGCAGACCTGCACCGTAGTCATTGTCGGTTGGGGCACGCCAGAAGTTCGGAGTGAGCTGGGCGTCGTCGGCCAACAACTGCAAACCATTGACCTGGTACTCTGACAACCAGCCATTGTGCTTGCTGAAGGCCAATGCGATGTTCTGACCACTGACGGTCCAACGGTCACGACCTTCGGTGAGTTTCATTCCCTTTGTACCTTCCGAAACCTTCGAACCTTCCGAAACCTTGGTACCTTCGGCCAAAAGCAACTGCTGCTTGGCTACGACATGACCCGCAGGAAGCAAGCCATCACGATGCTTGAGTTTGTAGGCTACGTTGACGAAGTATTCGGCACCATCGTCGGTCTTGATGTCGCTGAGCGAGATCGGAAGAACGGCGGTCTGCTGTGGTGAGACATTGAAGTTGCTGAGTGAAAGGACGTGCTCGGCCTCGCCATTGCGCATGACGGTCACTTCGACCATGATATCGGAGAGATCGCGGAAGAAGTTCTCGTTGTAGACCTTGAGCTGGTTGTGCTCGTTGAGCGAGGTCCAGATGTTCTGGTAGTAGTAACCTACCTCGTACATGTGTGGATTAGGTACGCGATCAGGCGAGATGAGTCCGTTGTCGCAGAAGTTGCCATCGCTGGCATCGGTGGTATTGAAGTCGCCACCATAAGCCCAAATCTGCTTGCCGGCTTTGTTGGTCCAACGTACCGACTGATCGACGAAGTCCCAGATGAATCCACCCTGCAGGTTAGGATACTTGCGGATAAGGTCCCAATACTCCTTGAATCCGCCCTCGCTATTACCCATGGCATGTGCATACTCACATTGGATGAATGGACGGGTCATCGAGGCATCTTTGCCATACTGCTCCATGCGACGATAGTCGGCATACATCGGACAATAAACATCGGTGGTTGCCTCTTCGATCGAGACTTTCTTCTGCCAAATACCATGCAAGGTACCTTCGTACTGACACAGACGGCTTGGATCTTCGGCCTTGACCCACTTATAGGCATCCTTGAAGTTCGGACCGTAGCCGGCCTCGTTGCCTAAGCTCCAGAAGATGATGGCTGGGTGGTTGAAGTTACGTTGTACGTTGCGCTGATTACGTTCGAGATGGGCCAGATGATAGTCGGCACGCTCGGCCAGAGTATGCTGCTCGTAGCCCATACCGTGACTCTCGACGTTGGCCTCAGCAACCATGTAGAGTCCATACTTGTCGCAGAGGTCGTACCAGTAGTTGTCGTCTGGATAGTGGCAGGTACGGACGGCATTGATGTTGAACTGCTTCATGATCTGGACGTCCTGCTCCATGCGGGCACGACTGACTACGTATCCGCCATCCGGATCAAGTTCGTGACGGTCTGCGCCCTTGATGAGCACGGGCTGACCATTGACCAGGAGCTGCGCGTTCTTGACTTCGATCTTGCGGAAACCGACCTTGAGCGGAACGACCTGCTGAACGGTGTTACCGCTCTTGAGGGTGGCACGCAGGGTGTAGAGGTATGGGGTCTCGGCGCTCCACTTGTTTGGACGCTCTACCTTCATCTCGACAGGGGCTGCACCCTTGGCGGTCGCTGTGGCTACCTCTTTGCCTTCGGCATCGAACAATGCTAACTGTACGGGAGCTCCGGTGCTCTGTACGGCTACCTTGAGACTACCATCGAGGTAATCGGCATCGAGATCGGGTGTGACACGGATGTCCTGGATGTGCTGCTTGGGCTGTGCATAAAGCCAGCAGTCACGATGGATACCGGTGTAACGGAAATAGTCCTGATCTTCGAGATAGGTGCCATCGCACCAACGGAACACCTGCATGGCAATCAAGGCCTTCTGACCTGGTGTTACATATTTGGTGAGGTCGAATTCGGCCTCGAGCTTGCTGTCTTCGCTATAACCGACATACTTGCCATTGACCCAAAGATAGAAGCAGCTGCTGACACTACCGAAGTGAGCAATGATCTGCTGTCCCTTCCAGTGAGCTGGCACCTGAATCTCATGACGATAGTATCCGACATGGTTGTTGGTGGTTGGTACGTATGGCGGATTATTGCCCTCCTGTGCTGCCCAGGCATACTGGACGTTGACGTAAATCGGATCGCCGGCGCCATTCAACTCCCAACTGCCTGGTACTGGCATGGTACGCCAGGCGACATCGTTGAAGTCGGTCCGATAGAAGTCGCTCTTGTAATTGACTGCATCTTTCTGCCACTGGAATTTCCACTGACCATTGATGCTGAGATAGTTGGCAGACTGCTCGGGTTCGCCCTGTGCAGCCTCTTCGGACTCGAAACCAAAGAAGTGGGTGTGCATGGCCATTCGGTTGACCTGGTTCACGTTCGGATCCTGCCACTCTTTGAAGGTCTGGGCATTGACCGCCAGTGTAGAGGCTGCCAATGCAAGTATAAGCTGTTTCTTCATAATTTAGTCGATTTAGAGTTATTCTTCCCAACCCAGAGCTGAGGCTCCAAGCACGGCTGCATCGGCATCCTTGAGACCCGACAACAAGAGCTTGGTCTTGCCCTTGAAGATTGGAAGCATGGCTTCGTCCATGGCCTCGCGTGTGTACTTCATGATAAAGTCACCTGCCTTGGCCAAACCGCCAAAGAGAACGATGGCTTCGGGACTCGAAAAGACGACGAAGTTGGCCAAGGCTTTGCCCAGAATGGTTCCGGTCTCGCGGAAGATTCGGATGGCTAATTCATCGCCCTGGATGGCTGCATCGTAGATATCCTTGCTGGTGATTGCCTCTGGCTTGGTGTTGCGCAAGAGACTTGGGATATCGGTGGTCTCGACATACTCGCGAGCTGTACGTGCAATACCGGTGGCTGAGCAATAGGTCTCAAGACAGCCCTTGCGACCACAGCCACACAGACGACCCTCTTCCTTGACAATCACGTGTCCTAATTCTCCGGCAAAACCATCGTGGCCATAAACCATCTTGCCATCGATCACGATGCCTGAACCGACACCGGTACCCAGGGTGATCATGATGAAGTGCTTCATGCCTTTGGCTACGCCGTAGGACATCTCACCCAAAGCAGCTGCATTGGCATCGTTGGTGATACGTACCGGCAAACCGATGGCCTGACTGACAAGCTCGGCAAAAGGAATAACCCCCTTCCATGGGAGGTTGGGAGCTAACTCTATCTTTCCGTTGTAGAAGTTTCCATTAGGCGCACCTACACCCAAGCCCTGCACTTTCTCTTTGCCTCCGACCTGCTGGCAAAGGCCATTGATCATCTGGGCTAAAGCCTGGATGTAATCTTCGAGCACAGGATACTGCTGAGTTTTGATTGAATCGCTGCAGAGAACTTTGCCGTCACGATCCACGACGCCACAAACGGTGTTGGTTCCACCGATGTCCATGCCAAGAGCATAAGGTTTGGTATTCATAGTTGGTAATATAATTTAGTTTGTAACAAAAAGCCACCTTTAAAAAGAAAAACACCCGACCTTTTGTGAGCAAAAAGCCAGATGATTCTTCATTAAAACTTATTGACAGAATTACTCTTCAATTCGGTTGTGGTCGCTGACGGATTCGAACCGCCGACCCGCTGCTTGTAAGGCAGCCGCTCTGAACCAACTGAGCTAAGCGACCGATTAGGGAGGTGGTCTTTAACCTTGTAAAAGCTAAGCGACCGAGGTGTTGTAGTTGAAGATCGACGTTAGTCGAGATTCACTACAAAACAAATTAAAAGTCTAAGGGACGTTAATTTGTTTTGTAGTCCATAGCAGAGTCGAACTGCTCTTTAGAGAATGAAAATCTCTCGTCCTAACCGATAGACGAATGGACCATCAGACAAAATATTGCCAATGTTTGTGGTGCCAACGGGAATCGAACCAGTGACACAAGGATTTTCAGTCCTTTGCTCTACCAACTGAGCTATGGCACCATTATCAAACTTATTGTACGGAGGATGAGACTCGAACTCACACAGCCGAACGGCCACTACCCCCTCAAAGTAGCGTGTCTACCAATTTCACCACCTCCGCATCTTAAGTGAAACGCCTTAAAGACTGATTCTGTACCCAGACCCGGGATCGAACCGGGATGGATTGCTCCACTGGTGTTTGAGACCAGCGCGTCTACCGATTCCGCCATCTGGGCATTGTTTTAAGGGAGCTGCTCTCCCTGTGACCCTTGCGAGCCCTCTGCAAGTATCACCTGCTAGAGAGCGGAAAACGAGACTCGAACTCGCGACCCCAACCTTGGCAAGGTTGTGCTCTACCAACTGAGCTATTTCCGCATATTTGTTTGTACTCTACCAACTGAGCTATTTTTAATTTGGTGCGGTGCGTACGGGACTCGAACCCGTGACCTCCGCCGTGACAGGGCGATATTCTAACCAACTGAACTAACGCACCAAATAAAGAAACTCCGAAGAGTCCAACGCAACAGCGTTGTGAAGGATTTGCACGGGTGGCATGGCTCGAACACGCGACACCTGGTTTTGGAGACCAGTGCTCTACCGACTGAGCTACACCCGTATATAGTGAACACCAGTACAAAACTGACCAAGCGATCAATCCTTTCTTTACCTGTTAAGTACACCCGCAGAGGCTCGAACTCTGGACCCACTGATTAAGAGTCAGTTGCTCTACCAACTGAGCTACGGATGCATTTTATTCTCTTTTGGACAACCAGTAGTATTGTCCAAACTTCTTCAAGTATTCTGTCAATATGTCAAAGAACGTAAATTCTCAGAGCGGAAAACCGAACTCATCCCAAAGGAAGGTTTCGTTTTCGCTTGAGCGGAAAACCGAACTCATCCCGAAAGAAGGTTTCGTTTTCGCTTGAGCGGAAAACGAGACTCGAACTCGCGACCCCAACCTTGGCAAGGTTGTGCTCTACCAACTGAGCTATTTCCGCATTCAAAGATCATTAGGCATCGTGCCTTGTGGGAGCAGATGGATTCGAACCACCGAAGTCGTAGACAGCAGATTTACAGTCTGCCCCATTTGGCCACTCTGGAATACTCCCAAGCCTTTTGCGCTCCAAGATGGGCTTGAACCAACGACCCCATGATTAACAGTCATGTGCTCTAACCAACTGAGCTATTGGAGCTCGAACCGTAGATCAAGACAGGTGTCTTTTTCTTTAGCGGGTGCAAAGGTAGTAATAATTCTTAACTCTACCAAATTTAATCATCGAAAAATAACCTTCATACAAACATTTCATGACAAAAATGCGCTTTTTTGGCACGCAAACCTTACACACGTATGCAAATCTTCCCTATTTTCCCACTTCCGAAACGCTCGATCCCCTTTATTCCTATTTTTCTGAATCCATCCCTAGTCATGACCCACCCTTGTTTTTATGTTTCCAGCCAATCCTTCATCCTTTTTTCGTTCTTCTTCCGTCTATCCCTGGCTAAATAAAACCCAGAAAACAAAGAACACTGATCCAGGTTCCTGAATCCTTATATTTCCAGTTTCTCTCCTTTCTCCGTTTCCAGTTAATCCCACTCACCGCTAATCCCTCGCCTCTCATCGCCTATAATTAAAATAATGAAACGCGCACACGCACGCGAAAGGTTTGATATCCTTATAGAGCAATTCTGCCACTTCACACCCCCAATCCATACAAAAATTCACCAGAAACAGCATTTTTTCATCAAAATATTTGGAAGTCTCGAAAAATCTTTCTATCTTTGCACCCGCAATTCGACAAGAGTTGCCACATGGTGCCTGTAGTTCAGTCGGTTAGAGCGTCAGATTGTGGTTCTGAATGTCGTGGGTTCGAGCCCCACCAGGCACCCTAAGACAAAGCAACGAAGTTGCAATGTCTGCCAAAGAGAAATCTCAGGCACCCTAAGACAAAGCAACGAAGTTGCAATGTCTGCCAGAGAGAAATCTCAGGCACCCTAAGAAGATAGAGGTTTCAAACTGGCCTCATTTTCTTTCCCATAGACAGTTTGACATACCGAATGGCGCTTTCATCTAGCGGTTAGGATACCGGCCTCTCACGCCGGGTACACGAGTTCGAGTCTCGTAGGCGCTACCATCTTGGAGAGATGGGTGAGTGGCTGAAACCACCGGTTTGCTAAACCGACGAACCTGATTAGGGTTCCACGAGTTCGAATCTCGTTCTCTCCGCAGAGTCCTGTAAGTCTTTGACTTGCAGGACTTTTGCTTTACATTTCAGCGCAACCTTTTTAGCCATTTGCAATCTCAAAAAATATTTTGTCCGCAAAATTGCCCACTGATTTTTACAGCGATTTCAAAGGTCGAGATATCTGCACCAATACAAAGACAAAACAAAAGGAAAGAAAAATGAGAGCAACAGCACGCAGCCATTACTCTCATAAAAGCATCTCTATTATCGAAAATGCCCCCTTTTCTTCTTATCATTCCATGGCAAGTCTGAGCTTCCACCCCCACCACCAGTACCAACATGGGGAGCTGCAGGACCTCCAGATGCAACATTGAGCATAGCCACAAGAAGAGACATCTGACAATAGACTACTCACTTAACAACTTACAACAACCACCTCTATCTCCACCACAGACTTCTATTGTACATTTCTACTAATATTATTTTGACAATCATAGAAAGCAAACAGCCAAACTACCGAACAAAACACAGCCAAACTACCGAATTGAAGAAAATATTCTCTACATTTGCCTCCAGAAAGGAGACAATAAAACCTATGAAAAAAGAATATAGACCACGTATTGCAGACCAACTTCTTGCCCGAAAACTTGCCGGCAAAGGAGGTGTTTTGATAGAGGGTGCCAAATGGTGTGGAAAGACAACAACTGCAGAACAGATTGCTAAAAGTGTCCTATATATGTCAGAACCTGGCAAAGTAGAACAGAATATCAGTCTTGCAAAAATCAACCCATCGTTACTCTTGCGTGGAGAAAAACCGAAATTGATAGACGAGTGGCAAATAGCTCCAACACTTTGGGATGCTATCCGATTTGATTCTGATCACAGCGAAGATCTGGGAAGATATATACTGACAGGATCAAGCGTTCCAGCCAAGATGGATGAAGTCATCCATACTGGCACAGGGCGTATCGGGTGGCTTAAAATGCGTCCTATGTCACTATGGGAGTCTGGTGATTCTACTGGTGAAGTTTCATTAGCCGACTTGTTCAAGTCACCAGAGCAAATTGCAGGAGAGACCACAGCAACTATTGAGACAATCGCTTATCTGACATGTCGCGGAGGATGGCCTTTAGCTACTAGCATGGATAATGAGATAGCATTGGACCAAGCTTTCGATTATGTTGACGCAGTAGAGAAGAGAGATATCTCACAAGCAGACGGTATCCAGAGAGATCCTATCAGGGTACATCGTTTGATGCGTTCTTATGCCCGAAATCAAGGTTCTCAGGCTACGTACGGAACAATAAAGAGCGACCTTGAAGCAAATGAAACAGAATCATTGGATGAAGATACCATTGCCTCATATATCAATGCTCTTAAGAAAATTTTCGTCATCGAAGATTCTGAGGCTTGGAATCCCAACCTTCGTTCAAAGACAGCAATACGAACTTCAGATACACGATACTTTACAGATCCATCCATAGCAACAGCAGCTATGGGTTTAGGTCCCAATGACTTGATCAACGACCTAAACACGTTTGGACTGTTCTTTGAGACTCTCTGTATAAGAGATTTACGCGTATATGCTGACGCCATAAATGGATCTGTCTATCATTATCGAGACAAGAACAACTTGGAATGTGATGCCGTAGTTCATCTTCGCAATGGAGAATATGGATTAATTGAGATCAAGTTAGGTGGCGATTTAATTAATGATGGTGTTAAAACCTTGACAGAATTGGCTGGCAAGATAGATACAAATAAAATGAAACAGCCGGCATTTCTAATGATTCTTACTGCCGTTGGCAATTATGCATATCGTCGCGAAGATGGAATATTTATTGTCCCTATCACAACGCTTAGAGATTAGTGTATTGTCACAATGACTTGTTTAAAATCAAGAGATTGTGAATTTAGATATGTTTTACCGATACGTCTTCTGCCGTAAACAGCAACAAACTCAGTCTTCTCTGAATCCATACATTTTGCAAGAATATCTTGCTCGTGCTTCCTGCCAATGATTGATTTCTTGTATGACATATATACTTATGTTACAATTTTGGGTACAAAGTTAATATAAATTCTCCAAATATTAGCCGATAGTGGTGCGATAACTATAAAAAAAAATGAGTTACCGCACCAATATCGCCATTTTTCGATTTAATGGAATCTCTTTTTCATTAGCAAATCTATCTAAATACTGAACCACATTAGTTCCCGGTGGACAAATTATCTCTATGTCGACCAAAACCCTTCGTTCACTTTTGAGTTGTAGCATACATATGTTTAACTTTACAGAGATTTTTAATCCAACCCCGTTACTTTGAATATCATTTTAAGAGTTCTATTGCTTCTCGTCTGTCATCATCATCCACATCACGATAACGCAAGAACGAGCGCGACCCAGGCTCATGACCAGTCATAGAACCGACCAGTTCCGGATCCTTCACCTGTTTCCAGAGATTACCCGCAAAGGTGCGTCTTGCCATATGCGATGCTGCAATTTCGCTGATAGTTTTTGTCACCTCCTTACCTGTGGGTTTATAGCCTACTCATAGAGCAACTCAAAATCGTCGATCCAGAGTTTGCTGGCATCGCCACCGACAAAGTAGTCTCCGTACTTGGAGGCACTTGCCACAACTACGATATATTTCGGCTGGCGATCGGTAATATGGTAATCAATCGGAAGGATACACTCCTGATAGGTATCGGAGCTCTGCGATGTTTCGAGGACAGAATAGGCCAGAATATGTTCATCACCTTGGGGATCGAGTAATGAACGTTCCGATTTACGGGTCTTGATGGTAAAAGGTTTCTCCCAATCTGCCAGAATAATATAAATACTGCAAGAATCCGGACGACCTTTCAGCCATTGCAGATCGGTATCACCAATGCGATTGATGACAGAACTCTGGTATTTGTAATGGAACCGCAACTTGGTCGGGAAAGCATGGAACGGACGGCCAAAGTCCAGCACACCATTAGTGCCATCGGTAGCCACATATTGACCCGTAAAGATGTTACCTGCTGCAAACTTCAGGACAAGATACTTAGACTCAAGCAGAGCTGCCTTACCCTGCCCGTTCCAGGTTTCGGTAGTCGGACAGCTATTGCTCTCACTGATGGTAGTAGCACCTCGGTTGCCGGTATCCCAGAACGATTCAGAGCCTTCGGCCCACGGATTCCACAGTTTGCCGACCTGCGACCAACTATCCAGACTGCCATTCTCCAACGGAATGGCCTCTGTAGTCTCGAAACTACCCGTTCCCATCGGACGTTCCTCCGCCAGGAACCGATAATCATAGGTTGTGGCGGGTTGCAACCCGGTCAGTTCTGCAGTACACAAAGTTCTGTCCACCCGAAGCAGCGCAGGATCAACCCGGTTCCAATCGTTCATTCCCGAAACACGATATTCCAGGGTCGGAGTCTGTCCGATGTTTACAGAGCATTGCAACGTAGCCGATACGGTTCTGGCAAAAGCCGAGGTCTTGGCTGCCACCTGATCTTCCTCGCCATGATATACAAAAACCCGCCAGGTTGAGAACGCCTCCTCCCAACCATGACGCACCATGATCGAAACTGGCGATCTGAAATCAAATCCATCGGGATAGCGCTCAGAATCCATAACATTCGGCACAATAGTACCATAACGGCCACCCAGGCTGAACTCCAGCACCTTGATACGGGACAATGGAGTCCTCTTCGTGACATAGATAATCATGCTATGACTATCCTCGTCGATGATAGCATCGCCAATCTGACCCTCGACAGCCACCCGTCGCTCCACCTCCTGTTTGACGGAAACCGTCCAATGATAATCCTGATAGGTACTCAGAGTCAAAGTAGACAGATGACGCAAATCCAGTCGGGTATTAGCCGACATTGGCAATTGAGAAACCTCGCCGAAAGGCTGCGACGGAAACCTATCCTTATCGGCATACAGACTATCGGTCATCGACAGGGAGGCTCCCTCGGTATAAAGCAGACGGGTCAGGCGCAGTGCCCCCAGATTGACCGAATCATTGACCGTAAGGCTAACGGTGCGGGCACTGGCATTGATTCGGGCAGGAGCAGTCATTCCCTCCGTTTCGAATGCCGTAATAGCTGCCTCAACGACTGGATAGGGGATGTCATTCTCCAGACATCCGCTCAAAGCCAACATCAAGCACCCAATCGTGCAAACTCCTATCTTCTTTACTGAAACCATCATGACTTACAGATAAATAACCATGCCAAGATTCAGCGACAGCAGATCGATCTTGAAGCGTCCCGAAGCAGTTCGGGTACTGCCTTCATACACCTGATTGGTTTTCTGATCCACCCAACCGAAGTCAACACCCATCAAACCCATGCTCACCTCCACAGCGGCATTGTTGGTCACAAACGCGGTCAGACCCGGAGCTATTCCCAACATGATATTATGTCCGACAGTATAGGAACCTGTGTATTCTGTCCCCACGCCTGTAGAATTCTTGGATTCAGAATAGGCATATCCGAGACGGGCATCGTTGAAGATGGCAAAAATCTTGCTTTTCGCAATTGGCATATAGATTCGCCAGAAAGCGGCAGCATCGTATGAATTCTGTAGATAATAGATATTATCCAGATTGATATTGAAATCTTCACCAAGACTCAGATGAAGTTTAGCCAGATCAATCTTGGTACGGGTATAATTGAAACGGACACCAACAGCCTGGTTGTCGGCCACAAAATAACCGACAAAAGGACTGACACCGAAGTTATAGGTATCCAGATTGAGATCCTTCAGCACTGTAATGTTCATATTCTCTGTGCTACGTTCCGAATACGAAATGGTAAAGCCGCCCATCCAGGTCTTTTTCGGGACAAACAGAGACTTCTCGGCACTAGGTTCATACCGTTCGACGATACGACGGGACGAAACATCCTGAGCCGAAGCACAAGCAAAGAACGAAACAAGCAACAAAAAGGATACTAGTCGCATAATCTGCATCAATAAACAAGTTCAAGGTCATCCAGGAGCAGAACACTCTTGGTCGAACCGGTAAAATAATCGCCATACTTAGAGGCGGCAAAGACTACAATAATGTGAGTCGGCTTGACATCCGTCCGATAATAGGTCAGAGGAAGATTCATTGAACGCCATTCTCCATCAGTAGGCACACAATCTTCGACTGGCATAGCAGCATAGGCAACCACACGTTCGTCGTTCTCCCAATCCGGGAAAGTAGTCATATCGGTATTATCGACCGTGATAGCCGTTCCGTTGGCATTAGCCTCATCAACGTGCATCAGAGCGATGTAGGCGGAGCACAGATCCATACTTTCGCCCTTGACGAGTCCAGCCTCGCTTGGTGTATTGCCACCCAATATATCAATCACAGCCGTACTGTACTGATACCAGAACTTAAATGCACTTGGACGGCTCTCGAACGGACGTCCCCAATCCAGACGAGCACCACTGGTACCCTTCAGCGAATTGAATGTACCGGCATAAAGACTGGCAGCCGCAAAAACACCAACGGCTGAAGTCGAAGCCAAACGGGCTGCCATACCGCCCTCGGTATGCACAGGACTGCTTACGCCTGTAGTTGGATTCTTGTTGGCCAGCCAACCGGCACCCTCGGTTGTACCACGGTTACTGCTATCCCACCAGGTTCCGTTAGCTTTGAAATATGCCTCATCGCAAGCATACCATTGAGCGCGACGGCTAATACCTGACGCAGGACGTTGGTACCAGAGATCCATATTTCCATTATACAAAGCCGTAGCCTCCTCGGTTCGGAAGGTTCTTTCGGTACTCACAAAACGGTCCGTACCATTGTCATATACCAGACGGAACGAATAGCTGGTGGCAGGCGCCAAGCCCGTAAGATCAGCCCGGAAGTGATGCACGCCATCGGTAGCCTCACCCTGTTCGACGGCAACCAGCGAGGTGAAGATCTCTTCATTCTCCAACTTATACTCAAAGGAGGCATAATTTGCATCGTAATTCTCGACACCTTCGACCGAACCCGACAAATATGCCTTGGTTGCCCAGACAGCTGCCAGGTTCTGGTTCAGATCGGCAGCATCGACCAAAGTCTTGTCAAACTCCGAAACATTAATCGAATAGCTATAGATATTGCCATTATCATCGGCCGAGATACTGAATTCAGCCTTACCCGACTCTGCCACATCGTAGCTCAGAATGTAATGATCGCGGGCCTTGACACCCTCAAACTTCTTCTCCTGACTGAACGAGCCCTTGCTGCTTGTCACACTTACCTTAGCCGTAAGGTCACCCACCGGGAAATAACCCGAAGCAACCGGAGTAGCATCGGTCGTCATCTGGAACACCAATGGCTCGACGCCGCTAATGGCAGAGCGAACCTCGACCGAAGCACTCGAGAAGACACTCTTGAAACGATCCGTGAAGCGCACACTCACCTTAACCGATGCCAAAGTACAGACAATCGATACAGGTTTCTGTACCTTCTTTTCGACCACGACAGTCGACGAACCACGGTAATAAGGAATATCAAATCCAGCAGCCTTACCATCGAACCCATTGCTCGATGCAGTGATGGTATATGTACCCACCGGAAGAGCAATATCCTGATCCGTCCAAAGGGTATGATCATCGGTTGAACGCACCACAGTGCCTTTTTCATCGACGATAGAGACTGCCATCTGCATCGGATTGTAGTCCGAAGCGTCGAAAGCTCTGGTATGTGTTGATGTCAATGTACTGACAGAAAGAGAAATGTAACCCACTTCATTCGACATCTCCATCTCTTCGTCCGAAGAGCATGAAACAAGCGAGAACATCGCTACCGATGCAGTGAGGCTAAGAAAGATTTTTTTCATTGTCATCGATAGTTATTTATTCGGTTATATTTACAATCACGCTACCCTCTGCCTTGTTGCCATCCATATCCTCGACAACAATGCTGAAAGTTGTAGAACCAGCACCATAGATAGCCAGGAACTGATAGAAATTGGCGATATTGAAAAGATAGCTCACATCACCCTCAGCAGGCATCGAAGCCTCTACACCAAGTCCGGCGAAGACCGATGGCAGAATTTCGTCGCCAACCAGTTCATGACCTTCCAACAAATTCAGGCCAGACTCCTGCAGATCGACCATTGCAGCCTGGAATCCACCCGTTGACTGCGCTTTGACCAAAATGCTACGGATGCCCTTAGGGGCCTGGATGTCGGCATTCAGTTCAGGTCCTTCGGTTGCAGTTGCATCTACCTTGTCCGATGTAAACTGAATGGTTGGGACATCGTTTCCGTCATCGCCATTACCATTGTCATCGTTATTGTCTTCCTCCCATACAACCGGAATAATGACATCCTCCGACTCGTTGACAAAAGAGCAGTCTGCGGTCACATTAAGGCCACTCAACAGACCCGAAGTGACTGGTGTATCGCCCGTATCCTGCACAAAATTAAGGATGATGGCATCTCCACCGCAGAAGTATTCATTGTCGTTATCGTAATGTTCGTTGGCATCCGACTTTCGGATTTTCGAACGTCCTTTGACAGGAGCACCTGTTGCACTCTCCACACCACTGAAGTTCATAGTCAGCTCACTGACATTGGCCTCGAAGGTCCAATAGACAGCCTGTGGCTCCTTGTTGGTCTGATCAAATACCAACGCCATGCTACCGCCATCATCGATGGTGATGGTCCATTCGCTGTAAGTTGCCAGGAATCCCGCACCATATTGAACCTGAATCTTGCTATTCGTCTGCAGGCACACGATATCAGCCTGAGTCGTCAGACCATTCTTGATCGTAAACTCCTGTTCTCCCCAATAGTAGGCCTCGGACATACGCTTGGAACTTGCACCCGCAGTGTGGGCTGTCACCTGGAAATCTCCGACTGGAAGGTGGATTGTACCCGGGAGGTTCTTGACCAGGAAGGTGGATTTATAGCTATCAGCTTCAACCGAAGCGATCTCAACCTCGAACTCGCTTACATCAATATCGCCAACAGCACGCACGGCTGCAGGTCTGTTCACCTGTACATTCAGGTCCAATGCACCGCTATCGGCCACCGAGTCGCCCTCACCCTCCAACATCTGACAAGACGAGAGGACCATGAGCGCACACATTGCAAAGAAAATATGTTTTGTTTTCATATCTATTCGATTCTTCTGTTATCAAAGACTACATCCACCAATCGTTAGGAACCACGACAGACACCTCCTGATCGTTCGTACTTTCATCGACGACAATGGTCAGAGCCACCTGTCCGTCGTTAGACTCCGGTGCCTGAGCATCGATGTTCAAAGTCCAGGATTTACCATTCGACAGCTTGTACTTACGTTCCACCTCAGTCCACTTACCATCGCTGGCACGCACCACATGAATCCTGGCCACAACCTCTTCGTTGGCCTGAACCTTCAGATACCATGGATCGGCATTCTCCTTGGTCCAGACAGCATACTGTCCAGCCGAGGTCAAAGCCTGGGTGGTATAAGTCACATAATAATCGCTGAACTGCGAAGCCATCTGCGAGCCGAAAGAGACGGCAACCCGGGCGCATTGCGGCAGACAGATCACCTCGACCTCGGTCTCCTCTCCTGCCGTCACGACAAAGTCCTTACGTCCCTCCATCAGGAACGAGTTCTGAGAAGCGGCTGCTTCGGTTCCATAATAGGCACGCAAAGCATACGAACCACTCTCCAAATCAACAGACTGGTTAGTGACAGATCCGACGGTTCCCTCGAAGACCACCTTGCTGCCAGACAGAATCTGGACATTATAGTTGGCTGTTGTGCTGTATTCGTTCAGATCAACGGCTCTCGTCTGATTAAAGTTCGGCAGCGCATCGACCAAGAAGCTAACGGCACCGGAAGATGCTCCTTCGTTCATATCCGACTCACACGAAGCCAGTGACATGGACAAAGCGGCCAACATCAGACAGTAAGACTTACACAGATTTCTCATTTTCAAATAGTATTTGTTCATGTATATTTTCACGCGCAAATATATAGATTAATTTTATGAATCGATATTATTTATCATTTTTTAAGGCATTCCTCCTGCATTTTTTACATCTATCACAAGTTCAAGCCATGCAAACATAGCAAGTTTTGGCGTACTACATCTATCAAAAATAAAACCATTTGGATAGAAATATGAAACATGGATAGAAATTGTATCGGGTAAGTTTGGTCTGCTGATAAAGATTTACTATCTTTGTCACGAAAATACAAAACCAAACTTCACAAACATGAAAAAGAACCTTATTCCTGCCATCCTGGCACTTTCGCTTCTGTCAACCACCGCAGTGGCACAAGACAAGCTCTATTACGACGAGTTTCCATTGGGCAACGTTACCCTGTTGGACGGTCCGCTGAAACATGCTCAGGACCTCAATACACATACCCTGCTCCGTTATGATGTAGACCGACTGCTGGCTCCTTTCCGCAAGGAGGCTGGTCTGCCGGAGATTGCACCACTCTTCCCGAACTGGGCCGGATTGGATGGTCACGTTGGCGGTCATTACCTCACTGCCATGGCATTCTATGCAGCTTTAGGTAACAAGGAGTGCGAAGAGCGCATGCTCTACATGATCGAAGAACTGAAGAAGTGTGCAGAAGCAGGTGCCAAGAACTATCCGGATTGGGCCAAGGGCTATCTGGGTGGTGTACCAGGTTCCAACCGTGTTTTCTCAGCCTACAAGCAGGGCAATACGGGTCCGTTCATGGGCCTGTGGGTACCTTTTTATAATACGCACAAGATTCAGGCTGGTCTGCGCGACGCATGGGTCTATTGCGGAAACGAAGATGCCAAGCAACTCTTCCTCGGCACTTGCGACTGGATGATTGAGATTTCATCGAACCTGAGCGACGAACAGGTCGAGAAGGTACTCGGCATGGAGCATGGCGGCATCAACGAGGTGCTGGCCGATGCCTATCACATCACTGGCGATAAGAAATACCTTGACGCAGCCAAGCGCTATAGCCACAAGTGGCTCCTCAACCCGATGAAGGAGCACAAGGCAGAACACCTCGACAACAAGCATGCCAACACCCAGGTACCAAAGGTGGTAGGTTTTGCCCGCATCGGTATTCTGGGCGACGACAAAGATTATATGGAGGGTGCCCGTTTCTTCTGGGAAGAGGTGGTGAACAACCGCAGCCTCTCATTGGGCGGCAACAGCCGTCGTGAGCACTTCCCAAGCAAAGAGTCCTGCATTGACTTTACCCAGGACATTGATGGCTTGGAGTCATGCAACACCAACAATATGCTCAAACTGACCGAGCTGCTCTTCCAGGACAACATCGATGCCCGTTATGCCGACTTCTACGAGCGTGCTACCTTCAACCATATTCTCTCGACCCAGCACCCAGAGCATGGCGGCTACGTATATTTCACCTCGGCTCGTCCACGTCACTACCGCAACTACTCGGTTCCGAACGAGGCCATGTGGTGCTGCGTAGGTACCGGCATGGAGAACCATGGCAAATATGGTCAGTTTATCTATACAAGGACCCTCCCCCAGCCCTCCCTTAAAGGGCGGGAGCAGAATGAAGAACTTTATGTAAATCTCTATGCTGCATCCGAACTGAATTGGAAGGAGAAGGGCATCAAGTTGCGTCAGGAGACACAGTTCCCTTATGGAGAAATGAGCAAGATCACACTCACCGAAGGCAAAGGTCAGTTGACTATCCATGTACGCAAGCCAGCTTGGTGTAATGACTTCAAGGTGAGCGTCAATGGTCAGGAGTGGGCTACAGACAAGAGCGACACCTGTCGCTACATCGGTATTTCGCGCAAGTGGAAGAAGGGAGATGTGATCGAGGTGAACTTCCCAATGCACAATACCATCGAGCGTATGCCAAACGTGCCTCAATATGTATCGTTGCTGCATGGCCCAATCGTTCTGGCCATGAAGACCGGCACCGAAGATCTGCGTGGACTCCTGGCCGACGACAGCCGTTTCGGACAGATGGCTTCTGGTCGTAAGCTCCCTATCGATCAGGCTCCTTATCTCGTAGCCAACGAAGTAGAGGATATCGCCAAGGATCTTGAACCAATTGCCGGCAAGCCACTGCACTTCACCCTCAAGACCCGCATGGAGAATAAAGTAGAGGGCGACCATGAACTGATGCCTTTCTTCGAACTGCACGATGCCCGCTATATGCTCTATTGGCTGGCTTTGAGCGAGAAGGACTTTAAGGGTTACATGGAACGTCTGGCAAACGAAGAGAAGGAGCGTCAGGCTTTGGATGCACGCACCACCGATAAGGTTCAGCCAGGTGAGCAGCAGCCGGAATCTGATCACTTCATGGAGACCGACGACTCACGCAAGGGCGTAAACAATGATGTACCTTTCCGCGATGCACGCGATGGTCACTTCTTTAGCTACCTCATGCAGACTAAGGGTGAGACCGACCTCAGCATCCGTGTCCGCTATTGGGGTCAGGATGAGTGGCGCACTTGCGAGTATGACCTCTACGTAGACGACACGCTGGTTACATCTGTCAACAACAGCAAGAAGTGGCGTAGCAGCCAGTGGAAGTGGGAAACCTACGCTATTCCTGCCGAAGCTCTCAAGGGCAAGACCCAGGTACGCGTCAAGTTCGTAGCCAAGCCACGCCGTCAGGTAGGCGAGATCTACGAGGTTCGCCTCGTATCTCCCGCCAAATTGTAATACTCTGAGATTCTACTCCATCATTCTATGGCCATTCATAAAATCATTCTACTTCCTTGGTTGCAGAAAAACTATACTCCACCACTTGAATTCAATTGGAAATGAATTTTACAACAGTGAAAAGAAAATAGTCATTAATCAAAGAATGATTCCTTGAATGATTTAGAATGATGAAGTATAAATTAATCTATCGGGAAGTAGTTAAATTGATTTCAAATCCATTTCAATTGGTGGAGATCATAACATTATTGTAATAACGGATAACGTATGAAAAAGTTATTGATAGCAGGAATAATAGGACTGATCGGAGCCGAAATGCTGGCAGACAATGACCAGCGGCTCTGGTACGAGAAACCGGCTCAGCACTGGCTCGAAGCCTTACCCTTGGGCAATAGCCAGATGGGAGCCATGGTATATGGTGGTACCGATGTAGAGGAGATCCAACTGAACGAGGAGACCTTCTGGAGCGGTGGTCCTCACAACAACAACAGCCAGACCTCCATCTATTATCTGAACGAAGTACGAGATCTGATTTTCTCCGGACAGGAGAAGCAGGCCGAGGATATCATCAACCGGGAATTCATCAAGGGTCCTCATGGCCAGAAATATCTCACTCTCGGTTCTCTCAAACTGGAGTTCGGGCACAAGGAGGTGACCAATTACCGTCGTGAGCTGGATTTGACCCATGCGGTCAATACGACCACCTACACCCACGATGGAGTGAAGTACACCCGTACCGTCTTCGCCTCGTTGGCCGACAGCATCATCGTTGTTCACCTCAAAGCCAGCGAACAGGCACGACTCAACTTCTCGATCAAGCACGAAACGCCCTTGGCCAAATTGCAGAAGAATGGCATCGAATACACTTCAGAACTTAAAGCCAAAGGTGCACACATGACCATCCAGATGAAGGGAGTGGAGCACGAGGGTATTCCATCGGCACTGAATGCAGTGTGCAGAACAGAGATCATCACCGACGGAACGCTTCAGTCCAATAGCGAGGAGGTCTCTGTCTATGGCGCAACCGAGGCCACTCTCTACATTGCTGCTGCCACCAACTACGTGAACTACCACGACGTAAGTGCAGACCCCTATAAGCGAGTTGAGAGCATGCTCAAAGCCAAGGAACAAAAGACCGACAAACTGCTCAAACGCCACATCGGGAAGTATCAGGAGCAATACAACCGCGTAAAACTCCAGCTCACCTCCGATGCCAACAAGCAGTTGCAGACCGTCGATCGTCTGGAGAAGTTCTATGGCAGCCAGGACTACGGCATGGTGGCACTGCTCTTCAACTATGGTCGTTACCTGCTCATCTCTTCTTCGCAGAAGGGTGGACAGCCAGCCAACCTGCAGGGAATCTGGAACAACAGTCTCAATGCCCCATGGGACGCTAAATACACCATCAACATCAATGCCGAAATGAACTACTGGCCGGCTGAGGTATGCAATCTCTCGGACAACCACGAGCCACTCTTCAGCATGATCAAGGATCTGAGCGAGACTGGTGCAGAAACGGCCCGCGTGATGTATGGTTGCCGTGGTTGGGTCGCCCACCACAATACCGACCTCTGGCGTATTGCCGGACCATTGGATGGTGCCACCTGGGGAATGTTCCCGAATGGCGGAGCCTGGCTGACTACCCATATCTGGGATCATTATCTATACACGCTCGACCAAGAGTTCCTCCGCGAGTATTACCCTATCCTGAAGGGTGCAGCCGAATTCTATCTGGATTATATGGTCGAACACGATGGCGAACTGATCATTGCCCCATCCACCTCGCCAGAACATGGCGGCCGTGGTAAGCAGAGCACGGTCACTGCAGGATGCACCATGGACAATCAGATTGCCCGCGATGCTTTGTATCAGGCATGGTCCTCTGCCCGCATTCTGGGTGAAGATTCAGTACTGCAAGTCAAGTTACAGCGTGCCCTCAAGATGCTACCAAAGATGAAAGTCGGACAATACGGACAATTACAGGAATGGCGCGAAGATCTCGACGATCCCAAGGATGAGCACCGCCATATCTCACACCTGTATGGTCTCTATCCATCGGACCAGATCGATGCCTTTACTACCCCTGAACTCTGGAACGCATCGCGCGTGACCCTGAATCAGCGTGGCGACGAAGCTACCGGTTGGAGTCTGGGTTGGAAGACGAACTTCTGGGCACGCATGCTCGATGGTGATCATGCCTTTACCATTCTGAGCAATATGCTCCGATTGCTGCCTGCCGACTTCCGAGGCTGGAATCATCCGGTAGGTCGCACCTATCCTAACCTTTTCGATGCACACCCACCTTTCCAGATTGATGGCAACTTCGGTGCTACCGCTGGCATTGCCGAGATGCTGATGCAGAGCAACGTTGATCTGTGGCATGACGATGACAGTCACCAGATTCTATATCCTGTGACGAATCTCTTCCTCCTCCCTGCCCTCCCATCGGTATGGCAGTCAGGTAGCATCAGCAGACTGAAAGCCCGTGGCAACATGGAGGTCAGCATCGTGTGGGAAGAGGGACAGCTCTCGAAGGCCACCATCGTTCCAACCAGAACGTCCACTCTCCGTCTGTACACGAAGACTCCGATTGCTCAAGGTCAGATTGTCAAGCATCACGATGACCTCGGTGTCTATGAGTACACCATCAATACAGTTGCCGGTGAACCATTGGTTATCACATCGAAATAATACACTTTTCATTACTCCATCATTCTTAAATCATTCATGGAATCATTCTAATTTAGATCAAGCTAAGAATGGTTTTAAGAATGACCAGAGAATGATGGAGATTAATATAGATACAAAAAGTGGCAAATGAAAAGTATGGAACACAATACAAACCTTATAAAAAGATGAAACATTTATTAATCACATTGATGGCGATGGTCTGCGCAATGCAGGCGATCGCCCTTGAAAAATTAAAAGTAAACGGAGCAGATCGTGAAATGATCGTTTACGCCCCTAAGAATCTGCCTGCACAGTCCCCTCTGGTCATTGCCTGCCATGGCATGAATCAGGATGCACCTTACCTGCAGAATGGTGCTCATTGGGAATATGTGGCAGACACAGCTAAGTTCGTCGTTGTCTATCCGAATGGTATCGGTGATGCCGATGGTTCGAATCGCGGATGGGACATCAGCGGTAATCGCGACATCAACTTTGTGCTGGCCATCATCGACGAGATGTACAAGCGCTACGGAATCAACAAGAACCGTGTTTACGTGACTGGCTTCTCGATGGGCGGTATGTTCACCTACCACTGTGCCAACAAGATTGCCGACAAGATTGCTGCCTTTGCTCCGGTCAGTGGTTATCCGATGGGTGGCCCAAGCCCAAGCGCCTCACGTCCTGTTCCAATCCTCCACACCCATGGAACCAGTGACGATGTCTGCGTCTACAACAACGCACCTACCCACGTTAAGGCATGGGCTAAGTTCGATGGTTGCGATGCTACCCCCGAAACCATCAAACCTTATCCAGCCAACAAGCCAAATTCTCCTGCCAAGATGGAGATCTACCGCCACGGCAAACAGGGCGTCGAAGTTGCCTTGCTTACCTTGGCCGACAAAGGTCACTGGTGGAGCTGCGACGAAAGCCAGGCACATACTACCCGCGAGGTATGGAACTTCTGCAAACGATACTCTTTGGGCAAGCCAGAGCCAGAACTGCAGAGCGTAACACCTGAAGATAAATCATTCGACCTGCTCTGTTCGACCGATACCAGCTTCACTTTGCTCTACACCGATACAGTCAACACCACAAAGGCAAGGGCAATTCTGAAACATAGCAATGGCGAGAGCATCACACTCGAGAATCGCATCATGGCCAATCAGAGAATCGTTCGCTTCCTTCTTCCTGCTGGAACCACTTTGACCGATGGCCGCTACACACTCTCTATCTCTTCGCTTCTGACCAGCGAAGGCCGAAGCATGCAGGATCAGTCATTCCGCTATGAGTATGGTATGAGCCAGGTAGCTGACGAGCTGAAGATCGACACAATCTTTGCCCCTGATCTCGCTGCTGAACGTGGAACCATCGGTGAAGGCATTCCTTCGGGCTGGCGTCGCAATATGATACCAAGTTCCGGTAGTGCCGAGAACACCAGCGGTCCAGCTGCCAATGTAACGGGTTGCCGCATGAAGTACTTCACACCTGGTGGAGACTTTAACGAGGGTTTCTACCTCAGTGCCCGCGATCAGTCTGCTGCTAAGTTCAGTTATGGTGTCGATGGCAAGTATCCACTTCTGATTGAAAAGGGAGATTATAACATCTCATTCAACTCCATCTATTGGAGCGAGGGTTCAAAGTCTGCTGGAGCTACCTTCAACTTCCGACTGAAGACCTACGAAGGAGGTAATGTTCTGGATTGTGGAAGTCTGAAGTCGACCGGTTGCCTCTCTGAAAATGCCAACCAGAAGATTACCGGATCAAAGGTACAGAGTTTCGACTTTACAGCAACCTCTACTACCAAGCACATTATGTATTTCGAGATGACCGAGGGTTGGAATTCTGTCATCTTCGGCAATATCGTCATCACAGCACAGCCTTCGTTTGCCGAGCAGTACAAGGGTACTTTCCACCGTCTCTACCTGCAATTGCAGCAGCGTGCTGAGGAATATCCCTCGAACTCCGATATTCAGGCAGCACTCACCAAATACAAAGATTTTGCCAGCACTACTCCATCGGCCTACACCCAGGTAATTACGGAGCTTCAGGCACTACTCAAGAAGTATCCTACGTCACTCTCTTCGCTTCATGCTGCTTCCAACTCAGATAACGGTTATTACAACCTCCTTGGACAGAAAATAGCCGCTCCTTCACATGGTATCTATATCCACAATGGACGTAAGGTGGTAATCAAGTAAACACCCCAAACGAGTTCCGCAATAGTTTTGTAGCTTCCGAAGATTTCGGGAGCTACTTTTATTTTGTTTTGCTCGAATCTAAAACTTCGGAAGCAACAAAACTCAAGTTTTGCCCGAATCTAAAACTTCGGAAGCAACAAAACTCAAGTTTTGCTCGAATCTAAAACTTCGGAAGCAACAAAACTCAAGTTTTGCCCGAATCTAAAACTTCGGAAGCAACAAAACACAAAAAAGGCAGAGACCATAAAGTCCCTGCCTGATTTTGTAGTATGTTAGAGGCTATATTACTTAGCCATCTGACGCTGACCGTTAACGACGAAGATCTGACCCTTCTTGGTAGCGTTAACCTTGCGGCCCTGGAGGTCATAGATTGAGCTCTCAACCTCAGCAGCCTCGATAGTTTCGATACCAGTCAACTCTCCGTAGAGAACAATTGCATCGCCGATAGTTGCTGCGTTGGTAGCATCCACCAGGATAGCGATCTGCAGAGGACCAACAACTGGGTTCTGCTGCTTCTCGAACTTAGTACCGGCAGCATTGAGTACGTATGCAGCGCCCTCGAGAGCAACTGACTTGTACTGTCTGTTACCGAATACACGCCAGCCATTCTCTGGAGTGTCGCTATCAGCAGCATCAACTGCGACAGGCTCCAGCTCTGCAGAACAGAGGATCACCTCAGCACCAGCCTTAGCGGTCTTAGCCTTGAAGAGAACAGGAGAACCAGCATTGAATGCAGAACCTACCTCACGAACTGTAACATTAGCAACATCGTTGTTGGTAACGAGGTACTTCATGTTAGAGCTGTTTACACGGTTGATAGTCCAACTGTGAACAGTAGCCAACTCGTAGTCAACACCAGCCTCAAGGGTATCGCCCTCAGCGTTGGTGATGACATTTGTACCAACCGCGATAGCGAATGGGAGAACCATAGCGCTATAGTTGGTATCGTTAACTGCGTAGTGAATCTTCTGGATACCAGCAACAGCCGACAACTCGGTTGGGTACTCACCAGCAACAGTAGCACCTACAGCAACCTCGAAGTCACCAACAGAAGCAGGCAACTGGAGTTCGCCCTGACCAGCCAAACCGAAGTATGGCTCGGTGTAAGCAGCTGCGCTGTTAACATAGCGATAAACTGGAGCAGACTTCATGTCGCCTACCTGAGCGTAAACCTTGAACCAACCATTGAGGGAATCTGCAACAGTTGCAGCCTTCAAAGTATCAGCCTTAACAGAGTCGATAGCCTGATAGAACAAGGTTGCAGCAACTGTCTCAGGAGTATTATCCTTAACTGAGAAGGTCTGAACACCAAGTGAATCAACCGAAGCGAAGGTTACGGTTGGTGTAGCAACCTCAGCCAAACGGAGGAATACAGTAGAGAGAACAGTGTCTGAAGAAACGACGCCATCATAGAGAGCATAAGCCTGAACGATGCTTGCCTCGTTAGCCAATACAACAGGAGCCTCATACTTGGTGAAGGTCTCTGGGAGAGTATACGACTCAGCTACGAGCTCACCCTTATCGTTGATAGAGTAGGTAGTAGCAGCAGCACGATAATAGATCTCAGTCTTGTCGGTAGCATCGGTAATAGCTACAGCTGGATCCAATACCTCGTAGTGATCGAGAGCGAACTCAGGAGCAACTACTGAACCTGAACGACCGGCAATCTTGATATCATCGATACGCCAGCTACCATAAGAACGAGCAAGGACCTCACGAAGCTTGGTGATTACTGCAGGAGTCTCAGAGAGCTTGGTCTTAACCTGAGTCTGACCCAAGTTGTTAACAACGGTCAGGACGATACCAGACTCGCTGACAGCAACCTCGACATCAGCCAACTTGTCATCAGCATACTCGAAACGAGTCTTCAGGTTGAAACTGAACTCACCGACCTTCGAGCCATCAGGACCGTAAACGGTAGTGATACGCTGACCTGGGTTGGTATCCATATCAGTTGGAGAATCGAACTTGAAGAGAACATCGTCGCCAGCATATACTGAGAAGATGCTTGCACCACCGTTACCAGCAGCAACACCCCACTTGAATGAGAGAACATAGTCGGTAGAGGTGTACTCAGGGAAGGTAAGTTCAGCCCAACGGTCACCAGACTGACCACTCTGGAAGAAGTGGAGGAAGTGGGTACCGTCGGCAGCTGCAGTATTGGCAAGCATGCCAGCAATCTGCATCTTCCATGAACCGGTAGTACCATCCTCGTAATCCTCGTTGAAGATTGTAGAAGCATAAGAAGGAGCAACTACTACAGAGGCCTTCTCTGAATCAACATAACCCTCAGCCTTAGCATAAACCTCGAACTTAGCACCAACAGGAACGTTCTTGATGACGTCACCGTTGCCAGCAACACCACTCTGACCTTCCTCGGTACCGTAAGACCAAACGATGTCTACCGATGGGTTGAGGAGAACCTCCAACTGGCTGGTAGAAACCTTCAGGTCTGCAGCCTGATTCTTGGCAGAATAGTCAACAGTTGCGATTTCAACGCCAGCCAACTTCAACTCGGCACCTGCAACGAATGCAGTATCAACCTTAGCTGACTCGAATACCTTCTCACCCTCGGTGTAGCGAGCTACAACAGAGATCTTGGTGTCAGCCTCGATAACGATGGTATCCTTACCTGCCTTACCTACAACCTCAGCGCCCTCGTTCAAAGTATAAACGATGTTAGCAGCAGCGGTAGCAGTAGCGAAGGTAATCTGACGAGCAGCACCAGCAACCTTAGCAAGAGTTACTACTGGAGCAGCAACCTCACCTGCAGTAACCTTCAGTGAAGCAGTTTCAGAAGCACGAGTTTCGTAAACATTCCAAGCAACAACTGTGATAGTACTGTCGGTAATAAATGGCTCAGAATAGGTCAAGGTATCACCACCATTGATAGTATAGAGAGTAACACCGCCCTCAATACCACTCTTAATGGTAATAGTGTCGGCACCATAAGAGAGACCTGCACTCTTCAACTCAGGAGCTGGAGTAACACAAGCAATGATGGTCTTGTTTACAACATTCGAAACCTCACCATCCTTCTCAGCCCAAGCCATAACAGTAGTTACGGTATCAACTTCGAATGGAGCAGCATAGGTCAACTCCTCACCACCATTCAAGGTGTACTTGATGAGTGCATCCTCAGTCTCAGTCTTCAAAGTAACGGTAATAGTATCATAAGATACACCTGCCAATTCGAAAACAGGATCCTCAATAATCTCAGCATAGGTAGGAACACCAACAGCGATATTATCAAGATAAGCATAACCGGCACCACGACCGACACAAGATGCAAAGCCACGGAAATCAGCGATAGTGTATGCTGTCTTATAAGAAACCTTTGCAACCTCACCAGCCTCAGAAGAAATGGTAGCAGTTACAAAACCATTCTCGTAAGCAACAGCGTAGTGATAGAATACACCAGTCTCGAGAGTAACGGTAGCTAACTTATCATCGTCAGCAACAACAACTGCGCCACAAGTAGTGGTTGGCTTAACAATATACCAAGTTGTGCTTACAAAGGTAGTAGTTGGCTGATCGTTTTCAATCGCAAAGAGAGTATTGGTGAATTCAGGGCCATTGTTTGGAGTTGCAGAAGCATTGGTAATCAAAGCAAAAGCATCCTTAGCACGATTAGCTTGACTACCAGCACCGAGTGCAAGATCCCATTCAATAGACCAAGCATTCTCTCCATTGATAGCCTCCTTGATAGCTTCAGTACTTGCTTCATAAAGAGCACCACGGTTACCATTACCAGAAACAACAGCTGCAGCATAGTGATTACCATCCTTTTCGCCAATAGAGCAAACCGCATTTTGGTTAGCCGTCCAAGTAGGAGCATCAGCAGCCTCGAAGTCCTGAATCTTGGTTATCTTCATCTTTGGAGCCATATCGTACTCAATCTCCAAAGTTGGAGCCTGCTCGGCATTTGCCTTACCAACAAGGTCACCGCCACCTGCATTTCCTGTCCACAAGAAAATTACACTAGTCTGACCAGCAGCAACAGCAGCATTGATAGCGTCAGCAACCTCCAATGAACAATCATACTCAACGTTCATTGCATGTGCAACATTGCCAACATAAGTTCTAGCATTCTCAAAACGATACTCAGCACCAGATTTTTCAGAAGCAAGAGTATCATATGCAAGCTGAGTACCTGGAGTCAGGTAGTAAACCTTGTTATCACGAACATTGGATTTGCTTGAGTTGTTTGTATTATGCCATTTCAAAGTTGCAGACATAATAGCCTTAGCATTTAAGCCTGCAAAATCGAACTCTGCAAAAGCACAACCAGACCAACCTGTTGCTGCATCATTGTTGTAGTGAGCAGTCACACCATCTACATTGTTATAACCAGAGCCATTTGAGCCCCAGCATACAGATGCAGTGTGGAGGAGCTTAGCCTTCTTGACAGCCATGTGCTTCTCAACCTCGTCAGCCTTAACAGTTACCTTAACGGTAGCAGTCTTGCCATTCTTAGAGGTAGCAGTAATGGTAGCTTCACCAGCAGCAACAGCCTTAACGACGCCCTTAGCTACAGTAGCAACAGCCTCGTCAGATGAGGTCCAGGTAAGATTCTTAACAGATGCATTCTCTGGGAGAATAGTAGCCACAAGAGTAGTGTCACCATCAACAGTCATCTCGAAGTCCTCGCCAAGAGCAACGCTCTCAACCATAACCTCTGGATCAGCCTCACCAGCATAAGTCAAACGGAAGTTATCAGCAACGAACCAGCGAGCTGACATATAACCAATGCTCTTAACACCGATAGTAACTGCCATACCCTCATATACGTTGATTGCCTGAGTCTTGTAAGCAACAAGATCAGTACCGTCTTCTGTTACTCCAACAAACGATTCTGTAGTACCATTGCTAATATATAGACCAGCATTTCCATTTGGAGCATGATCTGCTACTGGAGCCTCAGTGTTGCTTGAGTTGTACATTTCAGCAGAGAGGATATACTTACCAGCAGGAAGGTTGTTGATTACCTGATAGTAGTTGAAAGATGCCTTATTGCGATCGGTTGCGTTGCCGCCCCAGTATTCGAACGCTGTATTATTCAAGAGAGGACCATTACCTCCAAATGGACGCTCGATGGTCCAACCAGTTGCACCGTCAACAGTTGAGTTAGCAATATAAGAGCTGCGATCTGTATCTGGAACCGATACGGTAACCTTAACAGTATCAGCCTTACCATTGTTTGCAGCAGCGATAATCTCAGCCTCACCAGCACCAATAGCAGTAACAACACCATTAGCAACAGTGGCAACCTTTGTATCGCTTGAAGACCAAGTCAGAGTCTTGCTTGAAGCATTCTCTGGAAGAATTGTGGCGGTGAGAGTCTTTGCTGCATCACCTACAGTCATCTCGAAGTCCTCGCCAAGAGCAACGCTTGCAACAGGAATGTCAGCGACAATAGTGAATACTGCTGGCTCAGCGCTAAGACCATTAGAGGTAAGATAAGCACCATTAGCTACATTCTGAATGGTATAGCCACCTTCAACCTCTGCAATCTTCCAAGAAGAGCCATCCTTACCGTCCTGATCCTTGCCCATGATGAAGATTACACCATTAGCAGCAGGCTGAGAGTTAAGATAACATGGAGTAGCACCATAGATGGTTACTTCGTTACCCTCGTTGTAAGCATGGAAGAGGTACTTACCACCAGCAGTAATGTACTCCAACTTGAACTGATTAACCTTGTTGGATGCAGCCTTAGCTGTTACATAATCACCTGTCCAAGCGGCATTCTGATTATCCGAACCATACAGATACTTATCTGCACTATTCAAAAGGAAAGTAGTACCATTCTCAATGATAGAAGCAAGAGAGGCAATAACTGGGATCTCCTCCTCTACTGGATCAGCAATTTCAGTTTTCTTTAGAGAGACAAACTGGAAGTAAGAAGGATCATCCGAATGAGCTGGACCATTGTTGAAACCTTGATACTGACCAGTACCTACATTTCTGATAGACCAACCAGCATTATCTGCTGAATAAGCAAGCGTATAGCATGCACCATTAGGAATATCCTGGCCCTTCTGCTCTCCGCTGAGACCAAGAACAAACGAGCATGCCCAACCTTGTGGCTCACCCTGACTATTCAGGACGCCGCCCATATCCCAGCAGTTATAGTCTGCACCGGCTGGAGTAAGGAGCTGAAGGTAATAATTACCATCACCTGCGTCGGCATTCAGACGCCATTTGTAACCCGAGTTAGTATCAACAAAAGCCTTCTCATAGACATCGTATGCAAGGTTCTGTGCATTTGAACCATACAACGCCTTTCCGTCGGTTTTGTTGATAATAGCAAATCCACCAGAGGCTGTGAGCTCTTCAATCGTCTTGAATTCAGTCTCTGGTTCGTAAACTACTGCAGCCATTGCACTCGAAGCGCAAATACCAGCAGCAGCTACCAAAGAAAAGATTTTCTTCATGATAGATTGTGTTATTAAGATTGTGTTATAAAAAAGATGTTGTTTTCAACAAATAAAGTACATATAATATATAAGGTACGCGCGAAGCGTAGTTAAACCCAACTCCCCAAGTGGTGTGGGGAGTTGGGACTATTTATATAAGATAGGTAGCTTAACGGATGATGACACGCTTGGTCTCGACATTACCATCTGAATAGGTAGTGCGGACAATGAAGATGCCATGCTCAGCGCGGTTCACACGCAGACCGTCGAGGGTAAAGATTTCACGACCCATGACGATAGTGTTCTCCTTGGCAGTCATCTTGATCAAACCATTGATATTGTCGATCTGATCCTGGTTGACGATCTCCTCTGAATTATCCTCGGCAGGAGTTTCAACAACAGGCTCATCAACACCAGCCTTGAAGGTCTGGGTCTCGACAGCGATGATACCATCCGAGAGATAGTTCTTGAAGTTGAAACGATACTGAACTGAATCAGCGCCTACAGCAACCTTTGGAGACCAAGCTGAGTACCAGCGCTTGCCAATCTCCTTGTATGCCCAAACGGTATCCTTAGCTGCAACAGAGTCAAGCTTAGTAACACCATCAGCATCGAAGGTATAATTCCAGACATCCTTAACCTCAATAATAGTATCCTTCTCGGTGATAGAGATAGGGAAGGTCTGCTGGGCAATGCTTACAGAAGAAAGGGTATCGCCCTCCTCAGAAATCTGGTATGCAGTCAAACCATTGGTCATACGAACGGTATTCTCATAATAGTAGTAGTAAGCCTTTTCGATGGCACCAGCATAAGGATAACCCTTGGTTGCACTCTCGTAACCAGCACCATTCTTCCAGCTCCAGGTGTGTTCGCCAACACCTTCACCCTCCTGACGATACTGTGAGTAAGTCAAGAAGATAGAGTCGGTCATGGTGCCTTCGATAATTGAGCTATCGGTCAAAGAGACAGTCTCCCAGCCCTTTGAAACTGGCTTAGATGCAAGGAATTTCTTCCAAGCCTCCTCCCATGCCAAAGAGTCGCGGTTGAGGTTACCCTCAGCAAAGGTCTTGCTGACATAGTCGGCAGGATCCTCGGTATTCTTCTCGTCTGGATCGAGGCCACTCTTATAGGAACCGAAGCCCCACTCTGAAATTACATAATGTGGACGGTTTGACCAAATGGTATCACCATTCTCCTTCACGTAGCTGATGAATGGAAGGCCATGGTAGGTAGGACCTACAACGCCGAAAGTTGCAGAACCGATAGAGTCACCAGGAACAGCGGTAAAGGTTGCACCTGGCTCGATCTCTACACCATTCTGGGTATAGCCTGAAGGGCTGGCAACAACCTGCTCACCGCCCTTAACGGAACGGATAACATAAGCACAACCGTTGTTATCCCAGATCTCGTAACCGATGGTATCATTGTATGTAGCAGCACTGGCATCGATATTACCATTAATAACGCGATACTTGCCTGCCTTTGGAATATAGTTATCAGGAACTGCAACCTGAACCTCGTTCTGATAAGCATACATGTGATAGGTATCGGTTACGGTGATAACGTCAGCCTTGCCCTCGTTATCGAAGTCGAAACGGACCACGTTGCCTGAATATGGATAAACATTCTTCCAGGTCATAGCACCAACGGTATTGTATGGATAACCGGCAGAAAGGTAGTTTACACGACCAGAGTTTGGTGAGTAGTTAGTATCCCACCAACCGGTACCACCTGTGATACCAGTACCACGCTGTGAGAAACCATTCAGAATGTTAGAGAATGCAGGCTCCTGGCTGTTAACATAGATAGCAGCAGTCGAACGGCAGTATGCGTAACCTGTACCGTTGCCTTCAGCCGACACATAGTTGACTGGCTTGTTGAATACAAGATCAGAACCATAAATTTCGAAGTTATAAGCAGGATAAGCATCACCACCATTGATAACGCAATCATAAACAGCTTCACCTGCGTGCCAGCCGTTGAACTGTGGGTAACGCTGTGCATAGATAGTACCCTCACCAACTACTGGTGGAATATTAGCGTTGCCATAGTTAAACATCAAAACAGGCTGGTTAGCACCGGTAATATCGAAAAGGGTTGCATTGGTATTGTAAGCCCCCTTTGTCATAAGTGGGTTGGTGCTGCCGTCACCGAAGCTACCATTACCTGGCTGGAAGGAAGAACCGATGAAGATTGTATCGGTTGAATAACCCTCGAGGGTCTTCAAATATACAGTACCGAAGAATGGAGTACCATATTCAGTACCATCGTGAGAAGTACCGAACTGAACATTGATCTGGCTCTTGTTGGTACAATAGATAGTCAACTCAGCAGGATTCTCAGTCGAACCGCCACTGATAGTACCACCCAAGACGCAATATGAGTCGAGATAGATAGCATTACCGACGCCCTCGATTACCCAGTCGTTTTCGATAGCACCAGTAGCGCTGGCATAGTCCTTACAGTCACTCCACTCAAACATATAATCTTCCATATCCTCTGGGAGAGCTTCGATTATAGGAGCATCGATTTCTGCAAAACTCTCTGCACTAGGATAAGCATAGTCCGGGCAATCGAAGAACTTCACGGCACCGCCTTCCACAAGATAAACTGGAGTCCACTTGCCAGTCTTAGAATAAGCCTTTGGCAGACCAGCAGCGTTGAGTGAGAAATACTTCATGGTTACAGTAGCATTCGACACGGTCAATGTAGTACTGTAATAATCTTCATTAAGGTCCCATGGCAAGAGGAATTCAGCATCCTTTGTCACGACACCCTTGGCTGCTTGAGCCATTGTCGCAATAGACAAGCCCATAGCAATTAAAAAGTAAACTTTTTTCATGTTAGGTTGTTTGATTAAAGATTGGTTATTGTGTTATTTGTATAATTTCGCGGTTAAATTGGGCACAAAGATACTTCTTTTTATGTAATAAAAGTACACTTTCGTGCAAAAAAGTAGCAAAATCACTCGATTTTTGCACGAAAAAGCAGTTTTGCCACATTTCAGCAACAAAAAAATGCACTAATAGTACCAAATTATCTCCATTTATTTAAACATATCAAAAAATACATTATCTTTGCACCATGAGCAATAACAAAATTACACGTCGAGAAGCCTTGGAACGCATAGGGCTAGGTCTGGTTGGGCTGGGGTTATTAAGTATTATCCCTACCTCATGCATCGAAAAGGGCAGACACCCTGACCAGAAGATTCTCCGCAACCGTTGTGACGGCTGCGGCAAGTGCCACTGTCCTTATGGCGTAGATATTGCCGCCAACCTCACACTCTACAACCGGGAGGCCGAAGCCGGCAGACTGCCTGACCCACGCGAGGGTTTGTCAGAGAACTACCGCAAGGAGAGCGCCCGGTTCATCCAACGGCTCAACAAGATTCCCCGCCTGGCACAGGCAGACCGATGCATCAGCTGTCAGCGATGCGCAGGCACATGTCCACAGAAGGTTGACATTTCACAGGCACTCCATCAAATGGAGGCCCTTATTCAAAAAGTAAAGGAAGATGGCACACTGGCATGAAACAGACCCATTGAAGCAATATATCGGCAATGACACCTCGGTACATGTAGTCGAGGCAGAATACAATGCCGATGGAAGCGTCAACGCCGTATTGGAAGGAGACCGCTTCGGAAAGCAGATACGCACACAGATGCCCGATGGTTCTCCTGCCGCCGAACGGCTGTACCCGATCCTTCCGCCTACGGCAGTGCAATATCCAGACTTTCTGAAAGCCTGCACCAACTGTGGCAAGTGTATCGACGTCTGTCCGGAGAAGATCCTCAAGCCGGCACAGAAGGAATATGAGGTCTATGATATGAAAAATGCAGCCGGCAAGCCCACCATGAGTTTTGAAATGGGGTATTGCCGACCGAATTGTCATCGATGCGAGGAGGTCTGTCCTACGGGCATCATCGTAAAAGGTGAAAGCAAGACGGAAAAAGGGAAAATGCAGATACGTCCGGGATGGGCTCAATTCAGCAGCCTGACCTGTATCACACAAACCGATCACGTTACTTGCGATGCATGTGTCCGTCATTGCCCGACCAAGGCCATCCACCTTACCGACATGAAAGGACATCAGGTTCCCGCCATCAATACTCGTCTATGTATCGGTTGCGGTGCCTGCGAGTTCTATTGCCCGGCACGACCCAAGGCAATATACGTCGAGGGAATGTAAGCGTTTAGAACTTGCGGAAGCCCATCAGCTGACGCATCTCCTCTACGTTCTGACGAACAATGGCACGAGCTTTCTCCGAGCCCTGCTCACGCACCTTATTCAAGTAGTCTGCATCTGCATAGATCTCATTGTAACGTTCACGGATTGGACGTGTTACCTTGAGAACATCCTCTGCAATCTGCATCTTCAGATCACCATAACGGATAGAGCAGTCATTCCAAGCTGCCAGGAACTGATCATAAACCTCAGGAGCACTTACTAACTTCAGGAAATAGAAGAGATTCTTGATTGGCTCATTCATTTCCGCATTTGGCTCTGTTGGAGTCATATCTGTCACCGCTTTCTTGAACTTCTTGATAACAGTTGCATCATCATCGTTGATGTAGATGCAATTGCCTTCACTCTTGCCCATCTTGCCCGAACCATCCAGTCCCGGGATCTTGATTGGCTCACCCTTGGCCTCGTATGGTCTTGGCTCGACCATGAAGTTGCACTTGTAGAAGTGATTGAAACGCTGTGCAAAGTTACGGGCCATTTCCAGGTGCTGGAGCTGATCCTTTCCAACAGGGACGAAGTTTGCCTTGTGCTGGAGGATGTCAGCGGCCATCAATACAGGATAGGTCAACAGACCTGCGTTTACATTGTTAGGCTGCTTGCGTGCCTTATCCTTGAAGCTGACTGTCTTTTCCAACTCGCCAAGGTAAGCATGCATGTTGAGAAGAGTATAGAACTCGCAGGTCTCTGGCACATCACTCTGCACATAAACGATACACTTATCTGGATCCATGCCAGCAGCAAGGTACTCGGCCAGGATGCTACGCACGTTAGGATTCAACACCGATGGGTCTGGCTGTGTAGTCAGGGAATGATAGTCGGCAATAAAATAACGGCAATCATAGTCATTCTGCATATCAACGAAGTTACGCAGAGCGCCATAGTAGTTGCCCAAATGGAGATGTCCAGTAGAACGGATACCGCTCAGGACGATAGGTTTCTTTTCCATATTTAGTTTCTATTATTTTCAAAATCGGGCGCAAAGGTAATGATTATTATTCAACTTTCCAAATTTTAACCCCTTTTTATTACATTTTGCAAAAAAACTCCCCATCACAAGCGTGACAGGGAGTCCAATATCCTAAAAACTAAATGAGAGAAAGACCGAGGCAATTAGCGAATTTCGCGACCGTCAGCAGTGTAAGCACGACCATACTTCATAACAAACATATCCTCTGGACGGTTTGCTACAGGAGCGGTACGGCTAGCCTGAAGTGCAGCCTCTACGCTCTGGAAGTTCTCCAGGATAGAAGACCATACATAGCTGTGGGCATCGCTATAGTTATAGATCTGAACAGTATCAGAGGTCAATACCACTGAGGTAAGATTTCTCCAGCACTGGTTGAATGTATCATATTCCTTGATCTCAGACTTAGGATCGGCATTAGCGACGAACTTGATCTGAGCGCCTTCGACACCTTTGAATTGTGCGTAGTAATAAAGGTTACCCTTAGCATCAATGTTAGGAATCATTGTGGTATTGGTAAACGCATTGTGATCTGCGCCAACGAAAGCAGGTTCAAAGCCTTCTGGTGCATATACGCATACAGTATAATTGTGATAAACTGGCTTCATCTTTGAGATACCAGGATTGGCATAAGCAGCGACACTGAGGAGTGCTAAGGTAACGAGGGCAACAAAATTCTTCATAATAGTAAATATTTTAATGGGCATTTAACATTTAACTTAACATTTGGTTGACGAGTTCACGACCCGTCGGATCTTTTTGACGCTGCAAAGGTAGGGACTTTTATCGGACCCACCAAGAGTAGCCCCTCTATTTTTGCAAATTTGTTCCTATTTTTACAATTTATCAACGACAATTATGTTGTTTAGCATATAAATTGACGCTTTTGGTGCAACTTTTGATATAGTTGCGCAATTTTTCGCACAATTTTTCATCATTTCAGGCAAAAACTCAGATAACTTCAAGACCTGGGAAATAAAAAACTCCCTGTCGTAGGTCAACGACAGGGAGAACCATCTTTATTATATTAAACTAACGCAAAACACCACATTTGGCATACAATCAAGCGTAAATCAATAAGATACGCAATTGTGAATCTTCGTTGCAAAGATAGACCTTTTTACGAAAACACCAAATCATTTCCGTAAAAAATTCATTTTTTTGTCGAATTTTACTGTTTTTTGTGCAATAACATGTTCTACAACATAAAAAACACCATTATTCTTTAAATTCTATCTCATAAATCGATAAAACATTCGATTTTGAGACCTCAGTTGAGACCTTTGTCCGGTCTGCTAGTTCTGTCATCGAAGCAAATGCCTCTTTGACGGTAGCAGGACCCACCATACGGACCTCGTAGGCATCGGTCAGGACAGGTTCGCTGATGTCAATATAACAATCACCCAAAGTTTTAGGGGTATAACCCTCCCAAACAAGCTTACCTTCGGCATAAACCTGCAAAGGATAGCTGGTAGAACGGAAGCCATCCAAACGCAAGGAAATCTGTCGTACCGAGGCAGGACGGTCAAGGGTTACCTTCAACCAGGCATGTGATAGCAAACCATCAGAACTCCACTTCGAAGAAACCGGGTACTGTTTGGTATCATTTGCCTCATTATCATCGGTCAGATAAGGAACCTGATCGAAGTTCACTGGCACTTCGATGTTCTTGATAGGAACATAAGTGAGATGATTTTCGTAAGAGGGCGTTGATGGAGTTTCGCCGCGATCAAGATACAACGGAAGGTTGGCGGCACGGTCAGCTTCAATCTTTTCGCCATTTTTATCGACATAGAAGCCATTACGCACCGGGGCAGGTACACTCTGAATGGAGATCGATGCACCCTTCAGTCGAGACTTCTCGCCATCGCAAGTAGTTGGAGTTGCGAACAAACGGATCTGGCCATGCATACGGACAGAACGAATCATCACACGAACGACGCCCGATTCAAGCATGAGTTCCGTCGAACCTATGCGATTATTATCCTTGGAATGACCACCTTCACTGACAATACCCTCTTCGCCCGATGGCTGTGCTGCCGCATTCAAGGCTCTCTCTTCGTCGCTGACAACGCCCGAACAGCCGCCCAGATAGGTTGCTGGGCCAATCATCTTGAATTGTACCATATCATGAGCCAACGGATGACGACGACCACGGTTATCGACCGCCTCAACCTCGGCGATGCGCACATCACTGCCATCGGCCAGGAATTCCTCCGGTGCATCCAACCAACGAATCTGGAGTTTGACCGCTTCATCGACGCTGGTCAACTCATAATTGGATACCTCCTTGCCATTCTTGTAGGAGACAGCGCGCAAAGTTCCAGGTTGCCAGGTTACCTTCGGCCAGGCAAAGAGGAAGGTTGAGGAACGGAGTCCCTTACCCAAAGAGACATTATTCAGGAAGAGCTCCACTTCATCGCCCGTCGAAGCCACATAGACCGGCTTAACAACAGGATTACCCTCTTTATCGCCCGCCTCATAGTTCCAATGGCCAATAATATAGGTATGCTCCTTCTCGGTATCAACCCAACCATCCCAGATGGCCTGATGCACAAACCAGCTGTCCTTGGCAATACGCATCGGATCAACATCGCCAGAAGTTCGATAATTCTTCTCACCACGGGCATGAGTATTGCTATCGGAGAAGATAATCTTAGCACCACCGGCATTCACTCGACGTCCAGTACCAGGACGAGCCAGCCAATATTCATTCCAACGAACGATGTTCTCGATAGCCAGACCATCCTGATTGTGATTATAAGCAACAGCACGATCACCGCGATAGAGAGGACCTTCGCCCTCCTCATGATAAGGATAAGACCAACGATCCCAATAACGGCGGATGCCTTCGTCGCGGTTATACTCCATCATAAACATCGGTTTCGAGGCAGACTTGTTGACATAAAGCATTTCGCCGCCATATTCTGCCACCTCCGAATAAAGCATATTGCGGCAACCCGAAGCTCGGCCACCGAATGGATCATATTTATCGCGGATAGCCTTCAACTCGGCCATGTGTTCTGCACTGATGAAGTTATTGCCACCCTCGTAGAAGATGACCGAAGGATTGTTGCGGTTGTAGATGATTGCATCACGCATCACTTCGCAACGCTGCTGCCAACGACGGCCAGTCACATCTTTTTCGGCATCACCGGCAGGCATTGCCATGAGCAGACCCAATCGGTCGAAAGATTGCACGTCCTGTTTGCTTGGGGTAACATGCATCCAGCGCACAAGATTACCATTACAACCCAAGATCAGACTATTGCTATAGTCACTCATCCAAGCAGGAACCGAGATACCCAATGCAGGCCACTCGTTGGTGGAACGCTGTGCAAAACCTTTCAGATGAAGGACTCGGTCATTCAGATAGAACATACCATTCTTAAATTCGGTCTTTCGGAAACCGGTTCGGATGGTTTGAGAATCGACAACCTTATTGTCAATTAGCAACTGACTGGTTACAGTATAAAGATAGCCATAGCCCCACGACCAGAAATGCAGGTCCGACATCGGACACGAGGCCTTCATGATGGTAGTATCACCAGCCGCCAAGCCACGTTCATAACCTTTGAAACGGGCCACTTCCTTGCCATCTTTGTCCTGGACAACATATTGACAGGTAACCATCTGCGTACGGGACGAGCTATTGACTACCTGACTTTCGCACCAGAGGATTGCCTTCCGGTTCGGGATGTCATAATTCTTGGCATAGACATAAACACCAGTAGTCCCTAAGTTGGAATAAAGTGGCAAAGTCTGATAGACCGGCTCCATGATATGCAGCCAGACATTCTTGTTGATGCCACCATAATTACAATAGAAGTTTTTATCATTCCACTGGAAGGTAGAATGTTTCTCTTCTCCATTCTCATCGATGTACGGAGCCTGTTCATGGTATCGCCAATCGTTATCGACACGTACAGCGATGACATTGTCGCCATTGTAATTGATATAAGGAGTCAGATCGAAGCCAAAAGCCATAATTCCATTATCAGCCACACCCAACATCTGGCCATTCAGGAAGACCTTAGCACCAAAGCGTGCTCCTTCGAACTCAATGAATACTCGTTTATCGTGAGCCGTTGCCGGGAGTACAAAATGCTTGCGATACCACATAACGGTATCACTCAATTCACCGCATACGCGAGAGAATGCCTCTCCTTGATTGAAAGCATAAGGGAGAGTAACCTCTTTCCAACCCGAATCGTTGACGCGGGTCATGTGTCCATTGGGCTGATCGCCCAACGTAAGACGCCATGCGGCATTAAAGTTGTAACGCGTACCTGCTTGCAATGAGAGTGTACATAAAAAGAGAGCGATCGACAGAATAAAATTCCTGCACATAGTATTATATATTTGATTGATGCGACAAAGGTACACAATATTTTCAGAACGGCAAAGAAAAAGGACGAAAAAATTAATTTTTCGTCCCTAATTCTTGTTTATTTAATAGTAAATGGTACTGCAGGCAGACCCGTCGAACCATACAATGTAACCAACGGGTCATCATCCCATCCATATCTGACAGATTGCGGATTCTTCACCTCGGCAGAAACAAGTTCCACCTCCTGCAGATGCTCACCCTTCACCGTCTTGGCAGGAAGAATACGTGCAGTTGCCCAGTGATATTTTCCATCGGTTCCAGCCAACTTAAAGCCCTGCAGAGTTCCATCAGTCTCAATAATACCCAGCGAAGTATGCTGTTTCTGGGCTGGAGCCACGCAAAGGGAATCACCCGAAGCCAACTTGAACGAAACGATTGCCTTATCGCCATCGAAACGAACAGACTCACAAACCGGACCCTCGCTGATCAGATTCTTCTCACCCTTCAGCTTGCGCATCTGCAAAGCACAGCGACGAGCAGCCTCCTTCTTGTTCAAAGGATGGATATCATTCCATTCACCAAGATCGATCAATGCTACCAATCCTGCATTTGGCATATTCAACACACTCTGACGCTGAGCCTCACGGATTCGTGCCCATCCGCCATAGTAGTTAGCATCGGTGTGACGCTCCATATAATTAGCCAACTGGAAGATTACTGCAGGCACATCGCCCAGGCTCTTGCGCCAATCCTGAATCATGAGAGGCAACAACTGACGGTATTCATCCGGACGACCTGCATTGGTCTCTCCCTGACACCACAGAATACCGGCGACACGGTATGGCAACAGTGGATGGATGGTATTGTTATAGAGAGCCGCAGCCTTGCCATTATTCACACCCTCAACACCAGGCTGATTTGGCATCAAAACGCCACGCTTGAGTTTATAATCTCCTTCGAGGTTAATGAAAGAACCACCCTTGAAGATGACACGATAAGGTTTGTCGGAAACAAACTTCTCACGACTGCCATTGGTCTTCAGACGAATCGTCAAAACATTACGTCCAGGCTTGAGGAAATTCTGTTTCAAGGCATACTTACGGGGTGGGTACTGATAACCGGTCTCTCCCACCTTGACACCATTGATATAGCATACATCGGCATCAATCAGACAGCCCAGTCGTAACAGAGAATCCTTTCCGACCAAAGAATCAGGCACCATAAATTCCTTACGGAACCAGAGAGAACCCTTCCAGGTACGGCCATTCTCATCGCCAAGGTTTGAATCATACTGATTGACGGTCTCCCATGAGGAATCATCCAAATCAGGATTCATCCATTTCTCTTTCAAGCCCGGATCATTCTCCTCATATATATTATTATACGCGCGCGAAGCAGCCATGTTGATCTGCTGATTACGTTCGAGGTAACCAGGGGTACGCAAATGAGCCAACTCGGCCATATATCTCGGAGCAGCCTCCGACAACAGAGATTCACTACACCAAGCAACAATATCACTACCACCCATTGAGGCATTGATAATGCCCTGAGGCACACCTGTGCGTGCATACATCTCCTTGGCGAAGAAGTAGCCCATACCAGACCAATGACCGACATTCTCTGGTTTCATGCTCTGCCATGGATAGAAACCCATCGGAAGAACATCGTCCTGAGGAGCCACCACCTGAGGATTTCGGCCCATCTGGACAAGATGAATAGCCGGATTAACATCGTGGTCGACCTCACTCTTATACAGATCTTCGAGACGGGCACAATGCAGGTCCATGTTCGACTGACCAGAACACAGCCATACATCTCCTACATATATATCCTCCAGCTGGAGTTCATTGATCTGCATTTTATAAGGACCACCCACCATCTTGGCCTTATTGGTCGGAATAGCAACCTGCCACTTGCCTTCAGCATTAGCCACAGCGGTATAATTCTTCTTAAGGAACTGGACCTTAACAGACTTACCCGGTTCAGACCAGCCCCAAACGCGGGCTGTATCTCCACGTTGCAAAACCATACCGGAACTGATAAAGCGAGGCAGACGAACAGAAGACTCTTCGGCATGTGTCAAAGTGCTTGACAAGCCAAGAAGCAAAGATGCAAAAACGATAAGATTTCTTTTCATGATGTTTCGAGTATTTTTCACCGCGCAAAGATACGGTTTTATTTTTAAAAACAAGTACATTTTTGTTACAAAATCACTATTTTATAGAAACAATAGAGGTTGCAAATTCATTTTCACACCGTACAAATTTGTTTTTTTGAAACATTTACACTAACTTTGCATCAAATTTTATACAACAAAGCATGAAAAAAATTCTATTGCTTTCCTTGTCATTATGCCTGAATTGGGCACTTTTTGCACAATCTCCGAAACTTTACAGTACTGGCCAAGGGTTAGTAAGTACCCGTATCAGCCAGATTGCTTTCGATAAAGACAACTTCCTTTGGATCGCAACCAGTCAGGGCCTTTGCCGCTTCGACGGTGAGAGCTTCACAACCTACCAGAAAGAGGCAGGCAACCCCTATGCGCTTCGGGAGAACAAAGTTTCCTGCATTTACGAAGATGCCAATGGCAAGCATTGGATCGGTGCAGCCGATGGACTCTATTACCTCTGCCGCACAGAGAACAAACTCACACATTATGTAATAGATAGCACCCTGAACGATATCAGTATATCGGACATCGTTCCACACCCACGTAACGAAGAAAAACTGATTATCGGCACTTACGGATATGGTCTTCGTGTCTTCAATAAAGAGACACACACCATCGATCGCGAGATGACAGCCCGACTCTGCTTCATGCTGAAGCGATTCAATATCCAACATCTGAAGACCGACGCACACAATCACCTGTGGATTGCCAATCCAGACGGCATTCAGTGCTTTGACCTCGACAAGATGGCCGCTGTACCATTACCAGAGGAATACACCGAGCAGAAGACTCTCGTTCAGGATTTTGTGGAGGATCACCGTCATGATCGTCTCTATTTTGCCACAGTCAACCGTGGCCTGCTTTGCTGCGAACTCAGCACCATGGAGTTCCGACAGATTGACGTACCAGAGATAAACAACCGCAACCAGACAGCTTTGTCGTTAAGTCCGGAGGGGGACCTGATTGTCGGCACCGAAAGCGAAGGTTTGTGGCGCATCCGTCACGGACTGGTCAGTCGCATCCAAGTTGAGGATTGCCCGGTCGATCTTGATCACGTCAAGGTACACAGCATCGCTTACGATGACCAACGCAACCTTTGGTTAGGCCTCTATCAAAGAGGCTTGCTGGCAATTCCCAATCAGCAACGTCTCTTCTCCTGCCGTCCAATTCGTCCGGCTGGCTCCATTCACAATTTAGGCAGCATCTCAAGTTTTGCCAAGATGAGCGATGGCAGTCGTCTGTATGGCATCGATGGCGAGGGCGTACTGCTCGAAAAGAAAGATGGTACTACCACCCATTATAACACCAGCAACAGCGAACTGAACACCAACTCGGTACTCTCAGTGGTTGCCATCCCTGGCAATCGCGCCTTTATCGGTACCTATAATTATGGTGTCTACTTCTTCGATGGCAAGAACTTCAGACGCGACCCGTTGCTAAGCATCTTGGACAAGCAGAGTATCATGACCATGGCCAACGATACGCTGACCAAGACACTGTACATCGGAACCAATGGCGATGGTATTTACGCCTACCGTCCTGAGGCGCACCAGTTGCGTCGTCTGTCCGGCGAGCGCCATCTGCTTTGGATTGTATCACTCACCATGGATCGACGTCATCGTTTGTGGGCAAGTACCGAAGGTAGCATCATCTGTTTCGACATCGACCGCGAAGATCGCCTTACACCGCCCTACAGCACACCGGTCCGTGCCTACGGTTTTGCCGAAGACAACAACGGAACGCTCTGGTTCGCAACCGATCATGGTCTGTTGACCTATGGTGCAGGCAGCGATAGTCTTCAACTGGTTCATTCGAACAACGAGGCTTTGTCGGAGGAATTCTTCTCTCTCCTGCAGAGCAAAGACGGACGTTTGTGGATGCCATCCAACACTGGATTGGTCTGCTACGACCCTCATCGCAAAAATGTCTCTCGCTATTTCGACCCAGAGATTGCCAATGTTGGTTCATTCAGCGCACGTGCCTCAATGATATGGCCGAACGGATATTTATCGTTCGGTGGCGACAATGGCGTCGTAGAGTTCTCGCCAGAAGCAGTCGTTGCCTATCATCGTTCGCTGCGTCCAATCCAGTTCACCAAGTTATGGGTCGACAACCTTCTGACAGATTACAATCCAAATCTTTCGCCCGAAGAGAATATCCTTGACAAATCTCTTTGGAAGGCTACACGCATACACCTCCCCTACTCATCAAACAGTTTCTCATTGTCGTTCGCCGTCCAGGAGTATGGCAACCCGCTGGGTATCCAGTACCGCTATCGTTTGAAGGGATTCGACAAAGACTGGCACGAGGTACTTGGCAAGGACAAGACTGCCACCTATTCCTCATTGCCATGGGGTGACTTCACGCTGGAAGTCCAGGCCATCTTAAGAGAGGCCAACGGAGAGACGCAAACCGTTACCAAAGAGCTTCAGGTAAAGATCGATGCTCCTTGGTGGGCCTCTTGGTGGGCAATCCTGCTCTATGTTGCCATCATCATCGGCAGTATTGGTGCCTCTATCCAATCACTACGAATCCGTGCCCATCAGCGCAATATCGTACGCCGTGCGGAGCACAACCGACAGATCAAGGAGGCCAAATTGCGTATGTTTACCTCCGTCAGCCACGAGATCATGACACCTCTGACGCTCATTATCTCGCCACTGCGCCGACTGATGCAACGCAACAACGACAATGCCACCCAGTCTGTCTACGAGATGATGTACCGCAACTGTCTGCGTATCCTCATGCTCGTTACCCAGCAGATGGACATCCGCAAGATCGACAATGGACAATTGCGTCTGCATGTAGTTGAGACCCCATTACGAGGATTCCTCGATGACATCATGCAGTACTTCAGCAACAATGCCATGCAACGTCAGATAGAATTCCAATTGGAAATACCTGACGACAATCGCGAGATTACCTTATGGATGGATCCGGATCAGTTGGACAAGGTCTTCTTCAACCTGTTGTCAAACGCCTTTAAGTTTGTAAACGATGGGGGAAAAGTGCATATCAAGGTAATGATTGCTGAACGCAACAAGGAATTGACTATCGAGGTATATAATAGTGGTTCGCATATTGATGCCAACATGGAGCATCTCTTCGAGCGCTTCGGCACAGAGGGTGGCGATAGCCTCGGCCTTAGTCTGGCCAACGACCTGACCGAAATGCACCACGGACACATGAGTGCACGCAACGAACAGGATGGTGTCACCATGTGCGTCACCTTACCTTTGGGCAACGATCACTTCACCGAAGAGGAGAAAAAACCGGTTCGTCGTTCAAGCCGTACGGACGAGGAGAGCATGGCTCTCGAAGCTCGTGCCATTCATGAAGAGGCCCATGGTTCAAGCAAGGGCAAGGAGTTGATCGAAATGCTTAGCGACGAGTTGCACGAGAAACAGCGTCTGCGCGAACGTCGTTCGAGCCTAAGCTTCAACTTCCAGGATCGCGAACTTTCGTCGGCCGACGAGAAACTGCTGAACCGCGTAGCCGACTGCATCAGCAAGAACCTCGGAGATCCAGACTTCACTGTCGATGAACTGGCAGATCAAATCGGTATCAGCCGCGTTCACCTGAACCGAAAGTTGAAGGAACTAATCGACACCTCTCCATCGTCATTGATCAAGAATACCCGTCTGAAGCAGGCTGCATTCCTGCTGGTTCAGAACAACGTAACGATTGCCGAGGTAGCCTATTCTGTAGGTTTCTCAAGTCCTGCCTATTTCTCGTCGAACTTCTCGGCCTATTTCGGCATGACTCCAAAAGAATTCGTAAACACCTACACCGAAGATCCTAGCAATCCAGAGCTACTGAAGCTCCTGGAATAAACGAGCGACAATAAAAGCGAGCCTTTCAGCTCGCTTTTATTGTTAATTTTTATAATTGATATTGCAGTTGTATTATTCCAGAACGACAGTTACTGATGAGAGAGTCCGTATGGTATCCTCCGGCCAGATCTTCAGGACATAATCGCCAGAATCCGGGAAAGAGAAGAGAGCACGTTCAACATCGAACGATTTTACATAAAGAGAGCCCCAGGAATCTCCATCCGGCCGTGCCTGTTCATCGCCCAGATCAATCTGGATGTGACAAGGTCTATCCAACGCCACACCAAGAGGGACAACTGGAGCCGGGAACGAGCGGTCATATCTAACCACCAGGCTTAGGCAATAAGGATAATGGATCTGAATAGGAGCATAACTGGTTGAATTCCGATTTACATGAATCGGGTAGAAAAGGGTGTCGGTCGGTGTCCACTCCGAAGAGTTGACATCGACCGAATATTCGTAAACATGATCATCATTACACGCCGCCAGCAGGAGCGTTGCCATCGCCAGCATGATGGCCATTGGCATTGTTCTTCTTGCCTTTTCCATGTTTATTGCGATTCTTTCGACGGCTGCGGTCAAATCGGTTCAACGCCTCATCGCCCACACCATCGGTAAACTGTGGCATCTGCACAACTTCGCCCTGTTCAAAAGTCAGTTTCTCTGGCTTCTGTCCACGTTTGTTCATATCAATAATCTCGAACGCACGCTTGGCAGAAATCGTAACGGTATTGAAAGGACCATCCTTCGAAGTACTATAGGTGATAGTCTGTGCCAGAATATCTGCCTTGAAGTAGAAGTAGTCGCTATCCTTGGTCTGCAGAACAATGTCCTTGGCCGGCAACTTCTTCGAGCATTCCATATAGCAGTCCACCTCGAAGTTCATGCAGCACTTCAGCTTCGCACACTGACCCGCAAGTTTCTGCGGATTGAGCGAAAGGTCCTGGAAACGAGCAGCAGCAGTACCAACCGTCTGGAACTTCGTCAACCACTTGGCACAGCAGAGTTCTCGTCCACAAGGGCCAATACCGCCAATACGTCCAGCCTCCTGACGGGCACCGATCTGTTTCATCTCGATGCGCACATGGAAAGCCTCGGCAAGCACTTTGATCAACTGACGGAAATCGACGCGTCCATCGGCAATGTAATAGAAGATAGCCTTCTGTCCATCGCCCTGATATTCGACATCGCCGATCTTCATCTCCAATCCGAGATCCTGCGAGATCTGTCGGCTTCGGATCATCGTCTCGTGCTCCTTGGCTTTGGCCTCCTCATATCGGGCCATATCAGCCTCGCGCGCCAGACGGAAGACCTTCTTGACAGCCTCCGGTTCGTCGAAGTGGAATCCCGACTTCTTCATCTGAAGATGTACGAGATAGCCGGTCAATGTGACTTCACCGATATCATGGCCCGGGTTGCCCTCCACAGCCACCCAGTCACCCTTATGCAGTTCGAGGCCATCTTTGTTCAGATAATATCCTTTGCGGGTATTCTTGAACTGAACCTCGACGAAGGGCCACTGTTTGGTGAGCTCGGAAGCATCCTCCAGCCAGTCGGTTACCATCAACGGTTTATTACTTCGCATAGCTTACAGCACGGGTTTCGCGGATCACAGTAATCTTCACCTGACCTGGATAGGTCATCTCCTTCTGGATCTTGGTAGCGATATCAGTTGAGAGCTGCTCAGCCTCGGCATCATTGATCTTATCAGCACCGACGATGACGCGCAACTCACGACCTGCCTGGATAGCATAGGTCTTCTGTACGCCAGGATATGCCTGAGCCAGATTCTCCAGATCATTCAAACGCTTGATATAAGCCTCGACAATCTCTCGACGTGCTCCAGGACGAGCACCTGAAATAGCATCACAGATCTGAACGATTGGAGAGATAACAGAGGTCATCTCGCACTCCTCGTGGTGTGCAGCGATAGCATTGACAATATCTGGTTTCTCATGATACTCCTCTGCGATCTTAGCACCCAGCTCTGCATGTGGCAATTCTGGTTCATCGTCCGGCACCTTACCGATATCGTGCAAGAGACCGGCACGACGTGCCTTCTTGACATTGAGGCCCAACTCTGCAGCCATGATAGCACAAAGATTAGCGGTTTCGCGAGCATGCTGAAGCAGGTTCTGACCATACGAAGAACGGTACTTCATCTTACCAATCATACGGATCAGTTCTGGATGCAAGCCATGTACGCCCATATCGATGGCAGTACGTTTACCGGTTTCGATGATCTCCTCCTCCAACTGCTTGCGTACCTTGGCAACAACCTCCTCGATACGTGCAGGATGGATACGGCCATCCAATACCAACTGATGCAAAGCCAGACGAGCCACCTCACGACGAACAGGGTCGAAGCAAGAAAGGACGATTGCCTCAGGTGTATCGTCAACGATGATCTCAACACCGGTAGCAGCCTCGAGAGCACGGATATTACGGCCTTCACGACCGATGATACGGCCCTTCACCTCATCGCTATCAATATGGAAGACGGTTACAGCATTCTCGACAGCAGTTTCGCTAGCCACACGCTGGATGGTCTTGATGACGATTGACTTAGCCTCCTTATTGGCAGTCATACGGGCATCATCCATGATTTCGTTGATATAGCTCTGGGCTTCGGTACGAGCCTCATCCTTGAGGTTATCAATCAACTTCTGCTTAGCCTCATCGGCACTAAGACCGGCAATCTGTTCGAGCATCTTACGACCCTCAGCGATACGGGCATCAGCCTCATGGCTCTTCTGGTCAACCATCTCCAACTGACGCTGGAGCTGTTCACGAGTGCGATCGTTAGCGGCAATCTTATCATCCAACGACTGCTGAGTCTGCTGGGCCTGCTGCTGCATCTGACGGATACGCTGCTCGTTCTGCTGCATTTTCTGATTACGCTGGTTAGCCTGGCGATCAAGTTCGCTCTGCATCTTGGAGATCTTCTCCTTAGCCTCCAGCACCTTCTTTTCCTTGAGCATATCTCCCTCACGGCGAGCATCAGCCAAAGCATTCTTATAAGTTTTTTTCAGGACTACTGTCCATACAGTCACGGTAAGTCCACCTCCCACGAGGAAGCCCACCAATGCTGCTACAATTGAAATAATATCCATAAAGAGTTAATATATATAGAGTATGTGTCCATTGCTTTAGGCCATGGGCGATACGAAAAGAAAGGAAATGTGCTGGAATTAGGGTTAGCGTGTTTGGTTAAAGTCTTCCAACTCTGCAGTAAGCGACTTGATAATCTCCTCCACAGGTCCAACATCTGTGGTTCGTTGCTGGCGCACAAGACGTACAGCAATATCCAAAGCTGAAAACGACAGCATGTACTCCTGGGTCAGATTGGCCGCACGGTACTTGGTCTGATAGGCCTCCAAACGGTCATTTATCATTCGGGCTGCCTCCCTATAGATGGGCTCATCCTCTTGATTGACGGTGAGGGGAAGCTTAAAACTGCCTACCTGTATATTTATTTTTACTTCAACTTTATCCATTGAGCTTCGATAAGCACAAATCAATCTCGCGTATCATGGCGAGATACCTGTCTCGGAGGTTTTCTACCTCCTCGGGCGATGCGCCTTTAACGGCACTTGCCTGCAGGCCAAGATATTTATCATTCAACTCCTGATTCTCCTTTTCAAGTTCGCTGATTTTGCTCTGCTTTTCCTGATTTTCGGTCTTCAATCGGGCAACCTCGGTTTCCGCATCGATGCAACGGACTTTCAGCAGTTGAATCTGCTGACGCAAACCATCCATCAAGGCTGCGAAACTTGTATCACCGATCTCAATAGTCATGGAGTCAACTAAAAAATCCGTACAAAGATAGGAATTATTTTTTGAATTGTGCAACTTTTTACCATATTTTTTGCAATTATCTGCTTAAAAAACGCAAGAAGTGGTCAGAATTGTCCTTTTTTGAACGAAATTCCGACCACTTTCATTCGTTTTATGTCTAATTCAATATCAGATCATTCCCGCAGATTTCATCTCCTCGGCTACCAGACAGAGCTCATCATACCAAGCCTGTCCGAAGCGGCGGATGAGCGAATCTTTCAGACATTGATACATACGGATATTCAGTTTTCGTCCCAGACGAGAAGCGCATCCACACATCTGAGGCTGTTCATCGTAGTTGACCGCCAGATAATCCCCAATCTGTTTCAGACGAACAGGATACAGGTGACAAGACACCGGCTTCATAAACGGTTCCTTTCCATCGCGATAAGCCGGATGTGTCTGGAATCTTCCTTCACGGAAAGCCTTCTCGATTGCACAAAGACAACTACCGGTTGGCACATGCGCAGCCTCACATTCAGCATCGCTCGGATAGGTACAGAATACGCAATCGCGACCATCCACCACCGATGTCACCCAATCGCCCGATGCGTCTTTGAAGAAAGGTCCCTTTTCGCGGATAACCTGCTGTCCACGAGGAGTCAGTTCCTCCCATGTCACATCGACCATGGCCTTCATTACCTCGAGTTCATCTTCGTCCAATGGCGCGCCACTTTCTCCCTCCGAGTTGCAGCAACCTCCCTTGCAACTTGCAAGGTCACAACAGAACAGTTCACGAAGCAGATCTTCGCTCACTAATGTATCTTGAATTCCTACCATAGGAGATATATTTTTGAGTAAAAAACAGACAAGAAAAGAGGGATTTACGAAGCCGCCTCAATCTTCTTAAAATAACGCACAACTCTCACTGTTATAGGAAGAATCAGCACTTCATACAGAGTCTTGAGGAAGATCTGAATCACCATCAGTTTGAAGAGTTCAAAACCTGGCATCGTACCGCCGAACGCCATCGGGAAAAAGATCAGGGAATCCACACCTTCGCCAGCCAAAGTAGACATGATCGCACGAAGGCTGAAATGCTTTTCGCCATGCACATTATGCATCCGATCCATTACCCAGGCATTGATCATCGAGCCCGAAACAAATGCCGTCAACGAGGCACAGGCAATACGTGGTGCCAACCCGAAAACGGTATTAAAAGCATCACCATTGGTCCAGAAATCCGGTGAGGGGAGCATAGCAGCGAAACCGCCCAAGGCCACCACAAAAAAGTTCATCGCAAATCCCGCCCAGATAATTCGGCGGGCAGCCCGGAAGCCGTATACTTCGGTCGAAACATCACCGATAACATACGAAATCGGGAAGCAGAGCAGGCCGGCAGTAACATTAAAGAAGCCCACATCCAACAGTTTTGCTTCAAACATATTGGATGCTATCAGACAGGTCACAAACACGATGGCCAGCCACAAATAAGCCACTGAAACTTTCTTTACTTTCATTTCCTATTCGTCATTTAGAGGGTGCAAAGGTAGCGAAAATTCTCAAAACTTCAAACAAAAAACGCAAAAAATAGCACAATCGTCAAAAATCCACGCCAAAATTTGGGTACATACTCAAAATTTATTATCTTTGCGCCCATAAACAATATATACGCCCAAGTACGAGTACGCATGCGAAATCTTTTAACTTTCTCTCTTCTCCTTGTCTGCTTCAGCACAGCCCTCGCTTCCGATGTTTTCACAACACCGGATCGTCCGCTTTATGAAGCAATCATCGAGGCTCGCGAAATGCACCGTCTGGGCGACACCTCCTGCATCACCATTCACCTGGCTCCCGGCCAGTACACTTTAGAGCAGACGCTCGTACTCCGCCCCGAAGATAGCCGGATCAGACTTGTTGGCAGCAACGATGGCAAAACCATCCTTTCGGGAGGCATGGAACTCAAAGGATGGAAGAAACAGGGCAACCTGATGGTCTGCGACGTTCCGGAATTCAACGGTCGTCCGCTGGAATTCCGCCAGCTATACATCAACGGACAGAAAGCCACCCGAGCCAAAGACGTCAAGCATTGGGACGATATGGCAACCGTTCTGAGCCAGGACCGCACAAACAAGGTGTTATATGTCAACCCTACTCCTGCGCTCCAGAAAATCGCCAAGCAGGGAGTCGGACATGCCGAGATGATTCTGCACGAAATGTGGTGTGTCTCTGTTCTGCGCATCAAGAGCATCGAACAAACGGGCGATTCCATGGCCATCCGTTTCCACAATCCGGAAGCAGATCTGCAGTTCTCGCATCCTTGGCCATCGCCGCTCTGCCACGATCGTCCTCAGGGATGGAACGCTTCACCATTCTATCTTGTCAACCATCGGGCATTGCTCGACGAACCAGGGGAATGGTACCTTGACCTCCGAAGCAGCAAATTATACTATTATCCCCTTCCAGGAGAAAAGATCCAGGAGGCAATCGTCCCCGTTGTCGAAACGCTGCTGACCGTCGAAGGTACCTTAGACAATCCGGTCACCGACATCACGGTCGAGAACATCGAGTTCAACCACAGCACCTGGCTCCGTCCCTCCTTACAGGGACATGTACCACTGCAGGCAGGTATGGCACTCACCGAAGCCTATCAGTTCAAGACCCCGATGGATCGAAGCAACAACTTCCCACTCGACAACCAAGGCTGGCTGCAACGTCCTGCTTCTGCCATCAGCATCCGTGGTGGCAACTGCATCGAGTTCAAGCACTGCAAGTTCGCACTCTTAGGCAGCAGTGCCATCGACTATGAATGGGGCACACAGGGTAGCTCTGTCAGTCATTGCACCTTCGAACAGATTGCAGGCAATGGCATTGTCGCAGGTTCCTTCTCTCCCCGAGGGCTTGAGACGCACATCGCTTATACCCCCAACGATCGTCGCGAAGTCGTAACCGGACTGCACATCTCGAACAACGAAATCCGACATACCGGCACCGAAGACTGGGGCACCCACGCCATTGCAGCTGGCTACGTGGCCAACGTCGAGATAAACGACAACACCATCGAAGAGGTCCCTTACACAGCCATCTCGCTCGGTTGGGGATGGAATGCCAATCTCGGTTGCATGCACGACAACAAGGTGCACCACAACAGCATCCGCAAGTTCGCCAAGCACATGTACGATTGCGCCGGCATCTACACCTTGGGCAACCAGCCTGGCACCGAGATCTTCGAGAACAAGGTCAGCGACATCTACCAGCCCAAGTATGTTCATGATCCGAACCATTGGTTCTGGCTCTACACCGACGAAGGATCCTCGAACATCCACGTCCACGACAATCACTGTCCATCGGACAAGTTCCTGCAGAATGCCAACGGACCTTGCAACGTATGGACCAACAACATCGACCAACAGAAATAACCCAAAATATTTTATGAACGCAAAAGAACTCACACTTCAGTGCGAAAAGAATCGCAAGCGCCTGATGGAGGTAGTTTACAATGCCAAGGCAGGCCACATTGGTGGCGATCTCTCATGCCTGAATGTAATGACTGCTCTCTACTCTGAAATTATGAACATCAGTCCTGCGCAGGTGAACGATCCAGACCGTGACCGTTTCATCCTCAGCAAAGGCCATTGTGTGGAATCACTTTACACCGTACTCGAGCAACGTGGTTTTATGAAACCGGAGCTCACCAATACCCTCGGTCAATTCGGCAGCATCCTCAGCGGACATCCAACCATCGAGGTTCCAGGCATCGAAGTTTGCTCAGGTGCACTCGGACACGGTTTGAGCATTGGCGTCGGCATCGCCATTGCAGCTAAAATGGACAAAAGAAACTACAAGACCTTCGTCATGATGGGCGACGGCGAACAGGGAGAAGGTTCCATCTACGAGGCAGCCATGGCTGGCAGCCATTACAAGCTCGACAACCTCGTAGCCATCATCGACCGCAACCATCTGCAGATCTCCGGCAATACCGAAGATGTAATGGCCATCGACAGCATTGCTCAGCGTTGGGGAGCCTTTGGCTGGGACGTCAAGGAGATGAACGGTGATGATCTTCAGTCTATCCTCGATACCTTTGCAAGCATCGACTATAACTGCGGTAAGCCACACATGCTGGTAAGCAACACCACCAAGGGCTTCGGCGTAAGTTATATGGAGAATATTGCCAGCTGGCATCACGGAATGCCTAACGAGGAGCAGTACCAGCAGGCCATGCAGGAGATCAGCGATCGCATCGCCGCTATGGAGAAGTAACAGAAGACCCATCCCAAACAGAACAATTATGAAAGCTTGTAGAAAGAGTTTTACAGATACCCTCTTGGAATTGGCCAAGCAGGACAAAGATATAGTAGCAGTCACCACCGATGCACGCGGTTCGGTAACCCTCGGTGATTTCGCCAAGGAACTGCCTGAGCAGTTTGTAGAGTGTGGCATTGCCGAGCAGGATGCAGTTGGCATCTCGGCCGGTTTGGCTCATTCAGGCAAAAAGACCTTCGTTTGCGGTCCTGCCTGTTTTTATGTAGCACGCTCCTTGGAGCAGGTCAAGGTTGACTTGGCTTACAGCAAGAACCCAGTCAAGATTCTGGGTGTATCAGGAGGTGTTGCCTATGGTGCATTGGGCACTACCCACCACTCGCTCCACGACATGGCCGTTTTGCGTTGCTTCCCTGGCATGAGCATCTGCCTGCCTTGCGACGAACGTCAGACCGCCAAGCTCGTCAAGTTGCTGGTTGATTATCCACAAGCATGCTATGTCCGCGTAGGACGTGCTGCTGTACCTGACGTCTACGAAGATGACAACTTCTCGTTCGAGGTAGGCAAGGCCAACATGCTGCAGGATGGCAAGGACCTCACCATCATCGCTACGGGCGAGACCATCTATCATGCCAAGCAGGCTGGAATCGAGTTGGCCAAGCAGGGTGTATCTGCCCGTGTCCTCGACATGGCATGGATCAAACCGTGCGACAAAGAGGCTGTCCTGAAGGCAGCCAAAGAGACCGGTCGTATCATCACCGTCGAGGAGCATTCTCAGTTCGGTGGTCTCGGTGCAATGGTCTGCGAGATTCTCTCGGAGAACCCAGTACCGGTCCGCATCTTAGGTATTCCTGACGAAGATGCCATCCACGGCACCAACAAGGAGATCTTCCACCACTACGGCATCGATGCTGAAGGAATTGTAAAGAGTGCTCTGGATTTTCTGAACCGTTAATCCCCGACCGATATGATAATCGCCATTGACCAAAGTACCAGTGGAACCAAGCTGATGCTCTTCAACGAACAGTTGGAGATGGTGCGACGTATCAATAAGGCTCATCAGCAATATTACCCTCAACCAGGTTGGGTTGAACACGATGCCGAAGAGATCTACCAGAATGTCATCGAGGGCATCCGCGAACTTCTATCAGACACCACCGCGTCCGACAGCTTCACCACCGTGTTCGGCAGCTCCGTTGCCGAATCTTCCCGCTCCGTTGCCGAATCTATCTCCCTCGCCATCACCAACCAGCGCGAGACTGTCGTAGTCTGGAACCGCCTCACAGGCAAACCTATCAGCCATGCGGTCGTCTGGCAGTGCCTGCGCGGCGCCGAGTTCTGCAACGAACTCAAAGAGGCTGGCAAGAACGATCTGGTCCAGGAGAAGAGCGGACTCATCATCGATCCTTACTTCTCGGCATCCGGAGCCAAGTGGTTATTGGACCATGTCGATGGCGCACGCGAAGCAGCCAACCGTGGCGAACTGCTGATGGGAACCATCGAGAGCTGGCTCATTTGGAAGCTCACCAAGGGACAACGTCACGTCACCGACGTCACCAACGCCTCTCGCACTCTGCTGATGAACATCCACACCTTGCAGTGGGACGAAGAACTCTGTGAGCTCTTCACCATTCCACAGTCGATGTTACCAGAGATCCTGCCATGCGACAGCGTATTTGGCGAGACCGACATCGAAGGTATCCTGCCCGAGAAAATCCAGATTGCAGGTGTCTTGGGCGACAGCCATGGAGCCCTTGCCGGACAGATGTGCTTCGAAGCCGGTTTAGGCAAAGCCACCTACGGCACCGGCTCGAGTGTCATGGTCAATATCGGCGAACAGTTCAGCAAAGCCCCTGGCGGACTCGTCACCAGCGTCGCCTTTGCAGCTGCCGGCAAATGCTATTATGCCTTCGAGGGTAATATTCATTGCACCGGAGCCACACTCAAATGGCTCGAGCAACAGATGCAGCTCATCTCCTCGCCTGCCGAAGTAGAACCTGCAGCCTTAAGCGTCGAAGATAACGGTGGAGTCTATCTGGTTCCTGCCTTTGCCGGACTGGGAGCCCCTTGGTGGAATGCTGAAGCTCGTGCTGCCATTATAGGCATGAGTCTGGCCACCACCCGAGCCCACATCCTTCGAGCTGCACTCGAGAGCATTGCCTATCAGGTCAACGACCTCATCAAGGCAATGACCGAACAGGCAGGTGTGGCCTTGAAAGAGATTCGCGTGGATGGTGGACCGACACGCAACGCCACCCTGATGCAGTTCCAGGCCGACGTCTTGGGCGTACCCGTCAACTGCAGCGATGTCGAAGAGGCCTCAGCCATGGGTGCAGTCGTGATGAATGTTTTAGGCCGTGGCGTCTATAAGAGCCTCTATGAGATTGCCCTGTTACGTCGTTCCCGTTGGACCCGTCAACCAGAGGCCGACAGTGCCAAGATGCAACAGTTTGTCAGCGAGTGGCATCAAGCCGTCAAAAGAGTATTGTAAATAATTAGATTATCATTATATCATTATGAAGATTGTAAATAAAAAGCCATGTTTTGGCATTATTATTGGCACGCGTGCCTATTTTAACAGCGAACTCGCCAAAGACGTTCGCAAGGAATTACTACGTATCATGGACGAATGTGGTTATGACTATGTAATCCTCCCTGAGGATGCTACATCTACCGGATCCAGTTCCATCGAAACCCGCGAGGATGGTCTCAAGGTCGCAGCTCAGTTCAAGGAGAACCGCGAGAAGATTGATGGCATCATCGTTGCATTGCCTAACTTCGGCTTTGAGATTGGCATCATCAATGCCATCAGCGAAGCCAACCTCAATGTACCAGTACTTGTTCAGGCCTATGATGATTACAACGACAAGGTAGATCTCGATCACCGTCGTGATGCCTTCTGCGGCAAAATCTCTGTCTGCAACAACCTCTATCAATACGGTATTCCTTTCAGCGATACAACCTATCACACCTACGATATCTACGATCCATTGGTCAAGGCCGACATCGTGAAGTTTGCTGGCATCTGCCGCGTAGTCAATGGTCTGCGTCACTGCCGCATCGGTCAGATCGGCACCCGTCCTTTGGGCTTCAACACCTGTCGTGCCAGCGAGAAGCTTCTGCAGCGTGCAGGCATCACCGTCGTTCCTGTTGACTTGAGCGAAATCCTCTACAACGCCGAGAAGGTTGCCGACGACGATCCAATGTTCCTCGAGAAGCTTCAGAGCATTCCAGCCTATGCCAAAGTGCCAGAGCAGTATCAGGACAAGCTCCGCATCCAGGCCAAGTTCGGCGTAGCTGTCGAGAAGTGGATGGAGACCGAGCAGGTTGATGCTGTTGCCATTCAGTGTTGGGACAGCCTTGAGCAGAACTATGGTTGCGCAGCCTGCGTCACCATGTCTATGCTCTCAGACAAGCTCATCCCTGCCGCTTGCGAGACAGACCTCGCAGGTGCCGTATCTATGTACGCTTTGACATTGGCCACCCAGCAGCCAGCTGCCTTGGCCGACTGGAACAACAACTTTGCACAGGATCGCAACAAGTGCGTCTGCACCCACTGCGGCAACTTCCCTAAGGGCTTTGTTGGCAACAACGACCTCAAGCTCGGTCCTCTTGGTGTTCTGGGACGCACCCTCGGCAAGGTTCGTACCTTCGGTGCTGTCTATGCCAAGGTTTCCGAAGGTCCATTCACCTTCTTCCGTATCTCGACCGACGATACCGAGGGCCGCATCAAGGCATACCTCGGCAAGGGCGAGTTGACCAACGATCCATACGGCATGGATGGATGTATTGCAGTCACCAAGGTTGACAACCTCCAGAAGTTGCTGAAGTACATCTGCCGCAACGCCTTCGAGCATCATGTCGCCCTGGTTCGCACCGATGCTGTCGAAATCCTGCAGGATGCCCTCGAGAATTATCTCGGATGGGATCTGTACGTTCACGAATAATTATAATAATCAATCATATTTTTAACCCAGACCCCCATGAACGGGGGACTTAAACAATTAATTCACTATGTCACAAAATCTAAAAGTTCTCGTGGCTTCACTGTCAAACCTTTTGACAGCAGCAGCTATCGTAGCGGCAGGTTCTGGTCTGTCGCTCTGGTCAGATTATCTTAAATTAGAAGAGAGCGACCTCGGTCTTTTGAGTGGTTTCTCTGCCAACTGTTTCAGTGCAGCAGTAGGTGCATTCTGCGGTGGTATTCTCGCTGATCGTTATGGTCGTCGAAACGTATTCTCATTCGCCATGCTTGCCTTCCTGTTGGGTGTTGGCTTGACTGCTACCTCTACTACTTTCGGTCAGTTGCTGACTGGCTTCATCATCACCGGTATGGCTGCAGGTGCAACCGTTCCAGCCTCTTGGTCATACGTTGCCGAAGTTGCTGAGAAGGGTCATCGTGGTCGTGCCATGGCCTTCAGCCAGTTGGCTTGGGGTCTTGGTGCTGCTGGTGTAATGTGGTTCAGTACCGCTAACGCTCCAGGCAGTTACATGTTCAACTTTGTTAAGTGGGTCGCTTGCGATCTTTGGGGCACTCCTTCAAACATTGCTCCTATGGTCAATGTCTGGGGTACCCGAATCATCTTCGCAATCATCTATTTCGTAGCCTTCATCACATGGATTCTCCAGCGTCAGCTCGAAGAGTCTGAGGCATGGAAGCACGAAGCTCAGGAGCATGATGGCAAGGGCACCTCTATGAGCCGTGCATTCACCCACATCTTCGGTGGCAAGTACATCAAGTCAATCGTCCTCATCACCAGCATGTATCTTGCTTGGAACATGGTTGCCTCTTTGATGGGCTTCTTCCAGCCACACATCTACGAGACTGCAGGCAACTTGCCTAAGGAGTGGGCTGACCGTTTCAACGTATGGCAGTGGGTATTGACCTGTATATTGACCTATGCAGGTATGTTCATCATCGATAAGTGGAGCCACAAGAAGCTCTTCATCGGCTTCATCTCTTGTGGTATCATTGCTTGGTTGATGGTTACCCTGTTCGGTATCGGCAACATCCCAACCCTCATCGTTATCACCATTCTTTGGGCTGCTCAGGCTGGTATCTCTGTTCAGTTGTTCTTCGCTTTGTGGGGTACCGAGGTATTCCCAACCAAGTATCGTGCTACCGCCATCGGTTTGATGTTCTGCATTGTACGTGCCCTCTGTACCATTGGTAACGTAGGTTTCACCATGATCTGGAGCGACGATGCAGCACTCTTCACCATCAGCGCCGCTACTATGCTTGCTTTGATGATCATTGCTGCCGCTCTCGGTTACTACTATGCACCTGAGACCCAAGGCAAGTCACTCGAGGAGATCGAGCACGAGCGTTATGACAAGTAAATCAAAATGGATTTGGTTCCCCGGCGACAGAGAAATCTGGCTGGGGAACGAATTTAATAATCGACGCACTGAACGTGGTGCCATGTTTCCTCCATTCTGGAAGCAGGATAGCCATTGGCAGACCGTCGAATTTTCCAAAGAGATTAATCTTCTCTCAATAGATACCCTTCACATCACCGTGGAGGGTACCTACAATTTTATGCTTGATGGCAAGCTGCAGTTCGGACAACCCAAAGAGTTTGTCGTTCCTGCCGGCAAGCACAAGCTGAACATCAAAGTACATAATGTCTCTGCCCCTCCGTCGCTCTACATCCGTGGCGAGCAGCCTGACTCTCCAGCCAACACTGACGAGACCTGGCTGGCTACCTGCGAGGATAAGATCTGGATCGACGAGAATGGCGTGGCACATGGTTCTGGCATCTATCTTACTCCTGGCACTTGGCCGGGATGCGACAATCCAGACATTCTCCCATCGAAGTTTGAATTACTCAAAACCGTTCCTCTGGAACCTCGAACCCTTAAAACCTTAAAGCCTCAGAACCTTCTCGCCGACTTCGGACGCGAGACCTTCGGTTACATCGTTCTACACAATGCCCAAGGTCCCGTCGAGATCTATTACGGAGAGAGCGAAGCCGAGGCTACCGACAAGGAGTTCTGCGAGACGCTCGACAAGATTGACCTTTCAGGCTCCAGAGTATCAGAGTTTCAGGTTCCAGGATCAAAGGCATTCCGCTACGTTTTGGTTGTGGGCGACGTCGAGCGTATCTCTATGCTCTACGAGTATCTGCCACAGGACTTGAGCCGCTCTGCCGAATTTGAATGTTCCGATCCAGAACTCAACAAGATTTGGGAAGTTGGTGCATACACCATGGACCTTACCACGCGCGAGTTCATGATGGATGGAATCAAGCGCGACCGTTGGACCTGGTCTGGCGATGCTATCCAATCCTACCTGATGAACTACTATCTGCGTTTCGATAGCGAAGCTGTCAAACGTACCATCCGTCAGTTGCGAGGCAAGGATCCGGTTACCGCCCATGTCAACACCATTTTGGACTATACCTTCTATTGGTTCAACGCGCTGGGCGATTACTTTCTCTACACGGGCGATGTCTCATTTATTAAAGAAATGTACACGCGCGCGAAGAGTCTAATGGATTATACCCTTGGTCGACTTACCGACGAAGGTCTGGCTATCGGTCAGCCTGACGATTGGGTCTTTGTCGATTGGGTAGATTTCCCGATGCACAAACGCGGCATTCTCAGCTTCGAACAGATTCTGCTCTACAAGAGTCTCAAGACCATGGCACAGTGTGCTGAACTCTGCAACGACACCCACGTACAATATGCACAGATGGCCGACGCGCTCAAGGTCAGGACCAATCAGATTTTCTGGAACGAACAGAAGCATGCCTACATGCATGCACTCGAACCGGAATTGAACGAGCAGATCACCAAATTCCCGAACATGATGGCGATCCTCTATGGTTTTGCCGACGCCGACCGACAGCAGGAGATCATGAAGCATGTGATGCAGAACGACGATATCCCTGCCATCACTACCCCTTACATGCGCTTCTACGAACTGGCGGCACTCTGTCAGCTCGGACAGCAGGAGAACGTACTCCGCGAAATCAAAACCTACTGGGGCGGCATGCTCAAGAACGGCGCCACCTCATTCTGGGAGAAATTTAATATAGAGACTATAGAAACTATAGAAACTATAGAAGCTATAGAGACTATAGAGGCTATAGAAGCTATAGAAACCATATCTCCACAGGCTCCACACCTCGAGATGTACGGACGTCCCTACGGCAAATCGCTTTGTCATGCCTGGGGTGCCTCACCTATCTATCTGTTGGGCAAATACTATCTGGGCGTCGAACCAACCGAGCCTGGCTATGCACGCTACACCGTCAAGCCGAACCTGGGTGGACTCGAAACAATGCGTGGCAAAGTGCCAACCCCATTCGGTCCTATCATGATTCAGGCAGACAAGGGTCACCTCACAGTCACCGCTCCACAAGGCATCGGCATCGGTACCGTCGAATTCAACGGTCAAACTGCCGAGCTCCATCCTGGACAGTCTCTCACTCTCTAACCCCTATCTTATGAAAAAAACTCTAATTGCAACCTTTCTCTTACTTTCAACACTCAACCAGAATCCGACATTTCTGAAAGCACAAACCATCATGCACGATGTCCCGATTGGACAGACACATTGGACCGATGGTTTCTGGGGTGATCGTTTCCAAGTGTTCAGCCAGACCTCTGTCCAGAGCATGTGGAACACCTGGAATACACCGGAGATCTCGCACGGATTCCGTAACTTCGAGATTGCTGCAGGCGATTGCGAGGGCGAGCATTGGGGCCCTCCGTTCCACGATGGCGATATGTACAAGTGGTTGGAATCGGTGGCTGCAGTCTATGCCGTGACCAAAGATCCTGCGCTCGATCAGTTGATGGATCATTTCATCGATCGTGTGGCTCGTGCTCAGCGTGAAGATGGCTATATCCACACGCCTGTCGTCATCCGCGAGAAGAACAATGGCATCGATACCCACACCGTAAAACGTGCACAGACCGTCATCGGAACCGAAGTCGGCAAGGAGAACGAAAAGGGAGCTTTTGCCAACCGCCTCAACTTCGAGACCTACAATCTGGGCCACCTGATGATGGCAGGCATTGTACACAAACGTGCCACCGGCAAGACCACCCTCTTCAATTGTGCGATCAAGGCGACCGACTTCCTGGTTCATTTCTACGAGACTGCCGAGGCTGAACTGGCCCGTTGCGCCATCTGTCCAAGTCACTACATGGGCGTGGTCGAGATGTGGCGTGAAACCCGTAACCCTCGCTACCTCGAACTGGCACAGCAGCTCATCGCTATCCGTAGCCAGGTCAAGAATGGTACTGACGACAATCAGGACCGTGTTCCATTCGAGGCTCAATACACCGCCATGGGTCATGCCGTCCGTTCCACCTATCTCTATGCTGGCGTAGCCGACATCTTGAATGAGATCGGCACAGCTTGCGTGCCGTCAGATAACAAAGATTGGATGGGCAACCTCACCTCCATCTGGCAGGATATCGTCAGCCACAAGATGTACATCACAGGCGGTTGCGGTGCGCTCTACGACGGCACATCGCCCGATGGCACCAACTACAAGCCGGACTCGATCCAGAAGGTACACCAGTCCTTCGGTCGTCCATACCAGCTACCAAACAGCACGGCCCACAACGAGACCTGTGCCAACATCGGCAACATGCTCTTCAACTGGCGCATGATGAAGATCACGGGCGATGCCAAATATGTGGACGTCGCAGAGACCTGTATGCTCAACTCGGTTCTTTCGGGCATCTCGCTCGATGGCAAGAAATACTTCTACACCAACCCGCTGCGATTGTCGAAGGATCTGCCATACACCCTGCGTTGGCCAAAGGAGCGCAAGGAGTATATCTCTTGTTTCTGCTGTCCTCCGAATACACTGCGTACCGTCTGCGAAGCACAGAACTACGCTTATTCAGTCGGCGACAAATCCATCTCTTGTCAGTTCTATGGTTCGAACGAAGTGACCACCGACATCCCGGGTGTAGGCGAAGTGACCCTCCGACAGGAGACAGACTATCCTTGGGACGGCCACATCAAGCTGACCGTTGTCAAGATGCCTAAGAAGGCCAAGAAAACCCCTTGGACCATTGCATTCCGTCTGCCGGGATGGAGTGGACTCATGGGCGAAAACGGTTATCGTTCTACCACCCAGATCTGGAAGGCAGGCGACACACTCAGCATCGATCTTCCGATGCAGGCCAAGCTGATGGAGGCCAATCCATTGGCCGAGGAAATCCGCAATCAGGTGGCTATCCAGCGCGGACCTGTGGTATATTGTTTGGAGGAATGTGACCTACCAAAGGGCGTTCGTCTCGACGACATCCGCGTCCCATCCGACATCCAGCTGCAACCCGTCAAGATGCAGATCGACGGACAGACCGTCATGGCACTCGAAGGCAATGTCAAGGTTGCCGACAACGAGGCCTCATGGTCGGGCGTTCTCTATCGCGAGGTAAACCCCAAGGAGCATTCACTGCGTGTCCGTTTCGTTCCTTACTTTGCCTGGGGCAACCGCGGACGATGCGACATGACCGTTTGGCTTCCATTCGAAAGAAATAAGACTGCAACACAACCTATCATCAATGTGATTGGCGACAGCTATGTAGCCAACCATCGTCAGCCCAAAGAGTACACCTGGCACAGCAAACTGGCACAGGAGCTTGGTCTCCAGTATAACAACTACGGTCGCAACGGCTCCTGCATTGCCTTCGATCGCACCCACGATGGTCGCTTCAACTTCGGCCCAGCCATGTGGCAGCGCTACAAGGTGATGGATCCGGATGCCGACTATGTGCTGATCATTGCCGGACACAACGATGCCGACAAAGTGCGCGACAACAAAGATTCGCTCCAGATGGTCAAAGACTCATTGATTGTTATGCTCGACGGAATCCGTCAGTTATGTCCGAAGGCAAAGATTGGTTTTGTTACCCCATGGTATGTTGACAGCCCAGGTTTCGAGCCGGTCTGCAACCTGATCAAGGAGATATGTGACAAGAACGGCATCCCAGTTCTCTGGAATGCCGACAAGGATTGTATTATCAAAGTTCGCGACGATGCCTTCCGCAAGCAGTATTTTCAGGCACCGAAGGACAACGCCCACCTCAACGCTGCGGGTCATGACCTGTTCCTGCCTGTAGCACGGGAGTGGTTCAAATCTCAGATGCTTCGCAAGTAACCATTATTGGGGAGCTTTCACAACCCAGATACTGATCTCATAGAGCATATAGAGCGGCACTGTCACAAGCACGAGTGTGAAAACATCGGGCGGCGTGATTAGTGCCGCTATTATCATGATGCCCACCAACGCATGACGTCGGTACTGACGCATCATCGAGGCATTGATCAGTCCAACGCGTCCCAGGAACCAGCACAGCAGCGGCAACTGGAACACCAGACCCATCATGAAGGTCAGAGTCGAGAAACTGGAGATATAACTATCGAGTGTAATGGTATTCTGCACATCTGCTGTCACCTGATAGGTACCCAGGAAACGGAACGAAATCGGAAACAGCACGAAATAGTTCATCAAGACACCTGCAGCAAAAAGCAGGTACATCACCACTGCCACACGCTTGGCCCAGAACTTCTCGTTGTCATAGAGCGCTGGCAGCACGAAGGCAAAAATCTCCAGCAGAATATAAGGTGACGCTAACAGAATAGACAAGTAGAACGATGTCGTCAGATGCGCCATGAACTGTCCACTTAGTTCCGTATTGATCAGCTGGACATGATAAGGTTCGAAACAAAACGAGCTCCCGCAAAGATGCAGGAGCCTCTCGATGACCCGATAGGTCACAAAGTCATATTCTTTAGGAGCAAGCAGAAGTTCAAAGACGATATCTTTGAAGCAGAAGACCGCCACCATTAGGATGCACAACACAGCCGCAAGACGCATCAGCATCTTGCGCAGCACCTCCAGGTGCGCTGCAAATGGCATCTCTTCCATCAATCTTTCTTTTCTTCGTCCTTCTTCTCGTCCTTAGGTTCTTCGATGCCATTCATTCCATCCTTGAAGCTCTTGACACCCTTTCCGATGCCACGCATCAGTTCTGGAATCTTTGAACCGCCAAAAAGGAGAAGTACAATAATGAGAATGACAACAATCTCAGTAGTACCAATAAAGAGGAATGTATTCATAAGTATATATCAGTTAAGTGTTACTAATCGCGATTTACGGACGCAAAAATAGCAAAAAAATTCAAAACTTACTCCCAAAAGGGCGAAAATATGAGAAAAAATTCGTAATTTTGCATCCATAAAAGTAGAAATCCATGTTTGATTATCATACATACACCCTTCCATCCGGGCTTCGCATAGCCTACCAGCACAACAATTCGCCAGTAGGATTCTGTGGTTTTATGGTCAATTGTGGCACACGCAACGAAAGTGACCCTTCTGAGTTCGGTATGGCACATTTTGTCGAACATATCTTGTTCAAAGGGACAAACAAACGCGATGCCTGGCACATCAATCAGCGCATGGAGAGCGTCGGAGGCGAGTTGAATGCCTTCACGACCAAAGAGGATACCACGTTCTACAGCACTTTCCTGGCCAACGACTTTCCTCGTGCTTGCGAACTTCTGTTCGATTTGGTATTCAACGCCACAGCGCCACAACACGAACTCGAAAAAGAACAGGAGGTGGTCATCGACGAAATCGAAAGTTATCGCGACAATCCTGCTGAACTGATCTACGACATCTTCGAGGACCAGCTCTTTGCAGGCACTTCTCTTGGTCATAACATTCTGGGATCTGCCACAACAGTCCGCTCTTTCAATCATGACCGATGCATCGACTTCATTCGTCGCAACTATACCCCCGACCGTATGGTCTTCTTCTATTACGGACCTATGGCGTGGGAGAAGTTTCTTCGCGAAGTGAAAAAGCATGATAACAATTTGCCGTCTGACAAGAGCGACAGTCCTCTTACCAACCAGAACAAACCGCTCCCTCCCTTCACGGGAGGGCAGGGGGAGGGTCTTGGAGGGCTGGGGGAGGGTCCTGAGGGACTTCACCAATCTCACTGCATGCTTGGTTGCCTCTCCTATCCTATCGGACATCCGAATGCCACAGCTCTGGCACTGATTAACAATCTGCTGGGAGGTCCGGGCATGAACAGCCGACTGAACCAACAGCTTCGCGAAAAACGAGGTCTGGTTTATACCGTCGAGAGCAGCGTCACCACCTTCACCGACACCGGCTACTTCAGCATCTATTTCGGGTGCGATCACGAAGACAGGGACCTTTGTCTTCGTCTTTGTCGCAAGGAACTGCAACGCTTTATCGACGAGCCCCTCTCCCAGCGTCAGCTCCTTGCTGCCCAAAAGCAGTTCAAGGGCCAACTTGGCATCAATACGGCCAACCTCGAAAACAATGCGTTAGCTCTCGCTAAGAACATTCTCCGTCGCGGCCGACTCTTTAGTCTCGAAGAACTTTGTGGCCGCATAGATGCCGTAACTGCGGTCCAGATTCAGCAAGTAGCCACTGAACTTTTTGCCAGCGATCGTCTGCACACTGTGGTCTTGAAGTGACACGTAAGCCACTTTAGCTAACGAAAATTTCCAACGACTCGATTATTATCGGAGCGAACAACAACCAATCTATATTGCCAGTATCATGCCACTAAACTCCTCCTATAGGCCACACAACCCAGGCCATGACTACTACGACAAAGGTATTTACCTCATTACTTTAGTGGTCAGTGAGCGCAATCGGCTGCTTGGGGAATTGAATATGTCGCCACAAGCTCCTGCCGTTATGCTGACGGAATTAGGGCGAACCATCATGCAGGAATGGGAAAGAGTTTCCAATCTGCAGGCTCAAAAGGGCCATGAGGTCCGACTTTTGGCAGCCATTTGCATGCCCGATCATTTCCATGCAGTTATCGAAATCCCCCACCGCCTCGGCATCAGCCTCGGCGACATCATTTGGGGCTTCAAAGTTGCCTGCACCCAACGCTACCGCACCCACATTGCCGCAATCAATACTGCTGTCAACAACGGCAGCAGCAATCAAACCGGCAGCAATCAATTCGGAGCGAGCCAAACCGGCAACTGCAATCAATTCGGCAACTGCAATCAATTCGGAGCGAGCAGTGGTCAACACTGGGGTGCAACATTACCCAATTCTCGGCCGTTCTTGGCCGAGAAAGGCTGGCCCCTTCTACCCGACGGCAGCCCCGATCTGCACCGCATGTCGCGAAACCAACGGCGCGAATACTATGACTCGCGCCCACGCACTGAGCGCCCCCTGTTCGATGACAACTACGACGACACCATCTGTCTGGACCAGAGGCACCGTGATGCCATGCTTCGTTATGTACAAGACAACCCGCGTCGCGCCATCTTGATGAAATGCAACCCCACCTTCATGCAGCGACTGCTTCACATCCAAATAGCAGGCAAAGCTTCCGATGGCAGCCTCATCTGGCGCGACTATGCTGCCTTCGGGAACCTTTTTTTGCTTCGATGGGCACAAAAACTGCAGGTCTTCTGCCATCGCTCGGCCATAGTCAATGGCCAACGCATTCCATTCGAACAAACCCAGGACTACCAACGCCAGCACGATGAATGGATGGCCCAAGCACAAAAGGGCGCCACGGTCCTCGTCACGCCAGGAATCTCCAAAGGCGAAAGTATCATCAAGACCGAATGCATCGAGCGAGGCATACCGCTCATCCACCTGCAAGCAGAACCCATCCATCGCTACTGGAAGCCGGAACTCAATCGATTTAATGCCTGCAAGAATGGAACCCTACTCATTCTGGCCCCTTGGAATCCCGAAGCAATGGGCGATGTGAACGGAGTGCCGCAAAACACCCAATACGCCATCTTCCATAACATGAATACCCTCGCCGCCGACATTTGCAACTTCGATGGCGAAGCCAAGATTATAGCGGACCAATAACAAACACGGCCAATCCATAAACGCGACAGGAGGCAACCTTTCGGCTGCCTCCTGTTCTCTTTATTTCTCGTATTCATCCCATCCGCCACGACGCCCAGGGGCATCGCCATAGATAGGATCTCCACCAGGCTTAATATCTTCGCCACGGCCAATGTTCGATGTCTGCATGAGGGCAGAAACTTCAATTTCAATCACCTCTACTCTTGGCATCAAATACGATTTCTTTGCAATAGTTTTCATTTTGACAAAAGTTTTGAAGTGATTATTTGTTGAACATTTTCTTACCATTCACGATATACAACTGCCCCTTCTTCATCGTCTGAACTTTATTGCCCAGCAGGTCGAAGATCTCCGTTTTAGCATCATACTGTATCATCTGGATATAGGTGGTGTAATCCTCCACCTCACCATCGAAACCGAAACGAAGTGCATTGGCAGCAGAACCACTGTATTCTTCAACTCCACTCAAATCCAGGTATGCTCGGTTTGGTCCAATTTTGGCAACGCCACCATTCACCAACCTAATTTGGTTATTACTTAGAACATAGCAACCTTGAGGCACGTCGCATTCTTCAAAACTGCCGACCAAACCGGGAGCATAAGCAGGTTCTGATACTAAGTCACCAATATGAGCACAGAACAGATCGCCTGTTGCCTTAAAGAGATACGGCACACCAGCCACAAGACCAGTCTCGACCTTTTCGAGCACAATACCAGAAACTTCCTGACCATCTTTGGTTACACCCAAGATACTATAAAACTCTGCACCCTTAACTGTAGCCGCTGGAACAGAGTCTGGCAAACAAATCGTTCCCCATTTTGTCTGACCCTCAGCAATAGACATGGAGCGGGTATAACCTCGATAATAAACCGTAATCGAAGTAAATCTACAAGTCTTACTGAAGGTAATTACCGCAGTTGTAGTACCAAGTCCCGTGATTGTCTGTGCATCATCGGCGTAACCACTTACATAGCCCACAACCACTGCCATGATATTCTCAGCAGCTGTTATGGTGATAGTGTTGCCCACATAAGCACGAACGGCTCTACCACTATTATAATACTTGGTTGGATTGCTGGAACCATCTGGTTTGGCAAAAGACAAATCAAAAGAAGCACCTTCGTAATCCTCAACGGTTGCGTTTGTTGTTACCGAAGAATACAACGAAGCCAGATGGACTGCTTCAAAACCGTCTGGAGCAGGAGTAAGAATATGGGGAGCCTTATTTACGGTCAATACATAAGATGCCGATGCTGCTGTATAATCATCATTACCTGCATATCTTGCAGTAATCGTTGTTTCTCCAGGAACGACCAACGTGATAGTTCCATCTGCAGAGATAGTAGCTACAGCAACATTACTGCTCTCATAGGTTATACCTTCTAAGTTACCTGGAGTTGTGGATAACGTTGGGAATTCATTATCATTAGCACCCATCGTAACTACAGCCGAAGCAGAACTCCATTCAAGAGATGACTTCGTCTTAGAACCCTGTTTATAGGTAATCACAAGACTCGTAAAACCAACATTACCAGCAGAGCCAGACGTCGAGAACGTCACTTCCTCATCATCGCCCGTCCACGTTTTTAATTCTGCATCCCATACACCAGCAGAAGTTGTTCCCTCAACGCCATCAATAGTCGGAGAGACACCTTTATTATTTGCATTCACAACATAGTTAAATGCGATTGACTTGATCACTGCATTATTTGCTTTAACTGTCAATGAACCACCTGCATATACTCGAGCTTGAGAAGAACTCCACGCAGGATTCGAGCTAGAACTTTCACCCTTGACCAATTTTATAGTAAAACCGTCCAAATCAGTTAGTTCAACACTTCGTGCTGATATGAATTCAGTAAAAGTATAGATTTCTGTCTTATACGGATTCTCCGCCACAGTCAATCCATTCACAGTATAGACCTCACTCACTACACTACCTACACTTGCAATAACCTCAACCGAAGTAGTTCCCAAAGTCAAAGTCTCTGGATCAATACTCCACTCTATTCCCTCAGTGATTGTTCCCTCTGATCCATCACTAAAATGACCAGTAACCACAAGGCCTGCTGGATCAAAAGCATCTCCGGCATAATAAGAGGTCTTGGTTGGGGTACCAGAAACAGTGATACTGGTGAGAGTTCTCTGAACTGGCTTTTGGATATCAATCAGATAGTTTTCTGCTGCAAACTCATAAATCTCATTATACTTAGCGAGATTTCCATAACCGACAACAATATCTCCGACTTCAGCGCCATTGGTTGTACAACGATACAATTGAAACTGCTGGCTTGTTGTCAAACCATCATCCGAAATAGAATAAGTAATATTACTATATTGTTCACTCCATGGGGTAATTATCTGGCTCACAATACCCTTTACGTAAACCCCAGTAGTCAAATCTTTGCCTGCATCAATCAATGCCTTGGCTTGAGTCACAGTATATGGATTATCATACGAATTTTCAATTGTTTTGACATCAATGGTATAGGTCGCTGTTTTGCCCTGATACATCACAGTAACAGTTTTCTGTCCTGCAGTTGACATCTCTGGAGCCGAAAACTCTGCTTCACTCGTTACATCCGAAGTACTTTCATCATCCCAAGTAGCAGTCACCGTCATATCATCGTGATTAAAATCATCTCCCTTCCAGAACTCGGCTGGGTTTCCGGATACAGCAATATTTAAAAGTTTCTTCGGGTCAGAAGGATAATAAAATACTTTTATTGAATTAAAACGGGCCTGAGCCGAGGCATTAAATGTTACAGCAGATGTAGCAGAACCTATAAATACATTCGTATTTGTTGTTGTATTTTCTTTGGAGGCCTCCAAGCCTGTACAATTAATTGTTCCAGTATTGTTACCGGTAGTACTTTGACGTTCAATCTCAACTTTAACAATAGAAACTCCTGCAGCAGGAGTAATCACAAGATTATTATTTGTATAAAATCGGACTACACTGCCGTCATAATAAGAATAGTTGTTTCCAGATGTAACACTACCACTTAATGAAATTCCATCATAAGTAAGAGGTGTAGAATTTGCCCATATAGCTCCCGTTGCTGAACTTGATCCCGTTACAAACTTAATATTTGCATCATCCCCAGCGTTCATAGTCATCGTACTTCCTAAAAAAGGAGCTTCAACGATCATTCTAATTTCTTTGGTTACAGAAGTAACGCCTGTGGCAGAAAGTGTTAAAGTAGCTTCATACTTACCAGCCTCTGATGTATTGGGAGTAATCGTAACCTCTTCACTCTTTGTCAAATTAGTTTTGTCAACAGAAAAAGCACTTGCCCCAGAACCACTAAGAGTTATACTTGCACTTGTAACATTTGACAAAGTAGCAGTAATTGTTTTGGCTGCAACCTCTTGGTTTTGTTGAACAATTCCGAAGTCTAAGCTAACATCACTGAATGCAACTGCTGACATTGTATTTGAGCTCGTAGTCAATTTCAAATCGTCAATGCAACGCACTGCAGTTGTACCAGAATATAAGACACGAACATATACATTGCTATAAGCTGTCAAATTCTGAGATACTTCAACCCAAGATCCTTTTGTCATGGATGAAGCAGATTGCGACTTCACATCCGTCCAAGACGTACCATTTGATGATACTTGAACTATCCAATTGGAAGATGTTGCATTGTTTGTAGATTTTGAAACATAGAAGGAAATAGATTGGGGATTAGCCACTTTATTCTTGGTAGCGATTGAAGCAGAGGCTTTTCCGCCAGTTGTTCCATGCATACTTCCTCCATGTGCGGTAATCGCAGTTTGCTCACTTATCATGTTTGTAAAAGTCCAATCAGCATAAGAGCTGGTCGCACTTTCAAAATCAACAATCATATCAGCTCCCCACGCTCCGCTTACTCCTGCCAGCAGGAAGAAGAGCGACAGCAAACTTCTAAGAATCGTGGTTTTTGTGAATAATTGGGTTTTCATCATTTATCTGGATTTATTAATTTCAATGATTACTATTATTCTGTTTCAATCATCTTGAGCATTTCATTACCAGCCACCATGAGCCAGCGTTGGGAGGTATGTGGAAGAATGCAATAGGTTTGGCCTTTCTGTTGAGCCTTACGAACCAACTCTTCTTCGGTGCGATTAATCAAGGTGGCATTATTGTAGTTGTCTTGTTGCGGAGCAAGTAGTAACAGTTTTCCTTCACCACAAGCCGTATGGTAAACTCCCGAAGGATGATAAAACCGCTCGGATTCAGTGCCTGGAGCAGGAAAACCCTCAAGTAACAACACCACTAAGGGGAATCCTGCATTACGGATAGCTTTACAAACCTCTTTCTCGCCATCGTTAATTGCTGCAGTATAGGTTACACAGCCTCTCTTTGCCTTGATGAGCGCCTTATCGACCTCCGTTTCTATTTGTTCTGATGTTAGCGATCGACTTAATGCCACCACTTGGCGGTCAGGATAATCCAACAGGCGCGTCTTACCCATTGCATCGAACATCAAGCCTGCTCGGTTGATATTCCTATGGATGGTATAGAACTGCGGATTCAGGTGGCGTTCCCAAGCATTATCAGGATTGGCATGCACATAATCTATCATACGGCGTAATTGACCCGCATGCGCCAACGTTCGTATAAATGGAATGCCTAAAACATGAGCTTTATCCTCACTCCACACCCCAAGTTGAATAGCCGCTCGCTTAATACCGATACGGAAACCATTACCAATCTGGCGGATACTGCGGCCAGTATCCTGCTTTACCCAAAGTACAACATGGACATGGTCGGGCATTATCTGTTTGGCACAAAGCTGAAGGCCCGCAACCCTATCACCAATATGCTGCAGCTGGCTCGAGATTTCCATACCCAAAGGCGAGAGTTCTACGAACGCCTTGCGAGTCGTGAACTTACTGTGGGCCGGGAGCAGATTCCCGTCAGTAGTGTCCGGGCGTTCAACGCCCTCTGAAGAATGACGGGAAAGATCCGCCCCACGACCCTCAAGCGGCAACAGTGAGCCCAACATTGGCAAGCGATCAGACACCACGAAGGTGAGGTGGTAAATACCCTCCCCTTTCCAGATGTTCGATGATTCTTTCCAGACAAATGCCATAATCTTGGAACTCTCAGCTCTAAACTCTCAGCTCCAGGCTTACCGCACCAGTACAACCTTGCCGTTGCGAATCTGCAGGCCCTTCTGAACCTGACGGAGCGAGCGGCCAGTGAGGTCCACAAAGTGAGGCTCGACAGTTGGAACATCTTCCAGATCAGAGATACTATTGGCAGAGACTGCCTGTACCTCAACATTGTCGATAAAGCAGCGGCCCTTGGTAGTGGTGAGCGTCAGCTTTGGATTGGCAGCCACGTCTTCGAACAGGAAGGCAACCTCCTCGAATGCATCAGACATCTTGGCCTCATAACTCTTGGATTGATCAGAACAGCCAGTCATGCCAACCTTCAGATCTCCCTCGATGTTGTCCCAGCCCTTGACCATCACCTTCACAGCACAAGTGCCACCCGAATAGTCGATGGTGCACGAAGTCAGACTGCCCAGGTTCTTGCTCGAACCGACTCGTACAGAGCCACCTGCCTGATAGATTGTCTTGACCGATGGGAATTGGTCATTGCCCGTCCAAGGGGCACTGCTGCCCGATGAGTTCTTGCTGTTACCCTCCTCGGCATCGGCAAAGGTCTCCTTAAAGATGACCGTACCATCTGGAACCGGAGGAACAATGACAGTAGTATCTGGAATGACACCCGTTGTATCAACAACTGTTCCACCACCGCCCGTATAGGCGCCATAGCCATTGATACGGGCATTGGCCAGATCGAAAGCATAGGTCGTGCTATCGCCCCAGATGTACTCAGCCAGCTGCGGATAGTCGATGAACGGGTTACGGTTGTTCTGCTCCTTATAGACACGTTCGTTGCGACCAATCTCCCACTCATCGACAGGATCCTGACGATGCCATTGAAGCAGCAGGTTGATGAAGGCTGGTCGGATGGTAGGATAAGCCTCCTTGGTAAAAGCACAAACTTCATCGATGGCCGACGACTTCTCGCCCCACGCTGCCTGATCGTAGCAAGTAGCCACATAGAGATAGATACGGGCAAAGTCACCCTTGAACTCATCGCATGGCTCGAACACCGAACCGGAATACTCCTTGGTTGCCGAAGTACCCACTTTCATGTGCGGGTTCTCGTACGAAGTCTTAGCAACCACACCGACTGGGTAATTGCTCTTGCGGCTATTGGCATTTGACTCCGATGGCATTACATTGAACAGATCCGAATAGCATCCGCCCGTGCTTTTAAACCAAGACTGCGGACAGCAATGCTCCTTGTTCATACCCGATGGTGCGGTACCCTTGCCCGTGAAGTAAAAGACTTCGGTATTGTAGTAATCGAATACCTGGTTCGTTGTGCCTGGCATTACGTCGGTACGTTCATAATATTCGAACAGATCACTATACGACAGCGTCTTCTTGCCCGAATTGATACAAGCCTTAACGGCACTCTTCAGTTCCGATTTCTTCTGACCATCAATTCTGCTATAGTAGCCGGCAGGAATACCAGCATAGACACCAGTCAGCGCTGTGCAAGCAAGCAGAACGATGGCCGAGATTTTCTTCATTTTAATTAATCCCGAAATATGTTTCATTGTAAAATAAATTATAGATCAAAACAAGCCCTAAATATCATGTATCATATTTATATGTGCGCGCAAAGTTACTCATTAATATAATACGTTGAACATGAATGTGCAAATAATCGAATTTACACACCAAATAAAATGCAAAAAAGTTAGTAATTTATGGCAAAGATAACAAAATACCACCACAAAAAAATGATTGGTGCTGCACCCTTAGGCACAACACCAATCACATGGTCATTATTTCATTTAGTTACCGAAACACCAATTAGTTCCATAGGTTGGTGCGATAGGTGGGAGCTGCAATTTCATCCTCTTTGTCTGTTGAATCATCCAAACTAAGTGTAACAACTTCTGGTGACGCTGCAATAACCAGACACAATTCTTCAGAATCAATTCGCACGACCAATATTTCTGGAGATATATATGACTTTTTCATTTTCTTATTTATTAAACACGAATTACCATTAATTATCACGAATTTTTCGTTAATTATCAGCTCTTCGTTTACTTGATTACAACTTTCTTACCATTCACAATATAGAGACCAGACTTGCTAACAGCTTGAACCTTCTTGCCTGTCAAATTATAGACAAAGTTCTCACCCTTGCCAATCTCGGTCATAGTCTCCAAGCCCGTCTGCTCTGTTTCTTCGAAAACTACTCGCAATGAAGCAGATGAGGCATCACCAAGACTATTGACATACTGCTGGACAAAGTATCCATCCAAGTAAGCCTTGTTGGCCGGAATATATGTTCCTGTATATTTCTTGAAAGTACCATCCTTCATAAGAAGCCAAGGATAACAATACTCGTCCTTACCCACGAATTCCATTGACGTTCTTTCAGTTCTCTCTGTTACTCCATCCAAAATTGTAGGCATATCATCAGGAGTATCCGATGTTTCCAACATAGTATATACTTCTTGCTTCGTACCCTTGATAAGATAACCTTTTTCTTTATTCATTACCTCAACTGGAGCAAAATTAAGAGCACAATCTGTAACCTCCGTCAAAGCGTAAGCCTGCGCACCATCCTCTACAATCTTGGCATTGTAAGGCAAACAAACTGATGTATAGCCACACTCCGCAATAGTTGCAGAGAAGAAGTTAACAGTTGTGCAGTAGTCGGAGTAAGAATCAACGTCAAAATTGGTTGTAATTCTCCAAATTCGAGCTCCAACAGAGACTTTCAAATAAACCTCTTTAGAAGACTTATTAGATTCGATTATTGCTATATTATCGGTAATAATGTTTGTAATGCCAATATTTTCAGAATTATCGGCAAAAGCACAATCAGAAATAACAAGACCCACATAACCAGAATAAGCATTATGCTTGCTAATATCATTAATACCTCCACTTAAATTAGACGTATTTGTTATAGTTACTTCAACTTTGGAGACATTGCCAGGGGCAGTAATTTTAATATAAACATTACGATCTTTTTTCAACTGAATCCATTTTCGAGAAGTATTATCTGTGTAACCATATATTGAATAACCAAGACGACTTCCTCTATAAGTTTTCTCTGTTGTATAAGAAAGCGCCTTTAAAGAAGAAAGTCCTGCAATTTCGTTATTATCAAGCACTTCTGATTCTTCATTAATGTTATGCAAAGCAAACACAGCATAATAGTTAACATCCGAAGTTCCCATATTGGCCTGACTAATCAATTCAGGCTTATCCTGCATGAACCCATCAATTGGAAAAGTAACCCAACCAACGAACTTCTTACCGCCAATATCGCTAGGATCTGCAGGGAAGGAAATAGGCTCACCTTCCTCCACAGACTGAGTCTCTCCCAATTGTTGACCATTTACATAGAACATGACAGAATGAGTTGGTTGGGTAACTTTTACTGTCAATGTGTAAGTAGCATCCTTTGCTGCTGCATAAGTCTCATTACCAGCATACGAAGCGGTGATTGTAGTCTCACCAGCTGCAACGAGGGCAATTTCACCAGTATTGGCAATAGTTGCTACACTGGTATTGCTACTGTTATAGGTTACACCTACAAGATTCCCAGGAACAGTTGTTAGAGTAGGGAAACTATTACTTTCACCTATCGTTGCAGTAGCAGTAGCCGAACTCCAAGAAAGAGAGGTTGGAGTTTTGGCAGCAGGTACAGTTGTACAATAGTCTGTAACTATTTCGCCCTCATAAGTAATAGAAATATCATCTAACTGACGATTTGCAGCAGTCACAAGATTGACACGAACATAGCATTCAATAGGCTCATCCCATTCTTTTTCAATCTTTTTGTACGTTTTACCATCGCTATTAAATGTATTCCAAGTTGTAGACAACGCCTCTGTCCATGATGTACCATTTGTCGAAGTTTCAATCTTAATGCTTGTGTTTGTGTTTGTTGTTCTGCGGACGCAATAATAAGAAAAAGACTTTACTTTAACTTTATTTTTGAATTGAACAGATGAATTGGAATTAGTGAGGCCATAATAGCTACCACTATTAGCAGAATAGGACGCATTCGCCTCTGTGCGAGTAAAAGTTCCTCCAATTTCCCAATTAGAAGGAGTTGTTGCCTCTTCCCAACCAAATGTTTCCGTCGTAGAAGAACCTTTTACATTAGCAAACACAGCATAATACTCTACATTATTAGTTCCCATTGTTGCAGATTTATACATAGTAGGAGCGTCATTCTGAGTTCCATCAATAGCAACAGTAGCCCAACCCATAAAGGTTACTCCATCAACAGTGGGATCAGCAGGGAATACAATCGTTTCTCCCTCAATCAAGTTTTGTGTTTCACCACTCTGTGCACCGTTCACATAGAACTTTGCAGTATATTCTCTATCATAAAATGCATAGAGCGTGCAGTTTGCTGTAGGTTTGAATACTCCGTTAGTAAGAGTAGCGGCAGTGTAAGTAAGCTCCGTAGTTGACCATCCCTTGAAACGATAACCACTATTAGGAGTTACAGAAGGCAAAGTCACACCAGCACCAGCACTTTCTTCTGTCAATGAAGTAGTAGAACAATCACCATTTGAGCCAGCGTCAAATGTGACTGTGTAAGGGTTGGCTGGTGTTGAATTACCTGCGTTATCGTAATAGTATTCTACTTTGGATACTTGAACGCAACCGTTAGCTTTAGCAATGCAATCAAATGCAATTTTATAAAATTTATTTGCAGTAGGAGAAGATATTACAATTGCTTTCGCACCTGTTGATTTATCAAAACTACCTAATTCTGTAGTGCAACCATTTGCTTCATCTCCAGAATACAACTTTATACTTGTTACATTTGCTGCTGTTATAGCATCTATGGTTACAACAACTTTAGTTACTGCTTTGTCAATAGCTGCTGCCGTAGTAATAGTTCCAACATATGCTGAATTTTTATGACCAGCCTTGATATAACTCCATCCATTATTATTGTTATTCCAGTTTTCAAGGTTAACTGTAAACCCATTGTTTGTTGAAAACCAACTGTTACTATAAGAGGAAACGCTCTGGGAATTGTAAGAACTTCCAAACAAAGCGGTCTTATAAACGGCCTCTTCCGCCCAAACGCTACTTACTCCCACCATCATCAGTAGGAGGAGCATGAGGGCTCGTAAATTAAACAAAAGTTTTTTCATTGTTTTGAATTTTGGTTATTATTATGTTGATTTATTATTTCGTATTGATTAGGAAACGGCTATTGTTCCACAAGCAAACGGCCAATCTCGTTGAGTGCCATAAAGCGGAAACGGGAAGAGGAAGTAGGGAGTTCCGTATAGGAATGCCCTCGGGATTGAGCCTTCCGCATTAATGCGGTGTGGGTGAGCTCCTTGATCCACTCGCCATCGAACATGGATTCTGGCACCTCAAGAAGGAGGAGCCTGCCCGCAGCACAAGCCTCGAAGAATACGCCTCCCGGCTTGAAGAACCGCTCCTGTTCACTTCCTGCAGGAGGGAACCCATCTTTGAGCAGAATCACCATCGGGAGGTTCGCCTCACGTAGTGCTCGAGAGATCTGCTTCTCACCTTCACTTATGGCAGCAGAGTAGGTGACTGCTCCTGTCTCAGTTGATGCAGCAAGCATCGCGGTCTTCATAGCCTCTATCTGCTCTGGTGGCATGCTTCGCGAACATTGGACCAATTGTCGAACCGGATAGTCGAGCAGGAAGATGTTCCCAAGAGAACTAAAGGTGTAGCTCCGCCCCTCCAGTACCACCTGCGTATCACGACGAATACGGAAGAGAGTGGGATTCTCCCGCTTGATCCAAGCCCGTCGCGGATTGTCCGAGACATAGGTAATCATCGCATTCAGCTGGTTCTTGCCTGCCAACGGGCGGACAAAAGGGGCCTCATCGAAGAGTGGATCCGTAAATCCCTTCTCCCTCGCACTCGCCTTGCAACCTTGCATATAGCCTCGCATCAGTTGACGAATGGATCGAGAGGAGGTTTGTGTCACGTAGAGCACCAGGTGAAAATGATCTGGCATTACCTGATTGTTCAGGATTCGCACCTCTGGGCACATTCGCTTCGTCTTGGCGAGGTTCTCGATCAGTACCCACCCAAGTTCCGACATCTCGACCATCGCATGGGCTCCGGTATGAATCAACTTCCCGAACAATGGCTGGCGGTCATGAGCTGCCATGGTCACATGATAGATGCAGGGGCCGTGCCATGAGGTTCCTGACTGCTGCCACTGGAAGGGTTCTATCGGCTGGGGTGAGTCCATTATTGTAACTACGATATGTTAAACACTAACGGCGATGGAATCGCCTTACAAAAATCGCCACAAGGATCCGGACACCATGCAAAAACTGCCACAAGAAACCAGGCACCACACAAAAACGACCACAAGTAACCAGACACCATGCAAGAACTGCAACGAGGGTCCGGGTACCGGCTAAAGCTACCACAAGGGCTGGAACCGCTTGGGTCTGTGGATATGTTTTTTGGCAGCGGATTGTATCCGATACAGTCTCGAGTCGACATCAGCATCGGGCACGGCAACTCTCTACTATTGTCCAACCTCGAGCAAATAGCTTGCAGTTGCCCAATAAATGTATTGGTGCTCTGCCAGCCGATGGAGCGCAATTTGGCAACGAATGCAAAACGCCCAATATTGGCAAGCTTTCTATAACCAAGAAGGTTAGGCGATAAATTTCCTTCCCGTTCCAGATACTTGACAGAATCTTACCCAACTTCTGACTTTCACTTACCCAATTTTAACCCAATGTGTACTATTAAGAACGTAGTTCTTTAATATAAACTCGCGCAAAGTTACGCATTATAATAATAGGTTGAACACAAAAGTGTGGATAATCAATCAATTAAGGGGTTAAAACATCAAAAAGTCAGTATTTAGAGGTCAAAGATGACAAAAAAATCAAGTTTTGCTCGTTCCGAAAACTTCGGAAGCAGCGCGACGCAAGTTTTGCTCGTTCCGAAAACTTCGGAAGCAACGCGACGCAAGTTTTGCTCGTTCCGAAAACTTCGGAAGCAACGCGACGCAAGTTTTGCTCATTCCGAAAACTTCGGAAGCAACGCGACGCAAGTTTTGCCCGTTCCGAAAACTTCGGAAGCAACAAAACAAAAAAAACTCAACCCCGGAGGATTGAGTTTAAGTTTTATTACAAGGCGAAAGCCTTCTTGACCTGATCGACATAGTCGAGTTTCTCCCATGTGAAGAGTTCTACTGTCTTGGTGAGAGGCTCCTTCATGTAGCGATTTTGGAAAGTCTTGGTGACAGTCTCCGCCGGACGACCGAAGTGGCCATAGGCTGCAGTCTCCTGATAGATAGGATTGCGAAGCTTCAAGCGAGTCTCGATAGCATAAGGAGTCATATCGAAGACATCAGCTACCTTGGCAGAAATCTCAGCATCGCTTAGGGCTACCTTAGCAGTGCCATAGGTATTGACGCAAAGGCTGACTGGCTTAGCCACACCGATAGCGTAGGCAACCTGTACGAGCGCCTGACCGGCAACACCTGCAGCCACGAGGTTCTTGGCAATGTGACGAGCGGCATAAGCAGCCGAACGATCCACCTTCGAAGGATCCTTGCCAGAGAAGGCGCCACCACCGTGTGCGCCACGTCCACCGTAGGTATCGACGATGATCTTACGACCCGTCAGACCAGTATCACCGTGAGGGCCACCGATCACAAACTTGCCTGTTGGGTTCACGTGGTAGATGATGTTACCATCGAAAAGGGCACGCTCCTCGTCCGAAAGACGGTCCAAGAGACGTGGCATCAGGATGTTAATCACATCCTCGCGGATCTTCTGTTGCATCTTCTCGTCGGTATCGAACTCGTCATGCTGAGTACTGATAACGATGGTATGAACACGTACCGGGCGGTTCTGTTCGTTGTACTCAATAGTTACCTGGCTCTTAGCATCCGGGCGGAGATAAGGCATCAGGTTGGTCTGCTTGCGGATCTTAGCCAACTCGATGAGGAGCAACTGGCTCAACTCGAGGGTGAGTGGCATATAGTTGTGGCTCTCGTTGGTAGCATAACCGAACATCATACCCTGGTCGCCTGCGCCCTGCTCCTCGGCAACGGCACGTTCAACGCCCTGGTTGATGTCTCCACTCTGTTCGTGAATAGCACTGAATACGCCACAGCTATCGCCATCGAATTTATACTCAGCCTTGGTATAACCAATCTTGTTGATGACCTCGCGGGTAGTATTCAACAAATCTACATAAGCAGTACTCTTCACCTCGCCAGCAAGAACAACCTGGCCTGTAGTAACGAGAGTTTCGCACGCAACTTTACTCTGTGCATCCTGAGCCAGGAACTGGTCGAGGATGGCATCGCTGATCTGATCAGCTACTTTGTCTGGATGTCCTTCAGAAACGGACTCCGATGTAAAAAGATAGTTCATAGAACGTTTTAGATGAGTTACTATCATCGGCAACTTTTCGTTTGGTTGCCAATCAACTGAATTAATACTATATATAATATAATGAGGGGCGCAAAGATAGGACAAAACCCACGGTTTACCAAACCCTCGGAGGAAAATCTCTTAAATCCAGCCCAAGCCACTGAGGAAAATCAGCAAAATGCAAAGTGGGGCTACAAAACGCATCGCGATCTGGAATGGTTTGACATACCAAGGCGATGGGCGATGATTGATGAGCGATGATTGATTGGAGAACAGATCGCGCTTCAGGAACCAACCCACGAAGAGAGCCGTCAGGAAGCCACAACCAGGCATCATGATGTTGGCGGTAAACTTATCGAACAGATCAAAGACCGTCATGCCTGCCACACTGAGCATCTCGGTAAACTGCGTACTGAACGAAAGAGTGCAAAGCACGCCCAACACCCAACCTGTCAGTGCAGAGACAATCACAGCCTTCTTGCGACTCAGCCCAAACTCCTCCTGCAGGATGGCAGTTGGTGTTTCGAGCATCGACATGCTCGATGTGATTGCAGCCACAGCCAGAAGAAGGAAGAAACAGAAGCACCAGATCATACCCCCCGGCATCTGCTGGAAGACCGAAGGCAAGGTGATGAAAGCCAGTCCAGGACCGGCATCAGGCTGTACGCCATAAGCGAAACAGGCTGGGAAGATGATCACACCTGCCAGAATAGCGATGAAGGTATCGAGCAAAGCAATGCTCAATGCATGCTTACCCAACGGAGCCGAATCCGGCAAATAAGATCCATAAGTCAGCAGGCAACCGATACCTACCGAAATCGAGAAGAATGATTGTCCCAATGCCGAAACAACCACATTGCTGTCAATCTTCGAGAAGTCCGGTTCAAAAAGGAACTTCAATCCAGCCGAGGCATTCGGCAGCAACAACGAATTGACGCACAACACCAGCAACATCAAGAAGAGCAATGGCATGAGGATATTGGTGGCACGTTCGATGCCATGAGCCACACCTCCCAGCAGAATCACGGCATTGATGACAAAGAATAGTGTCATCCAGCCGAGCGGTTCCCAAAGGCTATTACTGAACGAACCGAAATCTGGCACCGTTCCAACGACGGCATTGACCGTATAGCTCAACGTCCAGCCACCAACCACGCTATAGAAAGCTATAATCAAAATCATGCAGATAGCTCCCGCATAACCCAGCCAGTACCATTTGCTGCCAGGTGCAAGCTGGAGGAAGGTTCCTCTCGGATTCTTGTGCGTATAGCGTCCCAACGCTAACTCCGCCAACAGCAACGGAGTTCCCAACAGGAGTACACACGCCAGATAGATCAGAAGAAAAGCGGCGCCACCATGGCTACCAGTCTCGTAAGGGAATCGCCAGACATTGCCCAAGCCGACAGCCGAACCGACTGCAGCCAGGACTCCACCGAAGCGGGTAACGAAAAGAGCTCTTTTTGTTGACACTTTTTAGTTTTAAGTTTTGGGTTTAAAGCAGATTCGCTACAAAGATTACCAAGATAAGGGCAGGCGCTACGAAACGGAGCAAGTAGAGCAACGGACGCAGATACCAGCCGGAATCGTTCTGCCAATTGGTGATGGCATTATGGATAATCTCTTTATCCAGCCACCAACCCACGAAGAGGGAGGTAAGGATGGCACAGATTGGCATCATGTAACGCGAGGTAAGATTATCGAAGAAGTCGAACAGATTGTTGTTCTCCCAGCCGTGGGCTGTAGGCAACGGAATCTGGAAGTCACTCCACATACCCATCGACAGACTGCAGCAGATGCCCAAACCGAGGGCTGCAACACAGCTGACCAGCACGGCACGACGACGGGACATATGCCACTCCTCCTGCATGAAGGAGATCGGCACCTCGAAGATACTCATGCACGAAGTCAAACCTGCCAACGTAATCAGCAGGAAGAAAAGCAGGCCGAGGATCGCACCTCCAGGCATCTGTTCGAAGACGACTGGCAGTGTCTCGAACATCAGGCCCGGACCCTGACCTGCCTCCTCACCAAAGGTAAAACAGGCCGGAAAGATCACAACGCCAGCCAAAACGGCAATCACCGTATCCAGAGCAGCCACGCTCAATGCCGTCTTACCGATCTTGGTATTGTCGCCCAGATAGCTGCCATAAGCCACCAGAATACCCATGGCCACACTCAACGAGAAGAAGGCCTGGCCAATGGCATCGAGGAAGGTCTGAATCGTCACATCCTCCCACTTTGGAACAAAAAGAAAACTGATACCCTCGACAAAGCCCTCCTGAAAGAAGCTATTGACGACAAGTACCAGAAGCAGGACAGCAAGAACAGGCATCATGATGTTCGATGCACGTTCTATGCCCTTCTGCACACCGCCCAAAAGGATGCCGGCATTGATGAAAATAGCCAGCAAGGTCCAGAAGAGCGGTTGCCATGTATCGGTCACGAATGGAATGAACTCGCCACCATGCAGTTGTCCGATGGCAGCCTCACAGGTGTAACGCAAAGTCCAACCACTCAGCACCACATAGAATCCAAGAATGAATACCGCAACCAGCAGACCTAACATACCCACCCAATGCCAACGGGTGCCGGGTGCCACATGACGGAAAGCTCCCACCACGTTGCGATGCGCCGAACGCCCGATACTGAACTCCGCAATCATCAGCGGAATACCCAGTAACAAAGCGGCAAGTACGTAAATCAGCAGGAAGGCAGCGCCTCCATCTCGACCGGTAATGTAAGGGAATCGCCAGATATTGCCAAAGCCGACAGCTGAACCTACAGCAGCGGCAATAGCTCCGAGACGGGTAGCAAAGGTTGCGCGTTCACTCATTGGGAAACGTTATTTCTTGAACATCTTAAACGGAATATTATCTACTCTACCTTCGAAGACAGTATCCAGCGGGAAGCCATAATACCAGATTTCCAAGTTGCTCTCTGGGTGCTCATCGAAGTTAATATGCAATTTGCCATACTTCATCTCCCAAGTGAAATGAGCAATCGAATCGCCCTCTTGCTGAGAACCAGGACCACCCTTACCACGTACGCACAATTCCGGATAACTGAACTTCAGAATCGTTGATGGGTCCGAAAGGGTATAAACCATCTCTGTCGAATCTGCGTTGTATCCCAATTTCACGAAACTACCCTGCCAGTATCCGATGATGTTCTCGGAGAAATCCTTATCTGTGTCACCTCCGCAGGAAGGCAACGCACATAGGCAAAGGAGTGTGGCCAGAAGGCCGAAAATCATTTTCTTCTTCATAAAAAGGTAATTATTGAAGTCTTCGCGACTTCCATTAACATATTTGGGCTATAATAATTCGAATATTAATCTCTGCCATCACGAATATGGTGACCAGGATCTGGCTGATCTGGCTTCTTCGTGAAGAAATCATCGTATGGAGTCCATTCATAATGACTAGACATCTTCTCCAATCTAAAGCTTTTGCCGTTCAATTTACCAGTAAAATATCTAGAATCCATCTTGTAATCATCAAGAACAAGATCATCGATATCATCATATCCGACAAACTCGATATAAATGACACCATCCTCAACCTCCCAACGGAAATTATAGGTATAAATATCCTGTTCTCGGCTGTTACGGACATATACATCAGCCTCTGTTCCATAACCACTCTTTGAATATTCATGACGAGGAGTGAATACTAGCTGACTATAGCTTGCTCTGACTATTTCTCGATCACCTTTAACATCTCTGGTATAGTAAGCGCCGAAATCACCTTCCCACTCACCACTTAGTACAATAGCAAGATCACGATCATCATCATCTTTACAAGAGGTGAAGCAGCTAAAAGCTACAAGGGCCATAAGACCCAACAAAATCTTTTTCATTATAAACGCAAATTAATATTTATTTCGAGCGACAAAGATAGTCGTTTTCTTCGAAACCTCCAAATCTCTCCCTGTTTTTCCCTTCATTAGGACACAAAACGTAACAAAACGAAATATTGAGTTGCCGTTTTTTCATTTATCAAACAATAAAATCAGACCTTATCCGTTAATTTGTCAGAACGTTAACAACTATAACGATTACAAAATGAAGAAAGTATTATTTGGAGCAATGGCCCTGGTCTTGCTCGCAGGTTGCGGAGCTAAGCAACCAGAGTTCAATTACGAGGCAGAAAAAGCAGCCTACAATCAGTGGATGAAGGAATTCATGACCCAGTACAGAGCCGTGAACGCCAATCGCGACAGTCTCGAGATTGTTTACGAACAGCACATCAAGGAGCTGTCAGAGCAGCACATCGGAGACTCTCTCGGTCTGATGCTCACCATCGAGGCAGCTTACGACATGAACCGTCAGCAGCTGGATAGCGTAATGAACCTCTGCGACCTTTACAAGAACGACGAACGTATGATTCGCATCCACAAGGCATTAGAGGCAAAAGACAACACCTCTGCAGGCTGCGCTTACATCGACTTCGAAGGTGTAGAAGCTACCTCAGGCGCACCTCTCAAGCTCTCGGATGTCATCGCCAAGGGCAAACCTGTTGTCATGGATTTCTGGGCCTCTTGGTGTGGTCCTTGCCGCAACGAAATCAAGAGCGCTTTGGCTACTTACGCTCCTAAGTACGGTGACAAAGTCAACTTCCTCGGCGTTGCTGTTTGGGAAGACACCATCACCGCTACTCAGCAGGCTATCAGCGAGCTGCCAATCTCATGGCCAGTGCTTTATGCTGGCGGACGCGACAACTCTCCAACTGAGCCTTACGGCATCATGAGCATTCCTCAGATCATCCTGATTGGTGCCGATGGCGTCATCAAGGCTCGCGATCTTCGTGGCGAAGAAATCGAAAAAGCAATTTTGAGCGAAATCGGGGAGAATTAATCCTCGAAATTGATAAATCGGACGCAAAAGCGTAAAATAAAACTCCATTTCTTGCATTTTTTACAAAAAATCTTTGCAGATTTGGAGTTTTATATTTATCTTTGCGCCCGAAGTTATTTTTTAACGCCCAAATCGCAATTCAATTTCTTACTATAATCAAATGAAAAAGTTATTTATTTCTCTTATGGTCGCTGCAGCTTTCGCTAGCTGCTCACAGAGCGAAAACAACAACTCTTCAGAAACTACTGCAACCGCAACCGAGACTCAGGCTGCCGCTCAGGTAACAGAAACAACCAAGTCTCCAATCGAGCAGTTCGAGGCACGCATCAAGGAACTTGACCGCAAGCTCAAGAGACGTGGCGCCAACAAGGATAGCCTCCAGGCTGTCAAGGATGCCTACATCCGCGAAATCTGCGAGAGCCACTGTGGCGACTCTCTCGGTTTGAAGATTACTCAGGAGATGGCTCCAAACTTCTCTGTAAAGCAGATCGATAGCGCAATGAACATCTGCGATCTCTACAAGAACGATCCTGTTCTGCAAGAGATGGCTAAGTTGGCTGTTGCTGCCGAGGCTACCGGTGTAGGTAAGAAGTATATCGATATCAAGGGCTTGAATGTTAAGAACGACAAGCTCACCCTCACCCTTTCTTCTGTTCTCGCCAAGGGCAAGCCAGTACTGGTTAACTTCTGGGGCTCATGGAACATTCCAAGCCGCGACGTTATCCGTACCCAGCTCATGGACCTCGAGAAGGACTACGCTTCAAAGGTTACTTTCTGTAGCGTTGCCGTTTGGGAGGATTCAATCACCTTCGTACACCGTGCAACCGACGAGATGCTGATCGATTGGCCAAGCATCTACACCGAGGGTCACAAGAACTCTCCTGTTGAGGCTTATGGCGTTCACAACATTCCTTTCATCATGTTGATCGGCAAGGACGGCATCATCAAGGCTCGTAACATCAAGGCCGAAGACATCAAGGCTGTTCTCGACAAGCAGCTTTAATCCAGCATGAAGATCTGTTTTGTCGTTGCCATGCAGGCTGAGGCTCAACCGTTCATCGATCGGTTCGGCGTCAGCGAGGTTAAGGACTTCTTTGCTCCACTCCCTTGCAAACTGTATCGCGCCAAGGTCGATGAGAGCGAATTGGACATTGTCCTCAACGGCCAGCAGCATGGTTCAGACCTGGTAGGTTGTGAAGCTGCTTCGGTAGCCACCATGGCCGCCATCCAGCAACTCCACCCGGATCTGGTCATCAACTCCGGAACCTGCGGTGCCTTCAAGAGGAATGGTGCCGATATCGGAGAGGTCTATATCTCGAATGCTGTCATGTTCCACGACCGCCGAGTACCAGGCGACGACGCATGGGGTACTCAGGCGTTGGGCAACTATCCTATCTACGAACGCGCCAGCGAAATCGCTCAGGCATTAGGATTCAAGATGGGTAAAGTGACCACCGGTTCATCGCTCGACATGCAGCCTTGCGACGAACAGATCATCACCGAGAATCACGGAGAACTCAAGGACATGGAGGGCGCAGCAGTTGCCTTCGTCTGTTCTCTGTACAAGGTTCCTGTCCTCTTCATCAAGTCGGTTACAGACCTCTGCGACAGCGGAGCTGAAACCTTCGAAATCTTCAAGCAGAATCTGGCTAAGGCTTCACAAGCTATTGCAGACGCTAACGAGCGAGTTATTAGATTTTTGGCCCAATAGAATCAAAAGGGGTGCGCAAAATGCGCACCCCTTTTGATTTAGAACTATAGAAGCTATAGTAGCTATAGTGGCTATAGAAGCTATAGAAACTCTCGCAATGCCGCGAGCTGAGCTTCACAGGTCTGACGACCCAAATCGTAACACATCTTGAGTTTCTCCTTACTCTGCTCAACGCGACCGATTTCCAGTTTCTGCGGAGGGGCAATCAAGAAGACCTCGCCAGACTTGGCCTTCGACTCAACATACTCCAACTGTTCATTGTAATGAGCCGGACGGGCAATGAGCAGTTCTGCCATCTTCGGGTACTTGCGGCAAAGGAACTTATAGAGCCACGGATGACTGGCGGGAGACTTACGGTAGCCCAATGGCTGGGTCAGGATCACCACATTACGCTGATATCCCTGACCTTCTATATATTTTAAAGGAATAGAATCAGACAATCCGCCATCCATCAGACGTTTACCATCCAGCAGAACCGGATTGGAGATCATTGGCAGCGAGGCAGAAGCACGAATCCACTCCAACCCTACATAATCGATACGTTCCAGGTTCTTATAGACCGGCTCACCGCTGTCCACATCGGTACAGACCACATGGAACTGCATCGGCTGTTTAGCATAAGTCTCGCAGTCAAAGATATCGATCTGAGTTGGCACTACATGATAGGCAAAATCGGCATTGATATAATCGCCCGTTTTGAGGAAACTGCCCAATCCCATATAACGGGGATCGCCCATCATCTGCAGGTTGTAACGCAAGGCACGACCGATCTGCAACGATTTGATATTGACGCCAAAGCAGGCACCGGCCGAAACGCCGACTGCCAACGGAAATTCAATCCCGTTTTCCATCAGAACATCGATGACACCGGCCGTAAAAAGGCCACGCATGCCACCACCTTCCAGCACCAATCCGACATTGTTATTTGATTGCATCTTTTGTTGTGTTTATGTTTTTCGGAGGGCAAAGTTACGCGGAAATTCGCACTTTTGCAAATTTTTGGCCCTAAAATTTGAAGAATAGAAATTTTTCCTTATCTTTGCACGCAGAACAAGAAACTTATGAAACGCACAATTCTCATCATAACCCTGATACTCCTTGCTATCGTTGGCTTCGGCGCTGGATTCGCTTTCTATGGTTACAGCACGATGACCAAAGCCCCATGGACACAAGAGGAGACATGGATCTATATCCATCAGGAAGACAATCTCGAACAAGTTGAGGAACAGCTGAAATCGAAGGGAGGAGACACCGGCAGTCTGTGGTTCGGCATTGCATGCAAAGCCTTCGGACTCGAGAAATCGTTGCAGAAAAAGATCTCTGGCGCTTACCACATCGAGAAAGGCATGAGCATCGCTCAGGTTGTTCGAAAACTGGCCCGTCATCAGCAGGATCCGGTCAAGCTGACCTTCATAGGAGCCCGCACGTTGGAGGATCTGGCCGGTCGTATGGCCGAGGTCATCGAAGCCGATTCCCTCCAGATCATTCAGGCTATGCACAACCCGGAATTTCTGTCTGAATGCAACTGCAATGAGGCCAATCTGCCAGGCATCTTCCTGCCAGACACCTACGAGGTCTATTGGAACATCACGTCCGAAAAGCTGATGAAACGTCTGTTGTCGGAATACAAAAAGTTCTGGAACGACGATCGTCTGGCGTTGGCCCAGAAGTTAGGGCTGAACCCTCAGCAGGTCAGCATCATCTGCAGCATCGCCGAGGAGGAAACCGCCAATCGCAAGGAACGTGGCGTTGTAGCCCGCCTGTACTGGAACCGTTACCACATCGGCATGCTTCTGCAAGCTGACCCAACCGTCAAATATGCCGTGGGAGACTTTGCCCTTCGACGCATCCTGACCAAGCATCTGAAGGTAGAATCCCCTTACAACACCTACTTGCATGCCGGATTGCCCCCAGGACCTATCCGCATCGTCGAAAAAGCAACCATCGACAGTTTCCTGCACAGCGAACCGCACAAGTATCTCTACATGTGCGCCAAGGAGGATTTTTCGGGCCTGCACAACTTCGCGACCAACCTTCGCGACCACCTGCGTAACGCCACCAAGTATCATCAGGCGCTCACCCAACGAGGAATCAAGTGAGTGATTAGCGATTAACGATTAACGATGAACGATTAACGATTGTAGATGATCAAAAAGACTCTCATTTTATCAATTATATACGGACTTTTTACGTCCACACTTTGTGCACAAGACTTCCGGATTGAAGCAGGAACTCCTGTGTATATTCAAAAGGAGGGCATCACAGACCCTGTGGTCGGCACTGCCCTCGAGTTGCTCTCACGCGACATGGATACCGTACTCGGCTGTTCAACCACCGCATCTGGCAGTTCCTCAACCACGGTGTCTGGCAGCTCCTCAACCACGGTGTCCGGCAGCTCCTCAACCACGGTGTCCTGCAGCTCCGTTGCCGGAATTTCCCTCTCCATCGCCGGGAGTTACTTCTCCGAGCGCAGCCTCCCCACCTTCGAGGCGTTTCACATGGAGGTCGATAAGGGGCAGTTAAAGATTATCGGAAGCGACGCCCATGGCCTGGCCTACGGCATTCTCGAATTGAGCCGACTGATGGGTGTTTCCCCTTGGGAATGGTGGGCAGATGCCACCCCCGAAAAGAGAACTCATTTCTCTCTGCCCAAGGACTTTCAGTCCACACAATACCCGTCGGTAGAGTATCGCGGTATCTTCATCAACGACGAGGACTGGGGCATCATGCCGTGGAGTGGACTGACCTACGAGCCGGAGAACGGACGAGGCGTCATCGGTCCTAAGACAAACGCCCGCATTTTCGAACTTCTGCTCCGTCTGAGAGCCAACTATTTCTGGCCTGCCATGCACGAGTGCACGCAGCCATTTTTCCTCACACCCGGCAACCGCGAAATGGCCGAGAAATATGGCATCTACATCGGTGGATCGCACTGTGAACCGATGGCATCGAGCACCGCAGGAGAATGGCGCCGACGTGGTGTCGGCGACTATGACTATATACACAACCGTGAGGCTGTGAAGCAATTTTGGGAGACCCGCATCCAGGAGGTCAAGAACCAACCAATCGTTTACACCCTCGGTATGAGAGGCGTACACGACGGCAAGATGCAGGGTGCCAAAACACTGACCGAACAACGAGAGACACTGCAGCAGATTCTTCTCGATCAACGAGAGATGCTGTCACGTAGCCTCATGACCGATATCAAAAATATTCCTCAAGTATTTATCCCTTACAAGGAGGTACTGGACATCTACAATAGCGGGCTTAATGTGCCCGAAGATGTCTGCCTGATGTGGTGTGACGATAACTACGGTTATCTCACCCATTTCCCCGATTCCGCTGAGCAGGACCGTTCCGGAGGTCATGGCCTTTATTACCATGTCAGCTACTGGGGAAGACCTCACGATTACCTCTGGTTAGGCACCTTCAATCCACGTTTGCTGTACAATCAGATGCAGATGGCCTACGACCACAATATCCGCAAGATTTGGGTTCTTAATGTGGGCGACATCAAGCCGGCAGAGTATCAGATTGAGCTCTTCATGGACATGGCCTGGAACATCCAGAAGGTAGTCCAAACAGGCGCCAGCAACCACCTGAGGAGTTTCCTGGCACGAGAATTTGGCGTCGATAAAGCCTACATGCTGACCTATGCACTGGAACGAAGTTACAGTCTAGCGTTCGACTGCAAACCGGAGTTCCTGGGCCATACCCGCACCGAAGAAAAGGATCCGAAATACAAGATTGTTTCGGACATGCCGTGGAGTGAGAATACCATCCGCACCCGATTGGAGAGTTATACCTCGCTGTCGGACATCGTCGAAGATACAGGCAAAAAGATTCCATCCGAAAAACAGGACGCCTATTTCCAGTTGGTCAAGTACCCGATTCAGGCAGCCAACCAGATGAATCGCAAGATGCTTCTGGGACAATTAGCTCGTCACGGGAAGGCTGATTGGAGCGAGAGCGATCAGGCACTGGACAGCATCCGAAATTTGACCGCAATCTACAATAAGGGAATCCACAACAATGGCAAGTGGAAGGGGATCATGGACGACCAGCCACGCAAGCTACCTGTCTTCCAACCCCTCGAGCATCTGACCGACAGCACACCGATGGTCGAGGAGCCGGAGATCCTCTTCGAATGGAAGAGTCCCAAGGGCTGGGAAGAGCTCAAAAAAGCCCTGTCATTTTCGTTCGAAACAGCCACCCAAACAGACTCTCTCTGCGTCGAAGTCAGCATGCTCCCAACCCACCCTGTCAACAACCAGACTCTCCGTTACGAGATGTGCTTCGACGGAGGCGCGAAGGAGTGCGTTTCGATCCGCACACAAGGTCGTAGCGAAGAGTGGAAACAGAATGTTTTAGGCAACCGAAGTCTAAGGACTTTCATTGTACCATCCGCAAAGAATAATATTCACACAATCACAATCAATCCTTTGGATAATGCCCTTTTCTTGAAAGAAATTAAGGTAAAAAAGGTAAAATTATGAACAAAATGTGTAAAATCGGACACTATTTGAGAGTTTTTAGCCTTTAAATTTGGTTAATCGCCAAGTAATAATTATCTTTGCACGACAATTTTATTCGAACAAAAAGACAACAATGCCAGATATTTCTGAACGCGGCAAACAGATGCCACTCTCACCTATCCGCAAACTTGTACCATTGGCAAATGCTGCCAAAGCTCGCGGAATCAAGGTTTATCACTTGAATATCGGTCAGCCGGATTTGAATACAATGCAGGCAGGCCTTGACTCTCTGAAGAAAATCGATCGCAAAATTCTTGAATACTCACCTTCAGAGGGCATCAAACCTTTACGTGAGAAGCTGCTCGGTTACTACCGTCGTTTCAAAATCAACGTAGATCTCGAGGACATTATCGTCACCACTGGCGGTTCGGAGGCCGTTCTCTTTGCCTTCATGTCCTGTCTGAATCCTGGCGACGAGCTGATCGTTCCAGAACCAGCTTACGCCAACTACATGTCTTTCGCCATTGTGGCCGGTGCCGTCATCAAGAGTATCCCAACTCGCATCGATGAAGGATTCGCCCTCCCACCTATGGAGGAATTTGAAAAGTTGATTACTCCTCGTACCAAAGGTATCCTCATCTGCAATCCAAACAATCCGACCGGTTATCTCTACACCCAGAAGGAGATGAATCAGTTGCGCGACATTGTGAAGAAGCATGATCTCTTCCTTTTCTCGGACGAAGTATATCGCGAGTTCTGCTACACCGGAGCCCCATATATCTCAGCCTGCCACCTCTCTGGCATCGAACAGAACGTCATCCTGATTGACTCTGTATCGAAGCGCTACTCAGAGACCGGTATCCGTGTAGGCTCGATTGTCACCAAGAACGCATCCGTTCGTCAGAACATCATGAAGTTCTGCCAGGCCCGCCTCTCTCCACCGTTGCTCGGTCAGATTGTCGCTGAGGCCTCCATCGATGCCGATCCAGAGTATATGCTCGACACCTACAACGAGTACGTGGAGCGACGCAAGTACCTGATCGATGGTTTGAACCGCATCGACGGCGTTTATTCGCCAATCCCAATGGGCGCCTTCTACACCATGGTTCAGCTGCCAGTCGACGATGCTGAAAAGTTCTGCGCCTGGTGTTTGAGCGACTTTGAGTTCGAAGGTTGCACCGTGATGATGGCTCCTGGCGCCGGATTCTATGTTACTCCAGGCATGGGCAAGAACGAGGTCCGTATGGCCTACGTCTTGAACAAGGATGACTTGAAACATGCCTTGATCGTCCTGCAGAAGGCTCTAAGTGTCTATCAGGCAACGGTCATGAACCAAGCTGAATAATGTCTGTAGCCTATTTCCTCGCAAAGAGAATCCATTTCTCGAAAGGCGACGAGCAACAGAGGGTCTCTCCTCCTGCCATCCGCATAGCCATTGCGGGAATCGCCATCGGACTGGCCGTGATGCTGCTATCAGTGGGCATCGTGGTGGGATTCAAGGAGGAGATACGAGACAAAGTCTCAGCCTTCGGAGGAGATCTCCAGATTCTGGCTGCCGCCTCGAACATGACTTTCGAGAAACAGCCGATCTGCATCAGTGATACGCTGATCGCTAAGGTTGAGGAGGTGGAATATGTGGATAGCGCAACGCCATTCATTACCAAGCCTGCCATCATCAAGACAAGCAACGACTTCCTGTCGGTGGTAATGAAGAGCGCAGAGATTGGCGAAAGGGAGATCTCGATAAGCGAGACCATTGCCCGAAAGCTGAACCTCAACGTCGGAGACAAAGTACAGGTCTTCTTCGTATCGAACAACCAGATCGGAAACAATCTGAACTACGGAGGAACCGATGCTTCGGTCAAAGCGAGGACATTGACAATAGTGAGTCTGTATCAGACACACTTCAATCAATATGACAACCAGATTATCCTCGGCAACCGGGAACTGCTGCAGCAGGTAAGCGGATGGGAAGAGGATATGGCCAGTGGACTGGAAATCCAGTTGAACAACCTCTCACTTATGGAAGACGCGTATGCGGATATATGCGAGAGAGTCTGCCTCACCCAAGATCGCCGAGGCACACAACTGGCAGTACAGACGCTACGTCAGCAGAACCCTCAGCTGTTTGGCTGGTTAGATCTGCTCGACACCAATGTCTGGGTCATCCTCATTTTAATGGTGATTGTCTCAACCTTCACCATGATTAGTGGATTATTGATCATCATACTGGAAAAAGCCCAAATGATTGGTCTGTTGAAAGCCTTAGGCTGCAACAATCGGCAATTAAGCCATACGTTCCTTTACATAGCCCTGTTTCTGACCCTGAAGGGTCTGTTGTGGGGAAACATCGTCGGGTTGGGCCTCTGTGTCATTCAATCTGTCTGGCACCCGATCGCCCTCGACCCAGAGAATTACTACTTGGAGTGGGTTCCTATCTCCATCCGATGGTGGCAAGTCGTGCTGCTCAACGCAGGGGCTCTGTTCATCACGATGCTGATGCTGCTCGTTCCATCCACCCTGGTAAGTAAGGTATCGCCAGGCAGGATTCTCTCCAACGAATGAATGTAAGGAAAGAATAAGAAAATACAAATATTTATATCATTAACCATTTTAATTATTATTACAAAATGAAATCCAGTATCAAAAATTGCTATTACCTCTTGGGTATTATGGCAACTGGTTTGGTAGCAAGTTGTGGATCGAACGATTCTGGTTCGAAGGCTACCGATGCCGACTTGGCGGTTTACACCCAGAATCTGCCATTTGAAATGGGCACTATTGCTCGTCCTAAGATTGATGCTTACGAGCAGAAGATCACCGACTTCGGTGGTGTAGGTGATGGTATTACCGACAACACTGAGGCTTTCAAGAAGGCTATGAAGGCCATCTCTAAGGTAGGTGGTGGTCGTCTTACCGTACCTCATGGTGTTTGGTTCACCGGACCAATCGAATTTGAAGACAACATCGAATTGCACCTCACTGACGGTGCAGTCATCTATTTCTCTGGCGACTTCGACGATTATCCAATCGTAGAATGCTACTTCGAAGGTTTGAAGACCCGTCGTTGCCAGTCTCCACTCAGCGCTAAGGGCAAGAAGAACATCGCTATCACCGGTTTCGGTACTATCGATGGTCACGGTGACGCTTGGCGTTGGATCCGTCGTAGCAAGCTGACCGAGAGCCAGTGGAAGGACGAGCTCTCTGGTGGTGGTGTTGTAGGCGTTATCGACGGTTCTGAGATCTGGGCTCCTACCCAGGCTATCCTCGATGCTCTTGCTCGCGCTAACATGAACGTTGTTCAGTTCGACAACGAAGAGGATTGGCACAAGTATCGTGACTTCCTCCGTCCTGTATTGCTCGACTTCGATAGCTGCCAGAACGTGCTCCTCGAGCAGGTTTGTTTCCAGAACTCTCCAGCTTGGTGTTTGCACCCATTCCGTTGCGAGAACGTTATCATCAAGGATATCTTGGTTGTTAACCCATGGTATAGCCAGAACGGTGACGGTCTTGACCTTGAGGCTTGTAAGGATGTCCTGATCGTTAACTCTAAGTTCGACGTAGGTGATGATGCTATCTGTCTCAAGGCCGGTAAGGATAAGGATGGTCGTGAGTTGAAGCACCCATGTGAGAACGTTGTCGTTGACGGCTGTTCAGTATATCATGGTCACGGTGGTTTCGTTGTAGGTTCAGAGATGTCAAGCTCTGTACGTAACATCAACGTTAAGAACTGTACCTTCCTTGGTACCGACGTAGGTCTCCGTTTCAAGTCTAAGCGTGGTCGTGGTGGTGTCGTAGGTAACATCTACATTGACAACATCAACATGATTTCGATCATGACTGACTGTATCCTCTTCGACTTGAACTACTCTGGTCTTTCTGCCTCTGAGGAGCGTGCCCTCCACATCAAGAAGGACATCTCTTTGGAGAATGTACCACCAGTTGACGAGACTACTCCTGAGTTCCGTGACATCTACATCAACGATGTTACCTGTAAGGGTTGCGAGCGTGCTATGTATTTCAATGGTCTTCCTGAGATGCCTATCACCAACATTAACATCAAGAACGCTACCATCACTGGTGAGATCGGTATTGTTGTTAACCACTCTCGTAACATTACAATCGACAACGTTCAGCTGACTTTGCCTGAGGGCGAGCCAGAGGAATCATGGTTCAATGTTCAAAACCTCGTAGTCAACGGCAAGGCTGTTGAATAATCGAAGATGAAACATACTCTTATTTTGGCGATGCTGGCGGGATTACTCTCGCCCATCGCCAATATTGATTTATTGGGTCAATCACTGACTGTCACTCTGAAGAACCCCAACAAGCAGAACCTGACCGATGCGCCAGTGTGCATAGCTGTGCCTGCCGGGAACTACAAGAGTGCTACCGTCATGATCAATGGCAAGGAGATTCCTTGTCAGATGGATGATCTGGACGAAGACGGTAAGATGGAGGAATTGGCTTTTGTCGTAGACATCGCCAAAAAGAGTAAATTAACTGCACAGATTACCTTCTCGACCGAGGCTCAGCCTGATCGTTATCCTTCGCGAGTGCATGCACAGATGTGGTTCAAGGATAACACAAAGGGCAGAAGCTATCTCGAGAAGCAGCACATTCCAACCGACACCGTATCGGAGCGTGTGGACAACATGTATTCAAAGATGATGCACCATGGTCCTGCCTTCGAGAATGAGAAAGTAGCTTATCGCGTCTATTTCGACAAGAAAGAGAGCACCGACCTCTACGGCAAGCGTGTGCCTCAGTTGGAGTTGGCCGATGGTCTGTGGTACAGCAGCGAGGTACCAGCCCTGGTCAAGGAGCGCAACTTCGGCGACGATATCATACTGGTGGGTCAGACCATCAGTGTCGGAACCCTGCGCGGTTGGGATGACTCGAAGGATGACCCGGAGTTTGCCAAGCAGCAGGCAAAGGGCAAAGTAGCTGACCCTTGCATGGTCATGATTGACCCATTCAGTTATCGCCAGGCTCACATCATGGCCAAAGGTCCTATACGTACCGTGGTTGACATGAATGTAGAGGGTTGGGAATACAAGGGACGCAAACTGAACCTGAAGAGCCGCTATATCCTCTATGCAGGCAATCGTGATTGCCAGGTAATCCAGTATCTCTCGGCCGATGACAATCAGGACAAGGACCTCACGAAGATGGAGTTCGTGACAGGTGTCATGAAAGTAGGTATCTTCAATACCGACTCTATCAACCTGGCAGGTCTCCACTACATCCACAATGGCAAGGGTCTCTGTGCTTCGTTCGGCAAGGACTGGCCAGATGGCAACCACAAGCTCTATCCTCAGATGTCGGCTGCCGCATTGGCTGTCAGCATCGATGCCTCGTACGTAACCCGTACCATCGACCGCAAAGAGCAGATTCTGTATGGCGTTCATCCAGACGAGAACAACCAGATTACCTACCGCATGGCGTTCTGTGCACCAGACAAGGAGGGTCCACAGCTTGTATCTTCGCCTTGGACTCCTAAGTCTTGGTTCTCCTGGTGCAAAAACTGGGACAAGATTAAGCCAATCGTCGTGAAATAAAGGCACAATATGCAGACTTATAAGCTTTACGGAAACAATCCTAACTCAAGGATTCTTTCAGATATTGCAGAAGTAATAAAGAACGGTGGGATAGTTATCTATCCTACCGATTCCGTTTATGCAATCGGATGTGATGCACTCAACCAGCATGCGGTCGAGAAGATTTATCAGTACCGCAAGGAGGAGGCCAAGACATCGCACCTCTCCATCATCTGCACGAACATCAGCCAGGCAGACGAATACACCAAGATCTCGAAGGAGCAGTTCAAGCTGATGCACCGTCATCTGCCTGGACCATTCACCTTCATCCTTGAGGCGGGTCTGAAACTGCCTAAAGTATTCCGTAGCCGTAAGACTGTAGGTATCCGTATTCCCGACAACAAGATTCTTCAAGCCTTGCTCGAGGAATTAGACAACCCAATCCTGACCACTTCACTCAAAGCGCCGGTCGATGCCGACGACGAAGATCACATCAGCTACATGACCGATCCGTTCCTCATCGAAGAGGCTTTCCAGAATCAGGCAGACATACTCATTGATGGCGGATATGGCGAAGATATCCCATCGACTGTGGTTGACCTTTCAGATGGCGAAATCAACATACTGCGACAAGGAGCAGGAGTACTTGAATTATAATATTATATCTCATGAACAATAGAAGAATTGAAGTAATTAAATACCAGAAATAATCTTCCTTACTTCATTTCTTCTTGAGAAAAAAAATAAAAATCAGCATCTTGATTTATCCTGAGAATTTTGAAAATAAATTAGGATTTGACAAAATCCGCCAGATGCTCCGGGACAACACTTTGTGTAGTCTCGGTTCTGCGCGTGTAGATGCCATGTCATTCCTGACCGACCGTCGTACGTTGGAGAAAGAGCTCGCACTCACCAAAGAGATGATGCTGGTGATGCAGAATGCGCTCAATCCGATGCCGACAGACTCTTTCTACGATCTGACCGAACCCCTTAAGAAAATACGCGTAGTGGGCACCTTCCTCGAAGTAGAGGATCTGTTTCACCTGCGCCGTTCGCTTGCCACTATCGAAGCACTGGTAAAATACTTCCATGTAGCAGAAGGTGAAGTTCCTCTGTACCCGCTGTTGGTCGAGCAAGCGAGCTACGTCATGACCTTCCCGGACATTGTCCGAAAGATCGATCAGACACTGACACCTACGGGCGAGATACGCGACAACGCCTCCCCTACTCTGGCCAACATCCGCCACGAACTGACTTCGACCATCAACGGAATCTCGCGCATGCTGAACCATATTCTGCGTAGCGCACAGAGCGAGGGATTGGTCGAAAAGGATGTTACCCCAGCCATGCGCGATGGCCGACTGGTGATTCCGATTCCACCATCGAGCAAAAGAAAGCTGAAAGGCATTGTCCACGACGAGTCGGCAACAGGTAAGACGCTGTACGTCGAACCTGCCGAAGTGGTCGATGCCAACAACCGTATCCGCGAACTGGAGGGCGAGGAACGCCAGGAGATTATCCAGATCCTGAAAGGAATCACCAATCTGGTAAGACCATTACTGCCCGACATGCTGGCCAGCTACGACTTCCTCGGATTGATAGATTTTCTGCGAGCCAAAAGTCGGCTTGCAGATACCATTCAGGGCTGTATCCCTGCCTTCTCGCCCGACGGAGCGACCGATTGGGTGCAGGCTCGCCACCCATTATTATATATAAGGTACGCGCGAGAAGGGAAGCAGGTCATACCACTCGACATCCTGCTCGATCATCGCAAACAACGCATTGTGCTGATTTCCGGTCCGAACGCAGGCGGTAAGTCGGTTTGTCTGGAGTCCTTGGGATTGATCCAGTACATGCTGCAATGCGGTCTGGCTGTGCCGATGAAGGACAACTCGCTCGTCACGGTCTACGACAACATCTTTATCGACATCGGCGACGAACAGAGCATCGACAACGACCTCTCGACCTACTCATCCCATCTGCAGAACATGAAATACTTTGTGCGTTACGCTTCGAACCGCACACTGATTCTGATAGATGAGTTCGGTTCAGGCACAGAGCCACAGATTGGTGGTGCCATCGCACAGGCTTTATTGGGCAAATTCAACGAGGCGAAAGCAAATGGTGTAATCACCACTCACTTCACCAACCTGAAACTCTTTGCCGACGAAACCCCAGGCATCGTCAATGGCGCCATGCTCTATGACCGCGGAGAGATGCGTCCTCTGTTCCGTCTGGAAGTGGGACGACCAGGTTCTTCGTTCGCCATCGAGATTGCTCATAAAATCGGTCTGCCAAGCGACGTGATTGACGAAGCCAAACGCATCGTCGGTACGGACTATGTCAACATGGACAAATACCTGCAGGATATCTCGCGCGACAAACGCTACTGGGAACAGAAACGAGAGAAGATCCATCAGCAGGAGAAGCAGTTGGAACAGAAGTCGCAGGAGTATGACGAAAAAAGCGCTGAGCTGAAAGCTAAGCGCCAAGAGGTCATGCAAAAGGCTCGTGAGGAGGCTGCCTCGTTGGTCAAGGAGGCCAATGCACGCATCGAGAAGACCATCAAGGATATCAAGGAGGCTCAAGCCGAGAAGGAGGCTACCCGCAAGATCCGCGAGGAACATAAGCGTTTTGTCGAAAAGAAAATTTCAACACAAGAACAAAACAATAAAGCAGCAAAACAACAAAACAACAAAACAACACAAGAGCCGAGCAACTCACCCATCGTGGTCGGTGGCTACGTGCGCATCAAGGGACAAGCCACAATCGGCGAGGTCATCGCAATCGAAGGCAAGAAAGTACAGGTGGCTTTCGGTATGATCAAGAGTACCATCGATGTGAACCGACTGGAAGGCATCTCGAAGAACCAACTCAAGAAGGAGGAGGGCACAGACAAGATCTCACAATTCGCCAGTGCACTGACCGGACTCTCGAACAAAGAGAGCAAAGGCAGTTCTTCGGTCGATGTGATGGCCGACAAACGTAAAACCTTCAAGGCAGAACTCGATGTACGAGGCATGCGTGCCGAAGAGGCTTTGCAAGCGGTGATGTATTATCTGGATGATGCACAAGTGCTGAGCACAGGACAAGTACGCATCCTGCACGGAACGGGTACCGGTGCCTTACGTGTCACCATCCGTCAGTATTTAGCGACACGCGCCTGTGTTGCCAGTTTCCGCGATGAACATGTCCAGTTCGGTGGCGCCGGCATCACGGTAGTCGATCTACTTTGATGTAGGGCCAACTCTTAGAGGGGAAATACTCCACCAATCAAAATCAATCTATAATCAATTTCCTTTATAACTGAGATTGACGAAAGAATGATTTTAAACTCCACCAATCAAAATCATTCATAATTCAATTTCCTTTATAACTGAGATTGACGAAAGAATGATTTTAAACTCCACCAATCAAAAATCATTCAAAAATCAATTTACTCAGTAACTGAGAATGATGAAAAGAATGATTTAGACTGGTGGAGTTTCATTATTCTTAATGAGATCGAGGAGCAATTGTCATTAATGGCGCACAGTCATCTGAATTCGCTCTGGAGCATTAATGGCATTAACCGCCTCGTGCGTATCATAATTGACCGGGGCGGTAACGAATTCTGGCACATTGTACGAGAAGAAAAGATTTCGGTAGAAGCGACGAGGGTTAGGTTGTGGTAACATAAATGGTTTGGTTTGAGTGCCATCCTCGCTAATATGAGTAAAGTACGGACGGGTAAAGAGACCATCATCACGACGAGAAGAGAAGACCATCCAACGATTACTACTACTCCAACTGTGATAAGACTCCGTATTATCGCTATTGATCATCTCCATTGGACGACTGGAACCATCCGTCAGATCCAGCAGATAGAGATCTGCCTCGGGATGCCAAATACTGAACTGTCCATAGTTGGATAAAGTGTAAACCAGATAACGGCCATCATAAGAGGGACGAGGGAAGGATACACTCTTACCGACAGCCTTGGCGTTCACCAATGTATCGATATGATCGCCGAAAGTGCCTTGTTCCGGATTGAAGGCAATGGCACAAAGGTTGTAATGAATACTATCAAACTGTCCGCTGTTGCGTAAGATGGTATCGGCAGCACAGAAGAAGAGGGTACGTCCGTCGGCCGAGAAGGCTGGGAATGTCTCCATGACATCATCACGCTTCAACAGAGGAGTAAGCAGCAACTGATTGGTCTGGGTATCGTAAACCTGAAGATCGGAGGCGCTGTCATACACCTCGATGCGCTTGGAATCGCGGACATGGAAAACCTGTCGGGTGGCATTGGAACTATAGGCAATATAACGGCCCGAAGGATGCCAATAGGGATAAACACAAGAGGCGAGGGTTTGATCTGTAGCCGTATTATAGGCCTTGTTCTCACCATTGAGTCGCAATAGGGTGGCTCCTTTGGCACCTCGGATGTGCAAACTCATGTTCTCCGGGTTGCCACGATTAAAACTATGACAATTCACACACCCTTGGAATTGTGTATTCTCGATCAAAGCCGTCTGTTCGCTATTGTCCAATCGGCATTCATAGATTCCCATCTTACTGAAGACACCATAACCAGGCTCAACCAAACGGTAGACAATACCATAATCAATACTATCCGGACTTACATAAATGCTGAATGGCAGATAGGTGGACCATCCGTGATCATCTTTAGACGATACCAAGACTCGCAGAGAATCCCCCACACTATGAGACAACAACTGGCTCCATTCTTTGGTGTCGATACCAGCCGACTCTTTGCCTTGTGTATGCAGTTGAAAACCATCGGCTGCTGTTATCACTACATCGATTAACGCAGTCTTCTCATCCTGCATACAGAAGTCCAAAGGCGCAATATTGACAGGAATAGTTACCCCCACATAATCGGGATAAATGGCAGGTTGCGTTCCAATCTGAGTTGCATCGGTCACACGTTCCTGGCAGGAGGTCAACGCACAACCCAACAGCATGGCTATATATAATTTAATTCTCATTCTCTAATTATTTGTTTTGTTCATCGACTTCTGGTCAACAAGGCCCCAGCCTGCAGGTACTCGAACGCCAGTCGATTATTTGCATTGGCCTCTAACAATCCTACTAACATCCGACTCATTTGGCGTTGGTCGAAGAAACTATCCTGCGTCGGCAAACTCGCACGCAAAGGTCCATATTCCTTGTGTCGGTCGATAGCCTCCTCGTTATAGAGCAAGGCAAGGGTCTCTTGTGCCCAGGCGCGATAGAAGATTGTCTTAGTCAAAACCAATAGATATTTGCGAGCCACCTCATAATTACCGACAATCAAGTTGGTCTCTGCCAGTCGTTTGTAGCATCGTCCACTCTTCTGAAAATCCAGAATGGCCTCCTGGGCCTCGAACACATGGCGTTGTGCCGTATTGATGAGACCCAAATGGTAATAGATCTCACTCCCAAACAAGGCAACCACAGGGTCACGCTGGAAATCTGGCAGAAGACCAGCAACGCCATTCTGATGGTAGTCGAACATGCGATCAAGCAACTCACCCTTCATGCCCAAAGCGAGATTCAAAGTGGCACACGAAAGAGCATTGTTTGGTTTCTTCTGATTAGCTGTCTCGACGATGCGGTTCCACTGTTGGAATCGTACCATAAAGTCGTAGGACATCACCTCTTCGGAGGCTCTGTTATAAGACATCTTTACGCCCCATCCTCCAGCAATGAACATAAGTACCCAAATCGTTGTCGAAAGGATTCTGTTCGATGAGGTTGCAGGAAACAAGGGAACCAGAAGAGCACAAGCAGCAGCCAACCAAAGCATCTGCGGGAAAACCTCAGGGTAGCGATGATAATGGGTGGAGAGATAGAGTCCATCTAATGGTAATACTGTTATTGATTGTGCCAATAAAGGCATCAATGCCATAACCAAGACAGCTACCAGAGCCACCCAGATTTCGCTCTTTTCGCGAGAACGAACAGCAGAAATGAGCCCGAGTCCACCACAAACAATACCCACAGGCCCCAACATCCAATAAAGCAGCGGAGCAGAAATAATTCTCAACGTGAGACGCAACCTTTTGGATCTAATAGCCGACACCCCCCAATCTGCCGCTAAAGCCAAGAGAAGAGCAACAATAGCGACCAACAAAGCGTTCTCATCACAGAAGAACGCCCAAACCAACATCGCGGGCAAGAGACTCAATCCCTGGAACCAACCAGCTTGAGCCGTTCTCCAACAAAGCAAGAAGATACACACAAACAGAATAGCCACGATAGCCGCACCCACCCAAGCAAACAGGAAGAACTGCGTCAGGAACCGTCCTACCAAATCGGCCAAGCCACCAGGGTTCACTAAGATATCTGTGATATATCCTCCATCGAACAGGAACAATTGGAATTGCTCCTGAAAATGTAGATGGTGCGGATAATAGAGTCCATAGAACAACAAGACTGCCAAGAAAAGAAATCCTGACAGTACTATGCCGTGCACTTTCGTTGAAGAAAGAGTTTTATTCATGCGATTACGATAAATAACTAATCTACTTAATTACTTGTCAAACACCTTACTAAAATCACCCATACTGATGGTTACTGGTTCAATCATGAACTCCGGACGATTATAACATTTTAAGAGATAGGTATTTTGTTCAGGATCTTCTTGAGGCAACATAAATGCTTTTTCAACTTTACCGTTATTAAAATACGAGAAGTAGAGACGACTATAATTGCCATCGCCACGGCGACTGGAACACATAATCCAACGGCCATTGCTCGACCAGGTTGGATAGCTATCAGCAAAGCCTTCGCTGTTCAAGTTACTCAAATCCAGTTCGGTTGGTGACTGCTCATCGAGCGGCATACAAACAATATCTCCGTCACTATGGCGAATATGGAAACAACCATATTGTCCACGGGCGAACAATAAATACCGTCCATCGGGACTAACGCGGGGTAAAGTTGCACTTCTATCTGCAGAAGCTGCATCATACACCAATTCTTCATCTCCAAAATGATATGAATTCACATCGAATGAACGACGATATAAGTTATACTGAATCTTGGAATAAGTAGTTCGAATATCGACATCTTCGCCACGCATCTCCTCAGGAAGTGGTATCGTCTTGCAATAATAGAGATATTGGCCATCAGGAGACCAACTTGGATACACTTCCAAAAGGTCTGGGTCTTCACTAACCACAATAACGGAATCTTTATCAATGTCATATAGGATCAAATCGCTAGCCAAATCAAACACTTCAATTTTATCATGATTCAGCGTATGAAATATCTGGCGTGTCAAGTTGGTCGAGAAGGCAATTAATTTGGCCTTAGGGTGCCACGAAGGATAAACACCCGAAGAGATGGTATAGTCTCGCTTCAGGTTTTTTCTGGAAATCTTGCCATCATTCACAATCACTGTGCCAGCATTAGACAGACGCACATGGAAAAGCATATTATCGGTCTTGTAGTTTTGATAGCTATGGCAATTGATGCATTGTCCTTTTTCCTTGTCGTTACAGGTCAGTCCATTGTTAAATATCTCCGATTCTTCAAAAGTTGTGATATTGCGCTGAGAAATCGACATATAGTTCCATGCCACATAAGTTGGTTCAATGAGACGATAAGAAACATATTCATCTATAGCATCTTCTGCCACCTTTATTTCAAATGGAGAGAACGAAAGCCATTGGTCCTCCTTCTGTCCCCAAACCTCCACATTCAGGCTTTTACCCTTTGCAGCATCAAGCATGTTATGCCACTCATCGTCCGGAATTTGCACCTTTACACCCTCTCCATAAGTCTGTTGCTGGCCGTCGGGAGTAGTGATACGAGCCACACACTCACTATATTCATCGATAGGGAGCATGAAGTTGAGTGGGGCAATATTGTAAGGCACAGTAACGTTGCAGTAATCTGGGAATATAGCAGGCAAGCTATTCGTAGCGTTGCTCGACGCAGGCACATCTGGATGATGCGCACAAGAAACCAACAACAAAGCTATGGATAGAGCCAAAGAACAAAGGCGAATATTCAATTTCATAGTTTCCAAAAAAAGTTCTAATTTCATTTACAATCTGGAGAATCGATCAAAACGTTCTTCGTCCAAAGACATTATAGTACCAATAGGTATCAGCATAATCCTTAGACATTCTATCCTGAATTTCTGTCTGATTAACGCCACTTCGCAACAGCCCCTCTAAAACGGCCCAGAACTGCTTGTAGCGATCATAAATTTCCTCACTGACAGGAATCATCATTCGTTTTTCTTCTGGGGCCTTATCCATGAACAAGATATAAGCCTCCTGAGCATGCACAGGAAATGCTTCGCCTTGGTGCAAGTTCACATATTTTCGAAGAGATTTCCAAAAGCGGCGAGAATCACTGCGCATCATGGAATAAAACAAAGCCTGTTCTGATCCGAGTTTACTTTCTGTTACATACCAACGGCTGAGATTGTTCACAACATAACCTTCACTATTCTCCACGCCTGTGAGTTCGTTAGGATAGCAAGACTGCAGTTCGTACACAACCTGAGAGACAGTAGCAGGTTGCCAATCACCATAGAAAGGATGATGATGAAGCAAGGTGAGGAAACGTTTTTCAAGGAGTTTTTCTTCGGTAGCATGAGTACAACGAGCAAGAATCTTGAGATAGAAAGGACTGAATCCAGATTGAACAGCACATTCATAACTCAGGCGGATAGCTTCATTCTGAATTCCGTAATAATAATAGGCCAAAGGTGCCACAATCTCAAGCATACTGACATGGATTGAATCGGGATTGCTTGCCAGACACACGATATTACCCATCTTAAACGAATTATCGAGCAGTCCACCTTCGTTCATCAAGGCAATATTCTTGAGCGTAATCATTGATGAGGTTGGCTTGGGCGTATCTTCTACAATATGCAGGACCTCCTTCCAGTTTTCGTCGAAAGCATATCGCGTCATACGCATTTCGTCAATATAAACTTTATCATTGAACATAAATGACAAAGTGAAAACGATACCCGCCAACGCCGATAATACAGGCACAAACCACTGAGACAGATAACGTCTGCACAGTGGAATGAGAACAGAAACAATGCCCAAAAGGTAGAATGGAGTTGAAAGGTATTCACAAGCATCAACATTATTCTCAATATGAGGAAACCCTGCCAGCAAAACGTCATTTATATTCAGATTGGAATAAAGCAATCCCTTCCAAATGTTGGCCGTAAAGACGAGCATGATAATACCCATCAGTTCACGCCACGTCATTTTATCGGACAAAGCCAAGCAGACAACGAAAAGCAGGGAGAACCAACCAAGTATAGGGTATAGACATACACCCACAAGATACCATGCCAAATGCCATTGGCGAGGTGTGCTACGGGCCACCCACAAGAGTAGCAGCATGATCAGATATCCGACCGATTGTGAGAACCAATAGCCATTAAAGGTATAAATATAGACCCAATAACCAAGATCGACCACCGAGGTAAGCAGGAAAGCAAACGGTAAAAACATCAAGGCAGTTGCTGCCCCCTGTAAATAGAATGCTTTTTTTCCGACATAGAAAATAAGCAACCAAACAAACAGGAGCATGCCAGCTCCTAAAGCAGGATAATAAAAGAACTGAGTCAGGTAGGCGCCAACATACTGAATCAAACCAAAAGGTCTTGACATATAGGCATTGAAGAAAGGAGCACCAAAGACAAACTCAGATCTATCATGAGCCGTATAGAAGACTTCTTGGTTAATGGATAATATGACGGTGACAAACAACACGAAAGCGAAAAAGCTTACATGAAGTATAGTCCTGGAATCTTTAAGGTTTGTAATCATTTTTCAATATATAGATTGTAGATTTCAAGTAATAAGCGCACAAAGATAATGAAAAATTCAATGTTGTGCTAAAAAAATGGATCTTTTTTTCAATTAATAGGGAAAAAATGTACAAAACAAAGCAATCTTTTTGACTTGCGAGCGCAAAAAAGGCTGGCTCATTGATAGAGCCAGCCAATTATTATTACAACGACGGAATATTATTCCTCATAGTAAACACTATTGAAGGTAGCCTGACCATTGGTAATAATAATCTGCATATCCTTACCACCATGACCCTTAGCACATTCATCAGCAATAGTCTTGGTGATAGTGAATTCGTTCAAACCATTTTGGAAAGAAAGGCCCTCAAAATAGGTTGCTGACCACCAACCATTGTTTACCAAATATGTGGTTCCATCAGCGACATCAGAAAGGTCGAAAATCAAAGTCTTGCAACCATCATAGATAGCATCCGAAATAGTTGGCAAGAACTGACCTTCGTCAGAACTGAATCGCAAAGCGCCACCAGCCCAAGAGCCGACTGTAACAGCTGGTTCCTTTTCTGGATCTTCGCCATAGAGATAGTACTTGGTAAGCGGATTGGTAACTTCCTGACATACAAGAGTTGTATCATAAGTAAGTATAGTACCATCAGTACAAAGAGCAGTAAGCTTAACAATGTGTTCGCCCAACTTCATCTTCTTCCAAGCATAAGTACTTTTGAAATCCTTGTCATCGATGTCCCATCTTGCGTTAACAGGAGCAGCTGTATAACATTCGATAACGTTACCATTTGCACCAGACTCAGCTTTATCTACAGAAATTGTAGTTTTTGCCTTGAGCTCATCAAGAGAGATGTGACCGCCATTGCTGAAATCCTCCTGTACAGGATCACAGGCAACAAAAGCACAAGTTGCTGCAAAGAAAAATAATATCTTTTTCATAGTCATTTACTTTAGGATATAATTAATAGAGCGATTTATAGGTAGTTACGTCGCCAGGCATCCAACCAGGATTCTGTTTCAACTTACCATTCATCAAGTTAATCTGACGCTGTGGCTTAGATAAGAAGCCGTTGGTTGCAACATAGCGCTTAGCCCATGATGAGGTTCCATCGTGCATATGCTTCAAAGGCTGCTTGTTATCCTTGTCACCAGCACATACAACCATTTTATCGCCCTGAGCCTGAAGAGCTTTTGGAGCATAAGAGGTTTCAGTTGGCTTGTTACCAGTCCAACGACGCATATCGTTGAAACGAAGACCTTCGAATGCGAACTCCCAACGGCGCTCATCCTGCATAGCCTCAAGTGTGTATGTCTTGGTCTGATTTACTTCAGGAATACCGGCACGCTTCTGAACTTCGTTCATGTATTGTACGTCACCTGTGAGCTCAGAGAGCATAAGGAGAACGTCTGCATAGCGCATGAGATAGAAATCCTCAAAGTTATCACCTTGCTGTGAATTGCCCAGAGAGCTTGAGGTATAACCAGGAGCCATAGTCCACCATGTATCAAGGTTGTTCTTGCAAGCATCCAAACATACAGAGTTGAACTTCTTAACAGAATAGCCTGACTCCTCGCAGTCATCTGGCTCGTAGGTGTAAGCTGTAAGTTCATTGTTAAGATCAATCAAAGAAGCCTTCTTACGCTTATCCTCGTAAGGATTTGCACCAGAATTGGCAGCATCGCTTTCTGCAGCAGTCCAATCATCCCAGATGTTGCATGAAGGAGTACCCTGACCCCAGCCCTGGTTGAATGGATAGGTATAGTCGCGGTTACCATTGTTGTTGCTCTTGCCATTACGGAGACCCCAGAAAGTAGACATATACAATGAATACTGACGGTTGTTGCTATAGTAAGAGTTAGGAATATTCCAGCTTGAAGCGTTCATAAACTGAATCTGGAAGATCTCCTCGGTATTACCGTTACCCATGCCTGGCATATCGAAACAGTTGTTGCGGTCCATGTCTGCGATGTAGTCATAGCTATGACCAACACCATCATGAGCCTCGTCCCAAAGCAAGCTGTTAGAGTACTGCCAGAGGGAACGATAGTCCTCACAGAGTTTGTAGCCGCCATTTTCACGAATATCCTTCAAGCCTGCAATAACATCCGACTGCTTCAATGAACCACCTTCGCAACCCTCCTGAGCAACAAGAGTAATCTCAGGACCAGCACCTGTTGAGAGATCAGCTACATTCTTATAGAAACCTGCCCAGAACATGTAAGCACGAGCGATGAAAGCCTCGGCAGCATACTTGGTAGCATGACCATCACCATGAGTAGTCTGGCTTGATGACATAAGGTTCTTAGCAGAGACAAAGTCTGAGAGAATCTGTGGATAGATAACATCCTCAGCGCTCACCTCCTGCTCCATCTCTGGAGTGATGACGGTTGAGGTAATCAAAGGTACATCACCATACATCTGGGTGAGCCAGAGTGTATAGAGACCACGCATGAAGTAACCCTCACCAAGGAGTTGGTTACGCTGAGCCATCTGATCGGCTGTCCAAGGTACATTGTCGATGGTAGCAATCTGGTTATTAGCACGACCGATACCGCCATAAAGGGTAACAAATGGACCCTCATACTGATCGACATCACATTGAACGAGGTTGTTAAGAGACTTAACTTCCTTATCCTGCTTACCACCACTACCGTAGCAGTTGTCGGACATAATCTCCCACATATACATAGGGAATGAAGTTGCATCTTGACCACCCAGTACATTCATAATACTGTAGGTAGCGGCATTTTCAGCCTCAACATCAGAAGGCTTACCTGGGAACGTAGCCTGATTCAAGTCAGTAACGCGCGGATCGGTATCCAGCATATCGTTACAAGCAGTGAATGAAGCTGCTGACAGCAACGCGGCTGCAGTTAAAACTTTATTTTTCATGTTTGTATATTTCAATTAAGAATTAGAACTTAACGCTTGCGCCAATAGTCCATGTACGTGAAGTTGGGTACAAACCGAGGTCAACACCAGATGCCCAGTTTTCAGCACCACCTGATGAACCTACCTCTGGATCGAGGCCAGTGTAACCGGTGAAGGTATAAAGGTTAGATGCCTGAACATAGAGGCGAAGCTGCTGGAATGGGAGCTTCTTGAAGGCCTGCTTGAAATCATAACCAAGGGTAACTGCCTTGATCTTGACTTAATCAGCATCCTCCATATAGCGGATAGAGTTCCACATGGTGTTGTTGCTACCATTATCGCAGAGACGAGGCTGGGTGTTTGAAGTACCCTCACCATGCCAACGCTCGAGAATACGGGTATCGTAGTTCTGGTAGTCAGCATCGCCATAAGAACGGTATGAACGCATGATCTGCATACCGAATGCACCAGCACCATTGATAGAGAAGTCAATGCCCTTCCAAGAGCAACCGAGGTTGATACCAAGGGTTACGTCTGGGTTAGGATTACCGATTTCATGACGGTCGCAATCATCACCCTGATCATAAACGATCTTGCCATCACCATTCCAGTCATCCCAGATACAGTCACCTGGCTGTGCGTCATCAAGTACAGTCTTACCTGCTGCACGAGCCTCTTCGATTTGAGCCTGACTCTGCCAGATACCGCTGTATGACATACCATAGAAGTAGCCGATTGGCTTACCCTCCTCAGCACGGTAGATAAACTCAGTACCCTGTGAGAGGATGCCAGCAGAACCATTAATGTAGTGATTCTCGTTAGCGATACGAGTTACAGTATTCTTGTTGGTTGCGAAGTTTACACCTACATTGTAACGGAAGTCGTTACCAATCTTGTCGTTCCAAGAGAGGGAAATTTCGACACCCTTGTTCTCTACGTCACCACCATTGATGTAAGCTGGATTAGTAGTCTTAGTGGCGATGTGAGGACCAACGATCAACCAGTCCTTGGTAGTCTTCTTATACCAGTCGAAATTTACGCCCAAACGGCTGTCGAGGAAACGAGCATCGAAACCGAGGTCAAGCTGCTCAGAGGTCTCCCATGTAACATCTGGATTAGGAACGATGTTTGCGTAAGCACCAATATTTGGAGTACCAGAAGTAGAAGTCACAGTACTTGAACCGAACTTGTACCCGTTGTCATTGTTTGCAGTAGAATACTTGATGGTAGCGAGATACTGATACTTTTCGATACGGTTGTTACCATTCTGACCCCAGCTAGCACGAAGCTTAAAGAAGTCCATGTAGTCCTTAACATCCTCGAGGAAGCTTTCGTTGGTCAATACCCAACCAGCAGATGCTGAAGGGAAGGTACCCCAGCGGTGGCCATCTGCGAAGATACTTGAACCATCAGCACGCATGGTGAGAGTAGCCATATAGGTCTCCTTGAAGTCGTAGTTGATACGACCGAACCAAGAAGCGAGGTACTCTTCATCGTATGGAGAACCGGTTGCAGACACATCGGTAATGGCATTCATCGCGAAGTTTGAGAGGTAAGCCGACTTCCAACCCTTCAAGGTTGATTTCTGTTTGCCTGCTTCAATCGTATTAGATGCCGCCAGGTTGGTACCCCAATCGGTACCCTGGAAGGCCTGACCTACGAGAACATTGAACTTATTATCACCAATCTTGAAATCATAAGAGAGGGTATTCTCGATAGAGTAGTTCGAACCAATCCAAGAACTCTGGCTTGCGCTGTAATTAACAACAGTGCTTGAGCCCTCAGCTGGAGAACGAGGCTCATCATAACCGCGATAAGCACCAGCAGAGAAACCTACGTTATACTGGCTACGGAACTTCAAGCCCTTGATAGGCTGAATGGTGATGTGAGCGGTAGCGTTAATACCCATGCTACGGCTCTCTGCCATAGAACCGAAACCGCCATGAACAAGATTCTCCCATGGGTTATTGAAGAATGCAGAAGTCCAACCAGCACCATTGTTTTTATAATTGTAAACTTCTCCATTGTCAGCATACTGTGGAAGAAGTGGGCAGGTCTGAAGCAATGAGTGGATGTAGCTCCAGTACATACCACCTTCTGCCAAATCGTGACTCTTATTATAGTTGAAAGAGACGTTCTCACCAATAGTGATAGCGTCGAAATCCTTAACCTTCAAGAGGACGTGATCACTGTTGATACGGAAATTGTGACGCTTGTAGAAAGATGCCATATCAGCACCCATGATACCTTCGTTACCTGTAAAGCCGTAAGAGATAGAGAACTTAGACTTATCAGAACCACCAGTCAAAGTCAAAGAGTGATTCTTCTGCATAGCGTTTTCGTTCTCGAAAGCACCCCACCAATCGGTTCCTTCCCAACCATTGTTAACACGGTCAAGAATCTCAGAAGGAATATTGGCAGCCCAATCATAAGTTTTACCCTTATTAACAAAGGTATATTCATCGATGATAGTCATATACTGCTGAGCGTTCAACAACTGTGGACGCTTGTAAGCGTTTGACCAACCGAGAGAACCATTGTAGGTAAGTTCTACCTTACCAGCCTTACCCTGCTTGGTAGTAACGAGGATTACACCGTTAGCAGCACGGGCACCGTAGATAGCAGCCGAAGCAGCATCCTTCAAAACGTCGATGCTCTCGATATCGTTAGGGTTAATGTCGTCGAGGTTACCGCCTGCAACACCATCGATAACGTAAAGAGGAGCTGCATCACCAGTAGTACCGATACCACGGATGTACACCTTGAAGCCCTTGCCTGGCTGAGCAGATGACTGGGTAATCTGTACACCTGGGGTAGAAGATGCCATGGCACCAAGAGCATTGGTGGTGTTGAGCTTAGCAATCTCATCACCCTTTACCTGAACTGTTGCACCAGTCACGAGTTTCTTCTTCTGAACACCGTAACCTACAACTACAACGTCATCAAGGAGCTGTGAGTCCTCAACGAGGCTGATTTTAACTGGGGCATTACCTACTGGCTGCACGAGCTGAGTATGATAACCCACGTAAGACACTACAAGGACACCACCATCAGCGATAGAGATAGAGAAGTTACCATCAACATCGGTGATAGCACCATTGGTTGTACCTTTTTCAGCAACAGATACACCAATCATTGGTTCACCGTCACTGGCTGAAAGTACCGTACCCTTGACCATTCGCTTTTGTCCAAATGCTACAGAGGTAGCAAAGAAACAAAGCGCCAACAAAAACAGAAGTTTTGCCTTCATAAGCTTTGGATTTTGGTAATTGTTTAATTAATTGTGTTTGGTTTTTGATTTAAAATGTGTTTATTCACTGATACCACTATTATATATCATAATAAGAGTGACATCAGAGTATAAATGCCTCTGCTACTTTTTATTCCGACCTATTTCCTTATATGTTGGCATTGGTATTTGTGTCACATTTTAAGTCCTGTCGCGTATCTATCGCACTTATAGCCTCGATTAAAACCTCGTCATCAATTTTTCTGTAACGGGCAAAAGCTCGACTCCCCTCTATGTGTCCGGTCATTTTGCCAACGATGTTCGGATCTTTGACTTTGCTATATATATTGCCGGCAAAAGTACGACGGGCCATGTGGCTGGAGGCTATTTCGTTAATTGGGCGAAGACAAACCTCCCCGGTGGCATTGTCAATCACAGACACTTTACGGGTAATGCCGCAGATCGTGAAGAGTTTTTTGATCTGCTCGTTGTAAACCGATGTCGTCTTTGCGGGGAATAGACGATGTTGCTTGTCATGCATTCTGAAATCTGCATACTTGTCGATGATTGCTTTGGCTTGAGGAACCAACGGAATGCGTGGTGTTACATTATTTGAACGATGTCGGGTCTTCAGAGGGATGTATTCCAGGAAGTTACCATTAATGTTATCGGCTGTTAATTGGAAAAGATCCGATACTCGGCATCCAACCAATGATTGAAAGATAAAGATGTCACGAGTTTCTTGTATTCCTTTGGTTTGTCCTTTCAGATCAAACTGAGCAATGTGATCGCGTTCAAGGTTAGATATATAGATTGGAGTGGAATAAATCATCGTTCCAATAGTAATTCCATCAAAAGGATTATTAAGAGTGATATTCTCACGGACCATCCAATGCCATACCATGCTTAACAGACGCATCATCTGTCGGACACTATTGTCTCCGCGTCGTTTGTTGGCATAATTGTTTACGCGATTGTTGATAGGTAACCTATAGTTGTTACTCATATTTATATATAAGGTAGGATATTTATCGACCAAAGCATATTCCTCCTTGCAATAGCGTCGGATGTCAGCTATATCCTCCTTAGTCAGATTGTCGGGGACCAGAACAAAATCCGGACGATCCAAACAACGACGAAAGATTTCGTAACGCACCAGCATCTTGGAGAGATTCTCGAACGAACTACGATACGTTCCTTTCAATCCCAATTTGATTATATATTGGTAGCAATAATCATAAACATGAATTCGTTCGACATGCTCTCGCGGGAAATGGGGCAATGCTGATAAATCTACGGTATCTTCTACCTGAAATTGGTTCTTGGGGATTTTGGGAATACTCGCCGTATGCAGATTTATCATCTCCTGTAGCCACGAGGTCGTGATGATAATGCCATACTTTGCAGCCGACAAAGTAAGATTTCCTAACCAGAACTTGAATTTTTTCAACTGTTCGGAGGCTTTGAGAGCTTCATGATACTCACTCAATGTGGCATATTTATTCTTTTGCACAATGATCCTTCCAGTTGTCGGATCAAATAAATTGGACGGAATGTAAATTCCTGTTTTTAACTGCGGACGATAAGTCCTTGAAATGTCAATGCGGACGAGAATCTGAGACTCGCCATTCACATTGGTTTTTGACGAAAGTTTTACTCTGATGTTGTACATTTTAATTAATATTTTGTAGGTCGGATATTCGAATAAATGATGCTTATTTGTGACACTTTTGGTAAAATTTCGACCAAAACTAACAATTATTTCCCTCTAGAAGAGACGAATTTCTTCTAAAAAAACTTAAAAACTGTTGCGCAACAACTTAAAATGTGCAATTAATCGGTCAAAGACTGTTAAATTGTCTAAATTCAAAATATTCTTAAGAATCAACTATTTACATCTTTTTGAATAAATTTTGTTACAGCGAAACAACATATTTAAAGATAAATGTAACAGTCAGATTTTGTTCTTTATATATAATTGTATTACTTTGCGCTCGAAAAATGAGCGTTTGTGCCTGGACGATTATTATGATATATAATATAGTCAGCCTCGCAACAAATTACCATTTCAAATCAAAAACCAAACACAATTAATTAAACAATTACCAAAATCCAAAGCTTATGAAGGCAAAACTTCTGTTTTTGTTGGCGCTTTGTTTCTTTGCTACATCGGTAGCATTTGGACAAAAGCGAACGGTCAAGGGTACGGTACTTTCAGCCAGCGACGGAGAGCCAATGATTGGTGTATCTGTAGCTGAGAAGGGTACAACCAATGGTGCTATCACCGACGTAGATGGTAACTTTACTATCTCGATCGCTGATGGTGGTGTCCTTGTAGTGTCTTATGTGGGTTTCCATACTCAGCTCGTGCAGCCAGTAGGAAATGCCCCAGTTAAAATCAGCCTCGTCGAGGACTCACAGCTCCTTGATGACGTAGTCGTTGTAGGTTACGGTGTTCAGAAGAAGAAACTCGTGACCGGTGCAACAGTTCAGGTAAAGGGTGACGAGATTGCCAAGCTCAACACCACCAATGCTCTTGGTGCTATGGCTTCATCTACCCCAGGTGTACAGATTACCCAGTCATCTGCTCAGCCAGGCAAGGGCTTCAAGGTGTACATCCGTGGTATCGGTACCATCGGTGATGCCTCTCCTCTTTACGTAATTGATGGTGTAGCAGGCGGTAACCTCGACAACATCAACCCTAACGATATCGAGAGCATCGACGTATTGAAGGATGCTGCAACTGCAGCTATCTACGGTGCACGTGCTGCTAACGGCGTTATCCTCGTTACAACCAAGCAGGGTAAGGCTGGTAAGGTAGAACTTACTTACAATGGTTCAATGGGTTGGTCTAACGCTTATAAGCGTCCTCAGCTGCTCAATGCACAGCAGTACATGACCATCATGAACGAGTACAGCTTCAACACCTCTGGTTCTATGTTCGATTTCGGTGCTTACATGCCAGCTGATGCTATCTCAAAGGCACAGAGCGGTTGGGAAGGTACCGACTGGTGGGGTGCTTTCGAGAATGAGAACGCTATGCAGAAGAACCACTCTGTAACATTGACCGGTGGTTCAGACAAGTCTAAGTTTGCTCTCTCATACACCTATACAGACAACGAAGGTATCATGGGTGCAGACATGGCTTCATTCTACAATCGTCACACTTTCCGTATGAACAGCGACCATGTCCTCCTCAAGGTGAAGGACTTCGACGCTATCACTATCGGTGAGAATGTATCGGTTGGTTACAACAAGAGCCATGACCTCGCTGAGGATGGCATGTACTGGAGCTACATCCACGGTTTGCTTCAGACCAACCCACTCGTTTCGCAGTATGCTCCTAACGGTGAGGTTTACAACCATGTTAACAATGGCAAGGGTTGGAACGACTTCTGGTTCAGCAACCCATGGGAAGGCCTCTCAAAGGGTGGTTTCAACTCAATGGCAGAGAGCCGCAACCTCAATGTAAATGCTACTGCTCACATCACCATTCAGCCAATCAAGGGCTTGAAGTGGCGTACTCAGTACAACTTCAACTGGGGTTCTGGTGCATACCGCAGCTATGGTGAGCCACGTTCTCCATCGGCTGGTTCAGGTACTGTCAGCTCATATACTGTTAGCCAGAGTGCTTGGATGAACTCTAATTATTCTATTGAGAATACTCTCTCTTATGACTTCAAGATCAGCGACCACAAGGTAAACGTTTTGGCAGGTCAGAGCTTCCAGGGCACCTCTTGGAGCACCAACCTCAATGGTTCGAACAAGGTTAACAAGGGCGAGCAGCTCGCAACTTTGAAGGGCTGGAAGTCTGCTTACCTGAACAACTTGAAGGTTGCTAACGCTACCGATATCGCTGTTGGTGGCAATCCAAACGATGAAGAATACCTCGCTTCTTGGTTCGGTCGTGTTAACTACGACTTCAAGGAGACTTACATGGCTACCTTCACCATCCGTACTGATGGATCAAGCGTATTTGCCGATGGCCACCGTTGGGGTACCTTCCCTTCTGCATCTGCAGGTTGGGTAATGACCAACGAAAGCTTCCTCGAGGATGTTAAGGATTATATGGACTTCTTCAAGATCCGTGCAAGCTGGGGTCAGAACGGTAACAACCGTATTCCAAAGTATCAGTACCTTGCTACCATCGCACAGTCTGGTTCGGCCAACGACAATGCTTACAAGTTCGCTCATGACATGGAGACCACTACCGGCGGTACACCTAACACAGGTGCATACGCAAACATCGTTCCAAACGAAGAACTCACTTGGGAAACCTCAGAGCAGCTTGACCTCGGTTTCGATGCTCGTTTCCTCGACAGCCGTTTGGGTGTAAACTTCGACTGGTACAAGAAGACTACCAAGGACTGGTTGATCATAGGTCCACGTGTCGCTGTTTTGGGTACTAACCCAGCATACATCAATGGTGGTGACGTTGAGAACAAGGGTATTGAGCTCGCTCTCACTTGGAACGACAAGATCGGCAACGACTTCCACTACAACGTAGGTGTTAACTTGGCTACCAACAAGAATAAGGTAACCCGTATCGCTAACGAAACCGGTTATATCAATGGTACTGGCAGCGTCCTCTCTCAGGGTACTGAGTATGTATATCGTGCTCAGGTTGGCAAGCCAATCGGTTACTTCTATGGCATGTCTTACAGCGGTATCTGGCAGAATCAGGCTCAGATTGATGCTGCTAACAAAGAGTCTATGGCTCGTCATCCAGAACTCACCAAGGGTACATGGGATGGTGCACAGCCAGGTGACTGCATCTGGGATGACTACAATGGCGATGGCGTGATTACCTATACTGAAGGTGCTGACTGCGACCGTCATGAGATTGGTAATCCAAACCCAGACGTAACTCTTGGTATCAACCTCGGTTGCTCTTGGAAGGGTCTTGACTTCTCAATCAACGGTGCTGGTGCATTTGGTATGCAGGTTATGCGTTCTTACCGTTCATTCGGCGATAACTTCCAGCACAACTATGACACTAAGATCTTCGAGCGTTGGCATGGTGAGGGCACCTCAAACAGCCAGCCACGTATCTCAGGTACTGGTCATGCCAATACCCTTTGGGTTTCACAGCGCTACATGGAGGATGCTGACTACTTCAAGATCCAGGCCGTTACTCTCGGCTATGACTTCAAGCAGCTCATCAAGAAGATGCCATTCCAGCAGTTCCGTCTCTATGTACAGGCATCTAACCTCTACACCTTCACTGGCTACACTGGCCTCGATCCTGAGGTAGGTTCTGCTGGTGGTGCTGATGGCTGGGCATCTGGTATTGACCTTGGTTTGTATCCATCATCACGCACATGGACTGTTGGTGCAAGCGTTAAGTTCTAATTCTTAATCGAAATAATTAAACATGAAAAATAAAGTTTTAACAGCAGCAGCATTACTTTCAGCAGCTTCGTTTACTGCTTGTAATGATATGCTCGACACCGATCCTCGTGTCACCGAGATGACTTCAGCTACCTTCCCAGGTAAGCCTGCTGACGTTGAGGCATTGAATGCAGCTACTTATGCGATTTTGAATACCATGGGTGGTGGCGATGCTGATACACAACACCCATTCTACTGGTGGGAGATTATGTCTGATAACTGTGTTGGTGCAGGTGGTTTGCAGGATACCAAAGTCAAGGCTCTTGACAACCTGGTAACCATGAATTCTGACCAGTTCGAAATGCCATTCACCATTCTGTATGGTGGTGTATCTCGAGCCAATACCCAGATTGAGACTATCGACAATGTACCTTGGACAGCCGACGAGATGGGCCAGCGTAACCAGCTCCTTGGCGAGGGTTACTTCATGCGTGGTCTCTATACACTCTGGCTCACTCAGTTGTATGGCGATATTCCGCTGATTAACAGCACCGTCATTACCGAAGAGATGAAGAACCAGGTAAGCGCTGAGGATGTTATCTACCCACAGATTCTCTCGGATATGGTATCTGGCATCAACCTCATGAGTGGCGACAAGAAGTCAGGCCATGCCAACAAGTATGTTGCTGAGTCATTTGCTGCCCGTGCTTATATGTTCTGGGCAGGTTTCTACAAGAAAGTTGCTGATTTGTCACAGGGCGATGCAACCATTAACCTCGTTGCTCAGGAGGGTTGCGAAATTGCCTCTTTGTCGAAGGCTGATATTGTGAAGTTCCTCGAGGATATTGATGCCAATGGCGGTTACACCCTCTGTGAGGACTACCGTTCACTCTGGCAGTACTCAAACTCATTGGTTTGGGACGAGGCACACGATGGCAAGGGCCATGCTTACGACTTCATTGCCGACATGAAGCGTGAACACTGCTTCGATATGCCAGGCATGGGTAACGGTAACACCGAGGAGCTCTTCCAGATTCAGTTCATGAATGCTTCTAGTTGGAACATCAACGGTGCTGATGCTGTTTACTCTACTGCTCGTATGTACTGTAATTACCTCTCTGTATTCTGGGCTCTTCGCGTAAACGGCAAGAATGGTGATCGTGATTACACTTATCCATTCACCCAGGGTTGGGGTCAGGGTTCCCCTGCAGGCAATATCTGGGATGACTGGACAATTGCAGAGAATAATGGTGGTGTAAATCCTTATACCGACAAGCGTAAACGTGCCTCTATCATCGATGGTTTCTCTGAGAACAAAGAGATCAACTACGACTTCGTAAAGGATGACTGCGAGGATTCTGGTTTGGGTGTTAAGAAGTACAATGGTGTTACCCTTGATGCTTTGACCGGTGACTCTCCATGGTGGGATAAGGCTCCTGGCTACAGCGCAAGTTCACTTGACAACCCAATGCAGGGTGACCACTTCGAGGATTTCTACCTCATGCGTCTGTCGGATGTTTACTTGATGCTTGCTGAGTTGAAGGGCGATGTTACCTATATGAACAAGGTTCAGCAGCGTGCTGGTATCCCAGCTGTAAATCAGACCAAGACCTATACATTGGCTGCTCTTCAGGACGAGCGTCGTTGGGAGTTCGCTTTCGAGGGTATTCGTTTCAACGATTTGCGCCGTTGGTCTGGCAAGGGTGGCGGTACAGGCTGTCTTGCTGCCAAGGCTCTTCAGGCACAGGAAGGCAAGCAGGTTGTTGTGGCTGGCGACAAGGCCAACAAGATTTCCCTCAAGCACTGTACAACCTCTTGGGCTGAGCGTTATGCAGCTACCGATGGTTTCTTGGCTAAGCCACAGAAGCAGATTGACAATATGCCTGGCAAGTTAATCCAGAACCCAGGTTGGGATACTCCAGACGCTGTGTTCGTAGATATCTATAATTGAAAATAATCTAATAACAAGTAAACATTATGAAAAAGATATTTTTGTTCCTGGCTTCTGCTTGTGCTCTTGCAGCTTGCGATCCTGTTTCTGAGGATATCAGCAATGCAGGTCACATCTCCAAAGAGGAACTCATGGCCAAAACTACAGTTGAGTTGGATGATGCAGGCGGCGGACTTTATGGTAATGTCGTTCGTTGTTCGACCTCAGCTCCAGTAGTAGCTAAATGGGACATCAGAGGCAAGCAATTCATTGGCAACTTCGCTACCAAAAAGATGAGTGGTGCTGACGTTGGCGTTGAAAGAACTGTTACTTTGACCGCTCTTTGCCCTGACGGAACTACATACACCGTCGATTATCCAATCACCGTTGATACCCTCACCGATCCATTGAAGAAGTACTGGATCTATGGTGAACCTGGTAAGGGTGAAGGACTATTGACCATGAACCAAGGTGATGCTGCAGCAGGTCGATTCAGCAACAATGAAGGCAAGGGTCTCCCATTCCTCAGCGATGAGGTATATTGGGGATTCAAAACTCTTATCTTCGACGTTGTAGAGGCAGCTCCTGCCGATGGTGGCATCTGGGGTGAACCTGCAGGTCCAACTATGTTGCGTGTCATGAACGGTTGGTGGAGCACCACCTATCAAGATGATGTAATCATTGAAGGCCCTGGCTCATGGGAACTTCCTCTTACTGAGGAAATTGCCAAGGATTGTGCTAAAGGTAATGGTGGCGGCGGCAAGGATCTCGACATTTTGGTCAGAAGAGGTGCTTTAACCATCAGCGGTGTTTACTATGAGGAATAACTCTCCTCTAATATGTAAATTTTAATACATTTGAAATAATGAAAAGTTTTTTGAAATATAGCAAGTTGGGTATTGGCACCCTTGTCATTGCAAGTGCATTTGTGGCTTGTAGCGATGATGATGAACCTGCTGCATACACAACTCCATATACTGCCAATACCAGCAATATCAAGACTGCTGGCAAGGCTGTAGATCTCGGCTTGCCATCTGGCACCAAGTGGGCAGACATGAATGTCGGTGCTGCTTCTGAGGCCGATAACGGAATTCTGTTCGTGTGGGGAGACATCACAGGTTCGCAGATTGCCCCAGTCAACTACATCGATGTTACAAAGCAGGCTTCAGCTGAAGATTTGTTCAACAAGTACAAAGCTAGCGAACAATCAACCGGTTACCTGTATGACACAACTTGTGTTTACAAAGAGGAAATCACGGGAGTTGTCATTTCTGATTCTGCAGAATTTGTTGCTTTGGTTGACAAAAGATTCAACGAAGTAAAGGCTAAGATCACAGGCAAATCTGAGATTCTTTCAAAAAATGGTGAGACTGGTTATTCAATTGTCATTAACTCAATTGATTCTACCGCTTTCAAGTATTATCAGAGCAATGCTGGCTTTGACAAAGAAAAGGGTGCTGACTACAACGGCATAGCTATCTATGACCTTATTGCCAATGCCAAACTCGATCCAGCTACAGCTAACTGGGGCAGTGCTTGGAGCATGCCAACCAAGGAGCAGATGAAGGAGTTGATCGACAACTGTACTTGGGAGTTTGAGGCCAATGGCTACAGAGTTAAGAGCAAGGCTAATGACAACAGCATCTTCTTGCCAGCAGCTGGTTTCCGCTATGGCAATGAGGTTGTAGGTAATGGCACCGCTGGCTACTATGCCTCTGGTTCAATTCTCGGCAACTATCATTTCCCTTCAATGCTTAATCAGGTTAACAACGACATGGGTTCTATCAATGGTGTTGAAAGCATGCCATACTACATGATCTTCCAGCATGGTCAGTTCGATAACACTATCTCCCTCAACAATAGCCTGACTATCAACTACGCAGTTTCTATTCGTCCTGTTACTAAGTAATTTAACAATAGAGTAAAAAGAGGGCTGGCTCATTTTGAGCCAGCCCTTATTATTTGATGTTATGGGTGAACAATTACTTCACGAAAAACTCTGATTGATATCTATAAGGCTTACGATTGTGGTCCAATCCCTGAATGGTAACCAGATAACGTCCAGAGACCGAAGGTGCTTTGAAAGTCAATGTCTCTGCTTCGACACATGGTTGCCAAAGCAAAGTAGAACGGACATTGCCAGTATGGTTGACATAAACAGGACGATTCTGAGGGAAGGCATAAGAAACAAGATGAGAACCGGCATCGAGCTTGTAGTTCGACAGACGACCACCACGAGTAACGAAAGAGATGACACCCTCACAGCAGGAGGCGCCAAAGAAATAACGTCCAAGGTAAATCTGCACATAACGTACCAAGTGGGAATCGTAAGCAAGAATCTCGTCAATATCATAAACCGGCATACCATCCAACAAAACCAATGCTGGCCAATGTGAGGTGGTATGAGTCTCTGGGTTGAGTGTATAAAGTTTGCTAATACCTCCAGATCTGCTACGTTTCACACCACGGACAAACTCGACCAAAATCTCCTTGATGGAATTCATCTGCGTATATTCATTCAAGTCGTAAAAATAATCGGGTTTATCATTGAAGAAACCAATGGTGTGACTCAACGTATCACCTTGAAGATATTCTCCTACTGCTGCCTGCTGACGGGCTGCCGTGGCACGTTCCTTAATCTCCGACTCGTCGGTATATACTACCAGTTCCTGCAGAGATTGGGCAGAATTGCGTTGATATGGCGACGAAAGGCGTATCTCCACAGGCTTACCCTCAGCATCGTAGGCACTCACTAATGCTGGCAAAGTTCCGCTGACTTCGGTTGTATAGAAAGCATAGGTACCATCTGATTGTCGTTGGCCATCATAAAGGCGAGCCATCTTGCCGATAAGTGCCAGGCGAGGCTCAACAACACTCGCAACAGAATCGCCCACCAATTCAGCTTTGACAAGATGTCCCTCGAGTTCTGCAATCTTCGAATCCGGCAGACGAGTATCGGAAGGTTGCGATAGGGCACCCACTCCAAGGTGTGTTGTCATGCTGATCTTCTCGACCGATACAGCACAACCCCTCAACACTGGATCTTTCAGGTTAATGGTGACAGGATCTCCGGCTTTGTAGATATCCTGGACCAGGAAACGCGATGCCTCATCTTTCTCCAATGCATAGCGACTGAAAGGCATGAATGTCACCCGATCCTTGCGCGACAGTTTCTCGCCATTCACCACACCGACCAGCGAACGGAAGTAGCAGTCAGAACCATAGTTGGTCATATCGCGCGTAAAGGCGGTCAATTCATAGCAGCCAGAATGCATCTGTTTCGGTAATCGGATTTCTGCCCACCCCTGGCCATTCGTCAGTGTTACCATGGCTTGCGCATACATCTGATGCTGGTCCGACAGTTCCACGTAGGCCACCTTGCTATCTGACGGCATCGAATCGTTGGCAAAAGCATCAACACGCACACAGAGCACCTCGCCCGTCATATAGCACTGACGGTCGGTCACTGCAAAGATCTGTTCGCTTCGATGCTGGGCGAAGAGGAATCCCGTGCAGGACAACACATATAATAATATATAGAGCTTTTTCATAATTGCATATAATCAAGGTTAAAAAGGCCAGACAGAGGGTTTCTCGAGGCTAGCACCGCCATCCCAAAAATGTGTACGACAATCCACACACCAGGGTTTGGTCCATTCGATACCAGATGGACCATAGTTGGCAATGACCCAGCCCCTATCGATCATGATGGCTGGATCCTTTTCGACTTTATCCGGTTCTGGCTTTTCTGGGACTATCATGTCCTTGTAACCGATCTCCTTAGGAGTGATTACAAGACTCTTCTGACTGAGCGACCCACGCACACCGATATAGCCAATCGCTTTCTTTCCATCATCAGTTTTCAGATTCGAAGGGAGTTCCGAGGGCATGGCCGAAAAGATTCCGCCCACATTGGTTGACTGGATACGCAACAAACGATAATACTCATACTCATCGACCGAGATGGCAGCCTGCTTGACAATAGACATATACTTCGTACGGAAACGCAATTCCTGTTTATTGCGCTGATAGAGATTGTAACCCACAATGGCATGATTGCCGTAAGCCTCGTTGGAGGCGGTTGAAATCTCGTTAGAGGTCACCGAAATCCAGCCCTGATTCGTTGGGAAGTCTCGGACATAGAGCTCTCGGTTCTCGACATCGTATTCCCACATACAATAGATGGGAGTACAGACTTCATAAAATTCATCGTATCGCCACATGACATAGAAGGCGCCGTTTGGATCAGCCGTCGAGACGCTGAAGTGTATCTGTCCGTCGTTGTTCGGCATTTCGTACGTGAACGAATCGATTCCAGGCGCATAAAGAGGCTTCATAGGTTCCGTATGGTAATCACCCATGTTATCAGTCTTGACATGCAACGTATAGGTTTTATCGGGTTCAAGGTCTGGCACTTGAATCGTGTAAAAACCCTTATTGCGTGACGGCACACTGTAATAGGAAGTTCCGTCCGAACAATCCAACTGCAGAGATCCGATGACAGGCTTCAAGCTATTCTGGTAATGGAAGTTGGAAACATCCTCGAGCGTAGCAGACTGGCGCAGGGTAAAGAGACAATTCTGTCCGCTTACGATTTCGCCCTCAACAACAAGTTGCGGTTCACCGACACTGGCCGGCAGGTCGTTGAACTCCTCGATGCAGGAAGAGAGGGCAATGAGAACAAAGAGGGTAATGAGTAATGAGTGATGAGTGATGGGGGATGAGGAATGAGTCATGAGCAATGAGCCATGAGCAATAGAGGAAGAAATCAGTCTTTTCATAGCTTTAGAACTTGATATTGTAACTGATATATGGGATAGGAGCACCGAAGATGCTCAACTTGTAGGCCTTGATGCTATTACCTTCCGGCTTGACATAGATAGAATAGGGATTCTTTCGTCCGAACAGGTTATATACACCCATCGAGAACCAACGGTGAGTCGCAGCGGTTAGATGATGACTCGGCTCAACGTTCATCGACCAGTCGGTACGGAAATAGTATGGCATACGAACCGCATTACGATCTGAATAAACCGGCACGTAAAGTCTCTCCTGCGAGTTATAAAAGACACCCACCGGAGCCGTGTAAGGGCGACCTGTGCTATAGTTCATGTTCATCGACATACTGAAGCGACGGGTAAACTTATAGTTAGCCACCAGCTTGACGTCGTGCGGAATATCATAATCGGCCGAATACCACTCGCCTCCATTGATCTTGCCGACACCCTGCTGATTGGTCTGCTGCAACTGGGTACGGGAATAAGTGTAACTGATCCAACCCGTCAGTTTGCCAGTCATCTTTCGCAACTGGAGTTCGAGACCATAGGCACGGCCGTCCATGCCGATTACATCTTTCTCCAAATGATCATTCATCGACAATTGGGCGGCATTTCGGTAGGTCAGATATTCCTTCATGCCTTTCACGTAACCCTCGACTGAAAATTCATAATCCAGATTCTCGGACTGCAGATAATAACCGATAGATGCTTGCCAGCCGCGCTGTGGCTTGATCTGATCATTGCTCAGCAACCAACTATCGGTTGGCGACATGATCATCGTGTTCGAGACCTTGTGGATGTATTGGTGCATGGTATTGAAACCAGCCTTGAAGGAGTTGGTTTCATTCAAATGATAGCTGGCAGAGAGACGAAGTTCCGGATCGACATAGGTATGTTCCATTCCCTCTTTCATGGCATTAAAAAGGTTCAGTCGCATACCACCCAACAACTTCAAGCCATCGGTCATTGCCCACTCATCTTCGAGCCAGAGGGCAGCCTCTACCGCCTCATCATCGGGCAGAGAACGACCAACGATTGCAGAATTGGAATTCTGTGGCTGCAGACTTCCTGGCATGATATCATAGAACTGTCCCTGCATACCGGCATTCAGTTTGTGAGAATCATTCAATCGGCCATCGACCATTCCCTTCAGGTAGTAATGATCCAGGTCAAACGAGAGCACAGAGGCCATCGATGGAGATTCCTTGTCGGTGTTTGCATAATCATAGTGGTCGTAACCTGCGGCTATGTATGAACTCCACTGATTGCCATAGTAGCTCTTCAGTTCGAGCGAATAGTTCATATTGTTGTAGGCATATTCGTCGAATGTCGTAAACGAGAACTGATCATGGCTATTGTAGAGATTCACATCGAGCGAATGTCTGTTGCTGAGACGAGCATGTATGGTGCCTCCGGCATCCCAGAACTGAGCCCGGCCATTCTTGTAACCACTATCCTCAGAGAGGCGTTTCAGCATCCAGTCGGAGTAAGTGGTTCGTCCACCAAGGAGGATAGAGACACGGTCCTTGACAACCGGCAGTTCTGCCATTGCCTTGGCACTCACGACTCCGATACTGACAGATCCGGAATATTTCTGCATATTCGGAACACGTCCCTTGATGTTCATGACCGACGACAAACGTCCACCATACCGGCTTGGAATACCTCCCTTGAAGAGTTCAGATTCGCCCACCAGATCGGGATTGAATGCCGAGAAGATGCCAAACATGTGCATCGGATTGAAGACCGTATTGCTATTGTACAGCATCAGATTCTGTTCGCTTGCGCCACCGCGCACATTCAGACCACTGGAGGCTTCGCCCGTAGTGGTAACGCCTGGCAGCATCGTTGCCAATTTCAGCACATCGGCCTCACCCATCACAAGAGGCACGTTACGAAGACTCTTCGGAGTAAAAGCCTCCATGCCCGAATGGGCCTGCAATGACTTGGGACGGAAAGCGGTCACCTCGACCTCGTCGAGGGTTTTCGATTCGCGCAGAACGCGCAGTTCATCAATGCCTGGCTCTCCCGACATCTCATCATCGTCATCATATTCCATGGCAACACGACTGCCCATGCGGTAAGCCAGATAAGCCGGTACACGATCTGCAGGTGGAATGTTCGCAAATACCGTATCAGGAACTTTTACCACATGAAGGGAGTCCTCAACTTGAGGCATGTCCATATATTTACGAGTATCCTTCGAAATTGTTTCCAAGGATCGACGATATATCCGCGAGGGACGTTTGTAGTTCGGGAACATTTTTTCGAACGAACGAGCACTGCGGATCTGGGTTCTGTTGCCGTTCTTATCCTCCAGATAGTAAAGATTCTTCTCCGACATAGATCGGACCATACGTCCATTGACCAGAGTCTCTGAGTCGAACAGCTTGACCGGACAATTGAGCAAGCGGAAGTTGTTTCCCTCCATGAGTACATTCATGAAGTGTCCATCCCTTTTCTCAAAGCGCTCCTCTCCCATCGTAAAGAACTCAATCTTCTCCTGGTTCGGAACAATTGGAAGTTTGGTTTGAGGGGTCAGTACAACCAGTGTGTTATCGAAAATGTTGTATCGAAGCCGAACATGCTCGTAGAGGTTGCCATCATAGCACACAGAACCCTCATGGAACTCTTCATCCCATAAATAAGGATGGGTATTCCATGCCGTTCTGTTGAATTCAGGTTCGATACTTCCCTGATAAAGCGCAGCATAGTCACCCATTGCCTCGAGTGAGGCCATGGCAACTACAGCCACAAATGTGTTTGCAATCATTTATAATTATTGAATGACAAGCAAAAAGTCCTACTGATTTTTGCTTCTTTCTAAATGCTCTTCCATGAAGGTAGTCGGTGTAACACCATACATCTCCTTGAAAGCGGTCGCGAAGTTACTTGGATTGACAAAACCTACAGCATCCGACACCTCAGCAACAGAACATTTCTTCTGAGACAAAAGTTCTGCTGCCTTGGCCAGACGGATATTGCGAATAAAGTTTCGGGCCGACTGATTGGTCAACTCCTTCAGTTTGCGATAAAGGTGCACGCGGCTCATGCCTACCTCCTCGGCAATCATCTCCGAAGTCAGTTCCGGATTGCTCAGGTTCTGGTTAACCACACGCATGATTCGTTCCATCAGACGTTCGTCAGGGGTCTTGTTTTCTGGCGTTTCGACTTGGTCGACTGGCATCTGCTGACCACTGAAAGTATTACGCAACGAAGCGCGACTCTTCAGCAAGTTAAAGACTGTACGACGCAAGACCTCCATACTGAAAGGCTTTGTCAGGAAGGCATCGGCACCCAGATCAAGACTATCCAGACGGCTCTCTTCGTCGGACTTGGCTGTCAGGAAGACAATCGGTATATGATTCAAGCGGACATTGCTACGCACCTTTCGGCAGAGTTCAAAGCCATCCATCTCTGGCATCATCACATCGGTAAGCAGGAGATCAGGCACCTGATGGAGCATATTATCCAAAGCCTCCTTACCATTGCAACACTCCACGACACGACAGTAGGCCGAGAGCTCATGCACGATGAAACGACGGATTTCGTCGTCATCCTCAGCGACGATGACCAGGCTGCGGCTTCGAGGGTTCTCGACCGTCTGATCCAGTTCTGCCACATACGAATCAGGATTGGTCTGGAAGACATCGGTATGAGGCAGGTTCACCTCGGCAACAGGTTCGCTCGAGATCTCGTTACTCTTGAAGTGTGCGCGACCTAATGGCAGATCGACCACGAAACGAGTGCCACGGCCCTCCGGATTGTCCTGAACCTCGATAGTACCATGATGCAAGGTGACGAGGGATTCGGTCAAATGCAGACCGATGCCTGTACCTCCCTTGCCGGAAGAGTTAGAACGGACCTGATAGAATCGATCAAAGACACGCAACTTATCGGCATCAGGAATACCCTCGCCCGTATCTGTCACCATCAGGCGGAAGATGCCCTCCGGACAGGCGGATGTAGCAGGCTCCTGGCTGATTTCAACAACCACTCTACCTCCCGCTGGAGTATATTTCATTGCATTTGACAGGAGATTCAGCAGGATCTTGTCGAAGTTAGAACTATCGACCCAGAGGCGTAAGCCTTCGGGAGTATGGTCGATCAACGACAACTGGATCTGACGCACATCTGCGACATCGTTCATCGAATCGCAAATCTCTTTGATAAATGGTGCAATCTTCACCTCACTACAATAGAGTTTCATTTGCTTCTTGTCGATCTTGCGGAGATCCATCAGCTGATTGATGGTACCTGTAATACGGTCGGCATTGCGCTGAATCATGCGGTAAGCATGCTGGCGATCTGGATCACTATCGGAAGAAATCAGTTTCTGCAATGGCGAAACAATCATCGTCATTGGCGTTCGAATCTCGTGAGCAATATTCATGAAGAACTGCAGCTTTGCCTCGTTGATGGCCTGATTATGGACATGATGCTCGAGACGCTTACGTACGGCACGGCGATGTCGAATCTGAATAAAACTCAGATAGGCAATCACTGCCAGCAAGGTCAAGATCACGAGATTTACCCACCAGGAACGATACCATGGATAAGCAATACGGAATTCATAGGAATGACCCTCGGACTCTACGCCCGAAAGTTGTACCTTGTAGCGGAAGACATGTTTACCTGAAGAGAGGTGACTGAATGAAACCACATTCTGACCTTGCTTCAACACCGTCCATGGGTCATTGTCCAACGAATAACTATAGATGGCATGACGGGTGTGATGCAGTGGCAAAGTAGCCATCTCGAACGAGAAGTTATTATCCTCGAAATCCCGCTTGGCACGATCGCGAACTACCTGACCACTGGCCACGACATCAACTATACGAACCTGACATTTCTCGCCATTCAGATTCACATCCTGCGGGTTAAAGAATGTAATACCCGAAGTGCCACCAAACCACAAACGGCCACGGATGTCCTTCATCGAGACATTCTTATAGAACTCGGTGGTCTGCAGTCCCTCGTTCGAACCAAAGTTGATAAACTGTCGGCGTTTCTCGTTGAAACAACTGAGGCCTGCATTGGTAGAGATCCAAAGCAAACCCGATGCGTCGCATTGTGCCGCATAAAGCAGGTCACTTTGCAAGCCATCGTCCGTATTATATAAAACATGTGTACCTGTATTCAGATCAAAGATGACTAAGCCATCGGTCGTACAAAGTGCCAGACGTCCACTGGTATAAGGCGAAATAGAGAAGACTATGGATTCACCCAGATACTGTTTTACTGTAAAATTATTGTCCTTCAAGTCAACCATGGTCAGGCCATTGTACGAACCAATGAAGAGTTTATCTCGCAACTGATCAAAATAGGAGCAGCATGCCCAACGGCAAGAGTCATACTCAAACGGACGAATAGAGGTCTGCTGGTTCTCGTCAAAGAAATGCAAACCGGCACCCATCGTGATCACCCAGATACGTCCATTATTATCCTCTACAAAGTCATAGACATTGGTAGCGCTGGCATCCTTGCCATAGATGGTCAATGGAGTAATCTTGCCGTTTGTCGGATTGATCCAACCATAACCTTCTGAATAAGAGCCATACCAATATCGATGCCGCGAGTCCTCAAAAAGCTTGACTGTAGCGCATGGAATCGTATTCGGTTGGCCTGTATAAGGGAAATGGCGCAGCAGGTTGCCTTTCTCGTCGATAACATAAACACCGCCGTTGTCGGTAGTTACCCAAATTTCACGGTTCGAATCCTGAAAGAGCGAAGTGATACACTTGTCGCCCACAGTATTGCGGGTAATGGAACGGGAGCCCAGATACTGGAATGGCTGTGGTGTCTGTGGCACCATCATTACACCCTTCTGGAAAAGAGCCAACCACATCACATGATTATGATCGATGCAGATGGAATGAACCTTCTGCGTACTGGCATCAATTCGTCCATCGTCGAAAAGATAACTGCTGAAAGTCTTGGCACGACAGTCGAAGACCTGAAGTCCATGGTTATCGGTAGCCACCAGCAGATGATCACGATCCAGATTCTTCAAGGCACGAACCAGAAAGTGCTCATCGTCGGGCGCATTCATCAGCTCAAAACGGTCGGTCGAAGGATTGAAACGATAAAGACCCATCTGCACACCACCTGCATACATCTCACCATCCAGACCAATATGCATCGTATTAAATGGAATACTCTTGCCGTCTTGTGTAATCTTATTGATGGAACCATCCAACTCCAGACGGAGCAGCTCACTCAATCGGCGGTTGGTCCAGATACGTCCCAAATTATCTTCAATCAAATTCTCTGTGTAATCAATCTTATCTGTCAGGGCATTGGCATAGAGCACTGGCGTGCCATCTTCACGAACTTTGGCACAACAAGGTGTATTACCGCTCATCCAGATTTCACCATTCTTACGCTCAATAATCATCGTAACATCACCACTTATACGACCGTCGGTCTCAAAAACAGCCAGTTCCGTAAAGTCGTCGGTCTGTGGACGATAGATTTGAAGACCCTGACGGGTACCAACCATCAATCGACCTTTGGAATCAACATACAAGGTACGTACATAATTGTTGGCAAGAGAATGAGGGTTTCCCTCCTCGTACTGATACGTAGTAAACTTGGAGCCATCGTAACGGCAAAGGCCATATTCAGTAGCGACCCAGATCATGTTATCAGCATCCTCGATGACATCGTTGACCAACGTATTCGGCAACGCGTCAAGAGTAGTAAACAGACGGCAGGATTGCGCTTGTAGGATGGTCTGTGAACCCAAAAGAAGAAGTAAGGCCCAAACAACAGCTTTGTAACATAGTTTTAGACGGCGATGTAACAATTTCATAGTTAGATTTCAATTAAAAACGGTGCAAAGTTAGAGAAAAAAAGTGGATTTCGCAAGATATGTAACAAAAAAATGGATTTAAAAAGGCAAGAACACATCATTAATGTTACATTTTAGTCGTTTTCCATGATACAAAATAGCACAAAAGTGGTAGCAAGACACCTTTATCGGCAACAACAACAGGCTACCCCTGCTGGAGCAGCCTGTATCTATGCTTAGAGCCATATATTCTATCTAGTCCTACACTATTCGCACTCTAAATCTCCTTCGCCACAAGACTTTGAGTCATTGGCCTCATTTTTCATGCGAGAACGGTTACGATATTCTGCTGGTGTAACGCCAAAATCCTGACGGAAACACTTACTGAAATACTTCGGATTATTAAAGCCAACCGCATAGGCAATCTGTGCTACTGTATCGTCGGTGGTAGTGAGCATTTCAATGCTTCGACGCATACGAACCTGATGGATGAAATCGTTCGGTGACATATCGAACGATTGCTTCAGGCGACGATAGAAAGTGGCACGACTCATATTCATCTCGTCGGCTAAATCATTGACCTGCAACTCGCCATCGGCCAAATGCTTCTCAAGTACTTCGAGCAGACGTCTGACAAACTCCTGATCATTCTGCTCTGTAGGACGAGTCAGAATCTCAAACTTCGTCGCATTGACCTCCTGTTTGACGACCTGTTGCTGACGTTCGCCCAAACGGTGCAGATACCAGGTCAACGAGAGACCTGCCAAGACTGCAATAATCAGAATATTGATCAGCCAGCCCCACTGCTCCCAGAAAGTCGGAACTACAACGACAGTCAAAGTGCGATAGTTCTTACGCCAGATGCCATCGTTGTTGGTACTGTGGATATGCAGCTGATAATTGCCAGGCGACAGGTTGGTGAAATTCACCTCTGGGGTCGCTGTATAAACCCAAAGTGGTTCCTCTTCCTCTCCCTCCGGGTGCATCCAGTAAGCATAACGGATCAGACGGGAAGGAACATAGTCAAGTGCAGCAAAATGCAACGAGGTAGAACGCTGATGCGGTTCTACGATCAATGTATCCATGTCGTTGATTTCCTGGGAGTGCTGGGTCGATCCGACCGCATAAGTCCGTTCGGTGAAGACAATCTTAGGAGAGTAAAGGCTCTTGTGCAGATCGTCGGCCGGGAAGACAAAGAGTCCACCCACCATACCCATAACAATCTTCCGGTCTGGCATCTCAACCGGCACACATTCCGTCAGCGGATAAGAGCGGTCAAAATCTCGTTCGTCGAAATACCACATCATATCCTGACGTGGGCTATAGCAGGAAATACCACACTCTGCCACGGTCCAGACTGCTCCAGTGCTCTCCATCAAGGCGGAGATATTGCTATCACCAGCAGGATATTCGCGGTTTGGAATCGGTGTAAAAGACAATGCCGACAGATCGGTACCATTCACACGGCTGAGGCCACGACCATAGGTACTGACATAGAAGGTACCAGCGGTATCGCACAACACCTGCATGACCATGTTGTCCTGCAAGGGGTGATCCATCTGAGTCTGTGCCTGATAGATATGGAATGAGAGTTCCGAGTAGCGGTCGAATTTAGAGGAGAATGCCAACAGACCTTTGTTGGTACCAGCCAGAAGATGTCCTCGGCCATCGCCACAGATGGTACGTACCACATCGAAGCTGTTGACCGGGAAGCCCAGCAGTTCGTTGCCGGCATGAACGAAGCGAACGGATCCATCGGTGCCCTGCTCAAGGAGATTCAATCCGCCACCGAAAGTAGCAATCCACAGATGATGATTCTCGTCCTCGTAGATATCATATATACTATTGCAGTTGAGGTCGTATTCTCCTCCCTGATCATAATAATGTTCTACCTGATAGCCAGCACCTGACGGAGTGAGTCGATAGATGCCAGAACCACGAGTACCGAGCCAGATGCGTTGCTCCGGGTCGCGGTACATGCAGTAGATTCCTTCAGAATTGAAAACTGTATGGTTGCTGCTCCACTGTCCGCCGGAAGAGAGGTACTGGCATTTACCTGACGTAAGATCATACCGGCTGAGGCAACCCTCTTTATCGCCACAGAGCACATGGGTGCTGTCATCGACCAGAAGGGCTCGTACTTCGGCGTCACTTTGAGCGAATATAGGGTGGAACTGGCGACGGCCAAAGGCTAACTGATAGAGTTTCGTACCGCTGCTGACCCACAAACTCTTCTGGTTATCGATAAAGTAGAAACTATAGTCTCGGATGGGCAGAGACTGATTGTCGGGCATACACTCGCGATGGCTATGCAGCTGCAGATCCTCTTCATTGACCCAACAGAGCTCACCATTGACCGGCTTGGCCCAGATGACTCCATTCAGATCCTCGTGAATAAGATGAAGTCGGCCACTTTCGTTCTCTGTCGACAAAGGCTTCTCTGGATTCGGCAGACTGCATGCGGCCTCTTCTCCTGGCTTGACGCAGTAGAGGGTTTTACCATCGGTGAAGAACCAGATACGCGCCCGGCTATCATATACGACACGTCCGACATTGCGGATCGGTTCCCCTTTCTCTGTTCGGGTAATAATCTGACTGGAATCTGTGCGCACGTTGTAAAGCACCAGACCGGCATCGGTACTGACACTCACCAGGCCATTGTCCAAAGGTTGGAAATGGAATACTTTTCGCACCTCTTTAGGGAGTTCGATCGGACGGAACTGACCATTGCCCACATATTCCACCACCTGAGCGGTGGTTGTAGAGGCGAGCATACAGTGACCCTCCATCTCAACGAAACGGGCATAGGGATAGCTGGATTTCCAGCCCTGACCATGAATATAGACACCCTGATCGGTCATGATCCATTCCCGACCCTGACTATCTTCACAAGCCTCATACAGGACGCGATTCTTCTGGCCCGATGAACAAGGTAGGATCTCGTTGATGGTAGGGTCCTCGTCATTAAATCGTACCAGTGTGCCATCGGCCAAAGATACCCAGATGGCATGATTATGAGGCATGACGTATGCCTTGTCCTTCAAAGCCTGAGCTGCCGGATAATCCTTGACCAAAGGAAGAACGGCCTGATAGGTAGAGGTCTTGCGATCGAAACGATACAATCCAGCATCGTAGTTCTGGCACCAGATATTCTCGTGGCTATCGAGCACCATCTTCAGGATGCGGTTGCTGCCCAGAGGAATCTGCTTGACCGGAGCGGTACTATCAACCTCATTGCGGAAGAAGTGGAACTCCTTGCCATCGTAACGGCACAAACCAATCCAGGTACCGAACCAGAGAAGACCCTTGGAATCCTGAACATAGCAAGAGACACGCGAGTGGTCCATTTCGCCACCCGACTTGTACTCCGTACATTTAAGCAGTGGCTGGGCCATAGCTACTTGAGCCATGGTCAAAACGCCGATCAGGGAGAGCAGGATTGTTCTAATTTCCTTCATGGAATGTTATTCGAATACGCAAAAACGGTGCAAAGATAATGATTTTTGGTGAAAAAATCTATCATTTTTGATATTTTTTTGCACCTTGCGTATTATTGACCATTATTTTTCCTTGTTTTTCAAAGAAAAATAGTATCTTTGCACCGCTCATAAAAGAAAAACTTAATATTATTATACAATGAAGAAAAACATTCTCTCTCTTTTGTGTATATGGTTCGCTATAACAAGCGCCATTGCAGTCGATAACTGCCCGTTCAAGATGCCGAAAGTGCATCAGCCAGTTATCCCTAACTACCAGGTTACCATCACCCAATTTGGTGCGGTCGGTGATGGCGTCGATCTCTGTACCGATGCGTTCGGTGCTGCCATGACTGCGTTGAAGAAGCGTGGCGGTGGCAAACTGAATGTCCCCGCTGGCATCTGGTTGACCGGACCTATCCAGTTCGAAGACAACTGCGAGCTTCATCTGGAGGCTGGTGCACTCATCATCTTTACACCGGAATTCGAAGCCTATCCTGTCGTTGAGGTGGTTTACGAGGGCAACAAGTCCATGCGTAAGATGTCCCCTCTCTGGGCCTACGAGAAACATGATATTGCCATTACAGGTTTAGGTAGCATCGATGGCCAGGGCGAATACTGGCGTCCATCGAAGAAGTCGAAGTTCACCTCTGCTCAATGGAAGGAGCTTACCTCGGGCGATGGCATCGAAATGAAGAACATCTGGTATCCGAATGCCAAGAACGATGAACTGGCAGGCAAGCCCGATGCACCTGATACCCGTCGTGCTCTTCAGCGTCCAACGCTGGTGGAGTTCACCCGTTGCAAGCGTGTCCTTATCCAGGATGTAACCCTCTCGAATTCTCCAGCGTGGAACACCCACCCATTCATGTGCGAGGATGTGACCCTGGAACGTGCCAAGATCCGCAATCCTTGGTATGCACAGAATGGCGATGGTCTGGATTTGGAGTCTTGCAACCGTGCATTGATCAAGGAATGTACTTTCGATGTAGGCGACGATGCTATCTGTATCAAGTCTGGTAAAGATGCTGAGGGTCGCAGCTGGAAACGTCCATGTCAGAATGTTGTGATCGAGGATTGCACCGTACTGCATGGCCATGGTGGCTTCGTAATCGGTAGCGAGATGTCAAGCGGTGCCCGCAACATCTGGATTCACAATTGCGTATTCAATGGTACCGATACCGGCCTGCGCATGAAGTCTACCCGTGGACGCGGTGGTGTCGTTGAGCAGATCTTTATCGACCACATCTATATGTTCAACATCGCTGGCGATGCCTTCACCTTTGACCTTTATTACGCCAACAAGCCGGCCGTTGGACAGGGCGAGAAGGATCAGTCGGCAAGCGATGCCGTTCCTGCAGTCAGCGAGCAGACTCCATGTTTCAAGGATCTGCGCATCTCGAACATTGTTTGCCAAGGTGCCGAGCGCGCCATCTATTTCAATGGCCTGCCTGAGATGCCACTTACTAACCTTATTATGGAGAACAGTCTCTTTGTCAGCAAGAAGGGTGCTGAGGTTCACTACACCAAAGACATCCTCCTCAATAATGTTCAGATCCGCAACTCTGAAGGCGAAACCTACGACATTGACGATACAAACGTCAATTTCCTGAAGTAATTACTGGTCGGAAAGTCCGGGCTATCAGTCCGGATAGACCGGGAAGTCCGGAAGTTCCGGAGATTCCGGACAATCCGGACTTTCCGGACCTTCTGGCCGCCCAATATTAACAATCTAATACCAATACCACTGTGCCAAAACTTGATGACATCAGCCTGAATCGGTACGCAGATGGCACACCCAGTGTGCTTCGCAAGAAGACCGTTTATTCCGAACTTTATTTCTACCAGAAAAGCGACGTACTTGTACAATTAACTCAAGCTTTCTGCGAAAGATTCTTACCTAAATATGGAGACCGAACAGTTGACCAAATGAAACAGGCAGCGAGGTCCACCAAGCAAAACATTGCTGAGGGTCTAACTGATGGCCAAACCTCGTTCGAAGTTGAAATCAAGCTATTGGGGATTGCAAAAGGCTCCAACCAAGAACTTTTGGAAGATTATCAAGACTATCTAAAACACTTAGGTGTTAAAGAATGGGCCGAAAGCAACATGGAAAGATATGACAAACTGAGAACATTCTGCAAGAACAACAGCAACGACGAAGCATTTCACCCCTATTATTCTATCTGGACCGATGTTGAGATGGCCAATTGCGCCATCTGCCTCTGTCATATGGTGGACAAAGCCATGACCTCATTCTTAGAGAAACGCGACAAAGAGTTTGTTTCCGAAGGTGGAATCCGAGAACGCATGACCGCCGCCCGATTAGTCATGCGAGGAACCCAGAAACAAATCATAGAACAGCAGGCCCACCTGATATCGGAGTTGCAAGCCCAAATCGATTCGCTACAACGCGAATTAGCAGTTCTAAAGGCTGGCAATACCGAGGATTCCGGGCAATCCGGCATTTCCGGATAATCCGGAGGATCCGGACAGACCGGACAGTCCGGGAAGACCGGAAAATCAGGAAATTCCGGGCCAATAACAAAAACGGCGAGTCAAAACTGACACGCCGTTTTTGTTATAAACATCCGCTTGGATTATTCCGGTTTGAACCAACGAGGATCACCGATCTGATCTGCAATCTTCAGAGTGAAATCATGATTCTCCGGATCAGTGAAGATATCTGCAGAGCTCTTTTCGCCAACAGGGAAACCAACCTCAGCACGGAAGTCATTTGAACCGAAGATACAATCTGAGGTACGGATACTATTGAGCACGGTAACAACACCAGCAGTACGAACGCCACGAGCAGCAGTCTCATGATTAGTCTTACCCAAGATGATACTGGTCAGATTGATTGTAGTTTCCTGTCCATTTGCATCGATCAGATAGCGGCCATCAACCACCAGATTATAGAGGGTACAATTGGTGATGTTGATGGTCGAAATACAAGTCTTCGAAGCCTCGATAAAACTACGCTGGGCAGTATCGAAGGTTGAATTAGTGAGCGAAATCTCTTGTACCTTGTTCTTGGCATCGCCCAGATAGAAGACAGAATAGCCATTACCGGAACTCATGTTAGTCAGGATACAATCATCAACAAGAATCTTGTCAATAACCATAGCACAAGACTGTCCACGAACCAATGAACGATCGAAGTCATAGATTCGACAACCCTTGAATGAGAGTTCCTCAACCACACAATCCGACGACTGGTTAACCAAGTACTGGCAGCCGCCATCTGTAATGTTGAGATTCTCGAAACGAACATAGTTATGGGTACCTGTCAGATCCAGACACTTCTTGCAGTTCAAAGTAGGAACCTCGCCAGCACCGCCGAAGAAAGTGACAGCCATACCATCAGGAATCTTGACATTAGCAGCCTCGCCACTCTCGTTCAAGCCCATGAAATCGACAACCGTACCACCAGGAATAATAGCTGTAACGCGATATGCGGTACGACCTTCGGCAGCAGCCTCCTCAGCAATTGCCTTAAGCTGATCCAAAAGGGTACCATTCTCTTCGTTGTACTTAAACTTATAATCACCATCAGGTGATGGAGCAGCGGTTGAAGCCTTGAGTGTACCACGAACAGCATCTCCATTGCAAATCTGAATAGTATAGATAGTCATTGGCTTCAAGCCTGTGATCTTGAAAGTACCGGCAGTCTTGGCTGCTTCATCAAGATCATAACGATCCTCGACTACACTTGACTCACCATCAACCTCCTCATTGTGCGAAACCAAGAGGTGGGTAACCGTCTTGGTAGCATCCCAGCTGACGTTGATATAGGTCTCATCGCGATCCGCATCGGTAATCTCGTTGAAGATCTGCTCTGCCTTGGTCTTGAACGAAGACTTCTTGAGGTAAACCCAAAGAGATTCCTTGCCAGTCGATGCATTACATCCCTTCATACGGAAGAAATACTTAGTATCGCCTGCCAGATTCCAGATAGTATCTGGTGAGGTTGTGATGCTCGTATCTTCGCCATAAGTCAGGATATTGGCAACCGATTCATCCATATCATCATACAAAGAGTCTGTAGAGATCTGAATGACATAATGGGTGGTATTTGGAGTCTTGTTGAACGAAACCTCAGCAAAGGTTGCATCAGCGGTCACACTGATGGAAGACTGAGACACATGAAAGAGACGATCGAAAGAGGAATCGACATCCCAATCATTACCCTCAATACAAGCGACGAAAGTGTTGGCAGCCAGGAGCACCGAAGCTCCTGACAAAACCATATTCTTAATATTCTTCATTTTTTACAATGTATTAGTCTCTGTAACCATAGGAATTATGAAGAGCGCCATTAGAATCAGAAATGGTGGTTGATCCGATTGGCAACAGATATCTGTTCTTGACCTCCTTATTCAGACCTGCACTGATGAATGGCAGGTAGGTAGCGATGTTCTTTTGCTTAGAATCATCGTTCAGGTCCTCGGTACCCCAGAATGAGGCTGACTCATAATCAGTGGTAATATCTGGTTCCTGATACCAGCAGACTGAGTTCATATCAATCTTCCAGTACTCATAACCCTCAATATCCTTATAATTCTGAATCTTGTCATACTTGAAGTAGAGCTTCTTTGGCCAAACATTGTTGGCAACAGCCTCTGTGTAAGCCTCCTTGAACTCATCAATCTTCGAGCTCAACAAGTTCCAACGGATCAGGTCGAACTTACGGAAGCCCTCGCCAGCCAATTCCCAGGCATTCTCATCGACGATGACATCGAAGAAGTTTGCAGCAGTCAAAGCATTAACATACGCGTCGGCAGCAGCCTTGTCGGCATCAGCAAAAGCGCGGGTATGAACCTGTGCCAAAGCCTGACGGGCAGTCAAGCCACAACCTGAAACCGACAAATCTGGATTGCCAGTCAACTCATTGACCACCTCGGCATACATCAACAACACCTGCGGATAACGCATACGGATCACATTGATACCAGTCATCCACTTAGCATTGCCGGCATTGATAGCTACATTACGCCACTCCTCGTTCATCATACGGATGTCCCACTTACCACAGTAAATGGAAAATGGAGCATTGCTCTGCATCTTATCCTTCAGGATACCATTCTCTTCCTTGATTTCGTAGGTTGAGCACGAGATATCTCGACGCAAATCCGCCTTATCGAACGACATAAAGAATGGAGCGGTCAATTTCACCTTGCCCGAAGAGTTACCCTTCACGCCAAAGGCCTTTGACTCACCGTTGATACGGACACCGATGGTATAACCCATCTCGCTCGACTTACCCAAACCAGAAGGGATCTCGAAAAGATTCTCCTGATATTCGGTATCAAGCACACGCTGATTGACCAGTTCCCACTGATTTTTGAACGATGGATTGAGCTTGTGTTTGCCACTGTTGATAACGGCAGCAAGATGCTCACCTGCCTTCTCGTACAGAGCCTTGCGGGTCTCTGCATCGCAACGCTGGGTTGGATAGACAGGATCAGAATTCTCGGATGCAGTCTCATAACCCTCCTTGGCCTGTTCTCGGATAGCCCAACCGGCACGGGTCAGACAGAGCTGAGCCAACAGAGCATGAGCATAACCCTTGTTAGCACGCTCGGTAGTCATTCCCTCCTCGCCTGCCCATGGCAGATCATCCAAAGCACTCTCGACATCAGCGATCAACGCATCGTAGATCTCATCGCGATCGGTCTTGCCCATATAGACAGTCTCAGGAGTGGTAGGCACAAGTTTGAAAGGAACATCTCCAAAGACGCGGGTCAGGTCCAGATAAACCATAGCACGAAGCACCTTGGCTTCGGCACGCATACGGCGCAGGGCAGCGCCTTGACCTCCATGGACAGCATCGCTGTTATTAATTTCATCCACCAGCATATTGGCATACTCGATGGTGAAGTACATTTCGTTCCAGCCCTTAGCCAAGTTACCCCAGTCCGGGCTGGCGTTATAGTTCATATTACCACGCTCGCTGGTGGTAGTAGTGGCATTACTCTCTCCCAAGCCATCGATCAATTCGATATCGGAGTTGGTAGCCCAGTGCATGCTGACATACTGGGTATAAGTCTCGCCCTTGGTCAACTCGCCATATACCTTATTTAATATAAGGTTGGCATTCTCGACCGATTCACATGCGGTGTTGGTGGTAATCTCCGATGGAGATGACTGATCCAGGAAATCAGAGCATGAAGCCATGGTGAGAACACCCACGCCTAACAGAAGACTATTATATATATTTTTCATCTCTTTGATTCTTTAGAATGATACATTCACGCCAACTACGCCAGAACGACTCTTTGGATAAGCGGCATAGTCAATACCCGGACACATGGCATTCTTCTTAGAACTGGTATCGACCTCAGGATCTGCACCCGAATAGTTGGTGATGCAGAACAGGTTGTAACCAGTCACATAGAAACGGACCTGGCTCATGTGAAGCTTGCGGATCACATTCTTTGGCAAAGAATAGCCTACCGTGATATTCTGAATACGCAGGAAAGAGGCATCCTCGACCGCATAGTCAATCAGCTGCATACCTGTCACTGCACATGGGTTGTAGATCTTCGCATTCTGGTTGATCTCATTCAAACGTGCACCAATGGCATCGGTTGAACCGTAATAGGCCAAAGCATCAGAACCAGGATTACCCAAGTTCAGGCCTGTAGCAGGATCAATCCAAGAGTAACGATTGCCAACAGCAAAGTCATTGTTCAGGTTGTAACCCTTAGCCGAACCTGTATAGAAGCTGGTAGCCAGCTTGGTACCATTCACAATCTGGTTGCCCAAAGAATAGTTGCAATAGACAGAGAAGTCCCACTGCGTGTAACGGGCATTAAAGCCAAAGCCACCACTCCATGGAGCAATCGTGTTGCCCAGTTTCTGCTTAACTGGATCTCCGTTCTCGTCGCACTTGAGTTTCAAGCCACCTGGATAATAGTTACCACCGGTAATGGTCTTGCTATCATTCTTGACGCCGTCACGAAGTACCCAAGCGGTATTGCCAGAATTACGCACCAACTCTCCGTTTGGATTGCTGACTGGATCGTAAACCGTAAAGAATCCGTCGGTCTTGTAACCCCAAACCTCGCCCAGACGGCCGCCCTCCTCTACACGGAAGTCCTCGTACTTAGCGATCGTTGAACCAGACCAGTTCGAGCTCTGCCATGGAGAATCCAATGCCAGTTCGTCAATCTTGCTACGGTTATATGAAACATTGCCGTTGAACTCCAGACCCCACTTCTTGTTGTCAACAATCACAGCCTTGAGCGTAAGTTCGAAGCCTCGGTTCGAAGTCTGACCGAAGTTTTGATACTGGTAAGTATAACCCGAAGAGGCTGGAATAGCGGTCTTCATCAACAAATCCTTGGTGGTATTCCAATAGACATCCACGGTACCAGAGAGGCGACCATCGATAAAGCCATAGTCGATACCGAAGTTTCGGGTGATGGTAGTTTCCCACTTTAGCTTCTCGTTCGAAAGGGTGGTAGCATGCTCCAACATCGGAGAGACAGTACCCTCCTTGGTGCCATCATTGAAGAATGGACCATAAGCAGAGGCATTCGACGATGCGAAAGTAGTATAAACAGAGTTGGCTGGAATACGGTTGTTACCTGCAGTACCGAAACTAAGACGGAGCTTCAGGTTGCTGAGCCAGTCCTCGGTATTCTTCATGAAGTCCTCATCGCTCAAACGCCATGCCAAAGCGGCCGATGGGAAGCTACCCCAACGGTGACCCTCAGCAAACTTGCTCGAGGCATCAGCACGCATGGTAAAGGTCAAAAGATACTTCTCGGCCATGATATAATTGAGACGACCGAAGAAAGAGAACATGTTATCGTCGGCTGAGATATACTCATAAGGTGTCTTTGGCGTACCATCCTGTGGTCGATCCAATACCTGCTGGAAAGAATAACCGTGAGGGAACAGAGTTCGGATATCCTGAGTGAGCGTCTTTTGCGTGCTACTCCACTCCTGACCGACCATCACATTGATGTGATCGCGACCGCCAAAGAGTTTCTTGTTATCATAAGTCAAGGTATTGGCATTCTTCCAATACTTGGTATCTTCGCGTTCCAGGAAAGATTGTGGAGAACCGAAATCACCATAGCTTGAATTCTGGGTTGCATCCTCCAACCAAACCTGATCCACATCTGAATCGGTCCAGGTAAAGCCCAATTCTGAACGCCAAGTGAAGTTCTTGATTGGTTTCAGGTTCAAACCGGCACTGAAACTACGCTGGAAGCGGGTTTTCTCCTTCGAGGTAGCATCCAAACGCTGGAATGGATTCTTCTGGCTGGTTGTTGAACTTTCATCCTCGTCGTCGGCAGCCAACGGATTGACTGGACGGAAACGGGCAGCATTAGCCACAATAGAATTAGCAGCATTGCTCTCGTTGGTATCTGCACCAGAGCCCAGGCCCTCGACAGTCTGATAACTCATACGGCCAGTAACATCCAAAGTCAGCCACTTGGTAAAATTGAAATTCAACTTGGCGTTGGCGTTATCCTTGCGGAAGTTAGAGTTCTTCATGATGCTATTCTCTCCATTGTGGGCATAGCTTACATTGAACTTAACGAACTTGTTACCGCCATTCACACTCAGATTGTACTGCTGCTGATTACCAGTATTACCGAAAATCTGGTCCTGATAATCCTGGCCCTCGATTGACTTCCATACCAAAAGGTCGTTGAAGTCGCCATAGTCGGTTGAACCCAGCTCATACTGATAATAAGCATAGTCGTATGGGCTCATCACCTTGACCAGCTTGCGGGCTTTCTTCAAACCATAAGAGGCACCGAAGTTGATACCAACCTTACCCTCCTTGCCACTCTTGGTGGTCACGATGATGACACCGTTAGCACCCTTGGCACCATAAATGGCGGTTGAAGAGGCATCCTTGAGTACATCGATTGACTCGATTTCCGATGGAGCAATATCACTGATGGAACTAACCTCAAAACCATCCACAATATAGAGTGGAGAGTTATCCTGCGACAGAGAGCCACCACCACGGACGCGAATCTTCACATCTGCGTCAGGGGAACCTTCGGTAGTTGTAATGTTTACACCTGCCAGTTTACCGGTCAACGCTTCGGTAGCACTTGCCACTGGCAAAGCGGCCACATCCTTGGCCTTAACCGAAGCAACAGAGCCTGTCAAATCCTTCTTTGACTGAACACCATAACCGATGAAGACCACCTCCTCGAGGACGGCACGGTCCTCGGCCATCTGGACATTGATAGCATTTTGTTTTCCAACGGCAACCTCTTTGGTTGTGTAACCGATGTACGAGAACACAAGCACATCGGATGACTTAACACTGTGAAGTGAGTATTTACCATCCAGATCAGTCATAATGCCTGTGGTGGTTCCCTTCACTGCGACATTCACACCAATCATAGGTTCTCCGAAATCGTCAGTAACGATACCGGAAACGGTCTGATTCTGGGCCAATGCCACGACAGTAAGTAAGCACAACGATATCGTTGCGACTACTTTTCTAGTCAAATCTTTAAGATTCATGAGATCGTGAATTGATTTATAAGATTAAAAAGTTGTTTGTTTCTGGTGCAAAGAAAGTAATAAAAAAGGAAACTACCAAAAAAGATGCTGCAAAACATACCAATTTCAGCCTTTTTTGACCTTTTATATTATTGTTCGCGCGAAAAGCTTCCTTTTTGGGCTTATTTCACAAGCACAATACGTCCTCCGCGCACCTGAAGTCCTCCGCTTGATTTTGACTGACGCACACCCTGGAGCGTATAGGTCCCGTACTCATCCTCAGCGTTTCCGCACAGACTCTCGATTCCGGTCGATCCAGTCTGAGAAACGATTATCCGAATGGAGGTTTCGTACTGTCCAAAAATAACATCATCCACAATAGCCTTTACCTCGGTCGTACCAATACCTACCGCCTTGAAGGTACCGTTGGTATTCAAAGAAAAGATATTCGGATGAGTACTCTCAAGCACATAGTTGGCGCCCACCAGATTCTTGAATGGGAGCGTCACTGTTTTATTTACGGCAACCTCCATTTCGTCGGCATAGAAGCCGAAAGTCTCCTTGTCGAGGGTATTGTAACCCAAAGGCATAAACTGTGTGTCCAAGGTAGCACCCGCGCCATGAGCTGCCGTCAGGATAGCTGGTACGTCCTTATAGCTGGGCAAGGTGGAATAATCATACGGCATCTTCACACTGGTCGAAGTGGAGTTGTAGCTAAAACTATTGTTTCGGGCATAAATCTCACGTTTATCGCCACTGCCAGACAACGGCGATTTGACGCCCGAAGCAGCGTTGTTTCCCTCCACCAAAGCCTTAGTATAACCATTGAGCGTCATGCCCAATGAGTTTCCAGGACAATTGTGATAGTTATTGACCAAATGCAGACAGGCATCGTCGGCCTGTGGCAATCGACGCTGGCAACCAGCACCCCAGATATTCTGTCCCCAGGTAACATACAGGACTGTACTATGGTTCGAAACCCAACCCAAGCCACAGGTATAGGCATGCGAATAACTATGGGAGGTATAATAGAAATGATTCCAGGTGTAAGTATTGAAACTGCCTCGGGTATCGAGGGCGCCATCCTGTGCATCGATAAAGGTGCAATGGTCAACCCACAGATGGGTGGCGTATTTGTCATACAACAAATCCGAGCCATCGATATCGACAGAACCCGGTCCCTGCAGCGTCAGGTTTCGAACGATGATATTTTCGCAAGAGGAGCCAAACTCAAAGATACCAGCTTTGTTCGGAAGTGAGTATTTCCCCTCTTTCTGATACTGAAGTTCCATCATAGCCTTCTTGGTGAAGAATGCTCGACGGTCGCAAGTCAGGGTAGTACCATTCGGCAAAGTGCCGGTGTACTGATCGGTACTGCTGAGATTCTCCAAGCCCTGAGCCTTCAGATAAGCGATGTCTTCGTCGGTCAGAAAGAATTTCGTAGCCAAAACAGCATTGTTACGACCTACGATGGTTTTATTCTTGACATTGTCTATCTGCATCAATGCGCTGATGGTAAAGACGCCATTCGAGCCATCAAGTACGATGATATCATTCTTTTGGATGGCACTTTTGATGACGCTGGCATTATCTCCGCCATTCGATTTCAGCACAATTGTCTGAGGCTGTTCAGCTCGCATACCACCATCGAGGACATAAGCTGTTCCTTGGCTATCGGAGCAGGTTGCCCATCCCCATGGAGATCCTGTAAAATACTGCTGAGCATCAATCTCTGCTGCCAAGGATTTTCCGCCATATCCACAAGCAACCAACAAAGCAACCAATGGAATAAGATGTTTCAGTTTCATACCAAGAATCAAATTAAGTTCGCAAAGATAGCAATTTTGGTACATCCATAAGTTAAAAATTGTCCCATTTTGGGGAAATGATACAAATTTACCCCCAAAAAAGGACAATTATTACCCCTAAAACAGGGAATTACTGACAAAACGATTATGCCAGGGTGAAGTCTATCGTGCGACGCTCCATATTGACAGCAGCCACTTGGACTTTCAGTTTGTCGCCCAGCGTAAAGCGTTTGTGGGTTCGACGCCCGATGAGACAGAAATTCTTCTCATCGCAGATATAATGATCATCCTTCAGATCGCGTACAGGGACCAAGCCTTCGCACTTGCTGTCATCCAACTCGACATAGATACCCCATTCAGAGACACCGCTGACAGTTCCCTCGAACACCTGTCCCATGCGAGCGCCCAGATATTCAGCCTGCTTATACTTGATGGAAGCACGTTCGGCAGCCGCCGCCAACGACTCCATATCCGAACAGTGTTTGCAGAGCTCCTCATACTGCTCCTTAGGCACACTTCTTCCCTCCTGCATCAGATAGCGATCCAGCAGACGATGCACCATACAATCAGGATAACGGCGAATCGGAGAGGTGAAATGGGTATAGTAATCGAAAGCGAGGCCATAGTGTCCGATATTCTCGGTGGTGTAGAGTGCCTTGGCCATCGAACGGATGGCTAACATCGAAAGCATATTCTCCTCCGGACGGTCGTGAATCTCCTTCATCAAGGCATTGATGCCCTGACTGATTACCTTATTATTGCCCAAAGACGGCATCTTGTGTCCGAAACGGGAGGCCAAACTGGCTAAATTCTCCAACTTCTCAGGCATTGGTTGGTCATGTACACGATAAACGAAAGTCTTCGGTTTCTTGACACTTTTTCCCTTTTCCTTTTTCCCTGCTACTTTTCCAATGGCTTCGGCCACGGTTCGGTTGGCAAGCAGCATGAACTCCTCGACCAGTTTGTTTGCATCCTTCGACACCTTGAAATAGACATCGACCGGAGTTCCGTTTTCATCAATCTGGAACTTCACCTCGGCACGGTCAAAGGCAATGGCACCCTCAGCAAAACGTCGGGCACGCAACTGCTTGGCCAAACGATCCAACTGGAGCACCTCGACAGCATAGTCTCCCTGACCGGTTTCGATGATATTCTGAGCCTCCTCGTAAGTAAAGCGGCGGTTGGACTTGATGCAGGTACGCACAATCCGGCTCTTCAGGACATTGGCATCATCGTCCATCTCGAACAGGCAACTGAAACAGAGTTTCTCCTCATCCTGACGCAACGAACAGAGTTCATTGCAGAGTCTCTCCGGCAACATCGGGATGGTACGATCCACCAGATAGACCGAAGTAGCTCGGCTAAAGGCCTCCTTATCGATCAACGAATCGGACTTGACGTAGAACGTAACATCGGCAATGTGCACACCTGCCTCCCAATGTCCATTCTCCAATTTACGGAGCGAAAGGGCATCGTCAAAATCCTTGGCATCGGCCGGATCGATCGTGAAGGTGCAGACATCGCGCAAATCCTCACGGCGTGCGATCTCTTCTGGGGTACAGCCATCGGCAATGCGGTCGGCTGCCTTGACTACATTCTGCGGATACTTGTAGGGAAGTCCGTATTCTGCCAGGATGGCATGCATCTCGGTGGTATTCTCGCCCTTGCGACCCAAGACATCGGCTATCTTACCAATCGGATTCTTCGAGAAGGCCGGCCAACGCTGGAAGTCAACAACTACCTTATCGCCATCCTTGGCTTTGCCCAACAACTCATTCGGAATATAGATATCCTTATCCAACGAACGGTTATCGGGAGTAACGAAAGCATATTTATTGTTCTTGGTCAATGTACCGACATAACGGTGCTGAACACGTTCGGTCACCTCAATCACTCGCGCACGGGGTCCACCCATGCCACGCGAACTACGGCCATTGCCACGGCCTACCATCTTCTGCAGACGAACTTTATCACCTGTCAAAGCCTGCATATCATCGCCGTCCAATACGGTAAATGGTTCCTCATACCCCTCGACAGTAGCCTGGTGCATACCATTGTGACGACGGTCAAAGACGCCAATCATATCCTCGCCCTTGATCTGGCTGAGGGTGTAACGGCCTGTCGAAACCTCACGCAAGAAACCCTGCTGAGCCAGCATGGTCAGAATTTCATAGACATCGGCACGGTTACTACGGCCGAAGATGCCCATCTCCTGCGAGATCTGCAGATAGTTATACGAATTGTTGGGATGTTGCGAGAACCACTCGGTGACTCTCTCAATCAGTTTTACAGCAGAGGACTTTCCCATGGCTACTTTATTTTTTTGTTAGACGGTGCAAATATACTACCTTTTCTTTAGAAAAGCAAGAAAAAACGGCTGTTTTTTACAAAAATAAAAATAGTGTCTGCCCTTTTCAACAAAGAACAGACACCCACTTGTCATTACGGTGGACCGAAGTCCAACCCACTACACTAACTTAATTTCTAACTTAATTGTAACAACTAACCGAATCAAAAATTAAAGGTTTACGAACGAAGGTTTTTTGTTTCCGGTCCCGATCAGCGATTTTATCATCAAGCCGTAAGAACCAGAACATTTGCTTTTTGCGCCGCAAAGGTACGTCAATATTTCTAATCTGCCAAAAATCATTGTAACATAAAACCCCGATATTGTAACAAAACGTAAAATGTTACAGAGCAAATAGAAAATTGTTACTGCAAGAGTCAAGGGGTAAAAAACAAACAAGGCCGTGCAAAAGCACAGCCTCATTCCTCATATATTAGTAGTGGTTGGTCCAAAAATGTTTTTGTAGTTAAGTTTTATATGCCCAAATAAACAATAATTCTTTATTGACGGTGCAAAGATAGGGGTTTCTAACGACAAATAGTGTACAAAAACAACAAATGGTGTATAAAAAATTTAATTTTTGTGGTGGAAAATTGACAATTTTCTGATTTTATACTTATATTTGCAGCGAAAAATCTTATTTTTGGCCTCATTATATGGACAAATTCTTTCCTTATGTACAATTTGGAGGATGCGTTGCATTTTTTCTTTTATCGGCAATGCTGATATTCTCTCGCACGTTCGAATCCAAACACAAATTAATATATATACGCGCACGACTACTGCTCATTCTGAGTCAGTTGATACTCTGTTTACACTTCCTTATACAGTTCAACACAGGTTGGAGATTATATGAACCAACCAAGGCTATCATGTGCAATATGATATTGTTCCCTTTGGCCGGCATGCTGATGCTTTTCTCCTTGCTGTTCATGTTCACCAAAGGAAACATCAACTACAAGGTTAGCTTCTGGTGCATCTGGACCTATGTCTGCATCTCGGCGATCCTCATTTACGGCTATATCAATCCAAACATACTCTTCCCCGTGGAATGCCTTGGATCGGTAACATACACTATCCTTTTCACCGGAGTCGGGATCTATGTGCATCAGGAATTCAAAAGCATTCGCGCACGTATGGACAACTACTTCAGTGAAGATACAGCATCACCTACCACCGGACTATTGCGTTCTATCGTCTGCATGCTGATTATTTTGATCTGTGTTCCATTTGCGATTCTGAGCAACAGTGGTTTTCTGAAGATTATCACCCTGATGAACTTTGCCATCATCTTCTCCTACGTCAACCGTTTCATCTATTATGGCTATGATATCCAGAAGATGATTGATCGATACTTCGAGATTATCGAAGCAGATACCATTCCCGAAGATCGGGAGACGACCAATGTTCACAGTAAATCTGCATTGGAAGAGATTCTCGGAAACTGGATCCAAAGCAAAGCCTTTACCAAGCCCGAAATCACGATCGAAGATCTGGTCAAGCAAACAGGTTTACGCCGATCATCTCTCACTCAATATCTGAACGGAACACTTGGACTCTCATTCCGTAGCTGGTTGAACTCGCTTCGCATCGAAGAGGCCAAAACCATCATGACCGAACATCCAGATTACTCGCACGAAACGATTGCCGATCTTTCGGGATTCTCTTCACGAACCTATTTCCTGAAGGTATTCAAGGACAAAGAGGGGATGCCACCTGGCGACTGGATGATTTCTTCCAGAAAATAAATAACCCAGCAAACCTTTGCTCACCTATTTCACTATAGGTTAAAGTGCCGAGCAAAGCTTAGGTTTCCATTTTCACCATACATAAAAGTACTCAGCAAAGCTGTGTTTTGCATTTTCACTATAGGTAAAAATGCCGAGCAAAGCTATGTTCGCTATTTTCTCCACACATGAAAGCCCCGAGCAAAGCTGTGTTTTGCATTTTCACTATAGGTAAAAATGCCGAGCAAAGCTTGGGTTTCCATTTTCACTATACGTTAATAAAAAGAAATAGGATCGATCCCCCAAGGACCGGTCCTATAAGTTTTAAGTGGTTGTGCTTTTCTGTTTATTAAATGCCCAAATAATAATAATTTCTTAAATGCGGTGCAAAGATAGCGAGTTTCTGGCAGACTGAATGTCAAATAAGAACGATTGGTGTCCAAAATCATCAAAATTTATGGTTGATTTTTTTCACTTTTGACAGATTCTAACAAACAAACAAAATTGTTGCGTATTTTTTCCACATGTCATTTTTCTAATAAAGAAATATTTAAAGAGGCATTTCTAATTCTTTATTTTGCTTAGCAGTGATGGCATTTTGATATAGTTTTGCTCGATTCACGACAAATTTTACGTTTTTGAGTTTATTTAATTTGGAGATTAGGAAATGTTTCGTGTATATTTGCACCAACATCCAGCAATTACAACCAATTATATGCCAAGTGTTATGAAAAGAACGATATTTTTGGTTATGCTTATAACTATTCTTCCGATATTTTCATTTGGAAGGTCAAAAGACAAGCAAAAGAAGGCAGATCACTCAACAATATTTGTGATTCGACCCAACGAAGAAATGGCAGACGAAGAATCAATCATCGCCAACTATTATCCTGGAGAAAATGGTTTGAAAGTAACCAGAAAAGCAAAAGACAACGGAAATGACTGGAAATGGTGGGAGGTGAGATTCGATGGCTGCATCGCCAAAGGTCTTGGAGAATCGGACACCAACGCCAACTATCATTTCGCGGGACTTTATCACTATAGCTCCGAATTTGCCTTTGGAGCAGCAACTGGACTTTACTATTCTGTTGGTCCAGTAGCAACAAACTCAGTACCTGTAATTGCACTGGCCGACTATTACTTCAAGAGTTATATGGGATTCACACCCTATCTCGAAGCTTATGGCGGTTATCTGATTGGATTCAAGAATGCAAGTATGGATTGCTGCGCACCCAACTGCGGCATCTTCGGACTTAAGGCCGGCATTTCATACAACATTTACAAGACGTTGAACATACGTCTGGCCATAAACTACTTCAACACCACCGACAACAAGAGCAGCAAGCATGAAAACATCGCAGAGAGCTGTATAGGTCCTTGTGGTAGTATTGGATATCGATTTTGACATACTATTCTCATCATACTATTTTCTTATTTGACAAATTTTTGGTTACAAGCATTTGGGAGTCTGTTCGTCGGATGACGAGCAGGCTCTGTTTTTAAATAAAACAGATCCATCCTATCTCCCGACAGAATGGATCAACACTCATTACTAACTAAAAATTACCTTTGAATTAAACTAATTTTTATGAAACAAACATCTTTATTCTTAACAATTTCCTAACTGTTACTGTTTATATGAATAGAGACCAGCCACACAACCGGTAAAGCCACCGGCATAGTTGGTAGTCAGAATGTCTGCATCCTGAGGCTCTCCTACAACGGTCCATGTAGTACCATCATCCAAAGAGAAACTGAACTGTACAGAATGCTTATTAACCGCTGCACGCAAGTCAATCGGCAGATAGTTATCACGGGAATTCATATCGCAGCGAGCAACAACCTGCTCACCTTTCTCTTTATCAGTCTTGATAACGACCAACTCAAGCTGACCGCCTGCGCTCAAACGCTTTCCAAAGACATAGTGAGCCTCTTCGGTCTGGAAGAGAGTCAAAGCACCCATCGAAAGGTTCTCCTGCGGAGTGAACAACATGCGAGCCTCAACTGTATAGGTGCTATTCTTCACCCAACGGCCCACCATCGAAGGCTGACCCTTATCACTCAATTTAACCGAACGGCCGGTCAATTGCAGACAGCCAGCGATCAACTTATACCAAGAAGCCCAGCGACCATCGTTAACAGCCTCAGCATCGGCCTCCGGCGTACGGAGTGTAAACCAAAGTGGATAAAGATTCTTACCCTCAAATCCATCCTTGTAAGATCCATTACCTGTAAGAAGATTAATAGGATCAGCCTTGCTTCCAGTCTTTACACGAGCATTAGGCTCGCTCAAGTCAGCAACATGCTTCTGCCAATCGCTCTTTTCACAAACGGTAGGAATCACCTTGTTCGGATCAAGAATCATGGGTTGTATACCACCCGAAACAGGATCCTTCTGCCATGAAGCCGGTAAGAGGAATGTACTACGTCCGGTATTATAGAGCTGATCACCATCGTAAGTGGTGGTAGCTAGGAAGACACTCCACCAATTCTGGGTCGAGGTAACACCCTCAGCCACCGGTTGACCTGCATAAACAAGATCAGCATGTCCGGCACATGCAATAGCATTCGGACGGTCATGAGGCTGCGTACGCTGAGTCAAAATCGGATTCTGCTTACAAGGGGTAAACTTACCCAGCGGAGACTTGCCAGCCAGGACCACCTCGGAGTGGTTATCGCCAGTTCCACCCTCAGCATCCATCAAATAATATTGCTCGTACACGCGACCCTCATGCTGGTTGGCAAAATGGTAAAGATGTGGTCCTTCAATCCAAATTGGATTCTCGGAAGGATTGATACCTTTGTCAATCATAACTACAGGATCACCACAAACCTTATCTATATCCAGGTCATACTCACGAGCCCAAATGGCACGATGTCCACTATACTCAGCCGGATAGGCAGGCTCATCATTATTCAGGATATAACACTTACCATCCTTATCAAAAAGGAGCGATGGATCGATGCCACGAACTTCCGGTACTGGAATAGGCTCACTCCAGCCCTGCGAAGGGTCTTGTGTCTTAAAGATAACATTGCCGGCGCAATCGACCAATGTAACGATCAGATAGAAAGTCTGATTCTTCTCACAATATTTAATATCAGGCGCATACACACCTCCATCAGTACGTACACCCTCATAAAAAAAGGCTTGCGAAGGACGATCAATCACATATCCACAGAAATCCCAATCTACAAGATCCTTACTATGCCAAACAGGAATACCTGGCCAATAGACAAACGAGCTGTTTGCCATATAAAAATCATCACCCTTACGGCAGATAGCTGGATCAGGATTGGTACCAGATATGATTGGATTCAAATATTGCGTCTGCGGATTGAACGGCTGATTGTATCGTTCGTCATTGCCTGAATACGAAAATGATTCAAACAGTGGCTTTGGATACTGAATCTGCTGTCCAGTACAAGCAGTAAATGCAAACATGATTGAAAGATAATGATAGAATTTCATAGCATTTGAATTATTGAACGGCACAAAGATACACATATAAATGAATACAGGCAAGGTTTTGTTGCAAAGACGAAACTCTATGTTACAAAAATGATAGAATTTATCAGTTTTGAATCGTAATTGAAACCAAAACGACAATTCCCACACACAAGAAAGCCTCCAGGGAGCAGAATAGCGAGCGCCACATTTTTTGTAGAATTTTAACGATGTTTCAAATATGATAACAATTGTATCGTATCATAAATCACGTGAATTAAATATTATATATCTTTGCGCCGTCAAATTACAAACCAACCAAGAAAACAAACAAAATTTAACCATATCACCAATGAAAACAAACCTAAACATCATGTTCCAGAAAAACCTACAGCGAACAGGTCGCGGACTCCTCGCAGTCTCCCTGCTCCTTGCAGCTGGATGCTTTAACTCGTGCAAAGACGAGTATGATCTGGATGAGAAGTTGCCACCGAACTTTGGCAGCAACCTCATGACTCACCTCGAGAACAATGGGTTCAAAACCTATGCTCGATTAGCCAAAGATCTGAACTACGAGAATGAACTTTCGGGTGTAGCACTCAAGACCCTTCTGGCTGCCGACGACGAAGCTTTCAAAAGATTCTTCGAGAACGGCAACAACAAATGGGGTGTGAGAAGCTACGAGGAGTTGACAATCGGACAGAAGAGCCTCCTGTTCTACAGTTCCATGCTCGACAACTCCCTTCAGGTAATGGACCTTTCAACCACCAGCGGTACCATCGAGGCCGTTGATGGCAATGCCATGCGTCGTAAGGGTGAGGGTTCTGAGTTTGATACCGTCACCGTAATGCATCCAGAAGACATGCCATACGACGAAAACAAACCCAATTACAATCCTTATTGGAAATACTACAAGACTGTCAGAAAAGAAATGGTCTGCATGACCGATATGACAGTCCGTCCAATCGTATTCTTCGTAGAGCCATTCCTCCGTGCTAAGCGAATCACGGATCAGGACATGAAGATCCTCTTGAACCTGAAGGGCGAAAGAGCACCACAGGATGCCAACATCAACAATACCAAGATCGGATTGGGTACCAACGACCGTAACACACGCTGTCCAAACGGCTTCATCCATCGTGTTGAAGATGTTCTGATGCCTTTGGACAACATGGCAGAAATCATCACTCGCAATCCAAAGACCGCAATCATGGGTCGTGCATTGGAGCGTTTCAGCGCACCACACTATGCAGGCAAGTCGGCAACCGACAAATACAATTCTCGCTACTATCCGAACGGTGGCGGCATCGATTCTCTGTTCATCAAGAGATATTTTGCTAAACGTTCGGTGGGAGAATTGGAAAACACCACAATCGAAAATGGTCCAGCCGTCGAGGCCGTCCTGAAGTTTGACCCAGAATGGAACAGTTTCTATTCAAATCAGCCAGGCATTGCAGATACTACTGTCAAGCTTCAGAGCAACATGGCAGTGATGATCGTACCAAGTGATGCAGCAATGGAAAAATACATCAACGGAGATGGCATTGCGCTCAAAGAGGGTTATGGCGATTGGGACAACATTCCAAACAAACTCTGGGCCAAGTTCATCAGCAATGGTATGCTCAATTCATTTACCGAATCGGTTCCTTCGAAGTTTGACGGCATCGTCAACGACAACAAGGACAAGATGAACATCAAACCTAACGACATTGATTCGGTCATCATTGGTTGCAATGGCGCCATCTATGTTACCAAGAAGGCCTTCCCTCCAACAGACTTCATCAGTGTGGTATTCCCAACCTTGGCCAATCCATCGATGAGCATCTTCGACTGGTACATTCAGTTGGATGCAGGTGGAGAACGTCCAGGTTATGATTCCTTCCTGAATTCATTGGATGCTTACTATTCATTCTTTGTTCCAACCGACGAGGCATTGAAGAACTACATCGATCCTCGCTACTATGCCTTTGCAGATTCTGCCAACCAGAAGATCAAATTCTTCTTCGACGGCAGCAAAAAGAATATGGAAGACCGAGTATGGGCTCGCTCATACACATTCGATCGCAACAATCCGGATGCAGCGCCAACCGATTCATTCGAAATCCTGGGCGTAGGAACCATCTGCAGATACCTGAAAGAGATTTTCGACAGCCATATCATCATTGGCAAGAAGACCAAGATCGGAGAAGACGCAAATGGTATCCCTATGTACGACGTAATCAGTAGCATCGAAAACGGACACAATTATTACCGCACCAAGAATGGTGGCATCATCGCTGTCAACAAAGTCAGCGACGACGAGATTTATGTTCAAGGCACACTCCAGCGCGACGAAAACAAATGGGTACGCGTATCAAGAGTCTATGATCAGACCAAGGGCGGTGGTAACGGAAAGGTATATGTCCTCGATGGTGAAGAGTCTGAGCCTTTGATGACAACACGCAAGAGCGTATGTGATATCTTAAAAGAGAACGAGGAATTCTCATTCTTCTATACGCTGGTCAAGGGTTCCAAGAAGCTGATCTCACCTATAAGTGCCTCAATCAACATGGGCTCAACTTCGGGCAATATCTCAGCCTTCAACAACTTCAACTATACGGTCTATGTTCCAACCAACGAGAGCCTTCAGGCCATGTTCAACAACAAAGAGAAATACAATCTCTATACTTGGGCTGAAATCGCTGAATACGAAGACTCACCATTGAAGGAAGGCGAAACACAGCCTGTACGCAACAAAACAGTCAAACAGATGGAAGATAGTCTGGAGACCTTCATCCGTTATCACTTCCAGGACAACCTGTTGATGATCGGTTTGGATTATGCCAACGATGGTGGTGGCGACTACGACAAGGATGGTCACTTCTTGGGCGGCTCCGATACCTTTACCCGTAATTACGAGACCGCCAGCATGGACAATAACGATAAGTTCTATACCGTCGAAGTCAACAACACTCCAACCGCGATGCAGGTAAAGGATCGTTGCAAGAACACTCGCAACATCATCACCGAAAAAGTTAACGGCAAGGAACTCTATAATCTTACCGCTCGCGAATACAACTTCTCAGGCGGCAACATTCAGGTATCCTCGTTTGCTACTGTTCACCTTATCGACGGACCACTCCTCATCAATAGTAAATAATAAACTATGAGACATACAACAACCTTAAAGTGCATCCTTTCGATGATGCTGTTCGGAATCGCATCATCTGCGATGGCACAAAAAGCAGGAGACGTCATCTCGGGTACAATCTCCGACGAAATCGACGTTTTAGCTGGAGCTCACGTTGTCGAGATCAATAAAGACAACCGTGTCATGGCCTCTGGTGTTACCGACTTCAATGGTAACTTCTCATTTGCTATCCGTAATCCCCAGGACCGACTCCAGATTACTTATATTGGCTGTAAGACCCTGACCATTCCGATCAAGGGACTCACCTATAAAATTGTCATGGAGCCAGACAATCATGAGCTCCAAGAGGTCGTCATTTCACAGAAGAAACGCGCCCAGACTTCAGGTCTCGATATTCCTACTACCGAGATTGGTGGTGCTATCGAAATGATCTCGGCAGCAGAGTTGACCAACCTTTCGACCGTAACTTCGGTCGATGAGGCATTGCAGGGCCGTATCTCTGGTTTGGATATCGTGTTCGCCAGCGGTAACCTCGGTGCTGGTACTTCCATGCGTCTGCGTGGTGTATCCACCATCAACGGTAACGCTGAACCTTTGATTGTTGTCAATGGCAACGTCTGGGAAAGTGATGCCAACAAAGATTTCGACTTCAACAACCCAACCGACGACAAATTCGCCGAGTTGCTTTGTGTTAACCCGGAGGATATCGAAAGTATTTCGGTTTTGAAGGATGCCTCTGCAACCGCCATCTGGGGTTCACAGGGTGCTAACGGTGTCATCGAGATCAAAACCAAACGTGGTAGCCGCGGTGCTACACGCGTAACCTATTCATATCGCGCAAACATGACCTACCAGCCTGAGGGTATCCAGCTGCTCAAGGGTGGTGAGTACACCATGTTCCTCAAGGAATCCTACTTCAATCCGAACTTCAACGACGATGCTGCGGCCATCAAGGAGGTGCAGTACATGCACGACGATGCCAAGTTTGCCGACTGGCGACAGTTCAACAACGATACCGACTGGCGTGATGCCGTCACACAGATTGGTTTGGAGCAGAAACACTCTATCAGTGTCACCGGTGGTGGCGAAAAAGCCAATTTCCGCGTATCTGCAGGTTATGACCACCAGACAGGTTCTGTCATCAAGCAGCAGTTGGATCGTATCACTACCCGAACAGCATTGGATTATTTCATCTCTGATCGCATCAAGGTAACCACCAACTTCAACTTCACATACACCAACAACCAGAAGAACCTGGAGCCAAGAATCAACAACCAGAACTACTCTTTGTTGAGCCTTGCCTACAAGAAGATGCCAAACTTAGCCATCTACGAAGAGGAAGAGGACGGTGTATCAACCGGCCAGTACTATCACATGAAGAGAACTTGTTCGAATGCCCTTCAGAACGACCAGTTGCTCTATCCGAACCCAGTAGCGCTGGCCCATAGTGCCAAGAACAACGAGAAGAACTTCAACATTCAGCCGGAGTTCATCATCGCCTACGATCTGTTGGGAACTGACTACGAGTCTCATCGTCTGAAGTATGAAGGTCGTGTCAACTTCAGCATCCAGAACCGCTACAATGACACCTTCTACCCAACGAGCCTTGTTGTGGACGGTTGGGGAAGCAAGAACAACAACCGTTCTACCAACGATTCACACAAGTCGTTTGCTATCACAACTACCCATACCTTGACTTTCACTCCACATTTCTCAAATGCGGATCATAGTCTTTCTGCCTTGGTTCGTTTCCAAACCACCAATGGTAACTCACGCGACCAAGGTCTGGCTCAGTATGGCATGGCTACCGGCAGTTTTACTTCAGCTTCGGGCACAGGTATCATCGACAACGACAAATTCAATACAGGTGCGAACGAGTGGAGAAGCATTTACCTGACCGGTTCCGCACACTATGCTTATCAGGGCAAATATATTCTCGACATCTCTGCACGTCGCGACGGTAGCAACAAGTTCGGTCGCGACAAGCGATGGGGTACCTTCCCTGGCGTTTCTCTACGATGGAACATCAGCATGGAACCCTTCATGGAGGGATGCAGCAACTGGCTCTCTATGCTATCTATCCGTCCGGGTTGGGGTATCGTAGGTAACCAGCCAATGAAGGCAAACCTCTATTATGCCAAGTATGGTGGCACACAGAGCTATATGGGCAATGCAGCCATTACTCCAAACAATATTGCTTTGAACTCACTCCATTGGGAGGAGAAGGAGCAGTACAACGTAGGTATGGACTTGGGGTTCCTGGATGACAAGATCAATGCACAAGTCAACCTCTATAAATCTCACACCACCAGTCTGTTGATGAACGATTATCCTATTCCTTCGTCAGCTGGTTTCGAAACTTTGCCAAGCAAGAATACCGGTGCTATGGATAATACAGGTTGGGAGTTCACCTTCAACACCAACCGCCTGATCAAGTGGGGCAAGGACTGGAAGCTCGACCTGAACGTCACATTCGCCAACAACCGCAACAAACTGGCTTCGATGGATGAGTCCATTCTGGACCGCATGAACGAAGAGTTCAACTTCCAGAACGGAAAATACCTTACACACGTTGAGTTACGCAATGCCTTCGGCTCCATCTATGGCTTCAAGTACAAAGGCGTATATCAGTACACCAACTATACAGAGAATGAGGTTCCAGGCATCTCTGGTCCAAACGCACCAATCGTCCGAAATGCAGCAGGCAATCCTGTGCTTGACGAACGTGGCGCAACCAAGCCAATGTACTATGCGTTTGGTACCGGTTCGGAATATCAGTTCAAGGGAGGTGATGCCATCTACGAAGATATCAACCACGATGGCAACATCAACGAATTGGATATCGTTTACCTCGGTTCTTCATTGCCAAAGGTTACGGGCGGCTTCGGCTTTAACCTGACCTGGCGCAGAGTGACCTGGAACACCCAGTTCAACTTCCGTTATGGCAACAAGATTATCAATGCAGCTCGTATGAACCTCGAGTCTATGTATGACAACAACAACCAGAGCCGTGCTGTTAACTGGCGTTGGCGTGTTGAGGGCGATGTAACACCAATCCCACGTGCCTTGCACAGATATGGCTACAACTGGTTAGGTTCAGACCGTTTTGTCGAAGATGGATCGTTCCTGCGAATGAACTACACCAACATCCGTTATTCGTTCGACACCAAGACCTGCAAGAAACTGCATCTCAGCAGCCTCTCTGTCTTCTTACAAGGTTCAAACGTATTCTGTTTGACCAAGTATAGCGGAGCTGACCCTGAGGTTAACTATGGTGGCTATGGCGTAACTTACGATTACGCACAGACTCCACGTTCAAAGAACTTCAGTGCAGGCGTCAATGTTCAGTTCTAAACTTCGTACGAAAATGATAACGAAAACGATAACGAAATTATGAAAAATAAATTCCAAAATATATGCAGAGCAGCCTTGGCAATCACTTTTACCTTTGCCATGACAGGCTGTGACGACTATCTGGAGGTGAAGCCACTGAACGAAATCTGCTTCGACAATTACTGGGACGAGAAAGCCGACGTCGAAAGCATTGTATTTGGCTGCTATTCCGGATTACAGAGCAAGGACATGATGACACGTATCGGACTGTGGGGAGATTGCCGTTCGGAGGACTATGAGTTCAACACCAGCGACGACAATGATATCCGACAGATTGCTCAAGAGAATATTCTCGAGACTAATAAGTACATGAACTGGTTGAGCCTTTACACCGTCATCAACCGATGCAACACCGTTATCTATTATGCTCCGGGGGTTGCTGCCATCGATCCGAACTATTCTGATTCGGAACTTCGAGCAAACATAGCCGAGGTAACATGGATCCGATCGCTGTGTTATTTCTATCTGGCCAGAACCTTCAAGGATGTTCCTTATACAACCAAACCATCAATGAACGATAATAACATTGATGAGGACTATCGTATTGAGGTAACTCCATTCAAGGATTTGCTAAAGCAGTTGGTGAAGGATCTGGAGGCTGTCAAGGATGATGCTGTCCGCTATTATCCGCCAATGCTTGACAAGGACAACCGCATCACCAATGCCTACAACACAAGTCGCGTTACTGTCTGTGCGATGAATGCGCTGCTCGCCGACATCTACCTTTGGTTGGATGACTACGAGAAGGTGCTGGAGTACACCCAGAAGGTATTGGATTACAAGATTGCCACTCTGGAGGATGTTCGCACAGAATTTCCGAACACAGTTCGTGACATCAAGATGATGAAAAACAAGTACCCACTGATTCTCGAGAAGGAGGCAGGAAGCACAACAGGTGGCAATGCCTTCACTCAAATCTTTGGTACAGGCAACTCTTTCGAATCCATCTTCGAGCTATACTTTGACAGAGACAAGAATGAGTTGACAAACACTTTCTTCTACAACAATAGCAACTCTGGTGCATTCAAAGCAGGCAAGACTGTTTCGGATGGCAAATTCTTTAAGTACACCGATGGCCGCGGCTATGTAAATTTCCAGAAGTCGGGAACTGTTCAGGCCATCAGCAAATACTATTTCAAAAAATTCGCATACGTTCCACTCACCAAAGAGGGCGAAGATCTCAGTTACTCTGGCTCAACCACCAGCGGCGATTCGTATGCCAACTGGAAGATTTATCGTCTGACCGAAGTGATGCTGATGCGTGCTGAGGCATTGATTGAATTGGGTGGCGAAGAGAACCTCAAGGAGGCATTCGAAATCATCTACTGCATCAACCTCCGTGCAAATTGCCTCGAAGAGGGTGCAGACGAGGAATTGAAGGAAGATCAATATACAGATCAAGGCGCATTACGCAAATTAGTTCGCGAAGAGCGCCACAAAGAGCTGATGTACGAAGGCAAACGCTGGTACGATTGGGTGCGCTATTGTCTGCGTGACGGCAGCACGGCTGATTTGATCGAGGCTGTACGTATCAAGCATGACAAACTGGCAGCTAAAGTCAGCGTCCAACTGAAGGCCGATGGCGCTTTGTTCTGGCCATACGCTGAGAGAGAAGTGGATCTGAATGAGCACATCAAACAGAATCCTGCTTATTTGACAACCGAAACATCTGCAAAATAAACTTGTGCTATGAAAAAGTTATTATATACATTCATCAGTCTGCTCGGTATGAGCACCCTGTTGACAACCATTTCATGTAACGATGATTTGATTGACGGCCAGGGCACCTATTACACCTTCACGGGTGAGATGGTAACCGACTATCTGACCAACCGCGAAGAGGACCATCCTGGCACCTTCTCAGATTTCATCGAGGTGTTACACCGTGCACAATTGTGGGATCTGATGTCCACCTACGGCACCTACACCTGCTTCGCTCCAACCAACGAGGCCATCAAGGCATTCCTTGAAACCAAGAACATGACCTCTGTTGATCAGTTGAAGACAGAGGAGTGTGACACACTCGCCTGGACCCATATCATCAAGCAAACCTACTTTACCACCGACGGTATCGGCACCTGGAGTGAGCCTAACCTGAACCATCGTCAGGTTACAGTACTTTGTGCCGAGGAGGATGGTCGTGTTATTTACTACGCCAACCAGAAGAGTACCGAGATGATTGCCCGCGACGACTCGGTTGTCAATGGTGTGGTTCATGTCATCAACCATGTCATTTCTTCAACCCCAATTCTCATGGGCCGTTCCATCTGCATGGACCCCAAGGCAACCCTGTTTGGCTGGGCACTGGAGAAAACTGGTTGGGCAGATTACATGGATACCCATATTGAGGATGATTCTTACACCATCCATGGAGACTCGGTAGTTGCAAGCTACAACCCAGATCATTATTTCGGCAACCACGAGGTATTCGAGCGTTTCCCAGAGAAACGAGAATACAAATATACCGTCTTCGTGGAGCCGGATTCTATCCTGCATGCTTTAGGCATCAAGGATACCACCGACCTGATCAAACATGCCAAAAAGGTTTATGATGAAACATTCGACAAAGATGCCGGTCTGTACGACAAAGATTATCGCAATGAAAAGAATCCATTGAACCGATTTGTTGCCTACCACATTCTGGACCGCATGGCCAACTACTACAGTTTGACCATCGATCAGCCAGCCAACAGCGAGTTTGACGCACGACCAAACTTCATCACCGATTCAATCGACATCGATGAATACTATGAGACATTATGTTCTCACACCATCCTGAAGGTTACAGATGTGCGCGAAGGACTCTTCATCAACCGCAAACGCTTCAAAACAGCCATCAAGGTGCCAGGTGCCCGTGTGTTTGATCCAATCGAATCAACCGAATTCAATCCTGAGGTCAAGGGTAAGTACGATGGCTATCAGTCAAACTTCACCAATGGCTGCTACCTTTATGTTGATAACTTTGTAGAATATGATACAAAGAATACCATCGGTGAAGCTTTGAATGTCCGAATGCGTATCGATGCGACCACCCTTTCGCCTGACTTCATGACATCAGGCGGCCGTAACATCAAGCGAAACAGTTCAGACATCCAGAAGGGTGCCGGCTACATCATGTTGGGTTACAAACCTGGCTACGTCAAGAACTTCATCTTCAACGACGAAACCTTCCTGGCAGTGCACCAGCGTGAGGTGTGCTGGTCGTGGGAGAATGACATGGTGGCTTGCAAAGGCAATTTCGATGTGAAGTTCAAACTTCCACCTGTACCATCTGGACAGACTTACGAAGTACGATTGGGATGTAACTCAGGTCCTGCCCGTACCGTAGTACAGGTTTACTTCGACGACAATCTGACAGGTGATATTCCTTGCGGCACACCAATCGATCTCCGCAAATATGCTGTCGATTATGGTTTTGAGGATGACGAAGTCAACTGGTCGGAGGAGAAACGTCAGGAGTTGGATAAGTCGCTGCGCAATCAGGGTGTCATGAAGGGTCCGGACTCATACAAGAATGGTACAGCTACCATGCGTAATGGTGATCCTGGAAACATGTGTATGCGCCACATCCTGACCACCAAGTATTTTGAACAGGGACGTGACTATTACATCCGTCTGCGTCAGGTCTTGGACAATGGTGCAGAGATGTCACTCGACTACATCGAGATCGTTCCAAAGTCTATCTATAATGGTTCTAAGCCAGAAGATCGTCATTAATCAATTGAGAAGATATGAAAACAGCAATCAAATATACGTTCATCGTTTCATTGCTTGGCATCAGTTTAACCGGATGTCAGGATGACTGGGATGCGCACTATGACCAGACTGCAAGCGGAGCGCACGGTAATCAGAGCCTGTACGAGATCCTTGAGGCAGACCCATCGCTCTCTGACTTCTGCAAGGTCTTGAATGCAACCAAGGTATTTGCCAATAGCAAGCAGACCACAACCACCTACCGCCAGATGCTTGACAACGATCAGTTCCTGACCGTCTGGGCTCCAGTCAACGGCTCATTCAATGCCGACTCGCTGGTACAGCTTTGTGCTACCTCTGAAGGAGACTCGCTGGTCGAGAAAACCTTTGTCAGAAATCACCTTGCCCGTTATGGTCAGTCGCTGAACGGTCTGAGCCGCACCATCAAGCTGTTGAATGGCAAGAGAGTGGTCATGGATGAGGCTACCATTGGCCAATCTACCTACAAGGAGAGCAACATTGCCGCTCGCAATGGCGTTGTTCACATCATGAACAAGCCGCTGCACTATTATTATAATATCTATGAGGCAATGGTTACCAAACCAGATTACTGGCACGTTGGTCAGTTCTTCAAGTCTTACCAGACCAATATTCTGGACGAAAAGAACTCGTTGTCTATGGGTTTAGTAGATGGCAAGACCGTCTATATTGACTCAGTTTACGAGGCAAAGAACGAATTATTGGAGGAGACATACGATGGTGATGCCAATATCGGTAGATTCCGATTGGGCTACAGCTATCTGGACCAAGAAGATTCGCTCTATTGGATGATTATGCCGACCAAGGAGGTCTGGGAGCCTTTGTACGCAGAGGCAAAGCAATACTTCAACTATGGAAGTTTGGATAACGAAAAGGATTCCATCTCTGAACGTTGGACACATTACGCTTTGTTGCAGGATTGTTTCTTCAATCCTAATACCCAGAAATCAATCAACGACTCGATCGTAAGTACTACCTATATCAGTAGCGCACAAAAGCGTGCACACACCTACTGGTACCCATTCGATGCCAGCAAGCAGGGGGAATACAAGAGTGGCCTCTTTACTACCAATTGGGCTAAAGAGGAGGATTGCTGCAACGGCAAGATCTATGAGGTCAACGAATGGCCATTCAGCAAGTACAATTACTTTGACACAATCACAGTCGAAGCAGAAACCACACCAACCAAGTACGAAGCCAACAACAGCGATGGTGGCAAACTGGAGTTCTCTTATTACTACATTCCTTGTGATTCAATCTCTGCTGATGAGTTTATCTGCGTCACTCCAGTTGCACAGCGAGACAATTTCTACATCGAATACCAGTTGCCAAACGTACTGTCAGGCACCTACGACATCTATGTAGTATTCTTGCCTAAGAGCGTCAATTCTGCCATCAAGTTCGAAGACGAAATGACCCTGCCTTGCAAGTTCAATGCAGAAATCTTCTACGTTGATACCCTCAATGCTCAACTCTCGGTTGCAAGCAACAAGATGTACAAGTACGACGAGGAAAACTTCAACGGTTATACTGAATCCGAAGATGGAGAATTCCTGTTCGACTGTAACTTCAGCCCAGAAAGCGCAAAGAACCGTGCATTCGAAACCGATCCTTACAGAGTGGATGCAGTCAAATTGTGCACCATGCGTTTCCCAACCTGCAACTTTGCACAGAAGAACATCACCAATCGCTTGCGACTGACCAATAATATTGGCAAGAAGGAGGTAAGCACTCACTATAGTATCTGGTATATTGACAAGATTCTTCTTGTGCCAAATCGTGGAAATGAGGAGAAATGATAACCAATAATCGAAAAGAAATGAAAAAAACAATCATATTAGGTCTCTCTGCTCTTTTGGCAGTACCTGCTACCGCTGAAATCAATGTGCAGGGCGTTGTGAAAGATGCCTATACACAAGAGCCGTTAGCCGGTGTCTATGTTCAGGCATTCTCAGATGTGAGAATCTCAGTAATGACAGATTCCGTCGGCCATTACGAACTGAAATTACCAGACCACGTCTCGAGCGTTCGTGTAGTTCGTGCTGGCTACAATACCCTTCAGGTTCCTGTTGCTAATTGCAAGGGCGAGTTGAACGTCAAGCTCTATAGCGATGCTTTTTCTGAAATCGTAGGTTTGAGCCAGAGTGCTCAGCACAACCTCTCTGCCCAAGTCAATGATTTGAGCAGCGATGTTTCGATCGACAATCAGATCAGTTCATCATTGGGTGGACAGATTCGTTCTGCCAGTCGTGGTGGTGTACCAGGTATGGGTGCCCTCATGCTGATCAATGGTATAAACTCATTGAACTCGAATGCTCTTCCATTGGTGGTCGTTGACGGCTTCATCATGGACATGCAGTACGATCGAGCCAATGTTCACGATGGCTTCTACAACAATATCCTTTCGAACATCTCGGTCGATGATATTGCCGATGTAACTGTAATGCGTAACGGTACCGCCATCTACGGCGCCAAGGGTGCTAATGGTGTCATACTGATCAGTACCAAACGCAGTCATAGTTACAACACCAAGATTGACGTGAACATCTCCGGACAATTCAATCAGATGCCAAATCTGCCTCAGGTGATGAATGCATCGGAATATCGTACCTATGCTACTGAGATGATTGGTACCACAGGCACCAAGTTAATTGACTTTGACTTCTTGCGTGAAGATCCGAATTATTATTACTACAAGGTTTATCATAACAATACAGACTGGACCAAGGAGGTTTACAGAGAGTCCTTCGGCCAGCAGTATTCCATCAATGTGCAGGGTGGTGACGATGTAGCAGACTACAACATTTCGTTGGGTTATGCAAAGTCAGATGCTACCATGAAGTACAACGATTTTGCTCGTTTCAACATCCGTTTGAACAGTGACGTCAAACTGACTGATAAATTTAAAGTTCGTCTGGATGCCTCTTTCAGCGATGTGAACCGAGACCTTCGTAACGATGGTGCCCCTGAGGATGTAGATGGCGCACTGATTACCTCTCCAAGTTTCCTGGCGCTGATCAAGAGTCCATTCCTCTCGCCTTACAAGTATGACAACCAAGGCAACCTGTCACAGTTCCTGGATCAGGCAGATTCTTATCTGGATAAGATTCTGACCGGCAGTCAGAAGGAGGGTTCATTGGCCAACCCTACCAGTTTGCTGAAATATGCCGAGGCTCGTAACAAAAACGCCTTTGGTAACCGACTGATTACACTTTCAGTCACCCCAGAGCTCGAGCTTAAGCACAACATCAACATTAGTGATGCTTTCAGCTTCATGTTGGTAAATACCGACGAGAACACCTACATTTCGAAGAATGGTATTCCAACCTTCTATGTTCCTGGCATGGGTAATCTGAGTAATCTGCTTCAGAGTAGCAGTTCTCACCAGTATCTGACCAGCAACGATCTGCGCATCAGCTGGAATTATAAGAAGGAGGCACACAGACTCAACCTGTTGGGCGGTTGGCGCTACTTGCTTAGCCACTATCAGGACAATGGTATGCATGGCTACGGTTCCGGCAACGACAAAACGCCTGACATGGGTGGTGGACTCTCGCACAAGGGTACCAATGGTGACAACGAAAAGATCAACACTTTGACCTATTATCTGCAGGCTGGTTACAGTTTCCAGGATAAATATTATCTGGACGGAACCATCAGTTTGGAAGCAGATACCCGCTTCGGCAAAGATGCAGACAAGGCAATCAAGATGTTCAACGTAGCCTGGGCCTACTTCCCATCTATCAGTGCTGCTTGGGTTGCCACCAACGAGGAATGGTTCCCAGCTACCGACTACCTGAACTATCTGCGTTTGAACGTAGGTTGGGACATGACTGGCAACGATGGTATCGGACTGAATGCCTCTCGCACCTATTTCCAGAATGTAAATCTTTACAATCAGATCAACGGTATCACCTTGGGTGGCGTTGGCAATACCCAGATCAAGTGGGAGACCACCAAGCGTCTTTACTATGGTTTGGAATCAAACCTGTTAGAGAACCGTCTCTCAGTCGCAGTAAATGCCTACAAGAGCTGGACCTCTGATCTGCTCTCTCTGCAGGCTCTGCCTATGGTAATCGGTTTCGGTGAGAACTGGAGTAATGGCGGTGCTTTGGAGAACACAGGCTTTGACGTCAGCGTACAAGGCAAGGTGATCAACACCCGCGATTGGCACTGGCAGTTAGGTCTTTCGGTTGGACACTACAAGAACGAAATCACAGAACTGCCAGGCAAGGATATCTTCACCAATATTTATGGTGGAACCATCGCTACCATGGTAGGCAGCCCAGTTGGCTTGTTCTATGGATACAAGACCGATGGTGTATTCTCTACCACTCAGGAGGCTCAGGAGGCAGGCCTGTACATCACCGACCGTACAGGTGCTAAGACCTATTTCCAAGCAGGTGACATGCACTTTGTTAACAGCTACGAGGAGAAAGGAAAAGAGAAAGAGATCAACGAGAAGGATCGCGTAGTGATTGGTAATCCTAATCCAGATATCTATGGTAACATCTCTTCTCACCTGCAGTGGAAGAAGTTGGCGCTCGACGTCGTATTCAACTACTCTTTAGGCAACGACATCTACAACTATCAGCGCTCTCTGCTGGAGGCAGGTTCACGTTTTCACAATCAGACAACTGCTATGCGCAGCCACTGGTCAAGTGAAGGTCAGGTAACAGACATTCCTCGCATCGCATACAAGGATCCAATGGGCAACAGCCGTTTCTCAGATCGTTGGATTGAGGATGGATCTTACCTCCGTCTGAAGAATATTACCCTCAGCTACAAGTGGGATTTCAACTACCGATTCCTGCAGGGTGTTACTGTCTGGGGTTCTGCTCAGAATCTCCTTACGTTCACCAAGTATTTGGGTAGTGACCCAGAAGTATCCATTTCGAACAATGTCCTCTATCAAGGCATCGACTGTGGTCTTTTGCCAAACAGCCGAAACTTCAGTATGGGTGTTAAGCTTAACCTGTAAAAAAAGTATAGTATGAAAAATAAGATTATCGTTTCAGTTTTAGGTTTGTCATTGGCATTGACCTCTTGCGAAGACATGCTTGCTCCAGAATCGGACCTTGTCACCTATCCAGAGGATCATCAGCTAAATACGCCCAATGATACACTCTATTCTGTGGTGGGTGCCATCAAACTCATGCAGGAGGTTGCCGATCGTACCAACCTGTTGGGTGAAATCCGTGCCGATCTGGTCTCATTGACCGACAAGGCCTCACTCGACCTGCAGGAACTGGCTAACTTCAATGTTTCGGAAGGAAACATCTACAACAAGCCAGAGGATTATTATGCCATCATCAACAACTGTAACTATTTCATCGACAATGTAGATCCGGAATTCCGCAAGCAGGGCATTCCCGTTTATGAACGTGAGTTGGCCGTGATGCACTCATTCCGTGCCTGGGCCTATCTGCAGCTTTGTCTGATTTATGGCGATATACCATTTTACACCAAATTTCTGGGCACTCAGTTGGATGCCGAGACCGTAATGAAACAGCCTAAGAAGAGTCTTCAGGAGGTTTGCGAATGGCTGATTGCCGATCTGATTCCTTGGAAGGATGTCCGTCCATGGACTATCAATGGCTCAATCGTAGGTTATAGTTCAGATCGTTTCACTTTCCCTGTCAACATGATGTTGGGCGAGTTGTCTCTTTGGTCAGGTCACTATCTCGAGGCAGCTCAGTACTATCATGACTTTCTCACCCTGAAGGAGAAACCTCGTCAAAGCTATACAGGTTGGGTCTCCTGGCGAGAAATAGATGGAACCTCAGTCCGCATCTCGGACAATTATAGTGTAATATCAGACATCATAACCATGGTTCCGATGGAGTCGAGCCAGTACGAGGGCACAATCACCCAATTGCCAAACATCTACTGTTCGACCAAAGACAACAACTACTTCAACGAGGTGTATTACTCTGAGTCTGCCATCGAACAGAGCGCAGAGCAGATCTATGGCATGGTCAAATCTGACCTGCTCGGAAGAAAAGATACCGTATTTATAAACGAGGAAACTTATGGTAGCAGCATCAGCTACTACAACAACCGCGCCGTGCTGGGCGATTTACGCCTCTACTCCAACGTTCGCAAGAGTCCATACAACAATTCACAAAACTCCAACTACAACACCGAGGTAGTTGAGAACCAAAAGTTCATCGACGAGGAGAATGTAACTTTGTACAGAAGCGGCATGATCTATCTGCACTATGCTGAGGCATTGAACCGTGCTGGCTTCCCAACAGCTGCGTTTACTGTTCTGAAATATGGCATGAGCGATGATCTGATGGAGAAGGATCGTGTGGGTGGAGATCCGATTGCTGCCGAAGAGCGCGCTAAGGCTGGAAATATCCTAACCTTCGACAAGGAATACTTCTACCTGCACAAAGTGGTAGGCAATAATATGTACTCATCAAATACAGCCGGTATCCATGCCCGTGGTTGTGGTGATGTTGATGCTAACTGGAAGTACACTATTCCATCGGGCGATTCTTTGGCCGTTTTGGGCATCGACACCATGCTTTGGGTCGAAGACAGAATCATCGAAGAGGAGGCACTCGAAGGAATTTTCGAGGGATTCCGCTACTACGACCTGATGCGAATTGCCGACCGTCGTAACAATCCGAACTATCTGATTGACGCAATTTCGAAGCGCAACGGCAAAAATAATGTCAACTCAGAGCTCGCATCTAAGCTCTCAGATCGCAAGAACTGGTATCTTCCATTCAATAAATGATAGGAAAAAGAGCCATGTTTCAAAATTGATAGTTTCTGTTTCAATTATAAAGGCACATTTGTAAATTTGAATCTATCTTTGCACCGTGAAAAATCGGTCAAATCGATTGAAAAACGTGCAAAGATAGATTTGAGTCGAAAAATAAACACCAATAATCAAATACTAATCACAAAATTCTAAAAGTCATGAAAAAAGTTCTACTTTCATTGGCAGCAGTCGGCACCGCATTGTCGGCTAATGCACAATTGCTGAACTATGGTTTCGAGACTTCTGATGTCCTGCCAGGAACAGCCAAGATTGTTGCTGAGAACTGGGATGATCCAGAAAGCGAAGCCTGGAAAACCAATTTCTACACACTCCCAGCAGAGGGAATGGGTGTGAAGGGATCTAACGCTCTCTATGCAGCAACCGACAATGCAGTTGGTGCTTGGCAGCGTGTTATCGCTTTCACCAATCTCGGTGTTCAGGAGAACAAGTCTTATCGTATTTCGATGGACGTCAAGGGCGAGGGCAGCTTCAATGTTGCTATGCTCAAGGGTTGTTTCAACCACGACCTGGCTCTGCAGGCTGGTACTGCTGAGGCAAAGGTAAATCAGACTAAGGACTTCACCATCAGTGGTAGCAAGTTCAAGAAGATCAATTATGTTGTTTGGTCTCCATCACGCGAGATCATGCAGAGTGCTAAGGAAGATTTCGCAAGCGACTCGATCTGGGCTCTTGACTTCCTTCGTTTGAGCTTCAACGGTATCGGTAACTATACTGTAGATAATGTAAAGGTAGAAGAGTCTTCGGTACAGGGTATCTCTTTCTGTGACGATGTCATTCTCGTTGACTTCGGTTACGCTACCAATGCAAAGGATTTGGCAACAGCTGCCAACGGTACTTTCTCATTCGATCCTGCTACCATTAAGGTAACTGAGGATGGCGAGGAACTCGCTGTTGAGGCAGTTGAAATCAAGAGCAACGGTCAGTTCTGCATCTTCCTGGCTGAGGATGAGTTGGACGACAAGTCAGGTGAAATCAAGGTAAGCTTCACCAACCCTGGTGATTTGAAGTATTCTTCTTCAGTAGCTCCTGAGTGCTTCACCAATCCTAACACCACCGTTTACAGCTTCGAGGCAGAGGTTGCATACTACGATGAGGAGATGCCTGAGTACACCGCTAAGGCATACGAAGAGGCTAAGCTCGTTAGCGCTAACCCTGCTGATGACTCATTCGAGTTGGACAACAACCTCACTTCATTCAGCTTCACCTTCGACAAGGGTGTCAAGAACAACGCTAAGGCTGTTCTCGAAGGCTCTAACTTCAAGGAGGAGTTGACTATCGAGTCATTCGAGGGTCTTCAGGAGACCATTACCTTCAAGCGCGCTGCTGGCGCTTTGGCTAACGGTTCTTATTCTATCTCCCTCACCAACGTTACCAACGCTAAGGGCACCAAGAACTTCAAGCCAATCGTTGTAGCTTATGACTTCGGTAAGGTAGAACTTAACCGTACTACCTACACCAAGATCGAGACCAACACACTCGTATCTTGTTTGGAAGGCAACTACCCAATGGGTTGGACAACCCGTTTCGATAAGGGTATCGACTCAACAACTATGGAGCCAAACATTGAGACCCGCGTTTATACCGAAGGTGGCAGCTATGGCGGCTCACGTGGCTTTGCTCTTACCAACTCTGAAACTGCAGGTGCAGTATATCTCCGTTGGCTCAACTGGGCAACTAGCGAAGGCTTCCCAAGCATCACCTATGGTGACATGGAGGGTTATGAGCTCAATCTCCCTGCAGGCGACATCGAACTCCGCGTATTCGAAACTGGCTGGGATGGCAATGGTGGTGACATGATGGTTACCATCTACAAGGACAACTTGAATGGCGAGGTAGTTCGTACTAAGACATTCTCTGTAGCCTCTGGCAATAATAGCCGCGATGGTCGTACCTTCCAGAAGGATACTGTCCGCTTCAACACAACTGGTGGTAAGTTCGTTCTCAAGTACGAATTTGCATCTAGAGAGAAGTTTGGTGCTGTCCTTTTCGGTGGCTTCGAAGCATACACCTACTCAGGTGGCGAGGGTGGTCCTCAGAATACTATCTTCTTGGAGAAGATGTTTGCTAACACTGCGAACAACGCTGCTCCAGAGTATGGTTCAGGCTGGCGTCTCTACCAGGATGGCAACATGAAGAATCCTGGTCAGGACTACAACTACAACGGTATCCGTATCTTCACCGACTTGGCATACAAGAACCTCAACCGCGGTTTCTATGACAACAATGCCAACAACTATGCTATCTATGGTCAGGGCTTGACCTACACACAGGATGAGGAGGAGAAGACCGAGCCAGTTCTGGCTCTCCCAGCTACTCAGCTCCACATTGTATATTACATTGCAAACTGGAAGGGCAATAGTTTGAACTACACATTCCAGATTCTGGATCGTGCTTCAGGCGACGTCGTTTACGAACGCACCGATGATTGTACTGTAGTTGCTAATGGTGACCGTTATACAACAAGCATCGAAGCAAAGAAGGTTGACTTCGATTGGAAGTGTCCTTCAATCGGCGAGTACATGATTAAGATCTTCGTGAATGGTGAAGGTTTCTTCGGCAACATGCTCATCGAGAAGATTGCTGACCGCGCTTCACAGTTCAAGAACGATTTGGCTGACAAGCTCGACGAGGCAAATGCTGAGCTCGCTCTCGCTAATGCCAACGACGATTTCGCAGGTACAACCCGCGACGCTTTGGATAAGGCTATCAAGGATTACACCAATCCAGACTTCCACACCAAGAAGGAGTACACCGACGCTATCGCTGACCTCGACGCTTTGATGAAGAAGATGCAGGCTCGCCGTGCTAATGTTACCGCATACGTAACTGGCTCAATGGGCAAGCTCGTAGATTATGTTGCTGCTGACAGCACCAACACCTACGCTGAACTCGAGTTGATGATCAGTGCTAAGGAGGTAATCGCCAAGTACGACGGTGTAGCTGTAACTTCGCTCGACGATGACCAGTTGGCAGCAGCTGTTGCTGAAATCGAGGCTGCTTACAACCTCCTCGTTAACATGATCGAGAAGGGTATTGGACTCCTGACCAAGCAGGTTAAGGATCTTGCAGCTAAGCTCGTTTATCTGAACAGCGACATGGATGTAAACGAAACTGTAATCGCTGCACAGAGTGTAACAAGCGACGATCAGACACTTGCTATGAAGCTGAAGAAGTACAGCGTAGCATACCTCTACAAGAAGATTGCTGATGGCTGGAACTTCGGCTACATGGACGAGGTTGAGGAGGTATTCATCAACGAGACCTTCGACGCTACTTCATGGATGCAGAACCAGGGCTTCTATACAACTTCTCCAGTTTCAGGCGTGGATGCATTCCCAGGTTGGAACGTTGAACTCGCAACTGGTACCTTGACACACTCATGGGATGCTGGTTGGGATGCATACGCAGGTTCTGCAACTGCACCAATCCAGGATGCTATCTTCAAGACTGGTTATGGTGACATCGACGTTACCGTTTCACAGAAGGTGGAGTTCCTCCCAGTTGGTACTTACACTCTCAAGGTTTTGGTATGTGATGAGACCGGTGTAGGCGAGGTAATGGATGGCGGCAACTTCGTAGAGTTGTCATTCGATGACACCAACTATTCTTCAACCATCAACCACACCGAGGGCGAGAACTTGGTTGAAACCCCAATGGATCGTTCAGGCATGGGTCGCTGGCGTGCTGCTGGTACCCACACTGAGACCTTCTCTCTCCCAGCTGATGCAGAAAGCAACTATGCTACTTCAACCATCGGTGCTCACCTCAACGTGAAGGGTGGTCGTGGTACTATCGACAACTTCCAGCTCGTTATGACTGGCAAGGATGCTGAGTTCAACTACGGTGCTGCAGTTGATGCCATCGTTGAGGATGCTAATGGCCTCGTAGAGGTTATGGAGCGCAACGATGCACCAATCAAGGTTACCTACTACAACCTCGCTGGTCAGCACACTGCTGCTCCTCAGGGCGTAAGCGTTAAGGTTGAGCTCTACAAGGATGGCTACACTGTTGTTAAGAAGGTTATGGTTAAGTAATCCATTAACATCAAACTAAAATAGGGACCTGGCTGGCTTTCGGTCAGCCAGGTCTTTTTATCTTTTCAGACGTTATTTTATATAAGATTTTCGGTTTTTTCTGATCTAATCATAGATACAATACATATCATGTCACGTTATTTAACTTCACTTATCCTTTCTCTGTTCGTATGTACCACAGTTGAAGCTGCAGACAACTTCATATCGTTCGAAAAAACAGACAATAACTGCGCAGCCAAAGTAGGAAAGGTCCAAGTAGCCGATGCTGAATATCCCGGCGTAAAGCGTGCAATCAAGAACCTGATTCAAGACATGCAGAGCGTTTGCGGTAACGAGTTGCAGGTCACCGTTGGTTCAATCGACAAAAACAAAGCCATCCAGAAGCAATTCGGCAAACAGCTGAAAGGCAAAACCGAGATGTACCTTATCTCTATCGATGGAGAAAACATCACCATTGCAGGTTCTGACAAACGCGGAACCATCTACGGCATCTACGAGCTCTCACGTCAGCTGGGTGTAAACGCCTGGTCTTGGTGGGCAGATATGCCAGTACTCAAACACGAAAACATCTACCTGACTTCAGGTCAATATACAGATGGCGAGCCTGTGGTTCGTTATCGCGGCATCTTCTTGAACGACGAGGCACCTTGCCTCAGCGGTTGGGTCAAGGAGAAATTCCCTGACAGCGAATGTCCTTCGGCTAACCCGAACCTGGCCAAAGGCTTCAACCACCATTTCTACGAGAAAGTATTCGAACTCCTGCAGCGTCTGAAGGCCAATTATCTGTGGCCTGCCATGTGGGGCAACGCTTTCTATGCAGATGATAGCGAGAACTCTCCATTGGCCGATGAAATGGGCATCATGATGGGTACCTCTCACCACGAACCCATGGCACGCAACCATCAGGAGTGGGCACGCCATCGCAAGGAGAATGGTCCTTGGGACTATGCTTCGAACCAGAAGGTCATCGACGACTTCTTCCGTGAGGGTATACGTCGTTCGAAGAATAACGAGGATATCATTACCATCGGTATGCGTGGCGACGGCGATACCGCTATGGGCGGCAAAGAGGGTCATGATGACGAATTTGTTCCAGATGACAAATATTACATCAGCCTTTACGAGAAGATCTTCAAGAACCAGCGTCAGATCATCAAGGAGGAGACTGGCAAAGCACCAGAGAAACGTGCACAAATCTGGGCCCTGTACAAAGAGGTTCAGCGTTACTATGATTTAGGTCTGACCGTACCAGAGGATGTTACCATACTGCTCTGCGATGACAACTGGGGCAACATTCGCCGTGTACCTACCAAGGCACACAAGGGAGGTTATGGCATGTATTACCATGTGGACTATGTAGGTGCACCACGCAACACTAAATGGGCTAACGTAACTCCAGCTGCTCACCTCTGGGAACAGATGCAGCTCTGCCACCAGTATGGTATCAATAAACTTTGGATCTTGAACGTGGGTGACCTCAAGCCACAGGAGTACCCAATACAGCTCTTCCTCGACATGGCATGGAATCCAGATGCCTATTCAGATCCAAAGAGCATCATGCAGCACACTGAAGAGTTCTGTAACGGCATCTTCGGCAACGACGCTAACCTGCTCAGTCAGGGCTTTGGTCGCGAGGCTGCCCGTCTGCTGACCAAATACACAACCTTCAATGGCCGTGTTACCCCTGAGATGCTTACCGCGCGTACCTATAATTTAAACACGGGCGAATGGGCTCAGGTAGTCAACGAATACAAAGCCCTCGAAGCAGATGCACTCCGACTCTATGCATCCCTGCCCGAATCAGCTAAATCTGCCTTCAGCCAGTTACTTCTCTTCCCAATCCAAAGCATGAGCAATCTCTATGAGATGTATTACGCACAGGCTTGCGGCAATCAGCAGATCATTGACCGTTGCTTTGACCGCGATAGTGAGCTCACCAAGTTCTACCACAGCCTGAATGGCGGCAAGTGGAACCACCTCATGGATCAGAACCACATCGGTTACAAAATATGGCAAGAGCCACGCACCCAAGTCAAGCCAACTGCTTTCGAAGTCAAGCCAGTCGAGAAACCAATCTATGGCAATGGCGGTTACATCAGCATCGAAGCAGAACACTACAGCGAAGCCAAGGCTGGCGAAGGCGAATGGTTGACCATTCCTAACTACGGTCGCACCTTAAGCGGCGTAGCACTCTGGCCTTATACAGTCTCGACTGCAGGAGCTTCACTCAACTATCAGTTCGAGTTGCCTGCCGAAGTGAAGGAGGTCAAAGTACACGTCATCACCAACTCAACCTTACCATTCCTGCGTCGCGAAGGACATCGTTACAACGTCAGTATCGATGGTAGCACACCTGTCGAAGTAAACTACAACAGTGACCTGACCGAAGACAATCAGTGGCACATGTACGACGTTGTAGCTACCCGGGTGATCGAAAAGATCGTTACCCTTCAGGTAGGCAAGAATGCCGAAGTTCACACCCTGACCATCGCACCTATCGATCCTGGCATGGTTCTCGAAAAGATTGTAATAGATTATGGCGGATACCAGCCGCAACATCTATTTGGCAACGAAACGGGTGTAAAAATTGTAAAAAAGTAAAAAGCCTATAGTTATTTGTAACAATTTTGCTTGGAAAGATGAAATAAAATCATCATCTTTGCGCCAAAATACATGAATGAGCACAATCGTTCATAAATCAAATAACCTAAAAAACATATCAAAATGACACCTTCAGTAGAAAACAAAGGGTTCTACAAACTCAGTTGGCTTCAGCGCATCGGCTATGGTTCTGGTGACTTGGCCCAAAATCTTATCTTCCAGACCGTAGCATGTTATCTGATGCTATACCTGACAACCGTACTGCAAATCAACCCTGCTTTTGTGGGAAGTCTGATTCTAACCGTACGTCTCATTGACTGTTTCTGGAGCCCGATAGTAGGACGCTACATCGACAATCACAATCCAAAGATGGGTAAGTATCGTTCTTACCTGCTTTATGGTGGCATTCCGCTCACCATAGCCGCATGTCTGTTGATGCTTCCAAGCGCGGCTTCCTGGTCGATGACTGAGAAGGTCATTTATGCCTCAGTCAGCTACACGCTGTTGAGCTTGATTTATTCGGTTGTCAACATTCCATACGGCTCCATTATGGCCAGTATGACCCGTGACAACGACGAGGTCCTCAAACTCACTTCTACCCGAATGGTATGTGCTAACATCGGTCAGATTCTCGTACAGGCTGGTTTTCCAATCGGTCTTGCTATCTTTGCCCATGCAGCTACCATCGATTGGAACCAGGCACTCTTCATGGCTATCGGTACCATTCCAGCCTTCATCATCCTGCCATCCCTTCCATTGCTCAAGAGCTTGTTCGGCAAAAAAGGTCTTTATTACCTCTTGCTTGCCATCGGATTCATTGGTTTCGTGATTCTTTATACCATTCCTAAGGTTGCAGATGTAGAGTCTTGCAACGTATTGGTACAGGCCGCTAAGGTTATGACCGGCGTAGGCCTGTTGGTAGGTTCACTGATGTGGGCATTGGTACCGGAGGTTATCACCGAATCAGAGTTCCGTACCGGCAATCGTCCTGCTGCTACCGTCAATGCATTGGCAGGTGTAGCCTTTAAGGCAGGTTTCTCGATTGCAGGTTGGATCACTCCATTGGTCATGGGATTGATTGGATTCGATTTGGCTACCGAGGCTTCGGCTCTCCAGACCGATCCAAACGCATGGTTCACTGTAACCAGCATCTTTGCTGTGGCAGGTTTCATTTTGCTCACCTACTGCTTCACCGGCTGCAAGGAGAGAATTGCCACCACCCCAGAGAAGCCAGTATCATACGGCGAAATGTTCAAGGAATTCAAGGCCAACAAATGCTTGCAGTTGATGATCGGAATCTTCATCGTAGTCTTCCTGGCATCATTCATCAGTGCACCAGTCAATGCCTACTACATGAAGTTGGCTAACTATTCGCCAACTGCACAGGAGGCCATCCTTTGGTTCACCACCATCATTCCAGCCATCCTCCTCATCGTTGTGGCTTACCTCATCTACAAGTATCCTCTCACCGACGAGAAGCTCGACGAGATGAACAAGGAGATCGAAGTTCGAAACAAATAAATTGACCCTCTCCCTATCCCTCCCCCGTAATGGGGAGGGTATTTATATAATGAAAATGATGAAAAATAATATATGGACAGCTGGCATTCTTTTGACAGGCGCCTTGATGACCTCTTGTAGTCAAAAGACGGCTCAGACTGAAGTAGAGACCATGAGCCTTGCCGAAGCCTATGCCGACTGCTGGTACACCGGTGTCAGTGTCAACCAATGGGAGGTAGCTGACAGCACAGATCAGTCTTGCCATTGGGAGACTATCTCTAAGAAATTCAATTGGGTGGTAGCCGAAAACTGCATGAAGTGCGAGGTCATTCACCCAGAAGAGAACCGCTACGACTTCACTTTGGCCGACCAGTTCGTCGATAAAGCCAAAGCTGCAGGTCTGAAAGTCTTGGGTCATAACCTCATCTGGCATTCACAGTGCGCCCCTTGGTTCCATTTCGACAACGAAGGCAAACTGGTTTCGCCAGAGGTACTGAAAGCCCGCATGAAGGAGCACATCACCACCATCGTAACCCACTTCAAAGGTCGTGTGGATGCTTGGGATGTAGTAAACGAAGCTTTCGAGGATGACGGATCTTTCCGTCAGAGTTTGTTCTACCAGATTTTGGGCGAAGAGTTCCTTCCATTGGCCTTCCAATATGCGCATGAGGCAGACTCAACCGTCGAGCTTTATTACAACGACTATTCGATGCTGAAGCCAACGAAGATTGAGGGTGTATGCAACTTCTTCCGTCCACTCGTCGAGCAAGGCCTTCCAATTACCGCCATCGGCATGCAGGGACACATCATACTTGAAGATGGTCAAGACGAAATCATCAAGGGTTACGACCATGCCATCAAGTGTGTCGAGGAACTGGGGCTGAAGGTTGGCTTCTCGGAGCTGGACCTCTCTATCCTGCCAAATCCATTCGGATTCTCCGGTGCTAACATCAGCGACAAGTTCTCCTATCGTCCTGAAATGGATCCATACCGTGAGGGATTAAGCCCAGAGATGGCTGAAGCCTTCGATAACTTCTGGCTGGCATTCTACAAGATGCTCCTCACGCACAAAGAGAGCGTAACCCGCGTTACCTTCTGGTGTCTGAACGATGCCAACTCATGGCGCAATGACTTCCCAATCCGTGGCCGCATGGATTATGCGACCATGTACGACCGTCAGAACCAGCCAAAACCTATCATCAATAAGTTGATTCAACTTCGAAACAATACCGAACAATAATAAAATCTTAACTATGGCTACAAAACGTTACCTGTTCCCTGCCGACTATATGGCAGACCCTTCCGTTCATGTTTTCAACGGAAAGATTTATATATACCCAAGTCATGACTGGGAGGCTTCGAATGTCGAGAACGACAACGGTGACCAGTATATCATGAAAGATTATCATGTGCTGCGAATCGACGGCGATCCAATGACCGGCAAGGTTGTTGACTGTGGCTGTGTGCTCCGTCAGGAGGATATTCCATGGGCAGGCCGTCAGTTGTGGGACTGCGACGTACAGGAGTACGAGGTAGAGGTTCCTACCAATGCCGAAGAGCAGAAGGCCGGCATGGGTTACAGCAAGAAAGTCAAGAAATACATCATGTACTTCCCACTAAAGGATCGTTGCGATGTTTTCCATTGGGGTACTGCTATCGCTGATAGCCCAGAGGGTCCATTCATTCCATCGCCAGCGCCAGTAGCAGGCAGCTACAGCATCGATATGTGCGCCTTCAAGGACGACGCAGATGGCGAAGTCTATGTTTACTTCGGTGGTCTGTGGGGCGGACAGCTCCAGCGTTATGCTGACAATATCCACCTCGAGACTCCATACCTTCCAGAAGGTGATGCCGACGCACTGCCAAGCCGCTGCGTACGCCTGACCAAGGATGGCATGAACTATGCCGAGGCTCCACGTCCAATCCTTGTGGTTGATGAGAATGGCAAGCCACTCAAGGCCAACGATCCACACCGCTTCTTCGAGGCAAGCTGGATGCACAAGATGAACGGCAAGTATTACTTCAGCTACTCAACCGGTGACAGCCATCTGCTCTGCTATGCTGTCGGCGACAATCCTTATGGACCATTCACCTATCAGGGCGAGATTCTCACCCCAGTAGTAGGTTGGACTACCCACCATGCCATCCTTCAGTACGAAGGCAAGTGGTACCTCTTCCACCACGACAGCAAGCCTTCGGGCGGAAAGTCTTGGTTGCGTTCATTGAAAGTATGTGAAATCAAATTCGACGAAAATGGCAAGATCGTTACAATTGACGGCATGGCTGACTAGTCTGCTTTTCCTCTCGTTGGCCAGTTGTGCTCCTAAAGTTGAGAAGAAACCGATGGAGCCATTGCGCATCCTCAACCACTGGGACAACCTGAACGGCAGCGTTGAACGTGGTTATGCAGGCACCAGTATGTGGTGGAACCGTGGTTTCATCGATACTCTCATGATTAAAGACTACGGTCTGCGTAATCAGGCTATTGGTGTAAATGGTACTGTCATCGACAACGTCAATGCCAACCCATTAATATTGTCCGATGCCTATCTGGACACTGTCACAGTCTATGCGAACCTGCTCCGTCCTTACGGAATCCGCATGTTCCTCTCTGTAAACTTCGCTACCCCTGTTGCAGCAGGTGCTACCAAGACGGCCGATCCAATGGACCGCGACGTTCAGAAATGGTGGGGCGCTAAGTGTAAGGAGATCTACAAACGTATTCCTGACTTCGGCGGATTCTTGATTAAGGCAAACAGCGAGGGCAACCCTGGTCCCTGTGACTATGGTCGCACACATGCCGAGGGTGCCAATATGCTTGCCCGTGCTTTGAAGGAGGCTACTCCAGCCGACACTCCTGATGGTGTTTGTATTTGGCGTGCCTTCGTCTATAGTCCTAACGATGACGATCGCGCTAAGCAGGCCTATGTCGAGTTTGCTTCATTGGATGGTCAGTTCGATGACAATGTCATCATCCAGATCAAGAACGGTCCTATTGACTTCCAGCCACGTGAGCCAGTCTCTCCTCTCTTCTATGCAATGAAGAATACACGTATGATGGCTGAGCTGCAGATTACCCAGGAGTATCTGGGTCAGGCTAACCACATTGCCTATCTGGGTCCAATGTGGACAGAATTCATCGAGGAGTTGCACATGGGCGGTTCAACGGTTAACGACTTTGCCGGTGTATCGAACATTGGTATTATGGATGGTAAACTCCGCTGCGGCAACCTGACAGCCGAAAGTAACTGGTTTGCATTCGGTCTGCTGACAAACGATCCTAAATTGAAGGCAGAGACTGTTATCTTCAGCTGTCTGCAGGGACAGATTGCAGAGGCAAGTCCTGTAGCCAAGTCGAACATGGTCAAGATGCTGCAGATGAGCCGTGAGGCAGTCGTTAACTACATGATGCCACTCGGTTTGCACCACCTCTTCGCATTCAATCATCACTATGGTCCTCAGCCTTGGTGCGATGTACCAGGCGCACGTCCAGACTGGATGCCTAAGTACTATCACCGTGCCGATGAAAAGGGTATTGGCTTTGACCGCACTCTGGCTACCGGTACCAAGGCTACCCTTCAGTACCCAGACACCATGCGCATTCAGTACGAATCGCTGGACCTCTGTCCTGAGAAGTACCTGCTGTGGTTCCACCACGTAGATTGGAACTATACACGCACCTGGGAATGCTGCGGCAAGGAGGAGACCCTCTGGGAGCATTTGGGCCGCCACTATCAGACGGGTGTTGACCAGGTACGTGAGATGCAGACTTATTGGGCAAAGGTAAAGGGTCAGATTGCTGATAACCTCTGGGAGGACATCAACATGCGACTCGATATTCAGGCCAAAGATGCCGTATGGTGGCATGATGCCTGTCTGCTTTACTTCCAGGAGTTCAGCAAGAAGCCATGGCCTGCTACTGCAGAGGCTCCAAAGTACAAGCTGGAGGATTTGAAACAAATCGAACTTGGCATCTCTAACTTCGAATGTCCATCAGCTGAGTTGCTGGACAGCAAACGCTAATTTGCAATTTTTCATCACGAAACATAAAGAAATTCGTACTTAAATGCTCGAATAGAGCTACAAAAAGTACGAATTTCTTCTTTATATTTGGTAAGAACTGAGTATTTTTCGTATCTTTGCACACAAAACGAACGCTCAACACTTCAACCTTTGAAAATATACCGATTCTCATCGATACTATTTATTTGTCTGCTTGTAATGCAAGTAGCCATGGCGCGTGATGTCATCCGCTACCAGCGTTACACCGTTCAGGATGGACTATCTCATCGAATGATCAGTGGATTGGCACAAGATTCCATTGGAAATATCTGGCTCTCGACTTGGAATGGTCTATGTAAATTCGATGGCGAGACATTCACTACCTACAACGAAACCAGCACCGACGAGAAAGTAGGCCGTCTGGCATTGGTCCGCTTGACGACCGAAGGGAGAATTTGGGTAATCCGTCAGAGCGATGCACAGGAATACCTCTTCAATACAGATACCGAACTGCTTGAACCCATCGAAAGCGGATCAGTCAAGCAGCTCCCTGTAAGCAGATTGCCGAAAGACAATGTCCCAGACTCTACAGGACTCATCCTAACCCACGATTCTATCCGGTTCTGCATCCCATACGAGGGTGCAGGCATGACCAACAACTCCCATTTTAATTCCTTCATTGACAAACAAGGCAACATCTGGGCAAACTTCGATGATGCCCTCTATCAGATAACCTTCGACAAAGCCACCTACGACCACATTGACCTGATTGATGAACACCAATGTGGAGAGGCACGTTATGGCGACGAGATACGTGCCATGATCCAGCTGCAAGATGGAGGATTCGTGATTGGTTGCAAAAACAACTGCATCTATAAGTACAACGAGAACTGGCAATTCGAAGGATATATCAACTCCAAGGGAGAAATCACTACTCAGAAGTCAACCTTCTGTTCTCGCAGCATATATTGCATGATTCAGGCCGACGACGGATCTCTTTGGTTAGGTAGCCGCGGCGAGGGATTATACCGCATCTGCAATGCAAGATTGGACCAACGAATCAAACAAAGAGGAGACGCTACATCGGTACAGAATTACAGAGAGGATCTGCTCGGAAGTAATCACATCTTCGACCTTGCCAGCTTGAACAAGCAAGAACTACTGGTAGCGACATGGGAAGGTGGAGTCCTGCTTCTGCACGTCGGTGCAGATGGCGATATTCGTCTGATACATAAGAACACAAAAATTCGCAAAGTTCGACACATCAAAGTAATCGAACCCAATCTCATTGCCTTGTGCAGCACCCAAGGAATCTTTCTGGTTGACAGAGAGCTGAATGAGTTGAAGCAGCTGGGAACAATGGATATCTCGAACCTGGTACAAGGCATAGGGGGGAAATACTACGTTTCATCGCTTTCAAGTGGAGTATTCACCTTTGATCTGAATCCGGATTGGAGCCAAGCGACATTGGACTCACTGAAACTGGAGGAATTAGACATCAAAGAGATTGACAACGTCATAATCTCCATCGCCAAGACCAGGGATGGCTCGCTCTGGTTCATCTCAGACAATCGCGTGTTCAAGTACAACCCGACACAAAACACTACACAGGTGATCGACAGACTTGCCATCGGCACAGAGGTGATCTTCGGCGAAGCCCAACCCCTGATTCTCGACAACTACCTCATCTTAGGCACGAATGTCGGCAGAATGCACATTGATCTTGCCAAACCCGAAGGATATCGGCCGGAACTGGTATCAGACACTCAGGATACCATCGAGACAGAATGGAGAAAGGAGATTCCCGAAATACGGTTCACAGCCCTGGACTTCAGACTTCCCCGACTGGTTCAGTATGCCTGGAGAGAGCTCCCCGACTCAATCTGGAATCCATTGGGGAGCAACGGAACATTGTTACTCAGCAACCTGAGCCCAGGCACACATACGATCGAGGTCCGAAGCACAGATGCCAAAGAGATTTGGGCAGATAATACCCGAACAGTTACCATCATCGTAAATCTGACAATCTGGCAGAAGGTTGCCATGGCATTCTTATGCATACTGATCATCTTGTTGTTATACTTCGGTTGGAAAGCCGGCAGGCAGAGCCGTACAAAGAAGGTTCAGCAGAGTCCAATCACAAGCGGCATACAACCCACTCAACCTGTTGTCATCGAACGTAACCAACAGTTCATCGAACAGGTCACAAAGATTGTAGAAGAGCACATAGATGATCCCAAACTGGATGTAGAGATGATGACCAACTACATGAACACCAGCCGGACTATTCTCTATGCCAAGTTCAAAGAGGTACTGGATTCCACACCTGCATCCTTCATCACCGAGATACGTCTGAAGCGGGCTGTACAGCTTTTGGAATCACATCAATACCGCATCAGCGAAATTGCCATCATGTGTGGATTCTCAGATCCGAAATACTTCACACGCCACTTCAAACAGAGGATAGGCATGACACCAGCCAAGTACCTGGAGTCGAAGAGCAACAATGAGACACAAGAATAATTTCCTCAAGGCAGACAAATGCCCCTATCAGGAGGAATTTCGTACATATCGAGGGTGAAATTTGTCATTATGAACAAATTTCACCCTTTATTATATTTGTACTGGCAACAAAAAAGGCTACCTTTGCACCCGAATCATACACAACCAAAACACAATCATCTTTACAATGAAACAAAACTGGTTCTCAAAATTCTCTCAGAAGTTATTACTTTTGACAGCTGTTATCAGCTTCACAATGCCCACAACAGCCGAGGGCAAAAAGAAACTCCATACTATTGGAGATTCGACCATGGCAAACTATGCAGAAGACAATACCGCCAATCAGAGAGGCTGGTGTCAGATGCTCCAACAGTTCTTCGATTCCGACAATCTGATTGTCAACAACCGAGGCAAGTCTGGTGCATCAAGCAAATCCTTCTATAAGGAATCTGCCTACTGGCCAACACTCGTCAAGGGTGGATCCGACCAGATGCAGGCAGGAGATCTGCTCATCATTCAGTTTGCGCACAATGACGAGAAGGCACAAGGTGCCGACGGTGAAGAGATGAATGCCTACTATGAAGCCAATCCTTCGCAGAAGCCCTCTGGCTATGATGCCTCAAGCATCTATCGCGGAACAACCCCTTCAGGTACCTACAAAGAATACATCCGTAAGTATATCAACGAAGCCAAGGCCTTGGGCGTAAAGCCTATCGTTGTGGGAGGTATCTGCCGCAAATACTTCAAGGCCGAAAACAATACAAAGATCAATGCAGCCGGTCGCCACAATCTCTATGAATCATTCTCAAAGATTGTGGACGGAAAGTTATACACAAGCCAGAAGCTTTCGGTTGACGATGGCTCAATGAACTATCCGCTGCAATCCAAGCTGGTAGCCGAAGAGTATGACGATGTGCCATACATCGACCTCACCTCACTCACCGCAGAGTTATATGAATCCTATGGCGAGAGCTACTGTACTCAAAATATCTTCATCTCGTCCGACGGTACACATCCGAACAAGCTGGGAGCCACACTCATCGCACGTACTTTTGCGCAGGCAGTACGTTCTGCCTACGAGAATGAGACAGATGCTAAGAAGAAAGCCATACTGAAAGAACTGGATGACAACCTGGTATTGGGCAACGAAATCACCTTCAATCCCGTATCTGGCGACATGGGAGAAGCCTATACCGGTATGTCAGTCAACAAGGAATTCAACATCAGCGCTTTCGGTCTCGCTTCTGAATCAGGCACAGTGACCATCTCTACCACCGATGGGTTCGAAGTCTCGACCGACAAGTCCAACTGGAGCAACTCCGTCAGCGCCAACTATAGCGGTTCTACGCTAATCGCCACTGTATTCGTACGTAGCAAGATTACTGCTGTCGGAACATTGACAGGCAAACTGACCGTCAACGATGGTACCAATGAGAAGTCTCTTGACCTCTCAGTCAAAGGTCTCAGCCTTGTACAAGGAGATGAGACCACCTGCGAGTGGAAGATGAACACCTCCTCTACCCTCCCAACCTCCGATCTTCTGACAGCCCATGAGGCAACATTGGCCAACATGGTCTTAAATGGCAATGTAGGTACTCCTACCTCACCAGCTGGACATGCCAATATGGCTCTGTTCAGCATCGAAGGTGGCACTTGGCCTGCCAACGAGATTGATGAAGTATCGGGACGATACATCGACTTCAAAATGACGGTTCCCGAGGGCAAAGAATTCAATCTGGACAGAATCTCATACGATGTTTGTGGCTGGGGTGGCAGTTCGGTATGCTATCGCGCCTACTATATAATCGGCAATACCCTGACCGAAATCGACACACAGAAAGGCATGACCGCCAAATCAGCCCTAACCATCTCCAAAGATATCATCAAGACCCTTGGCGAAGGTGAATCTCTAACCATTCGCTTCTATCCTTGGCTCAACAATCAAAGTAGTGCAGCCACCGGCAAATATCTGGCGTTGAGCAATCTGGCAATACATGGTATTCTGGCCAATGCTGGAGGATTAACCATCGAAGGTGCTACCATCAACTGGCCATTCCAGAACAAGAGTACCGATGCAGAATTCGGCTCGACCGAAACCGCCGCTTGCATGGAGACACCTTCCATCGTCTTCGGCTCAAGCATTGCTATCAGCCAGACACGTAACATGGGTATCTGCTCGGCTGTGAACCTTGTCAAGAACATTTCAGGTTCCTCATTGCCAGGTTCATCTACAGCAGGAAACTGCATCACTTTCACAGTTCGTCCTGCCGATGGGTTCACTTTCGTACCAGGCCAGCTTAACTTCGGAGCTGCACGTGTAGGCACCAGCGGTGGCACACTGAACGTCGAAGCCGCAGTCGGAGAATCAACCCAGGAATTGGCCTCCAGCTGGGCACCTGGTTCCTACACCGCAGAGCCATACTACAATGACTTCGAAGCAAGTATCGACGGACTGGCAGCTACTACCGACAAGCCACTTCTTGTCAAGATCTATCTCTGCGGATTAGGCAACAACAAGGAGATCGCCCTCCACGACATCAAGATTACCGGCACACTGACAGGTTCTGCCGACACCGGAACCAAATACGAACTGCAGACTTCGGTCTCTCCTGAAGGTGCAGGCACAGTTAGCATTGAACCAGAAATGGCCTCATACAAGGCTAACAAGGAGGTTACCCTGACTGCCAAGCGGAATTTTGGCTATAACTTCAGCGGTTGGCAGGTCGATGGCAAGACCATCAGTACCGACAACCCATTGAACCTTGTCATGAATGAGGACAAACATATTGTTGCCGTTTTCGAATCGATTCCAACCTATACTATCACGACCAAAGTCACCAACGATGCAGAACTGACCCTCGGTTCTGTAACACTTTCACCTAACGACAACGCCAACAAATACGAGGAGGGAGACGAAGTAACCGCAACTGCCGAGACCTCCCGAATCCTCAACTTCATGAATTGGGAGGACGGTACAACCAGCAACCCACGCTCCATTACTGTCAATCAGGACATGACGATCACAGCCAACTACGAGGTGCAGGACTTCATCGCCGTCTTCGATGCCAGTTCCGTCAACCGTTATACCTACGACAGTTCTCCATTTGCCGCTGACCTTGTCTGGGACAACGACCGCAACGCATCGTCCTGCATCGTCAAGTTGTCCGATGGCTCAGTACTCTACAGCAATGACGGCAAGACGGTGGGAACAGCAGGAACACCTGTCGTACGTAACAGAACTGGTGTTGTAATCTCAAACATCAATGGCCTGTATCAAAATGGCTACAATACCGCCGAGATTGCCTGGCAATACCAGTTCTCGACCGTAGGCTTCTCTTCGATCCAATTCGTTGGCGACATGGCAGCCAAAAACGCTGCAACCGTCAACTGGAAGGCTCAGTATTCTGTCGATGGAGCAACATTCTCTGACATCGAAGGCGCTACCTGGAAGGTGACTGCCAATGTGGTCAATGCCATTGCGTTCAACCTGCCAGCCGAATGTGATGGACAAAACTGTGTTTACGTCAGAATCATGGGTACTGGTACCGAGACATTCAATACAAGTTACTCATTCGACAAGGGCCCATTCTTGGGAATGAACTATTCGGACCACTCTGAATCAGGCGTAGGTAATGTCTATGTGTTAGGTGAGGCACAGGTGGCCACCGACGAAATAGCTCCACAGGTTACCTCAACCCTCCCTGTCGCCAATTCGACTGGAGCCAGCGCCTCAGGCAAGATTACCATCACCTACGACGAACGCATCAAAGCAGGAACGACTGAGGGTAATGCCACTCTCAACGGTCAGGCTATCGAACCGATCTGGAATACTCGTTCTGTCAGCTTCAACTATTTCAACCTGGAATATGGCAAACAATATACCATCTCTTATCCTAAGGGATATGTAACCGATAAATCTGGCAACGAAGCCGAGGCTCTTACCCTGACCTTCACCGTAATGGAACGTCAGAAGGCTACCGCCCGAATGATCAATGCCATTGTCGATGGCTCTCTGACTCAGTTGGCTATCGCATCGCAGTCAATGGCAGCCGAAGGCAAGTCTGCCTATAAGATTGATGCAACCGACGAGATGCCTGCTCAATACCGCTCTATTCAGGCAGCTATCGACGATGCTCCATCTTCATCGAACAAGCCATACATCATCTTCATCAAGAATGGCACCTACCGTGATCCAAACTACTCTTTTGCAGATAGCTATGGCACCCGCTATTCGGACATGAAGCCTACAGCTACCGGTACTGAGACCGAACGCATCAGCGGCGGTATCAACGCCTACGACTCCTGCCGAATCATCTGCATCAACAAACCGAACATCCAGCTGATTGGCGAAAGCCGCGACGGTGTCATCATCTCAACCGACCGTTTCGATGGCTCTTGCAACGACCACTCCCGCGTCTGGTACCACATCAACGCTGGAGCAACTGTCGAGGTACAGGCCAATGGTACAGACTTCCACATGGAGAACCTCACCGTTGACAATGAGAACTGGACCAAACTGAAGATGGCAGGTCCTCAGGCTCTCTGCTTCAACATCTCGGGCGATCGTGCCGTATTGAATAATGTACGCACACGTTCTTATCAGGATACCTACTACAATGGTGGCCAGTACAACCGCACCTTCTGGAACAATTCAGAGATTCATGGTGCTGTTGACTTCATCTACGGTGCCAGCGATGTCTGGTTCGAATCTTGTACATTGAACATCACCCGTTCGTCGGGCGGCTATATCGTTGCTCCAAACCATCCGGAAGGTACCCGTTGGGGATATGTCTTCAACAATACCCGCATCACAACCGACGAGGTGGCTGATCCTTCGAAGTATTCTATCTGGTTGGGTCGTCCTTGGCACGAGAGTCCTAAGACTGTATTCCTGCATACCACAATGGAGTTAACTCCTTGCGATTCTCTTTGGCACAGCACCATGGGTGGTCTTCCTGCGCTGTGGGCTGTCTATGACTTCCACGATGCTAATGGCAACGCCTTTACTGGCGCCAAAAACGTATCCCGCAGTTATTACTACTATACAGACAGCAGTACGGGCAAGAAGATGGAAGGCTTCGCCAAAAATACACTCACCGAGGACGAAGTGGCAGAATACACCATCAGCAACGTGTTTGCAGGCGACAAGACACAATCACCTTCGGGCTATTGGAATCCTCAGCCTATCATCGAGAAGACCTCTAAGCCTGTCCTTTCGGTCAGCGAGAATGTGGTGACTTGGAGCAAAGATGATTATGCCATCTGCTATATTGTCTTCGTCAATGGTCGAGCTACAGCCTATCCGACAGAGGCTCGTTATGTTGCCGACAAGGGTGATGTCATTTCTGTTCTATCAATGAACGAGCACGGAGCGTTGTCGGAGATGAGCGAAAGCGTCACTATCGAAGGCTCCAATGGCATCGAGAACATAAAAGCGAACCAATCCTCTCCAAAGGGAACTTTCGACCTGATGGGTCGTCCAAGTTCCAAGGCTTCAGGTCTGAGAATCGAATCTGGAAGAATTACCTTACAATAAACATCAAGGGGTCGGCAAATTGCCGATCCCTTTTGTTTATTAGAGTTTTTGCCAAACAGGAGTTGTCTTTTTGCCAAAGACGCTCCCTGTTTTTACCAAAGTCATACCGTGTTTTTACTGAACACATATAGTGCATCTGAACAAGGCATTATAAGCGCTAAAGTTTATCGCTTATAAGCGACCAAGGCTGATCCTTATAAGCGATAAAAGAAGGGACTTATAAGAGGTTCTGATAGAATTTACTGGATATTGATATCAATATTCCAATTCATAGAGTCACTGAGAACAGAAAGCACTTGCAGTTGATGATCAATAGACCAACCATCTAGCCCTTCTGGTATAGACTTTACAATTTCCATAGACGTCTTATGTATTATGTAATGGACATAATATTCGTCGAGATTAATTGTATCTGTATAAAACAAGATATCACGTGTGCGGTCTTGAATTGTTTGATACGCAGGAAGTACAGCATATCCTTTATTTTGGAAAGGAATAGCACGTATGAACGGAATGCTGTATGAATCATTCGCTATCGAAAATTGTCGAACAGACCAAATATGTGAGGGAATACTTAGAATGTTTTTCCCTTTCCTGCGTTCTGCTTTATTCAAGGAATCAATAAAAATTTGCAATGTCTCAATATTCTGTTGTGTTGTAATAAATGAATCATCCCATTGTTTCCTATCATTATCACCTGCAATTATTTTTTCATCTTCTTTCTCTTGCATTCCATCTATATTTGTCCAATATGACATTCTTATACAAGAAGGGAACCAATAGAAAACAGAAAGACTAATAAGTATGTATCTAATAGATTTCATAACACCTTACATTTTCTCTTTTCTCCGCAAAGGTAAGAATATTTTTTGAATCTTCCAAATGATTACTGGAATATTTGATTCTTTCTACTCCTTACATATGTAAGAAAGAGTATTCTCCATCATTCTAATTCATTCTTGAAATCATTCTGCTTGGATATTTCACTATGATTTGACTGATATTGAAATAAAAGTAGTAACTTTGCATTCACAAATATTTGACAAGTTTGTGAATAGATTAGCATTAAACTACAATGGTAACTATTGAGAATAAAATACTTAGTAACTTAAAGAAGTGCGGAAGGAGACAAGAATAACTTTTTCTTATTGTCAAAAGAGCAGCAAATCATGGTATTGAATCAAACATCTCCTAAGGTCGGAAAGGTTCAGGAATACAAGTTCTAACGAGCTTCTTCATTGATTTTTTGAAAAAGTGTGAACAGACCAAGAAAAACAGGTTGCTCCTCGCGGGGCAACCTGTTTGCAAATATGTCTGAATAGTGGCATAGAACATTAGCGAATCCAGAGGAGTTCGCGATACTTAGGCATAGGCCAGATGTTATCGTCGATGATTTCCTCGAGCTTGTCGATTGGTTTACGGATAGCGATGAATGACTCAGCAATCTCGTAGTAAGCCATAGCCTTCTCGTATGGATCCTCGATACGGTTAGCCACCTTACGCTTCTCGACCATAGCATCGACCTTGGTCTTGATGTCTGCATTGAATGCGGCAATCTTCTTAATGATAGCCACCTCAGGAGCAGAGAGCTCAGCCCACTCGGTTGGGAAGAGGTTCTTCATTGCAGATACATTCTTCAAGAGGGTTGACTGATACTCGATAGAGGCTGGGATGATGTGGTTGATAGCCAGATCGCCAAGTACACGAGCCTCAATCTGAACGAGCTTCACGTAAGTCTCGAACTTAACCTCGTTGCGAGCATGAAGTTCAGCTGCGGTAAAGACACCCAACTTCTCGAACATTGAAACAGCATCAGGCTTAACATTCTCGAGGAACATCTTAGGAACGCAACGCTCGATGTCCAAACCGCGCTTCTGAGCCTCCTTTGGCCACTCTGCTGAGTAACCATTGCCATCGAAGCAGACAGTATCGATGATGCGTGCGATAATTGGCTTCAAGGTCTTCATACAAGCCACCTTGACGCTGGCACCCTTAGCCATCTCCTCGTCAACAGCAGCCTTGAAGTCGATGAGCTGCTCTGCTACCATGGCATTGAGGGTAGTCATTGCGGCTGAACAGTTAGCCTTTGAACCTACAGCACGGAACTCGAATCGGTTACCGGTGAAGGCGAATGGAGAGGTACGGTTACGATCGGTGTTATCGATGAAGATCTGTGGGATCTCAACAAGGCCGAGGTCGTATGCCTGCTTGCCTGCAATCACGATATCGGTATCGTCGCTTACGGTGAGGAGCTTGCGTAGGGTATCGGTCATTGCCTTGCCCAAAAAGGCAGAAACGATAGCCGGAGGTGCCTCGTTAGCGCCCAAACGGTGTGCGTTGGTAGCTGAAGCGATAGAAGCCTTGAGCAATGCACCGTGACGACGGAGAGCCTCGAGAGTATTGACGAAGAAGGTCACGAACTGAAGGTTACCCATTGGATCCTTGCCTGGAGCATAGAGGATAGTACCGGTGTTGGTAGAGAGTGACCAGTTGTTGTGCTTACCAGAACCGTTGATGCCCTCGAATGGCTTCTCATGCAACAGAACGCGGAAACCATGCTTACGAGCGATCTTCTTCATTACGCCCATGATGAGCATGTTCTGATCAACTGCCAAAGAGCACTCGCCGAAAATTGGAGCAAATTCAAACTGGTTTGGTGCAACCTCATTGTGACGGGTCTTCATAGGAATACCCAGACGATGACCCATGATCTCAAGATCCTTCATGAAAGCCTGTACACGGGTAGGAATCTGACCGAAGTAGTGGTCATCCATCTGCTGGTTCTTAGATGAACCATGACCCATCAAAGTACGGCCAGTAGCCATAAGGTCTGGACGGGCAGCATAGAGGTTATCATCAACAAGGAAATACTCCTGCTCCCAACCGAGGTTAGAAACAACCTTAGTTACATTCTTATCAAAGAGCTGGCAGACTGGAACTGCAGCATCATTAACAGCCTTCAAAGACTTCTTCAATGGAGCCTTGTAGTCCAAAGCCTCACCGGTATATGAAATAAATACGGTAGGGATACAGAGGCAGTCATCCATGATGAAGACTGGAGAAGTTGGATCCCAAGCTGTATAGCCACGAGCCTCGAAAGTAGCACGGATACCACCCGATGGGAACGAAGAGGCATCAGGCTCCTGCTGAACAAGGCTCTTACCCTCGAACTCCTCGATCATACCGCCCTTCCAATCATACTCCATGAAAGAGTCATGCTTCTCGGCAGTTGTCTCGGTCAATGGCTGGAACCAATGGCAGCAGTGTGTAACACCATGCTCCATAGCCCACTGCTTCATACCAGCAGCAACGCCATCAGCGACCTTGCGATCAAGTGCATGTCCATTATCAATACAATCCAAGAGTGCGTGAAGGGTCTTGGCATCCAAGTACTTCTGCATCTTCTCGCGGTTGAAAACCAGTTCACCAAAATACTCTGATGGACGTACCTCTGGAATCTCTACGTCGAGCGCGTGCTTCTTGAAAGCGAGCTCAATTGCGTCGAATCTAAGTTTGCTCATAACTATAAATTATAAAGAATTAAAAGAATTAATCATAACACTCGAATAATGATGTAGCATTTTGCTTTAATATATAACATCTATTTTGTCATTTTGCTATACAAATCCATTATTCGGCAACCAAGCACCAGTTTGTTTGGTTTCTGGGTGCAAAGATAGGGACTTTTAGAATACCCTCCAAATTTTTCATTTAAAATTTTGTCCATTTTCTGCAATTTTCCATGATTTTGCTATATTTGATTGCAAATTGTGATAGTTTTTATATCATCTCAAACTATTTTCAAGCAAACAAGCCTTCAAAAATAGCGAAAAACGCATAAATATTCGAAAAATCGAACACTTTGACATCAATAGTTCGTTTTTGCATACCAAACTGTACATCTGAACCCAATTTTCGGTAAATTTAGCAAAAAACGAACCACAAAAGTACCACCCTATACATATTATATATATCTTTGCGCGCACAATTCAAAAAGAATTCAAAATAACAATACAAAATATGATGACAGCAAAAGAGATTCGCGAGAGCTTTTTGAAGTTCTTTGCAAGCAAGGGATGCACCATCGTCCCATCGGCTCCAATGGTTCTGAAGGGAGATCCAACTCTGATGTTCACCAATGCCGGTATGAACCAGTTCAAGGACATCATCCTTGGTAACGTCGAAAAGAAATTCAGCCGTGCCGCCGACAGCCAGAAGTGTCTCCGTGCCAGCGGTAAGCACAATGACCTTGAGGAGGTAGGTCATGACACCTATCACCACACTATGTTCGAGATGCTGGGCAACTGGTCTTTCGGCGATTACTTCAAGGAGGAGGCTATCAGCTGGGCATGGGAATACCTGGTTGACGTTCTGAAACTCGATCCAAAGAACCTCTATGCTACAGTCTTCGAGGGTGCACCTGAAGAGGGTGTTGAACGCGACAACGAGGCTGCCAGCATCTGGGAGCGTTATTTGCCAAAGGATCACATCCTGAATGGTAACAAGCACGACAACTTCTGGCAGATGGGCGATACAGGTCCTTGCGGTCCTTGCTCAGAGATTCATTACGATAGCCGTAGCGACGAGGAGAAAGCTGCCGTTTCGGGCCGCGAACTTGTCAACAACGACCACCCACAGGTCATCGAGATCTGGAACATCGTGTTCATGCAGTACAACCGCATGGCCGATGGCAGTCTTGAGAAGTTGCCTGCACACGTAATTGATACCGGCATGGGCTTCGAGCGACTGGTACGTACCCTGCAAGGCAAGACCTCAAACTATGATACAGACGTATTCCAGCCAATCATCAAGGTAATCGGTGCTTTGTCAGGCAAGACTTATGGCCAGGACGAGAAGACAGATATCGCTATGCGCGTATTGGCTGACCACATCCGCACCATCGCCTTTGCGATTGCCGATGGCCAGTTACCTAGCAACGCCAAGGCCGGTTACGTAATCCGTCGTATCCTGCGTCGTGCCGTACGCTACGCTTATACTTACCTCGGACAGAAAGAGGCCTTCCTTTACAAGCTTCTGCCTATCCTCAACGAGACCATGGGCGAAGCTTACCCAGAACTCATCGCCCAGAACGAACTTATCGTTAAGGTGATCAAGGAAGAGGAAGACAGCTTCCTGCGCACTCTTGAGAATGGCATTAAGCGCATGGACAATATCATGGCAGAGACCAAGGCCGCAGGCAAGACCATCATTGATGGCAAAGAGGCCTTTACGCTGTTCGATACCTACGGATTCCCTCTCGACCTCACCGAGCTTATCGCACGTGAGAATGGCATGACTATCGACGAAGAGGGCTTCAAGGAGAATATGCAGGCACAGAAGGATCGTGCCCGCAATGCTGCAGCCGTTGAGAACGGTGACTGGGTAGAACTTCATGCTGGTACCACCGAGTTCGTCGGTTACGACTTCACCGAGGCTGAAACTGAGGTACTCCGCTATCGCAGCGTGAAGCAGAAGAACAAGACCCAGTACCAGATCGTATTGGAGAAGACTCCATTCTACGGCGAAATGGGCGGTCAGGTCGGCGATAAGGGTACCCTCACCTTTGGCGAAGAGGTTATCAAGGTCGTTGACACCAAGCGCGAAAATAACCTCGCTGTTCACATCATCGAGAAGTTGCCACAGGACATTACTGCCCCTGTCGTTGCTAAGATCGACGAGGAGGCTCGTATCGCCCTCGAATGCAACCACACCGCAACCCACATTCTCGACTACTGCCTGCGTCAGGTACTCGGCACACATGTTGAGCAGAAGGGATCTTTGGTCACTCCAGAGTCTTTGCGTTTCGACTTCAGCCACTTCCAGAAGGTGACCGACGAGGAGTTGCGTCAGGTAGAGCACCTTGCCAACCAGATGGTTCGTGAGGCCATTGCTCTCGAAGAGCATAGAAACATACCTATCGAGGAGGCTAAGAAGATGGGCGCCATCGCCCTCTTCGGCGAGAAGTATGGCGACGAGGTTCGCGTTGTCAAGTTCGGTCCATCGGTTGAGCTTTGTGGTGGTTGCCATATCTCAAACACCGGTCGTATCGGTATGATCCGCATCGTCATGGAGACCTCGGTTGCAGCAGGTGTACGTCGTATTGAAGCCATCACCGGTAAGGCTGTTGAGGAGATGCTCGACGCACAGCAGGATATGATCCGCGACTTGAAGGCACTCTTCAACAATGCGCCGAACCTTGTTCAGACTATCCAGAAGACCCTCGACGAAGATGCAAGCCTGAAGAAGCAGGTCGAGGAATTCAAGCACGAGAAAGAGAACGAGCTCAAGCAGAAGTTGGCCGCTACCGCAACCAACGTCAAAGGATTTGATCTCGTCAAGTATCAGGGTCCTCTTGAAGCCGATAGCGCCAAGAACATCGCCTTCCAGCTCCGTGCCGAGAACGCTAAAGCCATCGTAGTCTTTGGTACAGAGTTCATGGGTCGTCCAACCCTGACTGTTGCCGTAGGCGACGAGGCCAAGGAGGCAGGTTTCAACGCAGCCGCTCTTGTCAAGGAGGCCGCTAAGCTCATCCAGGGTGGTGGTGGCGGTCAGCCACACTTCGCTCAGGCAGGTGGCAAGAACGTCGAAGGTTTGCAGGCCGCACTCGAGGCCATCGTTGCTGCGCTGTAACCCTTTAGAACAAGGAGACATCACTCCATCATTCTAAATCATTCTGAAATCATTTTATATATTCGACTTTGAAACGATTATTTCTAAGCATAATGATGATATCAGCAGTCGCCCTTAGTTGGGCGGCTGCCAATATCTCATTTACCAAAACCAGCCATGACTTTGGAACCATCAAAGAGAGCGATGGCGACGCTACCGTAGAATTCGAATTCAAGAATACCGGCGATGCACCTCTGCTCATCCTCCGTGCGGCTTCAAGTTGCGGTTGTGCCGTACCAGATTACCCCCACCAGCCGATTCGTCCGGGACAGGGAGGTACCATCAAGGTCACCTACCATGCCAAAGGACGACCAGGCCCTTTCCAGAAGACGGTTACGGTCTATGACAATACCAACGGCAAAACACAAGTAACCATCCTCGGAAACGTAGTTAGCACAACTTCGCCCGAAGACACCTATGCCAACCAGATGGGTGCAGGATTGCGTAGTAAGACTCGTTCGATGAACTTCTTCGACGTCTATCCGAATCGCGCTAATCGTACCCGTACGCTCCAGTTCTACAACGAAAGCGAGGAGCCTATCCAGTTGACTTTCCGCAATGTCTCGAAGAACATCTATCTGGAGGCAGAACCGGAAATCATCCTTCCGAAACAGGAGGGCAAAGTACTGGTTACTTTCCTGACTGCCAAGGCCAAGGATTGGGGCTTACACAACGAGACTTTCGAGATATTTGTAAAGGGCAAAGAGACGAAGATGAAGAACAACATCATCAACGTCACAGCCGACATCTGGGAGGATTTTTCGCAGATGAGCCGCAAAGAACGCGATCAAGCGGGTGAGATTGAGGTTTCACAAACCAACATTGAATTTGCCAAGGGTGCCAAGATGAATCAGACCAAGAGCATCGAAATCCGCAATACCGGCAAGAGCAAGCTCACAATCCGCAAAATCAGCAATGACATGCCACAAGTATTCAAAACACAGCTGGAGAATACCACTATCAAACCGGGCCAAAGCGTCAACCTGATTGTCACTTACAATCCAAGCGCGAACAAGGTAGAGCATCTGACGCATCATCTGATGATCATCAGCAACGACCCGAGCAATTCGAGAGTCATTGTCAACTTGCAAGCAGACAAATGACACACACAAATATCAATGATGTCACAAAGGACGGTTGCGAGCTACAATTCATGACGAATTTAGTTCATATTGTATAAATATAAAAGAAAAATTCCTACCTTTGTCACGGAAAATTTAATCAAAAATATAAAGAATTATGGCTTACTTAACAAACGAAAAGCTCTTGATTGTTGGTGCAGGCGGTATGATCGGCAGCAACATGGTTCAGTCAGTATTGATGTTGGGTCTCACCCCAAACATCTGTCTCTATGATATCTTCGAGCCAGGCGTACATGGCGTTGCCGACGAGATGGCACACTGCGCATTCCCTGGCGCTAACATCACCTGGACTACCGATCCAAAGGAGGCCTTCACCGGTGCCAAGTACATCATCTCTTCTGGTGGTGCTCCACGTAAGGAGGGTATGACCCGTGAGGACCTTTTGAAGGGTAACTGCCAGATCGCTGCAGAGTTCGGCGATTTCATCAAGCAGTACTGCCCAGACGTTAAGCACGTTGTTGTTATCTTCAACCCAGCTGACGTTACCGCTTTGACCGCATTGATTCACTCTGGTTTGAAGCCAAACCAGCTCACCTCATTGGCAGCACTCGACTCTACCCGTCTGCAGCAGCAGCTCGCAATGGAGTTCGGTGTTCAGCAGGACAAGGTTACCGGAGCTTACACTTACGGTGGCCATGGCGAGCAGATGGCAGTATTTGCTTCGAAGGCTATGATTGACGGCAAACCATTGAGCTCACTCTCTTTGAGCGCTGAGCGTTGGGCTGAGATCAAGCACATGACTACTCAGGGTGGCTCAAACATCATCAAGCTCCGCGGCCGTTCTTCGTTCCAGAGCCCAGCATATCAGGCTGTCAAGATGATTGAGGCTGCTATGGGTGGCGAGAAGTTCACCTGGCCTGCTGGTTGCTATGTTAACTGCGACAAGTGCGGTTACAAGAACGTAATGATGGCTATGCCTTCTACCATCGACGCTAACGGTGTTAGCTTCACTGCACCACAGGGTACTGAGGAGGAGATGGCTGCTCTTGCTTCTTCATACGCTCACCTCCAGAAGATGCGTGACGAAATCATCAGCCTCGGCATCATCCCTGCAGTTGAAGACTGGAAGAGCATGAATGCAAATCTCTAAAATAAGAGATCTATCCCCCACCTCCTCCCGTGAAGGGAGGGGAGTGGTTTGAAATAGAAGTATCGATTTTACTATCTTTTAGTAAGTCGGTACTTTTTTGTTGTATGATTAAAAATAAAAATCCCGACTATCAAATAGCCGGGATAATCTATATACTCCCCTCCCTTCACGGGAGGGGCAGGGTGTGGGTCTTTTAGAACCAACGTGTGTAAGCGAAGTCCATACGGTGTGGCAACTCCTCGTTCTTAGGGAACATACGGAAGCCGAACTTGTAAGAACCCGAATACTTAACGTCGTACTTGATTTGGAATGTAACGAGTGAACCTTCACGCTTGGTTACCTCCATCTCAATAGCCTTGAAGTTATGCTGGCCACCGTCGCCACTGGCAGTAACAACAAAATCAACACCGATGCTGTCAGCAATCTCCTTACCATCGATAACGAGAGTTCCAGAATAGCTCTTACCAACATTGACATCGTTGATAGTCTCAGGCAACTCAATGCTCTTGATCTCGATAGAATCCCAGTTAGCAGCAACCTTCTCCTTCCAAGCAGCCATTTCCTTAGCGAGCTTGAAGTTGTCGGCAACCATACGCTTGCCTCGAACACCCTCCTTCTGATAGAAGCGATCGTAGTAGTCATCCAACTGTCGCTTCATGGTGAAGTTAGGAGTAATCTTAGCCAAACAATCCTTGATTGCCTTCACCCATTCAGGGCTGTAACCCTTGCTGTTCTTAGCGAAGTAGAGAGGAACGATCTCGGTCTCAAGCATGGTGTAGATGGTCTCTGCATCGAGCTGATCCTGAAGAGCCTGGTTCTGGAAAGTACGCTTGTCGGTCAATGCCCAACCTGCACCCTCCTTGTAGCCCTCATACCACCAACCGTCGAGGACAGAGAGATTCAAGACGCCATTCTGAATAGCCTTCTCGCCTGATGTACCTGATGCCTCGAGTGGACGGGTTGGAGTATTCATCCAGATATCAACACCTGAAACGAGGCGCTTAGCAACATCCATATCGTAGTTCTCGACAAAGACAACCTTGCCAATGAACTGAGGCATACGGCTGATCTCGACAATACGACGGATCAAGCCCTGGCCACCACCATCAGCTGGGTGAGCCTTACCTGCGAAGATAAACTGAACTGGACGATCTGGGTTGTTAACGATCTTCTCAAGACGCTCAAGGTCGGTAAAGAGCAGGTGTGCACGCTTGTAAGTAGCGAAACGACGAGCAAAGCCGATGGTCAAAGCGTTTGGATTGAGAGCATTGACAGCCTGAAGGATCTTAGCTGGGTTCTCCTGCTTCTTACGAAGGTTGTTAGCAACCTCCTCCTTGATGTAGGTAAAGAGCTTATTCTTCAAGGTCTTGCGGATGTTCCAGATATCCTCATCGTTAGCATCATAGATCTTCTTCCACATCTCCTCGCTGGTCTGGTTAGCATAGTAACCTTCACCAAAGAGCTTGGTATAGAATGCCTTCCACTCAGAAGCAGCCCATGATGGGTGGTGAACACCATTGGTAACATAACCGACGTGAAGTTCATCTGGAGCATATCCCTTCCATACTGGCTGGAACATGTTACGAGAAACAGCACCATGCAACCAAGATACACCATTAGCCTCCTGACAGGTATTCAAAGCAAATACAGACATCGAGAACTTGCCCTCGCCTGGAGTCTCACGACCCAGGTTCATGAAGTCTGCCCATTCGATGCCAAGTTTGCCAGCATAAGCGCCCATGTACTTGTAGAAGAGACCCTCCTCGAAGTAATCGTGACCTGCTGGAACTGGAGTGTGACAGGTATAGAGAGATGAAGAACGAACAACCTCCAAAGCCTGCTGGAAGTTCAAGCCCTCCTCTGCGATGAGGTCTGCCATACGCTGTGCATTCATCAATGCAGCGTGGCCCTCATTGGCATGGTAAACATCCTTCTTGATGCCCAACTTGTTGAGCAACATAACGCCACCGATACCGAGCAGATACTCCTGCTTGATACGATTCTCCCAATCACCGCCATAGAGCTGGTGGGTGATGCTGCGATCGTACTCTGAATTCTTATCGAAGTCAGTATCGAGCAAGTAGAGCTTAACACGGCCTACATTCACCTGCCATACCTTAGCATGAACGGTAATACCATCATGATAAGGAACAGCGAGAATAACCTGGCTACCATCCTTCTCCTTAACCTGCTCGATTGGGAGCTGGTCGAAGTTCTGAGCCTCGTAATTAGCCTCCTGGCTGCCATCAGCCGAAAGAGTCTGGGTGAAATATCCATAGCGGTAGAGGAAACCTACTGCGCAGAAATCAACATTTGAATCAGATGCCTCCTTAACATAGTCACCAGCCAAGATACCGAGACCACCAGAGTAGATCTTCAAACATGCAGTCAAACCATACTCCATACAGAAATAAGCAACAGAAGCACGCTTGGTATCCATTGGCTCAGCCATGTAAGCCTGGAAACGCTTTACTACATCATCGACTTTAGCCATCAACTCTTTGTCGTTGGCAATCTCCTCCAAACGATCATAGTTCATGGTCTCGAGCATAGCTACTGGGTTGTGACCAGTGCTGCGCCACAATTCGATGTCCAACTCACGCCACAATTCGCGAGCGTTGGTATCCCATGCCCACCAAAGGTTACGAGCAACAGTGTGCAAACCTTCCAACTTAGCAGGAAGATTAGACTTTACGGTAATATCACGCCAAGCTGGGGCGTTAGTATTACAAACCTGTACTTTCATAATAAAAAAGTTATTTGGGTTAATAATAGAATATACTTAATATATTGATGTGCGATATACGATGCGCGATAAACGATGAGCGATATACGATGTGCATCAATCGATAATCGTCAATCGTTAATCGTTAAATCCAATTCGGTTCTGCACTTTGCGGAGTGCCATATCGAAACCTTGATTATAATACTTGATGAAGTTCTTCCACTCAGCACGGTTAGCAATCTTGCGGGCCTCCTGACGAATGATCTTTACGTCGCCGGCAGAGGTATCGAGCATATTGATTACCAGATCTGCAATGCGGTTGACTACCTCTTCGTAACCGGAATCGCTGCGAGGAACGACTGCTACGCCATCGGCCAACTGCTGACCCTTGCTAATGCTCTTGCACCACATACCGAAGCCCGAAAGACTGGTGGTGATGGTTGGAACACCAAAGGCGCATGACTCCATTGGAGTATAGCCCCATGGCTCATAGTAGGAAGGATAGATCGAGAGATCCAAACCAGCCAGCATCGAATAGTAGCTGCGATTCAACAGACCATCGTCTCCATTCAGGTAGCAAGGGATATAAACAACCTTGACCTTGTCTTCTGGATGGTTCTGGAAACCGAGAGAATGGATACGATTCAGGATAGCATCCTCGAAATAGTTATGAACTGCGTGGGTAAAGACCGGATCACTGCAACCAGTAGTGAAGGTTGCGTTGCTATTGAAGCGGCCCTTGACATCAGCACGAGGTTCCTGAACCCAGCCTGGCACCATGATGAAGGCAACCACCTCACGCTCAATCTGACGACTGCGCAAACGGGCCAAAGTATCGAGGAAGACATCAATACCTTTGTTCTTGAACTCGCAACGACCTGCGGTACCAATGAACAAGGCATCTTCTGCTGGCTGACAACCGGTCAGACACTCAACCAAACGAGCAAAAGCCTGACGGCTCTCCTTACGGGTACGATTGAAGTTAACGCCACGAGGAACGAAGCCACTCTCAAAACCATTGGGAGTAACCAATGGCATACGTTCGAGCAACTGGTTACACTCAGCAGCGGTTATATCACTCACGGTAGTGAAGCAATCTGCCATTTGAGCAGCACGCTTCTCTACGCTGTGCTTACTGGTCATATTCAACTCATCGGCCATCTGGTCACCGTAGTAACCTGGCAGATAGTCATAGAGAGGCTTGTTGTTACCACAGATGCTTCGACCTACACATGTAGCGTGTGTCGTGAACATCGTAGCAACCGAAGGAAGCTTGTGATGGAGATAAAGGACGCCCATACCAGTTGTCCACTCATTGAAATGAGCAACCACTTTGCTGCGTTGTGGACAAAGGCTCTTATACATACTTTCTATTACGCGTGCGCTTGCATACGCGAAAGTACAGCCCTCATCATAATCTCCATAAGCAGCCATCGAGTTGACGCCATACCATTCCCACATCTGTGCATAGACAGCATTCTTCTCAGAATAGAAAGGACGGAAGTCAACCAGTACCACCTGTGGTTCGCCTGGAACATTCCAACGACCAACACGCACCTTCAACCCCTCACGATTGGCCTGTTTGGCCCATTCGTTCAGAGTAGTAGTTGCTGTAGGAAGGAAGAATGGAGACTCCTGGTCAAACCAAAGATCCGGACCAACGAAAACCAATCCGTCGCCCAGCTGCTGCTTCAAGGTTGCTGCTTTAGTGGAAAGGACGGCATAAATGCCACCCACTTTATTGCACACCTCCCAACTTACCTCAAATAAAAAATCAGGATTTAATACTTCTTCTTTCATCATATCATCGGTATGAATTCTCTTTTGACAAGTTAATTGGTACTATAAACTGAAATTAAGAGAAGACTACATAAACATTTGATGGTGCAAAGATACGGAAAAAATCCCAATTTCTATGATTTTGTAACGATTTTTTAATAATTTGATTAGTTATTAAACATTCGTTAACATTATATCACCATGTTTTTACATTATTTTACTATATTTTGAGCGATTTTTAAACAAAAAGCACGCGCACGTAAATATAAAATTGTACGCGCGCGTGAAGTTAATAGTAAAATATGTATCTTTTCTTAGTCTGTCTGGCCCGCATCAGCAAATGGAGCCTTAACAAACTGGGGGAATTTACGAAGGACCTTCTTGATCAAAGCCTTTCGTGGGGAGAGACCCATGCGGTAATAGATACCGAGATCTTCGCGCCAACGGTGGAAAGTACGAGACCAATTGGTAGAAAGACCACCATAGGCCATACGAACCACATAACGATGCATGTAATGAATGTTAACACCAGTCTTGTACATGCACTTGAGAAGCCAGAACGTATCGCTGGAAATCATATACTCCTCGGAGTAATAGGCATAACGCTCAAACAACTCACGACGAACAAAAACAGTGGTGTGCAAAGGCAGCCAACCATTCCGGATCTTAGCATCGGAATAAGTGCCACTCACCCAATCACGAATGATCCATTTTGGATTATCGGGACTGACAAACAAGCCATCGGCATAAAGGAAATCGCATCCTGTACGTTCAAACTCCTTAACAACATCACTGATGACATCGTCATCGTAGAATACGTCATCGGAATGAAGCCAACCAACAATATCACCGGACGAGGCACGGACACCTTTATTCAAGGCCTGATAACAACCACTGTCCTTTTCACTGACAAGCTTAGCAATACGCGTCGAACCGCAACGCTCAATCTCCTTAAGTGTATTATCCTTCGAGGCACCATCAATAACGATGTGCTCGATATCTGGATATGTCTGGGCCATAACACTACGTACCGAGCTTCCAATGGTGGACTCTCGGTTATAACAAGTCGTTATGATAGATACTTTCACTTAAGGAGAGAATTAATAATTCTTACTTGGGCGAGATACACGTCCATCCATCAACTCACTCTTATCATCAAATTCAGTCTCCTTGATGATCTTGTAGTCTTCGTTGAGTGGACAAACAATGGTACAACGGTTAAAACGATGGTGGCCCTGCTGACGGAGGAACGGAATGTCAACATCCAAATCGCCGCCACCTACAAGCAATTGATCGGGATTAACACCATAGGTCTTGACCAAAACATCAGCCACAACCTTAGCGCGCTGCTCACTCAACCAAAGGTTTCGTTTCATCGATCCAACCTCTATATCGGCAAATCCTTTAACAATAAACTTCTGTTCAGGGTTCTTCTTAATCAATTCGGCATAGAAGCCTAAGTTCAACACATAAGTATGCTGTAGCTCTATGCGGTCAATCTGAAAGAAAGCCGCCTGAATCATATCAGACGAAAGCTTAGTAACATTATTCACTTTATTGTTTCGAGATCCACCCTGCTCGATGAACGACTGCAGATTATCGCCTTCACCATCATCAACCGCATCGACAATAGTCTTTCGGTCAAAACTCTCATCATAACCCAATCGCTGGAAGTGGATCACCTTCGAGAACTTATACGAGAGACCAATGGTCAGAGCATATTTCCAGGTACTTGCCTGCGTAGTGAACCCCTGCAAGTCATCACCCTGCCAGCTCAAATTAGCATCAAGAACCAACGAATAACGCTGATTGAAGTTCCAGCCACCCTGCAGGCCAAAGAACCACTGAGGCACAAGACAGGATCCATCTCGTTCGGACAAAGACTTGAACGAATAAGCGAAACCGGCGCCAGCATATCCATACAGGACCCAAGGGGTATAGATCATCTCACGGCCGGCATGGAAGTTGACAAAATTAAGCATAACAGCTCCGCGAGCGCCGAAAGTAGAATATCCAATCGGAACCCACCAATCACTACCATTATTCGGATTATCATCATAGTTCGAAATCATGGTCGAAAGATGTGCCGTGTAGAGTTTATGTTCGTAACGTGAGATATAACCATCGGCTCTAATGGCCCAGTATGGATGAAGATCCTTCTTGAAACCAGCCTCGAACTGACGACCCAGACTGAATCGCTCCTTGATTCCGACAGTAGAGACGCCCTGAGCACCACCACGCAACTCGAACGCCCAGTTATCTGCCCATTCATTGAAGGCATAGTGAGCACGCAAGTAACGTTTACGGTCGGTAGTATCGTTCAATGCGTACCAATATAAATCACGCACACGTGGGTCGGAGATCTTACTAAGTTCTCTTTTAGTGAAAGACATTCGAGTCTTCATTCGTGTAAGGACAGACTCTTCCTCCTCTTCTTCCTCGGACTCCAAATCAGGGGTAACTGTCGCCGTTGTATCGGGCGCAGAAAAACTGCCGAACCCACCGACCTGAGCGAACAGGACAGGAGCACAAACAAGCATTGAAAAAATAATAAAAATTACTTTTTTCATTTGAGCAGTTAATCTAGAAAAAGCCGATATCAACGAACGATAATTAAAAAACTTAAGTTCGCAAAGATAATAATTTTTAGCAAATCGCTCATTCAAAAGCGAAAAATCTTATTATGGTACAAAGAAATGTTGAACTAATTGTGAGTTTATATACCTTTTGTCAAGTAGAGTTGATACAATTCATGCACATTTTTCAAAATTGCGCAATCCATTTCTGCGACTCTTCTAGCTCGTTCTCCCATTTTTTTTAATTCTTCAGCTGACTTAAGGGATAAATTCCATAGAACATTTTCGATTGACTTCTGGTCAGGCTCGACCCACCAGCCACAAGCATTTTCAACAAGAGACCTCCAAGGTGTGCCGGTTGTTGTTATGACAGGTGTTCCGGAAGCCAATGCCTCGGCAACAATCAACCCATAATTTTCGCTATAAGTAGGAAGCACGACAACATCGGTATCACGCAAAAGTTGCCACTTTCTATCACCATAGACAGGTCCGACAAACGTGACCGAAGCATCCAACCCCAAAGCATGTACTTTCTCCTTCAACTGCCCGACATAAGAGTCTTCGCCGGTTCCTGCAATAGTAAGATGAAAAGGTGAATTGGGCAAAAAATCAGCCAATGCACCAATCAACAGATCTAACCCCTTCTTCGGATGAATACGACTCATGAAGAGCAACTCCTTTGGTGCCTTATATTCTGTCTTCGGAACAATACGTTCCACATCAATACCATTCCTAACCAGAGCCACCTTCTGGTTCCATCCAAGCTGAAGGATATGATTCCTCTCCTCTTCGGCAGTAGCGATCAGCAAATCACATTGATTCACGGCACGACGCTGATACAAAAGGATAGCTGGGAGCTTGCGCGTCCAGTAGTTTCTCTTCAGAATCCAGGGTTCTAACATTCCGTGAGGTGTCAGTACAATGGAGACATGACAATCGCACTTAAAGTTCTGCCGACTCTTTCTCCAATCTTTGGTCCATTGGATAATCATGGCAATCTGAGGCAACCAACAGCAATTGACATGCACAACATCCGGACAAATATCGGTCAACAGTTCCACCCAAGCCTTTTTCATCACCGAAAGATGCCGTATCTCATTCGGAATGCTATGAGTATAGCAATGCTCCAGAGGCACAAACTGATCGACTGAGGTCAGTGCACAGACATGCAACTCGCACATCTGCCCCAAACACGCAGTCAGCTGCTGCATGTAGGTCGTGGTACCTCCATCATTGACACCCAACGAAGGCATGAACTGTAGAACCTTCATTCTTAAATCGGTTTAAGCTTTTCTTTTGAGGCCCTCTTCCATACGTCGGGCAATCGCCTCAGATCCAATATTCTCCTTGGCCCAATTACGCAAAACGGCTCGTCGATGAGCAATGTGCTTGGCATCCAGGAAGAACCCATAGTCATTCCAAAGGAACTTCGACAGAGCATAGGAATCCTTTGGATTGAATCTTCGTCCACGGCTTGGATCATCAATCAATACCGATGCGCCACATGCCGTACTGCAATAGACCATCGTTCCCTCCATCAGGGCCTCATTAACGACCGCTCCCCAACCATCATAAAGAGAGGGAAGAATGAGCACATGGCTTTGAGCAATAATCTGTCGGGCAGAGCTCATCGGTAGCGTGCCTGTGAAGGTTGTTATTTCGTCCAGATGATTAGCCTTCACATAGGCTTCAAGCTGTTGTCTTCTCTTGCCATCGCCCACTATGGTCAAACGGCATTGTTTATAGGCTTCGCGATGCTTCTGCCGGAAAAGTGCAAAGGCTTTCAGCATTGACTCCACATTCTTACGTCTATCCAAAGAGCCAACAAAACAGAAATTAGCCGTGCCTTGTTCAACAATCGGAATTTCTTCACCCAAAGGACGCTCAGCTACACAATAATCGAATGGGACAATCTTCCATGAAGCTCCCCATGTGCGGTAATAATCCTCACAAGGCTCTCCAATGGCAAAGATATAATCAATATACTTGATGAACTTGTAATCCTGAATCAGGAAACGAATCTTGTGCATCCACAACGGATACTTATAGGTATAGGGGGCCTCCGTGATGATACCTCGTTCCACAGGATACTCCAAACTTAGCAAGAACCAAGGCTTCACGTCGCGAAAAGCAGAAATTCCGCTGAATAAGGCAACAGTTCTTCCCTCATAAGGTTCTTCGAACAAATTCTGTACCTCTTCATCAGTTGGAGATACAATCATTCGAATGGGAGCCTTGGTTTCATACTGCCCCCAGCCCATCATCTCTCTCGATTCATAAGCGATGAAAGGCACAATAACAGTTACATCGTGTCGCTGAGATAGCATCTCGATATAGGGCATCTGATGCGGACTCACGCAGTTTTGAAAGAATAATAGCCGCATAGTTAAAAGTTATCGTTAGAGGGTATAGTTATGGTTAGTGTTATAGTTATGGTTAGGATTATGCATGCGAACGCAACTTCATGCGCGATTTCGAGGTGTTTGTATTCACGAATTTCGAATACAGACTCAGATAAAGGTGCACACTACTATTGATCAGCTGATACTTGTAGCGCTCCTTCTTGGTCAGATACTGATTGATTGACAACGGATAGTATGGCAATTGTTTCTCATCGCCAGGGAAATCCTTGATGCCACAACGACACAGGTTCGAAAGCACCTGCGAGAAGAGGAACGAAACGCGGTTCACAAACAAGTAACGGATAGAACTCTCAATCTGAGTATTCTCCATAGCGAAGTCCCAAAGCGTCTGACAGATAATCAGCATATCGGTTGACTTCTTCGGATTCGCACTCTTCATAATCGAACCCTCACGTTGTACGTAATTATAGGCAATAATTGGATCGAAAGCAGCACGACGAGCCTTGAAATAAGCGCGTGGAGTAAACTCCTGATCTTCGTGAAGCAGACCCTCAGCAAACTGAAGATTGTTGCGCTGCAGGAATGCTCGACGATACAGGGCAGCCCAAGCAGCAGGTGGCATGCCAACCTTCAGCATGAACTCCTCACCCTTCATAACCTTGCCGTTCGACTGATCTGGAATCTCGTAGGGAATGATATCTCCATTTTCGCCTACCAGCTGCAAACCGAAACAGAGCACATCCAAGCGATTTGCCTCTGCCTTCTCCAGAAGTTTCTTCAAACTTCCCGGTTCCAAATAATCATCGCTATCCACAAACCAGACATAAGTACCATGGGCAGCCTTCAGACCGGCATTACGGGTAGCACTCAAACCTTTGTTCTCCTGGTTAATAATCACCCATGGAGCTATCGGTTCGCCCGACTGCTCTTCCTTCTGACGGAAAGAGGCAAGCACCTCCATCGAGTCATCGGGAGTACCATCATTTACGGCAATAATCTCATAATCATCAGCAGTCAAGCCCTGATTTCTTACCGATGCGATGCATCGTCCAAGCCATTTACTCACATTGTAAATTGGCATGATTATGCTTAATCTCATATTATAATCAAATTTTTTGTTATTCTTCTAATTTGTTTTCCAACCCATTGCTGCGAGATCTTTCCAGAGGCAATTGAGCGTGCGACGAAGCCCCAAAGCACACACCAAAGATCCCATCTTTTCTTCCAACAGACATCCTTTCGCATCATAGCACCAGAGGCACGCATAGTGTAATGATACACCGGTCCATCCAATGCTTTTGTCTCTTCGCTCGTATTCAACAGGTAGTTCAATATGAATTCCTGATCCTCGGCATATTTTCTACCATTTGAAAAGCGAATGCCATACTTCTCAATCCAGTCTCTTCGAAACCAGCATCGCCAAAGATTGTAAGGAATCTCACCATCCTGCGCCTCAAACCTTTTGGATTCACCTCGCTCCGTCCAATCATACGGAAGAAGCAAAAGGTTAACGTTAGGGTTAGCGTTAACGTTAGGGTTAGCGTTAACGTTCGCATCAACCACATCATCCGCATCCACGAACCACACCCATTCGCCCCGTGCCAGCTTCAGTCCCGCATTTCGGGCAGCACTGACCCCCTGGTTCGTCTGTCGAATTATTGATAATCGATAATCGATAACCGATAACCGTTCGACTGCTCCGTCGGTCGAACCATCGTCCACCACAATAATCTCCTTCTCCATAGGCAACGCCAGGAGACTCTCGATGCATGGTTTCAAAAACTCGCCTGCATTATAGACTGGTACAATTACCGATAGGAGCATATGCTACGGATTCTGCAGGAACATCCTTAAACACATTCGCACGGGCACCAACGACAGATTTCTTTCCAATCGTCACACCCATCCCGACAAAAGCCTGCATACCGACCCATGCCTCTTCTTCCAACACGATATCGGCAATAACAAGACCTGTTTGTGCATTATTCATTACGACCTTTCGTCCATCTGGCAAAGTTGAAGTCTCATGTCCTGCCGTACATAGTACAGCATACTGCGAGACACAGGCATTCTTCTTCAGTACCACCTTTGCCTGATTATAGCAAATTACTTCCGGACCAAGGCAACTTCCCTCATCCATCTCGAGGTTCCATGGAGCCCAAAGCTTGACCGAAGCATAAACATCACACTTCCAGCTTACTTTGGCGCCAAAGACTTTGAGGAGAAAGATTCTCCACAGACGGAAGAGCTTCGTTCCCAAAGGACGGAACAAAAGCAATCGGACCATATTCCAAAGTGCACGCTTTAGTTTGGTTCCAAAACTAACTTTCCCTATATGACGTCTCTCGTTCATATCATTTTTTAACAACGCCAGAATGGCATAATATATCTTAAAGTTTGACGTAAAGCGCACTTGAAACGCAGTGCCAAACTATCATTATCAGTACTATAAAAGAAGCTCAGACCCTTGCCGAGATCATGACCACCTCTACCCGAGATTCTTGCTTGCGTACGGAAGCGGTCCTTGCATTCCTCCTGTCCTCTTGTTTCCCGGCAGACAGCTAACATAGCGTCCTCTGCCAAACATGGAGGGTTTGAATAGTCATTCATACTATCCAGATGTGGGAGCATTCGGCAGATAAAGAAATCGACGGTAGCGAACCAATATCGGCATTCTCCGGCATGTCCATTAATAGGCATATGCAAGAACTCATAGAGTTTATGATCCTTACAATCGGCGAGGAACTTCAGAGGCATTCTCTTGGCACATTCCGAAAGCAAAGAATCGATATTCAGTACCTTCAATCGGCCAGTTACCTTGAAGAAGCAACCAGAATCCTGTATGAATTGAGATTGCTCAATAGCCTTCTTGATCAGGATTGTTTCATTATATCCTTTACCTCGCGTCTGATCATATTCCGATCCGCTCACATCCAGCCATTCGACATTCTTATGCAGCATAACAGCACGTACGGAATTCACCTGACCTGAATTTTCGGCAAAGACAACTGGCAGTCCCTTAGAAACATAGAAATCGACAGCATCCACATACATCTGTACACGATCCTCGACAGAGAAGTTGGCTCCCTGCATTCCTTTGGGATCTACGGTTGCTGTAAGCAGAACGGGTATCATAATCTCCAAACTCTAAGCATTAATCCTAAGTTCTAAGCTTCTTCCTGTTCTTCTCTCCACTCGACATACTCTTCGGGGGTAATCGGATTTTCATCCTCATTCTCCCACAAGACAGGATAATCCGCCACCTTATCACATTGCGAGGCAGCGCCAAGCACCAACCAAAGAATCACGCATTGAACCGCACCTGCAGTAATGGCATAGCCCTCAACCACCATGTGAATGAAAACTGGAATCATCAGCGCCACCATCAACTGAGCATAAGGAGTATTTTCCTGAGTCGCTTTCTTGAATGCTTTGACAAAGATCGGAACAGCAATCAGCAAGTAACAGACAAAACCGAACCAGCCTAACTGTGCCAACATACCAAGATAGGAACTACCTTGTTCAATAGAACCCGTACTTGCAGTATAGAAGATATCAGCATTCGGCAGATTGATATCGCAGCTATAAGCACCGACTCCCACGAATGGACTTTCATCCAATTCCTGGAAACGGAGGTCCCAGATAGCACCACGGGTTGCTGCCACCAATTCATCTGTTTCTTCTGAATCTGCACTTACACCCTTTTGCATCATGGTTCCCATATAAGGCATCAAATATGGAAGAGACATGATAAAGGCAAGCACCAGAACCGAAAAGGCCGTAAACAATTTTCCCGTACTCTTTCGGAAGCGAAGATAAACGACAACCAAAGTTCCCAACAAGGCACAAGCGGTAGAACTGCGGGATGCCGTCAAGAGGATAACGATCAAACAGGCCAACCAACTACCGGCCCAAGTGATACGTTCCCAATTATCTGTACTACGGAAGTAGAGGGATGAGAACCACACCATCGCCACCATCACATACATACCTAGGAAATTTGGATGGGGAGTGATACCCATATAACCCTGAATAATACCAGACAAATAAGCGCCAGTACCGGTAAGATAGGCGACGAAACTGCCAACAGAAACGACACCACATGCCCAAAGAATACCCATCATCATGTGTCGGCGCATCCTGTTTATTCCATCTCCTTCGAATAAAGGAGATGCAGCAACTGCTAAGAAGATGAACTGCATCAGTCGCTGCCAAGGCTTAAAGAATACGGGAATCTGATTACTCAGGATACTAATTACAATCGCTATCAGGAACATCGCACAAGCCTGATTGATCTTCACCTCCTCACTGGTGCACTTGATAAGCACCAGCGCCATGCCCAACATCATGAAAAGCTGATTGGTCGGCAACGGCGATGGTACTGGCCACATCACCTGCATGAAAGCAAAAAGAAGAGCAAACGAACCTATGGCGATATTGCGATTATTGAACATTCCCTTAACCGATTAAACTCTTATTAAACTCTTAAACTTTTAATCAGTTTGGCAGGACAACCGCCCACCATCGTGAAGGGTTCAACATCCTTGTTAACCGTAGCTCCAGCTGCAACCAATGACATTTCGCCAACAGTCACACCCGGAAGCACTTGGCAACCGGCCAACACAGCTGCACCTTGGCAGATTCGGACTTGACTACACGTTCCCTCTCGACCAATAATACGTTTCCCACTCGGGACAATTGGGTGAAACCCAGAGACAACCATGCAACGAGAAGAGAGTACACCCTCTTCCTCAACCGTAATCCTGCTTCCCTCATTCAATAGGAAAAGCACCTCATGTCCGATGAAGCATCGATCACCGAACTCCAATTCGCCGATTCCCTGCACCTTTATTCCTTGGAAGAATTCCACATTCTCCCCCACCTTTGCACCGGCCCAACGGAACAGCTTCGTCTTAAACTTCTGGCATCCACTATTCGGTAAGACAGCCATCAACAGGTTGACAAAATATATTCTTTTGCTTTTGATCATGGAAACCCAAACGTAAAATTTTCAGCAAAGATAAGTCTATTCTCTCAAAAAATCAAATTGTATTATTCAAAATGAATAATTCCAATCAAATAACAATAACAATGTCAGTCCGAAGTGCCACTTTTCAGGAGTTTCCCTATCTCCCGGTCCACCATCCAGCGATACATCAATCCCTGTCGGGTATGCCAATACCATCCAGCATAACCATCCAGGAAACCAAACATCAGGAAGTAACGGGAAACAAAATAAACCACAGCCCTAACATACCGAGGACAATGACCATACAGGTTCTTCATATACCGCTTAAATTCGGCATTGGTTCCAAACAATTTACCTTCTACCTCCGCTGATTGGGTTGTTAATTGCCCATTGTTAATTGTTAATTGTTCATTGTTATTTGTTAATTGGAATTGTTGCTTCGCTTCACGAACGGCATATTGCTTATGCTTCTCCCACCACCAATCCAACGGTTTCAAGTTCCAATCAGTTTGATCGCCATCCAAGCTAATAGTCTTACCCGAGGTGATGATCAAATGTTCGTCCATCATCTTGTCCTCACTACGACCGAAACCCTTGCGGATAATCTTGATCTGCTGGGCAGGATACCATCCTCCATGCAATAACGGACGTCCCATGAAGACAATCTTCTTATTCACATAGATTCCGTTAACCTGTTTGGGAGAGCCATTGTTAATTGTTAATTGTTCATTGTTAATTGCCTCACGCACCAATGCCACAAGCTTATCCTCAATGATCTCGTCCGCATCTACGCGCCAGATCCATTCGGTCGTTATCTCTACATTATCTATGGCCCAATTGAACTGCTTCGCCTGATTCTCAAACGGATGTTGAACCACACGAGCCCCCAAGCGTTCAGCAACCTCACAAGTCCGATCAGTACTAAAACTATCCACGACCAAGACATCCGAACAGACCTTCTGCACCGACTTGATACACCTCTCGATGTGTATCTCCTCGTCCTTGGTCAATATAATTGCTGTTATATCCATCTTCATTGCAATTTAGACTTCAGATACCGGTAACTCTTCAAGCATTGCCATGCGAATCGCGCACTGGGCATCGGATAACGCCACCAAATTCCATTCTGAAAAAGGGTCTTTAAGAGTCTTTGTTGTGTCTTCAATCCAGACAGATGATATGGTTTTAACCCCTTTGTGATACTTGCAGATGTGATCCTATAGTAGAACTTTGCCTCTGGGCAGAGCTCTACATGGTTACAATTTATTGCCCAGATTCGTTGCATGCCCTCATCACTATTCCAAGCCTCTGTAGGCATCCCAATACTACGAATCAGGCCTGTTCTCCACAATGCAAACCCTGGGATATCATAGTTGAGCATTCTGGCAAATGCCTCCTTGGATGACAACGAAAGTGTTGACGATAATGTGGATTTCTTCGTGCCATCATCATAGCAGAATACACAATCAGGAATGACGCAATCCGATCCAGTTTTCTGCTGCATTTTGACCAATCGCTCTATACAATCCGAAGCCAACGTATCATCATGGCTCATATATAGCGTAAATTCGCCTTGCAGTAATGGGAATACTCGGTTCCATGAGAACGGAACAAAACCTTCGTTCTTCTCCTTGAATATCAAGTTTACCCGATTATCCGTCTCAGCATATCTTTGCAGAATCTCTCGTGTATTGTCCGAAGAACAGTCATCCACAAGCCACACTTCCAGTTCTGAATACGTCTGCGTCAGGACACTATTCAAAGTCTGCTCAATGCAACTTGCTGCATTGTATGTAGGAATAAAGATTGATACTAACATTGAACTCTTACAGCAAACGCCACTTCAGATACTCTTTCCACCAACGCCATGTACGATGCTTGGATTGAATCTTCAGATATTCACCTTTGATGGCTTTCTGATTAGCAGGATTCATTGACAAACTATCCTCCTGACGATAACGAGCTATTGGGCAATCCAAGATGAGAAAAGCTGCTGAGCCATATATAAAATACAGATCATAGAATAACTTGTAGTCAGCCGAATACTTATAGCTCAAACCAAAGCAGAATGTCTCTGGCTGAATACGAGTAAAACAAGCCTGATGAGAGAATGGCAACCTATACGGTATTACGTCAGCATTTTCAGCGTGATGTTCTTCCATGCGGCCATCAGGGAACACATTGATTGTATTACCACCGATAATCCACGGCAATGAATCCTGACGAAATAAATGGATCCTTCCTTCTGGCCCAAATACATTTTCCAATACTTTATCATCAGAAAAGATGTCGCCCGAATTCATAAAGTTCACCCAATCTCCGGTCGCATGCTTTAATCCTTTGTTCATTGCCGGATAGATACCACCATCGGGTTCACTTATCCAGTATGCTAACTGATCTGCATATTTCTTGATGACATCAACAGTTCCATCCGTGCTTCCACCATCAATAATAATATACTCAATATTCGAGTAAGTCTGATTAAGTACAGAGAGCATTGTCTGCTCTATATGCTGAACATCATTGCGTACTACGGTGATGACAGTAACTTTAAGATTCTCCATTCACTTTATCTCTTGATCAAATCAACGACTCGATACAAATCACTATTGTTTAAGTCATGATGCATTGGCAAACAAATCACTGTATTTGCAAACTTATGTGCGACTGGAAGATTTTTGGGATCAGCAGATTCCAATCCACGATAGGTTGAGAATTCCGATATCAATGGATAGAAATAACGACGTCCGAGTATATTGTTCTCCTTCATCTTGAAATAAAGTTCGTCACGAGTCATCCCATATTGTTGCTCGTCAACAAAGATCGGGAAATAGCTATAATTGTGACGAGTATTGGGTGTAGGTTCCAGCATAGAAATACCGGAAACATCTTTCAATGATTCTCGATAAAACGCGTCCACCCTTCCACGGGCCTCAATAGAGGCACCTACTTGCTTTAAGTTCAACAATCCATAAGCAGCACGAACTTCATCCATCTTCGAATTGATGCCAGGAGCCACAACTGTAACTTCATTATGGAACCCAAAGTTCTTTAAGTCATCAATCCGCCTCTTTGTCTGCTCATCTCGAACAATTAAGGCACCACCTTCAATGGTATTATAAACCTTGGTAGCATGGAATGACAAAGTGGACATATCTCCAGCCTCTAAAATGCTCTTGCCATCCACTTCTACACCAAAAGCATGAGCTGCATCATATATTATTTTCAACCCGTATGTATCTGCAATCTCTTGGATTCTCTTGGTATTACAAGGCGTTCCATACACATGAACTGGCATAATAGCGGTAGTACGAGAGGTAATAGCAGCCTCAATCTTCTCTGGATCCAAATTACCAGTCTTCGGGTCAATATCTACAAAGACAGGCTTAATTCCATTCCACCATAACGAATGCGTAGTGGCCACAAAACTGTATGGAGTTGTAATTACCTCGCCAGTAATTCGCATGGCTTGCAAAGCCGTAATCAAAGGCAGGGTTCCATTGGTAAACAAACTTAGATAAGGAACTTTTAGATACTCTGCCAATTCCTTCTCTAATCGTTGATGAAACTCTCCATTATTTGTAATCCACTTCTTATTCCAGATCTGTTGCAACAAGTGGTTAAACTCTTCCAAATCAGGGAGAAGTGGCGAGGTAACGGTTATTTGATTCATATTCTATTCTTTTCCAATTAATCGATATAACATATGAACGATCTTCCTATTTCTATTACAATACCACCACCAAGATGGGCGTATCCATAATGGAAGATGAAATATTCTATGTCCAACAAAGTGCTCTAATTCAGGCGTTATACACATGTAAAAAGGTCCATACATAGGATTACCCCATTGAGAATCATTATGAGTACGATGTGCCTTAACGTATGTCACATCTAAATGGCCAATCTGATTCAATACCGTCTGATATCCATTCTCATAGTCTGCTTTTTTTAATATAGTCACTTTCGTCCCTGGCCTGCAAAAAATGGCACTATGAGAAATCGAACCTTCAGTTGAAACAAACTCTTTACAATGAGCCAACAAATTGAATTGCTCTTCTAAACCCAAGGTTTCTGGGTAAACAATTTGGTAACCCTCTTTTCTAAAAACTCTCTCCAAAGACTCCTCTCCCATTTCACGGGAAGATTTAGCAACACGAGTTCTAGAAAAATAGAGTTTCAAAGATTCCTGACTATCATCTGCCGGTATCTTCGATTTTATTAGATTAATGGTTTCTTCAAATTCTTTTGTATAAGAAAAATGCCAATCCCTAGAATTAGTTTTTTTATAACATACCAAAGAATTATCAGGAACAAATATAGTTTTATATCTAGTGTCTTCTTGAATTGGTTCGAGGGCAGAGACATCAAGGCCAGCCATTTCCAATAACTGTAATGAATATGGTTTTAATGGTTCTCCTTTAGGCTGAATATAAACAATCTTTGATCCTTTTTTTATTAATTGCTGACACTCATTTGTTCTTAAAAACCAGAGTTTTTTTAAGCTATCAGTTAAACAATGTCCCCAAATATTATGGAGTATTCCAACAAAAATAACATCAATATCTTTCGTTGCAACAATACCATTTGTCGATGTTTTACCTACTTCTTGCACCTCATTAAAAAGAGGGAAGCACGAGCCATCATCAGGCATCAACATACAATGGAAAAAAGAATCTACTAGAAAGATTGTTGCGTTTTCATATCTTTGACAAATCATGTCTAAAAGCGATATTTCTACCTATAACAAGAGGACAATATTGATTACATATTCTACAAAAGCAATAACACCATAGGACAGAAAGACAACCGCCTAATATGAATAGAATTCCTGATAACTTTCCTGGCCAAAACAATAGTAAAAATGTTAAAAAGAGTAATATGAACAGAAGACAATTCCAACAAACGATTCTTAATCATAGCACAGTACCCTGACTGTATAAATGGATTTACAAGCACCCAAAACAATTATTGAAACACCTTACATGGGACTCCACCTGCTTTACATCCAGCAGGGATATCTTTAGTCACAACACTTCCAGCTCCGATTATGGCATTATCTCCAATCGTTACCCCCTTCATTATCATACAGTGCATCCCAACAAACACGTTGTCGCCTATGGTAATTGGAGCAGGGGCAGTTCCGAGTCTGTCTGGATGATCATCAGTGTCTCCAATGCTAGTATCTGACCCTATCAGTACGTTTTTTCCAATCTTAACTCTGTTCCAAGAAACAATGCTAACCCCAGACAAGCCTGAGCCCTCCCCAATTTCAATAGTTGCAAAATCCGTTGCGGTTTTCAATATGCACCTTTTACATCCTCTTGGATTAAACGCAGAGTGAGAATTGAAAACAACATTATCACCAATTAGAATTTTAGAATATTTGAATCTATCTATAGTTATGTGACCATTAAAAGAAACATTTTTCCCTAATGACACACCCATCATTTTTGCTTCTATTCTATGAACAAGCGTATATACAACATGTACAAAAGTACGCTTCATATCGTGTAATGAACAAAAAAAACGTGCTCGATAGTCTGCATTTATGAGTTTACTTATTTCCATCACTTCAATTCTTTTAATGCCTGTGCCAGTGCGTCAAGATAGCCGCGTCCATATCTCAAATCAGGCTCGACATAATTTCCTTCGCCCCATTCATTCCAAGAACGAAGTAAAACTAAAGGATTCTCTTTATTTTCAATAATTCCGAACACCTGCTTACAGTGTTGATAAAATAAATCTGGGTTTGCACCTTGGAGAATATATCCAAAACGGCCACTCCTTGGAGAATGATCAAAATTTGGAATAATGTAAGGAATAACGTTTTCTTTAGAATCATCCACAAAATCTACTAATGATTTCATTGCTTCTCTGTATTCAAAACGTTCGCATGTCAAATTTAGGAAGCTTAGACATCCTTTCTTCAGTTTCTGAATCTGACGTGGAATAAACTTTGCATTTCTTTGAGAAGACAAACCTTGAATTCTATTTTTCACAACTGCTTCTAACCTGAATTTTTGGCAAAAGTCATCTGCTTCTTGATTATATGGACAATTGCCGACAAAATATACCCCATCAAAGCCATCTTTTTGCGCTAATTCATTCCAAACAGAATAAAACTCTATTGGAATAGATGCGGGTTCATATATCATGAAGAATGGTTTATTTCCATACTTCACATATCGATGATCTAAAAATGCCTTTCGTACTAATTGATAATGTGCAATTATATCTTCTCTGCCAGGATAAGTCTGTTCAATCAATATTCTATCTTTTCCTTTTGTATCTGCACTATTCCAATTTTTTGCATACCAACTATGGTTCGCCCAACCAAGACAGAACGGGAAGTCCGGCTTGCCTGATTCAAGAACTTCATCAAAGATCCTTTCCATCAACCGCTTCCCATTCCCAAACCAATAATGCCAATAACAGAATCCTTCAATTCCTGCTTCTCGTGCCATCTGCGCCTGTTGCTCTCTAACTTCTGGAACACGCAAATCGTAGAATCCAAGATCTGCAGGTATATGTGGTTGATAATGTCCTTTAAATAATGGAGTAGCACGAGCTACGCTTCGCCATTCTGTAAAACCAGTCCCCCACCATTCGTCATTCTCTGGAAACGGATGGAACTGTGGAAGATACAATGCAAGAACACGAGGTTTCATGATTTTTGATGTTTAAATTTCCAGTTTTCCAACTTTATCTGACACCACGCAAGAATAAAGTATTTGGGCCAAACATTGTTAGTTCTTAAAATATTTTTCAAGGTATTGTCTCCAGCAGTAGATTTACGTATTGCAAGATTCACGATTTCTATTTTAGCAAAAATTCCTGCTATGCAAAATGGCTTCTTAATTTTTCCCAACGCATACTCACAAAGAAAATAAAAACGTATCGCATTGTATTTCTCTTGCACCCAAGGGAGTTGTGTTGCCATCGCTCCAGTGGGAGTAGATCGATAACAAGCCGTTCGATCTGGCAAATAAATAAGATGGCCTATTGCAGCTGCCGATAGGAAAGCAAAATAATCTAATCTAAGTGGGGTATCCTTATAAATTGAGGATTCGAAGACATTTCTACGAAAAATTGTTGTAGGAGTTAAAACAATATTATGATCCAATAAATCAAAAAAAAGTTCACCTGAATGACCTTTTTTATTCCATTGCTCATACCTTTCACTACAATAAGGAACACCAGAATTATCTACAGTTTGGAATCCTGTATAGCACATAGAAGCGTCTGGATGCGATTCCAAGGCTTCAACTTGTTTCTGTAATTTATAATCATCTTGCCAGAAATCATCTCCTTCACAATATGCTATGTATTTTCCTCTGCTGATGTTTGTCATTTTTGCAAACACTGGCTTCATACCTGTCTTTTTCCACTGGTTCTCCTCTTCATACATTGGAATGATAATATCCGGATACAAGGCTGCGTATTCTCGAACTATATCAGTTGTCCCATCTGTAGAAGCATCGTCATGGACAATGATTTCAAAAGCGAAATCTGCCTTTTGGCGTAAAAAACTATCTAATGCATGCCGCAAGTAGTCTTTGTGGTTAAAAGTAATACATTGAATACTGACAAGAATCTCCGCTGTAGGCATATTATTCAATAGTATGAAGTGGACGTCCAACCATTTTTGCGCCCGCAGGAACATCTTTTGTAATCAATGAACCAGCACCTATGTACGCATGATGTCCTATCTTCTTAACTTTACCTGAAATTGATAGAACTCCTTGACCTAAGAATACCTGATCCTCCACATTTGTATACGCACCTACATGAGTTCCACCTGCAACAAAACAGCAAGAACCGATATGAGTTGTATGAGAGATATTAACATGAGACAAGAGAATTGTACCTCTTCCAATATATGAATCCGCTTGAACATAAGTAAATGGAGAAATATAAACCCCACATTCATCGACGGTAGCAAAATTCGATATAACAGCTGTTGGATGAATCAAGGAAGGGACAGAGCCACCTTTCGCAAGAATCTTTAGAATCAACTCTTCTCTTATACTATTATCGCCCATAGTCAATAAAAAACTCTTTCCCAACAAAGATTGTGCAAACAAATCCTCAAAAGAGCCAAGAATCTTAAATCCATGATCAACACTACCCGTTCTTGATGAATCATAGTGATAGAGACCTGCTATTTCATACCCACATGACATAGCCAAATCAATCATCACAGGAGTATTGTGACCAATTCCTAATGCATATATCTGTTTCATTCTTCTTCAATTGATAGATTGGTTACTTCAGAAACGACAGAACCAAGTCTTGGCTGCCATGCGACAAATGGCTTTGTATGTTCAATATCTACATACTTTACTTCGAATGATAGTATCCTACGAACAAAGTCATAATCATAAGGGACAGAAGTAAAGTCAAACTGCGACAAAGAAAAATCAATAGAGTACGTACCTTTGGCCAACTGATGAATAGGTAAAGAAAACTTGATTACGTATTCCTTTTGATCTTCTTTCAAATCAAACAACTCTGAAAAGGCTGTAACAACACCCGCATCTGAAGAATCATGAATATAGACACCTACTTGGGCTCGTTTTACAGAACTTATATTTCGCTTAAATCTCATCTCAAACGCCAAAGGTTCATTTATAGATACCGAATAGATATCATTCTTCATTTGAACATATTCAATCTCTAATTCTCGGCTTTGGTACGTCCCATGAAACTTTGGTTCTGCTACCGCCTCTCCTATAAGTTTGTCAATATTCGTCTGCATGTAGAAATCCACACACTCATCTGCAGTACCTGTCATCTCAACCATACCATTCTTGAGAACAACTCCATGACGACAAAGCTGACGCACACTGGCCATGTTATGCGACACAAAGAGTACTGTTCGTCCACCATTAGTAGCAACATCATTCATCTTTCCGATCGCTTTCTTCTGGAACTCTGCGTCACCGACAGCAAGGACTTCATCAACGACGAGGATTTCGGGTTCGAGGAAGGCGGCAACAGCGAAGCCAAGACGGACCTGCATACCCGAAGAATAACGTTTGGTTGGGGTATCAATGTACATCTCGCAACCGGAGAAGTCAACAATCTCGTCCAATTTGGCATCAATCTCTCTCTTGGTCATACCCATGATGGAGCCATTGAGGTAGATATTCTCACGACCAGTCAGTTCTGGGTGAAATCCAGTACCAACTTCGAGCAAGGAAGCAATACGACCTTTCGCCTTGATGCAGCCTGTTGTCGGCGCTGTAATGCGACTCAAGAGTTTGAGCAAAGTTGACTTTCCTGCGCCATTCTTACCAATGATTCCGACCACGTCACCCTGCTCGACCTTGAAATCAATGTCTCGAAGGGCATAAACAAAATCATTACTTGCCTTTGATGCACGATTGTTTGTCTGACCAATCTTGAGGAAAGGATCCTCCTTGCCCAAGACATCCGTATACCACCAACGTTTCAAGTCGTTGCTGATGGTACCTGTTCCAACCACTCCAAGCTGGTACATCTTACTTACATGCTCAAATGATATTGCGACGTTACTCATAGTTTACTACAACATTCATTTACCATTGTGAAGAATAATTCTCTGCACCTACAATCTTTCTATAAATAGGAAGAATAATTTTTCTTTCTATAAATAATCGTGTCTTTACAAACAAAGACTTAGGCTCATTAGATGACGACAAATGTGCCATACATCTTACCATATTAGTGTTTCTCGAATTTTGGCCTTTTCCAAACAACAAATCTGGGGTAAACTTCAATTTCCAATATACCAACATTAGACTTAACTGATCTCTATTAGAAATCTTAATATATTCAGACCACCATAATTCAGAAATTTGAATAACTATTTGATCGTTATGTTTTCGAAATATAATGTTATTCTCATACAACCCCCAATGTCGAGGAATATTATTGTTTCTATAATGATTCCTATGTCGCATATATTGAAAAGGGGTCACTTTTCTAATATTCAGACATTGTTCCAGTTCATCATAAATACAGTCTCTGGTAGGATGAGGGACTTGAGCTATTAAAGCCCCTCGAGAAATTGCAACTCTTAAGTAATCATAAAATTCAAGGGACCGAATTTCAACATTTGCGTCTATATATAAGCTATAATCATACTGTGGAAAAAGCAAATGAGGATGCATTCTTGCCCAAACGGACAGTCTTTTATAATCAGAATTATAGTATGGATTCTTCACAAACCTCCATACTCCATCTTTCTCCTTTTCTAATTCATCCACAACGCATATATAATCAAAATCCGGATGTACTACCAATGGTTGAGGCAATGCATCGTAATGACCTGCTATGCTTGTATAGATAAGCGTCTTCATTTTACTTTCATTTATCAATAAACGCCTTTCGAAGAATTGGGATTCTAACAATAATAAATGGAAGCATCCACAATATGACAAACCGTGCTACAACGTATAAATAAGAAGGCATCCCAAAAATATCAGTAATTTTCTCTAACTGACAAGACATCTCAACACAATGAAAGCATAGAATAACTAGAGAAAAACGGCCAAAATGGCACAAAAGGTGACAAGCGGACGTACCATTTAACCAATCAAATAAGTAGTTTCTAAAAAACAAAATTATAGTAATAGAGAGCAAAGAAGATGTAATCACATTCCAAACTCCTAAAGGATAAACATTCCGACTCATATATACAGGGACCATTTCTGCAAATAATGCAAACAAAAGACTAGCAATAAAAAAACTTGAAGGAATTTCCATCGTTAATAAATTACGCTTCTTTAATTCGTATCCCAAACTTATGAAAATGGAGGAGCTCAATCCTTGTAACAAACACAATGGAACAACTTCTACGTAGTCCGAAATGCTATTAGATGCAAGAAACAACAAGAGGGTGATGCATAAATGATATTTTTCACAATATTTTAGTATAAAATGAACCATTGTCTGTCCCCATAACAAAGCATACAAGAACCATATAACAGGTAATGAATAATCTTTTAAGAATAACAATTGTCCACAAAACCATCTAAGATTAAACGGATTCTGCCTTGACGAAATTAAGAAAACTGCTCCAAGAGCGAGGAAGCAAATTATGTGTGTAAATAATAATGGCTTAAGTATCTGTCTCCATTTCTTATGAAAAAAGTCTAAAGATTCTGTCTTAGATTTCAAAAAATATCCACTAACTAAGAAGAATAATGGGACATGAAAAGAATGCATCCAATTATTAATAGCCCCGTATTGGATACTATGCCCCAAAATAATCATAAGCATTCCCAACCCCTTAACTGCATCAAGATACTCTATTCGCGAGTTTGGGTTAATCTTATTTATACCTAAAGAAGAATCCATTATGATGAACAAATCTTCAATCCCTTTCCCTTATCTGTAAGAAGATACTTCTGACGAGGATGACGAGGACTATCTGGGAATTGCATAACTACATAGCCCTGCTGAATCGCGGGATTCAAGGTATATTCCAAAAAGTTCTTACGATCTTTTAGTTCTAATTTATTCATCATCTCAGTCACCGAAAGCATATCACTCTTTAAGACGGCTATAAGTCTTAAAATTGTACTTGTGGGGGTACTTGTGGGGGTACTTGTGGGGGTATCATTATCCAATTCTGGAGCATCTAGCCTTGGTTGATGCTGATACTCTTCAGGAGCGTTTATGTTCAAATACCTATTCTGTAATACCCATTGTTCTCCAATTAGGAGATTACGGAAAAAGCGTTGCAGATACTTTGGGCTGTATTCGATTCCTAATTGTACGTTCTTATAGTTTGCACGGACTAAGGCATTTCGAAAATACCAGGAATGCTGGGCAAACATATCGTTCTGTACTTCAAATCCCAAGGATCTCAAATAGAGAATAGTGAATACGGCTGTTGTTCGGGTATTCCCTTCACAGAATGGATGAATCTGCCAAATTCCAGAAACGAATTTTGCGATATGCTCAATTTGAAGATCGAAAGTCTTGTCTCTATAACTATAGTTTTGTTCCTGCGCCAAATCATAATCCAATGCCGAACGCAAGTCCTCCCAATTCAAGTAGTTGACGGATTTGCCATCCAAAACCCATTCTTGTTTCGATATATCGTAATCTCTTATCTTACCTGCATGCTTGAAAACACCTTCAAAGATTCTACGATGGAGAGAGATAAAACCATTTGTATTAAAAGCAAAAGCGGGAGATTTTAGGATACAAGCGATGTTAGCAGATACTCTATCGGCTTCCTCTTCGGACTCTTCATTGCTAGTTCTATTGACTTTAGCGATATAGTAGTCCGAAACTAATTTCTTTGTTTCTTCAATACTAATCTCACCCTCGATATTTCTCTTGGCTGTTGCAAGGAGATATTGAGAAGGTTTTAGTCCATCTACCGCTTGAAGACCAATCGCAATCTGCCAGTTCTCTGCTCGACGCTTCTTATCTGGCTCTCCCTGACGAAGGTATTCATCAAAATCCATCATACCATTATAACGTCAATCAACAAACTTAGCACACACCTCATTATAGTCAATATCGGTTCCTGAAACAATACGAGGGCGCAAGGTATCATATTGGGAATTAAATAGGTCTTTCGTTTCATCGTACCATTTACAGTCTATTCCTGATAACCCCAACAAAAGGTGTGGAAGAAGATCTGTCATAAAAGGCTTATCTTTAGCTGAAACAATAGCATCTATTATCTCTGGATGATTTGTTTTATATTGTTCAGAAGCAAACACCATAAAAGGAACATCTATTTGATTATGTAAGCCATCTGCTCCAGTATCACAAAAATCGAAGAAGCGTCCTGCTTTATTTCTAAAATCATAAACTTCTTCACCATGATCTGCAAAATATATCACAATGGCATCCTGATCTTTATACATCCGAACAATTCTAGATACAACGGCATCATTATATCGAGTTGCATTATCATAATCAGCAATATATTGGCGTTGTTCCTCAGTGATAGTTTTATGGCTATAATCTCTATAAGTAAAAAAACGAAAATCTTCTGGGTATCTTTCAACAGCAGGACTATGCTGTCCATGCAAATGAAATATAATAAGATTAAGAGAATCCGACTCGAGATTATTCCGTTTTTGTAGATAGTCATCTATTAGATCCATGTCATAAGTGAAAAGCCTGTGATTCCTTTTATTGAATAACTTCCCATAAATCGCTGGATGATTAAAGAATCCGGCTGAAGCATCGTAGAAATCAAGTCCACCTTCCGAAACATACTGATTACTATAAAAAACAGTGTTATAATCAGCTTGTTTAAAAATCGCTGGAAATAATGGAGTATCACACCATCTGTACTGGCCTTTGACTTCAGAAAAAGACAAGAAATACTGAAATGCTGTAGTTGTGGCATTTGCTGTAGATACAACATCCGAAAAAATAATAGCTCCAAGATCTTTACATTCTGGCATTGTCTCAAATTCATATCCATATAAACTTGAGTGATGTCTATTGTATGTCTCTCCAATAACAAGAACTATATTTCTCGATTTTGCAGAACACTGTATAAGCCCTACATTGTTTTGCGAATCGGCGCACACATCAAGCAAATCCTTTTCTGCATTATACATCAAAATAGACTGATATAGATTCCAGATACCATCTCTTCTAATTAATTTATCAGATCTATTGAAATTTGTTGTTGCATCTGCAGAGAAACAAGGAGATTCATATATTGCTAACACCAAATAAGCAACAACCATTACACTACGCAAAATGACGCTATTAGGACTGGCGATTATTAATGACAACCCGAACTTTTTAATTATAAAAAACGTTGCACATATCAAAGCCATGCCCCCTAATACAGATGTATAAAACTGCCAAAGACTGCCATACGTTTCAAAGAATCCGATTATTTCTATATCTGTTGTTTCATTTAGAAGTTGAAAGGTAAAAGCATTCCACTGAAGACCAAACACAGAAATAAGGAACATTTCACTTATGCTATAGAACGATAAAAAAGTCACCAACAAGCAATGCCAAATATAAAAGAACTTAATAGAAACAAGCCGTAAAAGTTCTCCTATAAAAGAAAGAATCCACCCAATAGCACTAGCCAATAAAAAATTGAAAGCACAACTAACTACATAACCGACAGGGCCAGGAGCATTAATCTTCCAAATCTCTGGCAAAAACAATATCAAAGCATAAAGATACACAAGAATCCAAGAGATTTTGTATTTCAGCATTATCGAGACAAACAAGTCGTGCATCTTCTTATCAATTTCTATTGACAATAGAAATAGCCTTATTTCTTTTTCTTATCTCGCTGCGAAAAAGCAATTAGTTCCGGTACAGAGAGTTTTCTTGTTTGCTCGCGAATGATGAGGTACTGCTCCTTTTGCGCTTTGCTCTTTTTGCCAGTAGGAGTGACACCCAATTTACGCTGGAATGCATGCCAGAGGGTATTACCATTGGCATAACCACAAGCCTTTGCAACGGATTGGATATCCATATCTGGATTCTCTGCGATAAATTGTTGTGCACGGTGAAGACGATAGTCTGCAACGACATCATCTAACAAAAGACCGGTTTCAACTTTGAATGCGACGCAAAGAGCTCGGGATTCTATGCCAAGGACATCGGCTATTTGAAAGCATCTACGCACTTGAGTAGAAAAAAGAACTTCGGCAACGGCATTTACCAATGGAGACGGAGTAAAAGTCTCCTGCCGATTTGGATCAAAAGCAACTATCTGCTCGAAGGTTGCCTGGTGTGGATAATGTTTCTTCATAGTTTTATGGCAGAAAAGTTATAAAATCCAACGCAATGTTACACTGTGTTGGAAAATTAAGTTATGGAATGTAACGCAATGTATAACTGCGTTGGAAAATTGACCTTTGGAATGTAACGCGATGTATAACCGCGTTGGAAAACTAACCTTTGGAATCCAACGCGGTGTATAACTGCGTTGGAAAATTGAGCTTCGGAATCCAACGCAATGTATAACCGCGTTGGAAAACCAAGCTTTGTTCAACTTCTTCCTTATAGTTTACTCTTCAGAACAAACCTAACCAAAAGGAAATTGATAGGAATGACAAGGCAGAAGACTGGAATTGGAGCGATAGCTTCCGATAGTCCAAACCAAAGGAACAGGTTCAGGAACAAAATATGAAGCAGATAGTTCACGCCATGACTGAGAGCGAAGCCAATACCTTTGACTACTGTAGGCTTGGTCTTGAAGGTAAAATAGTTTGATGCAAGAAAGTTGCCAACAAAACTGATGACGTATCCGATGCTGTATGCAACTGACGCATTCATTCGTGGTATAAACCCAAGCAAGACAAGATATATGCCATAATGGACAATGGTGGCCAATACGCCAACGATGCCAAAACGAAGTATCTCTGCTATGTTTCCCACTGATTTCACACTGATTACGCTGATTTTTCTTTGTTTTCTTTTGGTCCTTTTCTTTTTTCAACGACACAATTCACAATTCGGACACTTACGACAGTTTTTTCCTTCGTGGTCGAATTATGGTTTCACGCATACAGATAAAGCAGATATTATAATTCCGTGTTTTTCCGTGCTTTCCGTGGTTAAAATAATATCTCACGCACGATGAAGCAGATTATTTTTCCTGTGATTTCTGTGATATCAGTGGGAGATTAAATAGTATCCATGAAGGTACGTTCCTGCTTTGAGAACACGACAACGCCGAGGAAGAGGATGACGACCATGAAGATAGCAGAATAAAGGAGAGACATCCAATCCATCTCACCAATACCTGTAAGCATATAACGGAAATCGGTAAACAATCCTTGAAGAGGATTCCAATAAAGATAACGGGTCAGCATACGGTCTCCAGATACGGATACTGGATAGATAACTGGTGTGGAATACATCCAAAGTTGCAGGCCAAAGGTAACCAGATTGTTGAGGTCTCGGTACTTGACTGTGAGTGCAGAAACAATCAATCCACAGCCCAATCCCGAGAGAGCAACCATAACAAAGAAAAGAGGCACAAGGCAGAACTCCCAGGTCAGATGTATATCAATCTCAGTATCGTAGAATGCGAAATAGAACCAGATACAAACCAGCGGGATGCTCTGGATGATGGCTTTAATGAAGCCTGACGTCACACCCGACAAAGGTGCCACCAATCGAGGAAAATAGACTTTGGAGAAAACATTGGAATTGCCCGTAAAAGCATTCTGTCCTGTAGTGAAGCAAGCCTGGAAGTAGTTCCATAACATAGTACCACTCATATAGAAGAGAGCCGGAGGCATGCCACCTGTCGTAATGCCTGCCAGGTTCGCAAACACGAACATATACATTACCGTGGTAAATACAGGCTGGAAGAAGAACCAGATAGGTCCCAACACCGTCTGCTTATAGATGGTAACTATATCTCGCTTGACGTACTGTTTGAACAAGTCACGATAGGTCCAGATTCCCTTGAGATCAAGATCCAAGAGTTTCTTACGAGGCTTAATGATGATATCCCATTCTTCCATAAAAAGTAAAGATAAAGGAGGTAAGAAAAGCGGCAAATAAGCTCATGCCACAAGCTCCGCAACGCCTGTCACAAACTAAACGGGCGCGCGCGTATATAAACGGGGCAAAGATATATAATTTTCAAAGCAAATCCAAATTATTCCAACAAAAAATGATGAATTTGAGAGTTTGGAGAGTTTTGCCTCATCAAAACCCCATAAAAACAAAGAAAAACAAAAGAAATGCCGTCTTCTGTTTTACGAAGAGTAAACAATAAAAGAAGGGCATACCTTATAACAGGCATGCCTCAAGTGATTATTTTTCCTTGTCATCATCGGTTTCGCCGTAGCCGTAACCATAGCCATAACCGTAGCCGTAACCATAGCCGTAGCCATAGCCATAACCATAGCCATAACGACGTCGAGTCATAGAAGCTCCATTCAGCAAGACTGTGAGATTCTTGAACTTGCGTTGCTGGTAAATCTTTTCGACCTCAGGCAGAACACGACGGTCAGTTACGCCCGCACGTACGACATAAATCTGCAAGTCTGAAAGACGAGAGCAGATAAACGAGTCGGCTATAACAGCACATGGTACTGTATCGAGGATGATGTATTCATACTTCTGACGGAACTGTTCAATCAGCTTATCGAGTTTCTCACTCATCAGCAACTGAACTGGATTCGGTGGGATCTGACCTGCTGGCAAGATATCCAGATGGTCATTCTTAGCCGACTCGAAGATACAATCTTCCAATTCCATTTTGCCCGACAGATAAGCCGAAAGTCCTGGGCGGTTACCATGACGCATCTTGGCCAGATCCTCCTGTTTGAACATCAAAGGATTCTTGTGTCCCTTACGGATATCCATATCAATCCAGATGGAACGTTTGTCGGTGTTCGCCATACAAGAGGCCAAGTTGGCAGAAACGAAGCTCTTGCCGGCACCTGGAGCGAACGATGTGAACAGAATAACCTGTGGACGATGACCCTTACTATCCGTTATAAACGAAAGATTACTCTGCACAATATGCATACCTTCGGCCAAGGCATTCTTACTTTCGTTGGTTACCACTATTCGATTCGACTTGACGCCAGTTTCCTTGCCACGGATACGATTCCACCATGGCTCTTTATTCTGACCCTTTTCGTAATCAGGCACCTCACCGATATACGGCATCGTAAGCATCTCTTCGACATCCTTACGTCCACGGATTCCACTATTGAAGAAGGCGATCAAGAGGAAAATAATACATGGAATAGCAACACCTCCACCCATAAACTTCATCAAGATCTTCGAAGCAATCGGATAGATTGGCGAGGTACTTCCCATAGGATCCTCAATCAATCGGGTATCAGCCTCACTAACGGCCAACTGCAGACGCAATTCCTCACGTTTCTTGAGCAGGAATGAGAAATAGGACTGCTTATAATCGCGAGTAATGCTCAAAGATTTTGCCTCAACCGAAGTGGAATCATATTTCGTCTTGATATTGGCATTCGCCTCTTGCATATAACGACTCACTTTGTTGGTAGCCGCACGAACTCGGGCACTCATATTCTCGATATAAGTATCCATGCCCGATGTCAACGACAACTCGATGGCAGACATACGATCCTCCAGTTTAACAACCGCTGGATTATTAGCGCTCGAGTTGGCAATCAGTCGATTGCGGGATTCCACCAATGTATTGTAAGAGGTAATCTGACCCTGAATGCCAGATTCAGCAATACCAGACAGAAGCGGGATATATTCCTTGGCCATCACCGACTTCTTGATACGGTTTTTAAGCTGACGAGCAGAGTTCAACTGGTTCTGTGCATTGACCAATTCCTCTTCAGCACGAGAGCGTGAGTCATAGTGATCGGAATAGTTCGATTTGTTCTCTACGATAGCATCCGGATCAACACCCATGTCAAAGAGTTTTCCTTCGGCCTCGCCCAATTCCTGAGCTGTTTCCTGGATTCGTTCCTCGATAAAGTTTGCTGAATTGATGGTCATGGCATTCTTCTCCTCAAGAGTCTGCTCATTGTATACTTGAACAAAACAACGGAGAATGTCATCACATTCCTCGACCGAGTAGCTGGTACATGTGATACGAACCATTGACGATGCACGGGTCTCAGCCACCACCAGGCTACGACAATACTGGGCAGCCTGAGAAGCACTGCATCGCTCGACTGTAACATCCTCTTCGATGCTCGATACAAGAGCCGGATACTGCTTATCTCCTACCTCAACAATGATATGATCCTCCGTACCAGGAAGAATCAGTTCATGGTTGAAATAATACAAGACAGTCGGATCAACCTCCTGAGAAACACCACCTGAGATGAAATTCTTGATGACAAACTGCTGCGGAGATTGAGCAACAATAGTCAGACTGAGATTCTGATTGTAAGGATCCTTGAATCGAACCAGGAATGGACGATTGGAATAGAGATATTCACGACGGAAAGCATCATGGCGATAATATGAGACATCCATATGCATGCGATCCGACACCTCGCTGGCCAACTTCAAGGAGTTAAGAATATAGAGCTCATTGCTCATGTTGGTCACACCGATATCGTGAATTCCCAAATAAGTACGCATATCGAGTTCATCGCTCTTCGAGAACTTAATCTGAAGATCGGTAACTCGTTGGTATTTCGGTTGAATGGTGCGGACGTACAGATAACCAACGCCTAAAGCGATGGCAGCACAAAGGACGAACCAAAACCAGTTCATCAGCAGCATGATGACAAAGTCTTTGGCGTTGAATCGTGCCGCAGCCTCCTTCTTTTTGGCTTCAGCTCGACTCAATCCAATGCTGTTGATTGGCTGTTCCGGACGATTATAGTTCATATTTTCCATGCTTCAGTCGAAGAGAGATTACTTGTTTGACATCATTGTCAGCAAGACAGCACCAACAGAAATGATAATAGAGAAGATGGATGAGAATGCGGTTACATAACGATATGCTGAGCTCTCGTCGATCTGCTGAGAACCTGCTGGTTCAATATAGATGATATCATTCTGTTGCAAATAATAAACAGGCGAATTCACCAGACTACTTAACATGGTGAAGTCAACACGGTAGGTCCACAATTCGCCATTTTCTTCACGAATAACCAACACATCCTGTCGGTCATTTCCGTTTTGGAAGCCACCTGCCATGGTAATAGCCTCGATGACAGTGCAGCGGTCCTTGCCAATAGTCAGGACATGACCCTGGTTACCACGGATTACTACTACATGGAACGAAAGCAGTTCGACATTTACAACTGCATCGTTAACGTATTGACCTTCGCGCAGTCGGTTCTGCAAGTCATCAGCCAATTCCTTACGGGACTTACCTTCGACGTAAATTCGTCCCAAAATTGGGAAATCAATATAGCCCTCATTATCCACGTGGAAACCCGTCAGACTATTGGAGCCCAAACCGCCCTGCTGGCCGCCAGAATACATATTATTACCCATCTGACCATTTGCACCCGAGCCGCTACCAATGAAGGTCTGATTGTTGAACACATCTACCAACTCCTTGTCCTTGGACGCAATCGAGATGGCTAACTGATCGTCGGCCTGGATACGGATATCATAAGTTGTGGCAATGCGTTTGGCATCCTGATAGTCATCTGCATCCTGGAAAAGGATATAGTGTTCACGAGCTACACAACCGCTCAAAAAGAATACTGCAACAAGAGCAAAAAGTAGATTTGCGAATTTCATAGTAAATATTTCGAAGTGCTACTATTTAAAACTTAGAAAAAGGACTGCACCACAAATTATAAATAATCTGTAAGCACAATCCTTAATTTTTATTGCGGCGAATTAGTCGGCCTGCTGCTCGATGAGGTGCTGTACATAGATAGCACGCTCCATCTTCTTGCGGTTAACCTGTGAAGGTGCGTCGAACTGCTGACGACGACGAAGCTCCTTGACAACGCCGGTCTTCTCGTACTTACGCTTGAACTTCTTCAAGCAACGCTCGATGTTTTCGCCTTCTTTAACTGGTACAATGATCATATCGTACGGGTTATTAAATTGCAGAATCGCCCGGCCCCCTTTTTTACATCTCCATTTCTTCGGCCTTGGGTTCATCTGTCGCTTACCACTTTGATAAGCGGGTGCAAAGGTAGCAATTTTCGTTCTATTATACAAATAAATGCTAAAAAAAGTGTTGAAAACTTTAAATTTTCGAGACTTTGATGATTGAATTTTGCAAAATATACTTATATTTGCGGCTGAACTTCGTACGAAAACGATAACGAAAAACGAAGGCTATAACGATAACTACAAAGAAACAAAATGATAGCATCTTTTACCAGAACCAAGAAACTGCGCGATGCCATGAAGAAGGCGGGCATCGATGTCTATGTGATGGTCAACTCTGATCCTCACGAGAGTGAATATTTGCCAGACCACTGGAAAAGTGTTGAATGGCTCACCGGCTTTAGAGGCGAGGTAGCCACTGTCATTGTAACTCAGGACGAGGCTCTGCTATGGACAGACAGCCGATTTTTCCTAAGCGGTGCCCAGCAGCTGAAAGGAAGCCCATACCAACTGAAAAAGATGAAAATCGACGCTCCCGCTACAGATTGGCTGGAAGCGGTGAGAAAAGAAAAGGAGAATGCGGGAGACGCATGTACCGTCGGTGGAGATAAAAGAGTTATCTTTGGAGCCATCGCCGATATGATCAACATCAATGTAGACTTGATTGATCCGCTTTGGAAGGATCGTCCTGCGCTTCCTACCGGAATCATCAGGATTTATCCAGACAAGTACAATGGAGAAAGCGCCGGATCAAAAATCCAGCGAATATTGGATTCATTCAACGACGGTAATCAAAATGCACTTTTATTGACCGCTCTCGATGACATTGCATGGACATTGAACCTACGCGGCAATGACATTCACTGTACACCGGTGTTTATGAGTTATCTGCTGCTATCGAAGGAGAAGAAAGTGCTCTATGTCAATCAGAATAAGGTTACGCCAGAGGTTCGTGATTATCTGGCCCAACTCGACATTCAAGTGGATGACTATGAGAATGCCCCATTGGATACACCGAGCGTAGCTAACCCTGTACCATTGATGAAAGCCATCAAGAATCCAGTCGAGATAGCAGGATTCAGAGAGGCCATGCGCAAAGACGGCATTGCTTTGACTCGCTTCTACCACTGGCTGGAGGAGAAACTGACCAGCGTAGGCGAATTTGTCATGAATCCCGATGGCAGCATTGGTATCAGCAACGAAGTAACAGAACTCGATTGCGTAGAGATGCTGAAGAAGTACCGTCAGGAACAGGAGGGCTACATGGATGAAAGCTTTGATGCCATTGTAGCCTGGAATGAGCACGGAGCGCTACCTCACTATGAGCCTCGTCCAGAGACGAATGTTCCTATTACCGGCGATGGATTGCTCCTAATCGATACAGGTGGACATTATCTGGAAGGAACGACTGATATTACTCGAACCATTGGCGTAGGCTGCGTCTCGGCTGCCATGAAGAGAGATTACACCTTGGTTCTCAAAGGACACATCCGTCTGGCTCTAGCTGTATTTCCCAAGGGGACACGTGGCGATCAGTTGGATGCCCTGGCTCGCATGGACCTTTGGCGTGACGGAAAAACCTATCGTCATGGAACCAGCCACGGCGTAGGCCACTATCTTGGCGTACACGAAGGACCAGAATCAGTTCGCATGGAACATAATCCGCAAGTTTTGCTCGAAGGAATGTTCTTCAGCAATGAACCTGCCATCTACCTGAACGGCAAATATGGTATCCGTCACGAGAATTGTGTACTTGTTCGCAACTTTGATGTAGACATTGATGCACCAGGCTCAACCCCTTGTGATCAAGAGGAACAGGGGGAATTCAATTGTTTGGACACCTTGACCCTTTGTTATATTGACACATCATGTATAGATATGAACATTATGACTCAGGAAGAAATTGATTGGGTCAACCAATATAATCATTGGGTTCTCGAGACCTTATCTCCTGACTTGGAAGAAGTTGACCGACTCTGGTTAGGTGTCAAGTGTCAAACCATCTAAAGGGTGGGTTATCGTATTTTTTTGACCAAATAGAATGCTTCAGTTCACTTATTTGCAAGTTGCATCTTGCATTTATTGTGAATTTATATAAAAATCTGATACTATACGCATAAATTACAATCGGTTGTATTGTTTTATCAGAAAAACCCGCTATCTTTGCATCGTGTTTTTCATGGTATTAGATTTAAGGTAATGAGGAAATTGCTCGTCGTGAGACGGGCAATTTCTGCTTTTAAACGAAAAAAGGATGGCTTTCACCATCCTTTCATTATCATTATATAAAACTAATCACTTGACACGCAATGCATCACCACGCTGATTGACGATTGCACGATAGAAGTCGTTGCTATAGGCAGGATGCTCCGGACTAACAGCCACACCATAAGGAGTACGGAGGAAGTTGCCTGGCTCGGATTCTTTCTTGACATTTCCATCCATATACTTAACAAGCAGATAAACGGCCAGATCCTTGTACTGTGCAGTCACTGCATTCGATTCAGTTGCACTATAGTTATTAAGGAAGTTAGTTACAGCCGATGTACTGGTCTTCAAAAGTTCGACAGCCTGACGATCAATGCTATCCTGCTGCTGATCGAAACGATCTTCGAATGCATCACGTACGCGACGAACATCGACCATCATTGGCTCATAGCGAGCATACACCTGCTGAGCCACCCAGTTATTCATCCAGAAGGCCGAAGTCCATGAGAAGGTCAACAGATCGCCATTGCCTGCACGGAAGCACTCTGGTGCCTCAAGAATATTATTATAGACAGGACAGAACGTAGCAGTGTTGGCGTCATCGACCGTAAACCAGGTCTTGGCACCTACCTCGCGAGGCAACCAGCCACGCATCTCACTAACAAATACAAAACCCGTCTGCTGTGTTGCTACCGCACGCTCATGCATATATTCTTTGCCCTCGTAATTCCACACCATAGGACGCCAACGGTAAGGACTATGGAATGGGCCACCGCCCACATCCTGAGTCATATCCCAAGGAGTACCTTCGAAATGATCTCGCATAGCATTCTGAACGTCACGGTGTGACAATTGCTTATTCGGACGAACATAAAGAGGAAGGATGGAATCCTGTGGACAGAAGCGAGAACATTTCTTATCTACGAATGGGAAGTATTTATCCATGCCCTGAGCAAAGTGATTGAAAAAGGCCCAGACACGTCCGTCGCAACCACGGAATGCTGTATAATCCTGATCGCCGAAAGTAGCTGAGAAATCGAAATCCTTATCAGCACCCTTGAATCTTCCACTCTGACGAACGAAAGGAAGCAGTTCTGCGCTATACATACAGCTGTCACCTACTTCGTAGCGATTCATCTTCTTGTTCAGTTTCTTACTCTGAGGGAAACGATGGATACGTGCCTGATTTGCATGGCCGGAGATGCAGTCATCCGGAATACGCTGAGCCACCCAGACAGCACCTTTGTTTCCTGGTCCCTTACCAATCAGATCCATCACCCAGATTTCGTTAGGATCACCAATCGAGAAGGTCTCTCCCTCGCTGGCATAACCATACTCAGCCACCAGTGAAGTCATCACATCGATAGCCTCACGAGCGGTCTTGGAACGTTCAAGTGCGATATAGATCAACGAGCCATAATCAACAATACCGGTTGAATCCATAAGGCTCAGATCGCCGCCCCAAGTAGATTCTGCCACAGTTACCTGCCACTCATTGACATTACCAACCACGCGATAAGTGTGTGCTACTTCTGCGATCTCACCCAAAGGCTTCTGACTGTCCCAATCTATGATCTGACGTTTTGCGCCCGGCGCATGATCGGCAGCAGGAGTGTAATAGAGCTCACCATACAGCTGATGACTATCGGCTGCATAACTGATCATGGTCGATCCGGTTACTGAGGCTTTCTTGCCAACCAAAAAGTTGGTACAAGCGAAAGCCGACGAAAACGATAACGTCATCAACAACGCTAACGAATACTTAATGTTTGACGAATACATGTTTTTAATCTATATATTAGTGTTTATTTTCTTTAGAAGAATTTCTTCATATCGACAACCGATTCATTGCCGCAATTATCTTTCACCCAAATACGTACATCATGCATTTTACCCTTCTGTACGCCATAGTAGCGAGGCTGACCTATACGTTTACCGTAACGGTTCAGATCAAAAGGAACAAAATGACCATCGATAAAGACTTTATACTGAGCTACACCGCTGCCTCGGTCCGCTACAGAGATCTGAGCGCGGTTATATGCCATGCTGACAATGGTTCCTGATGGTTTAGAAATATCGCGACGAATGGCGAAACGTCCAAACTCACGCACCTTGACATGCATAGCTCCATCCTTATAGGTTCCACCGAGACAGCCTCCGTCAAGATTCACCACAAAGAGCTGCTGCGGATTGGTCAAAGTATCAGCATAAGCCTTAGGCAATGGAATAGTCAACTCGTAGAACTCATGGACAGGAATGGAAGCATTACCCACCACAAACACATCCGAAACACATGGTCGTTGCGGATCGGTCTGTACGGTACGCTTGAAAGGCAGGACAGTTGTCTCGTAAAGGTTCTCGACAGGCATATGGATATGACAACCCAACGAGTCGAAGTTCAACTCATCCTCCACACGAACCAGAATACCTTTGCCTGTATAGTCTCCAGTTTTCAGTCCTTCGTATGGATCTTTTGGCAACGAATATTTCTTTCCCTTGATGGTAAATGCGATCTCACTCTTGTTATCATGGGTATCGGTCAAAACATATCTGAAGCGATATGGACGTTCCTCGTTGATGACAAAAGTTCCATCACCCAAAGTACGGTCAATCATACGAAGATGATTGCCAGGAGCAATAAAACTCTGCTGTATCATTGAACGCTGGTTGACCCATCCACGGAAATCGGTCAGAGAATTGGTATAGCGACGTTCAGAATGACGGAAACGATCAGCCACAAAATGGTATATCAATTTGTCGTCCATATAGAGCTGAATCCTATAGACGCCATAGGTATTAGCCATGTTCTCGATATAATCGAACGCCTTGATACCCAATCCGATTCTACCCCAAGCAGAGAAGGTCTTATTAATGGTACGCTGACCCGTCTGCGACACAATCACAGTAGCAGCCTGACGCGTAGTCAAACCAGCCACAACACCTCCTAAAGGATAGAAATAGATAGTATTGGCACGCGGAGCTCGACCATCGGAGATATTCTTGCGAAAGAATGGCATGGGATTGAAAAACTCATCATCCTCGTCATTGCAGTCACGTAACTCAAAGTGGACATGTGGGCCACCAGAACTGCCCGTATTTCCACTCTTAGCGATGATATCACCCTTCTTGACCGGTAATTCTCCTGGAGCAAACGAGAGCTGAATATTATTCTCCTCCAACTCGCTTTGTCGCGCGCGTACCTTATTATATATATAATCGCTATAACCGTTCAAATGTGCATAGACCGAAGTAAGTCCCATCTGCGGATGACGGACATAGACCACAGTGCCATAACCTAAGGCATTGATGCCTACACGGCATACATATCCATCGGCAAAACAATGAACAGGATGATCGACCGTTCCCTGAGTCTTGAAATCCAAACCAGCATGGAAATGATTGTTTCGCAACTCGCCAAAATTACCGGCAAGCAACAGTTCCATATCAAGCGGAGATTGATACTCATGAACAGAATCGGGTAGCACCGGAATCTGGGCAGAGGCCCAAATACCGGTGCTTATCATGATTAATAATATTGCAGATAAATGCTTAAACATTGAAACGGAAATGCATGATGTCACCATCCTGTACAACATAATCCTTGCCCTCAACGCCCAGCTTACCAGCCTCGCGGATGGCAGCTTCGCTACCGTACTGCAGATAATCTGCGTACTTGATAACCTCGGCACGGATGAAACCCTTCTCAAAGTCACCATGGATAATTCCAGCACACTGTGGAGCCTTCATACCCTTGCGGAAGGTCCAGGCCTTTACCTCCATTGGTCCTGCTGTGATATAGGTCTGGAGTCCAAGCAGAGAATAAGCGGAATGAATCAAACGGTTTACACCACTCTCTTCCAAACCGAGCTCCTCAAGGAACATCTGACGTTCATCGTAGCTCTCAAGTTCTGCGATTTCACTCTCAATCTTGGCACTGATAACCAATACCTCTGCATCTTCGCCTTCAACAGCCTTCTTGACAGCCTCAACATACTGATTGCCAGTCTTGGCCGAACCTTCGTCTACATTACATACATAGAGGATTGGCTTGCTGGTCAACAGGAAAAGATCACGAGCGGCCTGAATCTCTTCAGGAGCATCGAGTTTGCTGGTCACGGTACGTGCCGACTTACCTTCGAGGAGAGCCTCCTTGACAGCATTCATCACAGCGAACTGTGCCTTTGCCTCTTTATCATTACCAACCTGAGCCAGTTTCTGTACCTTTGGCAAACGGGTTTCGATTGTCTCCAGATCCTTCAACTGCAACTCAGTATCGATGATCTCCTTATCACGAACAGGATCAACGCTGCCGTCAACATGAACCACATTGCCATCGTCAAAACAACGGAGCACATGAATGATTGCATCGGTCTCACGAATGTTTGCCAAGAACTTGTTGCCAAGACCCTCACCCTTAGAGGCACCCTTGACAAGACCTGCAATATCGACGATCTCAACAGTTGCAGGAACAATACGGCCAGGATGAACAATCTCAGCCAATTTATTTAAACGCTCGTCAGGTACAGTAATTACACCGACGTTTGGTTCGATAGTACAAAATGGGAAGTTTGCAGCCTGTGCCTTTGCGCTCGACAGACAGTTGAAAAGGGTTGATTTGCCAACATTAGGCAATCCTACAATACCACACTGAAGGGCCATATACTTTTAAAGTTGAAAGTTGAAAGATGAAAGTTGAAAGACGGAAGCAAGAATATAGGGCACTCTTGAAGAACGCCCTATATCGAAAATTAATTATTTACGCTTCTTGCGGTACAAGCCATAGGAATGCTTGTGGGCAGATTCGCCCTCGTTGTAAGAGGCATAATAATTATAGTATGTATGACCGTAGTAACGATATCCATAATACTTACCATAGCCAGTGTAACCCATACTATAGTTCAAAGCTTCGTAATTGATATCGGTCAGAACTACTGCCATGTTACGCAACTGATTGCTTGCATAGACCTCCTGTACGGCTGGGAGCTGACGACGATCCAGACGACCCACACGGATAACGTACAGAGTGATGTCAGCAACACGGTTGGCAATACCTGTATCGGCAACGATACCCAATGGAGGATTATCGAGAATAATGAAATCAAACTTGGTACGCAAGTACTCGACAATCTGATCAAAACGGTCACTCATCAGCAACTCTGCAGGGTTTGGTGGAATCACACCACCAGGGAGTACAGATACATTATCGTAAGCTGTAGTCTGAATCAATGCATCCAGATCGGTCTCCTGTTCAGCCAGATACTCGCTGACACCCTTCTTACCACGCAACTTGAAGAAGCGAGAGGTAGCCATCTTGCGAAGGTCAATATCTACCATACAAACCTTCTTACCCGAAATAGCACAAGCCATTGCCAAATTCACAGCAATATAAGATTTACCTTCACCTGCCATGGTTGAAGTCAATGAGATAACCTGTGTATTCTTAGACTTAGCACCCATAAACGAGAGGTTTGCACGCAAGATACGGAACGATTCGGAAATCTGGTTGTTTGCACCAGCCTCGACAAAGAGAGTCTGAGTAGCCTGTTTCTTAGGCTTGCTTGGAATCTCACCCACGATAGGAGCCTTGACAATCGAAGTAACATCGCTACGACCACGTACCTTGGTATAAAGGATATCCTTCAGATAGTAGTAAGCAAATGGAACTGCCAATCCAAGCACGAACGCTATCAAGAGTATGCGCAATTTGCGAGGAGAGACTGGATTCTGAGAACCCCAGGCAGCATCAATAAGACGAACGTTAGACTCGGTCATAGACTTCATAATCGCATTCTCCTCGGTCTTCTGCAACAAATAGTTGTAAAGTTCGCTCTTGACAACCTGCTCACGAGTGATGCTAGTCAAAGCACGCTCCTTGCTGGTAGCATTGCTGACACGAGACATGTTTTGCTCAGTCAACTTCTTGACATTGTCAATCTGAAGTTTGATACCATTCTGTACATCGGCGGCAGTCGAACGGATATTTGCCAAGAGAACCTCCAACTCAGCAGCCTTGTCCAAAACAACTGGGCTCTTGTCTGATGAATAGGTCTTCAACTGCTTCAAACGAAGTAAGCCTTCATCGTACTTCTGAATCTGAGAATTAAGCACCTGACTGTTGATACCGACATTCAATGGAATCATCGAATAGTTGGCAGTATCCAACAGAACTCGCAGGTCACTGATCAAACGATACTGAACCTCTAGATCTGCTTTCTGAACCTCCTGAGTATGCGATTGTGCCAAATAGCCAGATGCCTCGGTTAATGGATTAATGGTCTTATCCTTTGACTTCATCTCCTCGAGGCGCTCATCCACTTCGTTCAATTCTGCTCCGACAACTTCAATTCGCTGGGCAATGAAGTTCAATGAACTCTCGAGAACCTCATTCTTTGATTCGATTGTCAGACGGTTGTACTCGTCAACAACCATATTCAAGATGTCGGCAGCCTTACGTGGAGAGGTAGCAGAATACGAGAGCTTAATCATGGCACTCTCCTTCTGAGCCAACTCGGCACCCAAACCGCCTAGGTAGATATCGGTAGCACGTTCCAGGTTCATGGCATAAACAAGCACCTTGTCGTTCTCCTGATCGCTGACATAATGCTCGAAGGTACGAGGACGGATCTTGACGGTTGCCAAACCGATACCTGGCAATTCAACCTCCTTGTTAAATGGACAAACAAAGGCGGTATCGTCAGAGACATAGTTGAACTTGGTAGAATCTCCATGGATGAAGTTTACCTCGAACGAAGCACCAAAGATTGAAGCCTCTGAATCTGAAGGAACCACATAGACTGGAGAAGCAACATACAACTCGTCCTTACGCATAAAACGAGGTGCATAGTAGCTATACTGCAATGAAAGACGCTTCACAACACCACGCATCACCGAACGGGAGGTGATAATGAAAAGCTCGTTCTGTACATTACTGGTGGTCAAACCATTGAAACCGGCAATATCGGCAAAGGCTGCACCCATAGCGGCTGTTGATCCTGCCTTCTGGTCTTTAACCAGTACAGAAGCCTGCTGAACGAATACCTTTGGCGAACGCCAGATATAGACAGCTGCAAATGACAAAGCAATGAAAACGCAGATGACGAATACATACCATTTGCCCAAGAAGATATTCACGATGGTCTGGAAATCCAAGCCACCCTCATTCTCTTCAGGTTTGGTTGTCTGAGCTGACGTAGTCGGCTGAAGCGGTTCGTTATTAGTCATAATCAAAATTATTTAGTACAATTTTGTCGATTACTTATTGATGATATTGATGGTCAATGTGGTCAAAGTAGCCAAGAGGCTGACGATTGAGATACCGAATGAATAGAGAGAAGATACCTCACGGTTCGATGCCTTGGTCTTATTTGGCTCTACATAGATCACATCATTGTGATGGATATAATAGTAAGGACTCTCAATGATCTTTGGATCTTTCAAGTCAAGGGTTGCTACCACCTGCTTACCATTTTCCTCACGCATTACACGGACCTTGTCACGTTCACCGAAAATAGTAAGGTCTCGTGCCATAGCAATGGCATCGAATATAGTAACACGATCACTGGTCATAACAAACTGGCCTGGACTAGTAACTTCACCCAAAACACTGAATTTTGCGTTATAGTAGTCAACGTTTACGATAGGATCCTGAATATAGCCATTACTGATGAGATAATTCTGGATATAGTCTTGCAACTGATAACGGTTCATACCGATTACCTTCAGTTTTCCAATGGTTGGATACTGGATATTACCCTCAAGGTCAACCCAGAAAATCTGAGGATTTCCACCATACTGAGAGAAAGTGATGTTGCCTTGGGTAGTAAAGGCACGCTGGGTAAGCTGCATATTGAATGGAGCGGCCAATTCTGGCTCCTTGCAGCTAACAATAATAGTTAATTTATCATCCGGCTGGATGGTCAACGCATAAGGATTCTGATTCTGGAAAGTTCCGATCTCATCCGCACCCTGGATATATACAATCTTTTGGCGAGAAGCGCAACTGGAGAGCATTACGGCCATCGACAGGGCGAACAACAGGTTGACAAAAAAGTGTCTCATATAATTGGGGTTTAGTATTTACAAATAATATATATTATACGACGCAAAGATAAGAAAAAATGAATAAACCGCCAAAGAAATGACACAATAACACTAAAAAATGGTAAAAAATAGCGTAATTTGATAAAAAAAGTCCGTTCAAGTTACCAACATATAGATTTATTTCTCATCTTTGCGTCAATCAAACCCATATACTTCTATGCAAAGAAAATATGATTTCCTGGTAATCGGAACAGGTATTGCAGGTATGAGTTTCGCACTCAAAGTAGCTCATGCTGGCAAAGTAGCCCTCATTTGCAAAAGCGAATTGCAGGAGGCAAACACTGACTTAGCCCAAGGTGGTATCTCCAGTGTCACCAATCTTAAAGTTGACAATTTCGAAAAACATATCCACGACACCATGGTTGCCGGTGACTGGCTGAGTGATCCGAATGCGGTTGAACTGGTTGTCAAGAATGCACCTGAACAGATTCAACAGTTGGTTCAGTGGGGCGTAGAATTCGACAAGAACAAGGATGGCGAATTCGATCTGCACCGCGAAGGCGGACACTCTGAATTCCGTATCCTGCATCATGCCGACAATACTGGCCACGCCATTCAGAGTGCCTTGATCCAAGCCGTCAAGAAGCATCCTAACATCGATGTTCTCGAGCACCACTTCGCCATCGAGATTCTGACCCAGCATCATTTGGGTGTTGAGGTCACCAGACGAACTCCGGACATTGAGTGTTATGGTGCCTATGTGCTCGATGAGGCAACTGGAGCGATCGACACCTTCCTGGCCAAAGTAACCATGATGGCAACAGGTGGTATTGGACAGGTCTATGCCACAACAACCAACCCACCAATTGCTACCGGCGATGGTATTGCCATGGTATATCGTGCCAAAGGCACCGTCAAGGACATGGAATTTGTGCAGTTCCACCCAACTGCCCTTTATCACCCAGGCGATCATCCGAACTTCCTGATTACTGAAGCCATGCGTGGCTATGGCGGTATCCTGAAGACACTCGACGGCAAGGAGTTTATGCAGAAATACGATCCACGTCTCAGCCTTGCTCCTCGCGACATCACAGCTCGCGCCATCTTCAACGAAATGAAGTTAAACAATTGCGATCACGTGCTTCTTGACGTTACCCACAAGGATCCCGAAGAGACCAAACATCACTTCCCTAATATCTACAAGAAGTGTCTGTCAATCGGCATCGACATTACCAAGGAACCAATTCCGGTTGTTCCATGCCACCATTACATGTGTGGCGGTATTCTGGTCGATTACAATGCACAATCTTCTATTAATCGTCTTTATGCCGCTGGTGAGTGCTCTTGCACAGGTCTGCACGGAGGTAATCGTCTGGCAAGTAATTCTCTTATCGAGGCTGTCGTCTATGCTGACCTTGCTGCCAAACATGCACTTCCTCGTATCAAGGAAATTACTCACTGTACCGAGATTCCCGCCTGGAAGGATACCGGTACAGTACCTCACGAAGAATTGTTCCTGATCAGTGACTCGAAGACCGAAGTTCAGCAGATCATGCAGACCTATGTAGGCATCGTACGAAGCAACCTTCGTTTGAAGCGTGCCTGGACCCGTCTTGACAACCTCTACGAGGAGACCGAGAAACTCTTCCTTCGTAGCCGCGTAGACAAGGATATCTGCGAGCTCCGCAATATGATCAATACCGGCTATCTCATCATGCGTCAGGCCATGGAACGCAAGGAATCGCGCGGCTTGCACTTCAGTATTGATTATCCACCTGCCGATCGCGGCATACAAGGTTTTTAAAATAGAAAAAGTCATCTCAAAACGAGGTGACTTTTTTCGATATTCTTACTTAATCTTTATTCCCAAGCAATCTCGCCCGAGCCCAAGCAGATTCTTCCATCCGGTGTATAGACACAACAGAACTGGCCTGGAGCAACACCATTGATGAGTTTCTCGCTCTTCAGATAATAACTTCCATCAGCACGGGCCGTTAATATGCCATCATTCAATTCTGCCACATGGCGAATTTTGAACTTGACATGAGCACCTGAATCTTGGAACTTGAAACCTGAAGCCAATCCTGCTGCAAACGGATCGAGTGTTATCCAATGCATATCACGCATCACAAGCCAATCCTGCTTCTGCGCCTCCGGATCGTATCCCTTCGAGACATAGATTACATTTTCTTCGATATCCTTCTTGATAACGAACCAAGGACCACCACTCAGATACAAACCCTTGCGCTGGCCGATGGTATGAAACCAATAGCCACGATGCTTGCCGAGTACCTTGCCCGTTTCAAGTTCTACTATCGGTCCCTCTTTGACTCCCAGAAAACGCTCTATGAAATCGTTGTAATTGATCTTACCCAGGAAGCAGATGCCCTGGCTATCCTTACGACGAGCAGAGGGCAGTTTTGCATCCTCTGCTATGCGGCGCACCTCGCCTTTGGCCATGTGTCCGATCGGGAACAAAGAGTGTTCTAGCTGCAAACCGGTAATCTGTGCGAGGAAGTCTGTCTGGTCCTTGACAGGATCAGGAGTAGTGCCTAACCAGAACTTCCCATCCTCTTCAAGCACCTGGGCATAGTGTCCTGTTGCTGATTTGTCGTACTGATAACCAATCTTCTGATGGAAAGCTCCAAACTTAATCAAGCGGTTACACATCACATCCGGATTGGGAGTAAAGCCTCGACGAACTTTGTCGATAGTATAATTGACGACATTGTCCCAATATTCCTTCTGCAGATCAACAACCTCATACTTCAGACCATACTTGTGTGCCATGGCCTGAACAATTTCCAGATCCTCTTCCTGCGGACATGAATATCCCTGATCAGCATCATCCATGCCGATCTTGATGTACCATAAATCCGGTTTATATCCCTGCTCGCAAAGCAGATGAACTGCCACCGAACTATCGACACCGCCCGAAAGAAGTGCTGCTATATTCATTTGAAGCCTTGTGCTTTGAGGGTTACTTCGCTATTTCCGTCGCGCGTAATCATGGCCATACCAAGACGCTCGTCGGTCACATGACCAATCAGTCGGATACCTGACATCTGCTGAATCTTCTCGCTTTGTGCCAACGGAACGGTAAAGAGCAATTCATAATCGTCACCACCATTCATGGCACAGGTAGTTACGTTCAGGTTGAACTCCTCGGCCTGCACCGCAGTCTGATAGTCTATCGGAATACGCTCTTCGTAGATACGGCAACCCACTTTACTCTGACTACAGATATGAATCAGCTCTGACGAAAGACCATCCGAGATATCCATCATCGAAGTAGGTGTAATACCTGCATCCTCAAGTTGCTTGACGACATCTTTACGAGCCTCTGGCTTCAACTGTCGTTCGAGCAGATATTCCTTGCCAGCGAACTTAGGCTGGAAAACAGGTGCTTCACCTTGTGAGCCGTTCTGTTTCCACTCATTATATTCCTGATAGAACATTGCCTTCTCTCGTTCGAGAAGCTGAAGACCCATATAAGCAGCACCTAAATCACCCGAGACACAGATCAGGTCATTGGCCTTGGCTCCGTTACGATAGACTGGATTCTTGGCCACACCGATACAAGTAATCGAGATGGTCAGACCCGTCATCGATGCCGAGGTATCACCTCCAACCAGATCAACGCCATACACCTCACAAGCCAAGCGGATACCGGCATAAAGTTCGTCAATATCTTCGACCTTGAAACGCTTTGAAATACCCAACGATACAACAATCTGGCGAGGTGTACCCATCATCGCATACACGTCACTGAAGTTAACGACACAGGCCTTATAGCCCAAGTGTTTCAGCGGACAGTAGGTTAAGTCGAAATGAATACCCTCGAGCAACATATCTGTTGTCACGACGGTCTTACCCTCAGTAGGGTCATTATCAATGACGGCGCAGTCATCACCTACGCCGTACAAAGAAGATTTATTTTTAAGAGGCAAATTCTCGGTCAAATGCTTGATCAGACCAAATTCGCCATACTCCTTGATTTCCATATTAACTTCTTGCAATCATTTCGCTCATAATCATGGTCATGATTGGCTGAGCTTCGTTTGCAGCCTTCTGAACCTCCTCATGGCTTGCCTTTTCAGGAATACCAAAACCACCCAGGTCAGTTATTACAGAGACACCGAATACACGCATACCGGCATGGTGAGCCACGATAACCTCTGGCACGGTTGACATACCGACGGCATCGCCACCAATGGTACGGAAATAACGATATTCGGCACGAGTCTCGAAGGTTGGTCCCTGAGTTCCAAGATATACACCCTTCTGCAGGTGAACACCCTTCTCAACAGCAATCTGCTCGGCCAACTTAATCAATTCAAAGTCGTATGGTTCGCTCATATCTGGGAAACGAGGACCCAACTCATTGTAGTTCTTGCCACGCAAAGGATGCTCAGGGAAGAGATTGATATGATCTTCGATGATCATGATATCTCCGACACGAAAAGACGAATTGGTACCACCGGCAGCATTGCTCACAAAAAGGGTTTCAATGCCGCAAGCTTTCATCACGCGGATTGGGAAGGTAACCTGCTGCATGCTGTAGCCCTCATAATAATGGAAACGGCCCTGCATAGCCATGATTTCCTTGCCACCCAACTTACCAAAAATAAGTTTACCCGAGTGACCCTCTACAGTTGATACCGGCATATTAGGAATATCGCCGTAAGGAATCTCTTCTGCTTCGGTAATCTGAGTTGCCAACTGTCCAAGACCGGTACCCAAAATAATAGCAGTCTTAGGTCTGCGAGCCGTATGGCTCATGATATATTCAGCCGTTTGAGCGATCTTTTCTAACATAATCTAAAACTTTTTTATTAAACAATTCTCCGTGTTTTTCGAGGAAGAAAACCTCCGTTGGAAGATAATAAATTCTCTCTTTGAAATCATCTCTCAACGATTTCATATCAATCAATCGGGCAGCATCCTTCTCGGTCGTGATAATAATCGGTTTCTCGCCACTATTATTAGTGCAATAGCCTTGGTTATTCACATTCTCAAGACGGGTACGCATCTCCTTCAAATCGCTGGTCGAAAAATGATGATGATCACTATACGCCAGATGATCCAGCAGACGGAAATGCTTCTCGACATAATTAACCATAACCGTTGGATCTGCTACGCCCGAAACTACCAGCACCTCTCGACGAGGATCGACATCAGTAGGCAGCCCAGTAGCCAAGTTATAGAGTTTTCCATATCGATAACCGCTATAATAGATAGGCTGCGATTCGCGTGTCGGCATATGTCCAAGAATCTCATTCACCTCATCGTCGCGCATGCTCTTTGGACATTTTGTCACCAAAACAATATCAGCACGATGAAGGCCCTTTGGGCTCTCACGCAGCAATCCAGCTGGAATCACATGATCCTGATAAACGATACGATGGTAGCTTGTCAGACATAGGTTCAAACCTGGTTTGATGTAGCGATGTTGGTACGAATCATCCAAAAGAATCACTTTTGGAGGTTCCTCCAGTTTCAGAAGTTTTTCAACACCGTGCACACGATCCTCGTCAACAGCGACAATGATATCCGGGAACTTTCGATAAAGTTGGAAACTTTCGTCACCTAATTTTAAGGCGCTTACGCCAGGTTTGGCAAGGACGAACCCTGAACTCTCTCGTTTGTATCCTCTACTGAGAACAGCGATCGGACCAATTTGCTCTCTTTGTAATAGTCGAATCAAATATTCGATGTGTGGAGTTTTTCCGGCACCACCTGCAACCAGATTACCTACGCCTATGATAGCCACACGTTTCTCGAACGAGGTTTCATGAAGATAATCTTTATCGAAGGCCATATTTCGCAATGCCATTACGCCTGAATAAATCCAGGCGAATGGCATCAATAGTGGTAAGGTATGAAATTTAGGTAATACCATAAATTATATTATTATTTGGGAGTTATAGCTTTAATAAACTACGGCATCGAAAGAGCGAGCCTGGAAATGATCAGCAGACTGCAACTTGTTGATAAAGCGGAGTACAGAACGATCAGCTGGAGTTGAACCAAGCACCTTTTCTGCAATACGGATGGTAATATCCTCCTGCTGCTCACCCATCAACTCCATCAACTGCTCCATAGTTGACTTTGCAACTGGATAGTTGACACGAGAATAATTTGCTTCAGCGATATTGGCCAATTCAGCCGCCTTAGCTACAGCCTTATTGAGATTACCGAGTTCATCGACAAGACCAATCTTGATTGCATCACTACCAGTCCATACTCGACCACCAGCAATAGCCTTGATGCTATCCTGCTCAATCCTACGACCTTCAGCACAACGCTTGGTAAAGATCTCGTAAAAGGCCTCAATACCATGCTGGACCTTTTCTCTTTCAGCTGGGGTAACGCCACGCATAGTGGTCAAAGTGCTGAACTGATGAGTCTTGACCTCCTCGAAGTTAACGCCCAACTTACCAGAAACAAGACCTGAGAAGTTTGGAATAACACCAAAGACGCCAATTGAGCCAGTCAAAGTATTTGGCTCAGCTATGATATAATCAGCAAGACAGCTGATATAGTAGCCACCAGAAGCAGCATAGTCGCCCATCGAAACGACGAGAGGTTTCTTGGCCTTAAGGTCCATCAAAGCCTTCCAGATTTGCTCTGAAGCAAAGCCCGAACCACCAGGAGAGTTAACTCGGAGTACGAGAGCCTTGACGTCATCGTCATCTGTAATCTCACGAATATCCTTAATCAGATCATCATAATAGATACCATCCTCGCCGGTCGATGTTGACTCGCTTGCAATCTCACCAACAGCATAGAGTACAGCCACCTTATCTTTATTGGTCTGAGGGAAATAAGTCTCATACTCACCTTCTACAAGATCCTTGGCAAGAATACCCTCCAAAGACTTCTTGCCTGTAATAGCCAAGAGCTTTTTCTCGACATCGCTCTTATAAACCATACCATCAACCAACTTGGTGTTAATGAGCTCTTCTGGCTGCATATAACTTACAGCATCATTGGCCATCGCATTGAGTTCATCGGCCGAAATACCACGAGAAGCAGCAATGTCGTTAACCATCTGATTCCAGATATTGCGCAAGTAGGTCTCGGTCTGAAGACGGTTAGCCTCCGAAATATGCTCGATCATATAAGGCTCGACGGCACTCTTGAAAGTACCTACACGGAATACCTGCATCTCAACACCAAGTTTATCCAGAAGAGCCTTAGGATAAGTCAAAACAGACGACATACCATCAAAGGTGACAGAACCAATTGTATTGACAAAAACGCTATCAGCAGCCGAAGCAACATAGTACTGACCAAGAGAGTAGCTGTCGTTGTATGAGATAATCCACTTACCACTGGCACGGAAGTCAGCCAACGCATCGTGGAGAGCCTCATACGAAGCAGGAGCTGCAGTCATGCCATCTGTGTTCAGATAGATACCGACAATATTAGGATTATTCTTAGCAATGGCGATGGCATTCAGATAGCCACGCAATGAGAGGTCCTGATTCATCGTTAATCCACTCATGATATCGAAAGCGAATGGCATCGAAGGTGGAACCTCATTGACCTGGCCATTAATCTTCAGATACATAACATCACCTGGCTTGCTCATTTTACCAGAGCCTCCATCTGCGCTGGCCAACGAAGCAACCATTGTACAAGTAAAGAACATTGTGCTGATGATGACCATCAGGAACATTGCTACCATTACGGCAAATACCGTCTTCAAAAAAGATTTCATTTTTGCATTAGTTTTTTACATTCATCCAAAGGTCGATACACGAATTCACGCTGCTCGATTAATGGGTGAGGCAAAGTAAGCCTTTCATTATATATTATTAAATCGTCGTATGTAAGTATATCGATGTCGATAATGCGATCGGTATAACTTTCTCCCGGTAAGTGTTTATGGGTACGTCCCATTTCCCGTTCAATAGCCTGGGTTATATCCAGGAGGTCCATCGGTTGGAGTTCTGTTTCGACAACGCAAACGGCATTCGTGAAACGATGCTTGCTCTCAAACCCCCAAGGTTCGCTCTCGATATAAGTTGAAACAACCTTCACTTCGCCAACCTTCGTACCAAGCAGTTGCAAAGCCCTATCTAAATTGGCCTTGCCATCACCCAGATTGGAACCTAAACCTAAATATACAATAGCCATACTATCAACGTCCACCCAAACAGAAGGGTTGGAGATTGTCCTTTTTTAATCTGGCAAGATGAGCATAGCGTCGCCATAGGTACCAAAGGTATAGCCCTCCTTAAGAGCAACCTTGTAGGCATCCATCACGAAATCATAACCACCGAAGGCACAGGTCATCATCAGCAAGGTGCTGAATGGATCATAGAAATTAGCAACCATGCAATCAGCAATCGAGAACTCATAAGGTGGGAAGATGAACTTGTTAGTCCAACCATCGAATGGCTTAAGTGCACCAAGGGTTGAAACACTGCTCTCGATAGCACGGACAACCGAAGTATCAACAGCACAAACACGATGTCCGCTTGCCTTCACCTGATTTACTCGCTCGGCCAAAGCCTCTGGAATAAATATCTTCTCACTATCCATCTTGTGCTTGGTGAGATCCTCTACATCGATATCACGATAGTTACCATGATTACTATGCACGGTCAGGAAGTCGAAATCGACACCCTTGATCTCCATACGTTTCAGCAACTCGCGGCTAAAGTGAAGAGCTGCAGCAGGAGCAACTACGCCACCCTCAGCCTTAGCGAAAATAGTCTGATAACGCTCACGGTCGGTAAATGGATGATCATCATCGACTGGCTCGTCGATTACGTCACGTAACTCCTTAAGCGATGGTGGGATTGGGGTCTCTCCATAGCTGTACAATGTCTCGATAAACTCATCGTGAGGTCCATCGAACAGGAAACGGAGAGTACGACCACGCGAAGTGGTATTATCAATTACCTCAGCAACAAGACTTTCATCTTCGCCGAAGTAGAGTTTATTTCCGATACGGATCTTGCGGGCTGGATCAACCAGAACATCCCACAAACGGCTATCTGCATTCAACTCACGCAGTAAGAATACCTCGATACGGGCACCGGTCTTCTCCTTGTTGCCATACAAACGGGCTGGGAAGATCTTTGTATCGTTGAAGAGTACAAGATCTTTCTCATCGAAATACTCGATGAAGTCCTTGAACATCTTATGTTCGATACGTTTGCTCTTCTTGTGCAGAACCATCAGCTTACATTCATCGCGATGGTAAGATGGCTGCAATGCGATCTTTTCTTCTGGTAACTTAAATTTGAACTGCGAAAGTTTCATACTTTATATTGGTTTTAATTTTCGTTTCTACGGAAAGAAATTTCAAGACTATATATTACTGTTCCGAGCGGATTATTTCAACCTCTTTGGCCCACTTTTCGACCTCTTCGACCGGAATAGTGCATTTGGCCAGATCATATTCTCCAACTCGGGTACGACGCAATGCCGTAAGATAAGCACCACTACCCAAAGCCTGGCCAATGTCGCGAGCCAGAGCGCGGATATAGGTTCCCTTTGAACAGACAACACGGATGGTCAACGATGGTTTCACACCTCTCTTGCCAGCCTCTTCAAAATCGACAAAGTCAAGAACCTCGATTTCATCAATCACCAGTTCCTTGGCTTTGAGTTCAACCTCCTCGCCATTGCGGGCGTAATCAAATGCCCGGCGTCCCTCTACCTTACAGGCACTATAGACAGGTGGAATCTGCCAGATAGAACCTAAGAACTTAAGCAAAACCTCATCAACCAATTGACGGGTGATATGTGCTACAGGGTAGGTATAATCTACAGAATGTTCGGCATCGAACGACGGAGTTGTACACCCCAGACGCATCGTTGCGATATATTCCTTTGTGCCAGCCTGCAACTGATCAATATTCTTGGTGGCCTTGCCGGTACAGATAATCATTACACCCGATGCCAATGGATCCAGAGTTCCCGCATGTCCCACTTTGAGTCGCTTGATACCCATGCGACGCGACAGGTTGTTGCGGATAATCTTGACCAGATTGAACGAAGTCCAGTGCAATGGCTTATCGAAGGCCAATACGACTCCCTCTTCAAAATTATATGCCATTCGGTAATCTTAAAGAAGGCAGAATGCCGTAATGGATACAATAGCACAATAGATGGCGAACCAGATCAACTGGCACTTCTTGACAAGAGCGATCATCACCTTACAAGCAAAACAACCACTGATGAAAGCAGCCAGGAAGCCGACGCCCAACACTCCCCATTCAACAGGCTCTGGCTCCTTCATGAGCTTTAGAGTCTCAAGCAAGGCCTCGCCCAGGATAGGAGGAATAACCATCAGGAACGAGAACTGAGCCAGATCTGCCTTCTTCACGCCCAACAGCAAACCGGTTGCAATGGTAGAACCAGAACGGGAAAGACCTGGCAACACGGCTGCAGCCTGAGCCAGACCAATGATGAAGGAATCCTTGATTGTGATATCCTTCTTCTCTTTGGGGCGAATATAGAAAGAGACGGTCAAAAGCACAGCTGTAACCAAAAGGCAGACAGGTACGACATGCACACCATTGAAGGCAGCCTCGACCCAATCTTTCATCAGGACGCCCACGATGCCAATAGGAATCATGGAAACAAGGATCTTCAATGCATACTTCTGTGCATCGGAGAAGCGGCTCAATGGATCTTCAACCGGAGGAGTACCCACTGGCTTCAACGGTGCAAACAGACCTTTGAAAATCCACATAACCTCTTTATTCAACACCACCAAAGTAGAGAGCACTGTAGCAACATGAACCACGATATCGAAGGTAAGACTTTCGTCAGAATGTACCCCCAACAAACGCTGTCCAAGCTCCAGATGTCCGCTACTGCTGACTGGCAGATATTCGGTCAGGCCCTGAACAAGGCCCAGAATCAAAGCGTGAATATAATCCATTGCCAATTATTCTTTAGTTTCTTCCTCTGCTGATGCCTCTGCAACTGTTTTGCGAGGACTCTTAACGATGATTCCTACAATCATCAGCAAATAGCCGAAGAAGCAGATGTTAGGACCATAAATGACTCGGGTATCGCTAAATACATCAGGATTAAACTTCTCTGGAGTACTTGGCTCTCCGCCCATCAGGCAGAATCCTAAGATAATCATCAAGGCAGAGATGCCCATAATGATAAAATTCAATTTTCCTAAACAAAGACGCATATTATGTTGTTTATTTTTGTTTTCGTTCGAAGTTTACATCAGATAAAGTTCGTCCGTCGAACAATGCAGATAGCGGTTGCAGGCACTCCAGGCAGCCAAGGCTGGGAAGAACATACCAAAAGCAACCATTCCAACGGCCACACAAGCTACATGGACCGGATCAAGTACCATGTTGACGAAAGCTTGGGCTGCACTTCCGGTAGAATCCATACCCCACCAGAAAAGCAATGCTATTGCAATCATGGCTACAACAGCAGCCACCAGACCATGCCAAGCCTGACTCATCACAAACGGACGACGAATGAACCAGCTCGTTGCTCCCACCAAACGCATAGTTCCAATCAGGAATCGATCGGCATGCAACGCCAAGCGAACCGTATTTCCAACCAATGTCATGCTAATCAGCACCAGAATGCAAGCAATGATAACAAGAACAATGGCAGTTCTATGGATATTGGCATTTACAGCATCCAATAGTTCGGCATTATAATCGATACTGTCAATTCTGTTGCCACCCTCTTGTTTCAAGGCCTCAACAATCGGGGCTATACTGTCGCGTTGTGCATAGCTTGATTTCAACTGGAACTCTACGCTTGCCTGCAAAGGGTTATAGCCGAGGAACTCTTCAGGACTCTCTCCCAATTCGCGGGTTACAATCTGCAAGGCACTATCGGCACTGATGTAAGCAACTCTAGAAGTATATCGCATCGAATCCAACTGGCCCACCAACGACTTGGTATAATCAGCATCGGCCGATTCACTCAGCATGATGGTTATGGTGAACTGCTCACGCATCACATTGGCAAGGCCAGCCACAGCCAAACCGCCCAAAGCACCGATGCCTAATACGAACAAGACAAGTGCCACGGAAAGTGTCGAAGTGAATCTCGCTCCGAATAGTTTTTTCTTCTTAGGTTTGATGGGTTGGTTTGACATTATCGACTCATTTTAAAGGGGCGTAAATCCCCAAAAACGCTGCAAATTTACAAACAAAATGAGCGAAATGCAACTTTTTTATGATAAAAATATAAAAATATGGTTAAAAGATGGCCATTTTCTCAAAATAAGGCTTATTTTTGCACCGATTTTACGTAAAATAATAGTTGATAACTTACAATTTTTAAGCATTAATGAGCAATTTTACAGGACAATCGTCCACGAACATAACCACTCATCTCATCATCATCAACTGCCTGCTTTTGGCAGCTACTTCCATACTCGAGGCCCGAGGCGTTGATCTCAACAGCATGCTCGGTTTACACTACATCGGTTCCGACAAATTCCATTGGTGGCAGAGCATCACTTACATGTTCATGCACGGCAATTTTACCCACCTGTTCAACAACATGTTCTCACTCTACATGTTCGGTCGTTTGCTGGAAATGGTATGGGGCGAAAAGCGTTTCCTTATCTATTACCTCTTCACCGGCGTGGGAGCTGCCATCATCCAGCAGTTGGCATGGCGTTATGACATGATTGACTTTATCGCCAACTGTTCAACCAATCCAACCGAAGTGGCCATGATGAGTTACGACGAGGTTCTGCAGATTCCAGGAGCAGAAACACTCCTGAATCAGCTATTGACTGTTGGTGCTTCGGGTTCTGTATTCGGCATCCTGCTGGCCTTTGGTATGATGTTCCCGAATGCTACCATCTATCTACTCATCCCACCTATGCCTATGAAGGCCAAGTGGCTGGTAATCATCTACGGAGTATTCGAACTTTTTGCCGGTGTCTGGGGCATTCAGACTGGCGTTGCTCACTTCGCACACCTCGGTGGTATGCTGTTCGGCTATATCCTTATCCAATTCTGGAAAAAACATCGTAACTACAACTTTGAATGAACGAATATATCGCTAAGTTTCGAAGCCTCAACCTACCCGGACAACTCATCACTATCAATGTCGCTCTTTGGCTGCTGACTCAGATAGCACGACTGCTGTTCTATATCTTCACAGGCAATGATCTGCTCTGGGAAGATTGGTTGGCCCTGCATGCTGATTTAGGCAAATATCTCCACACCCCGTGGACAATCCTAACCTACTTCTTTGTGCACGCAAACTTCGGACAGAATGTCTTCCACTTGATTTTTAACATGATGTGGCTGTGGTGGTTTGGCCAGTTCTTCCTCCGTTATCACACACCGCAACAACTGTTGGACGTCTATATACTTGGAGGCTTGACAGCCGGTGCCGTCTTCATGTTATCACTCAACCTCTTACCTGGGTTCGAACATGATCATTATGTCAGTGTAGTAGGTGCTTCTGGAGCTATCTTTGCGCTCGTGGCAGCCGTGGCTATTCGTCAACCCGACGAGCCTCTGTACCTGAACTTTTTTGTTCGTGTTGTGCCCGTCAAGATGAAATGGTTTGCCCTCTTCGCATTATTGCTCAACATCATGAATCTGACCAATGGCGAAAATGTCGGGGGAATCATCTGCCATTTGGGTGGTGCACTTTTCGGTATAGCTTTCGGTCTAAGCGAGAAATACAAAGGAAAAAAGATGACTGCCAGCCGAGGTGGTGCCCGTCATATCCCTAACGACCGAAAGAAGGATCACGACTATAACACCCGTCAACGCGACTACCAACAGAAAATGGACGCCATCCTTGACAAGATCAGCAAAAGCGGTTATAACGGGCTAACGGCCGAAGAGAAAGCCTTCCTTTTCGATGCATCGCATCATAAAAAGTCTTAACTCCGTTAAGCAAAACGGGGGCAAATTGACTAAAAAATACTAAATTATTGCGCCAAAATTTCATCATTCGAAATATAAATTGTATATTTGCGCGATTTTTAAGGGCCGTCATGTCCCAAATCATCCTTTTCAGCAACAAAATAATCAAAAAATATAAAAACGAATTATGGCAACACAGGACGAAGTATTCAAGAAGCTCGTTTCCCACTGTAAGGAGTACGGCTTTGTTTTCCCTTCAAGTGAAATCTACGATGGTCTCGGTGCAGTTTATGACTATGGTCAGAATGGCGTCGAACTCAAGAACAACATCAAGCGCTACTGGTGGGAGGCTATGACCAAACTGCATGAGAACATTGTCGGCATCGATGCTGCAATCTTCATGCACCCAACTACCTGGAAGGCTTCTGGCCACGTAGATGCCTTCAACGATCCTTTGATCGACAACCGCGACAGCAAGAAGCGTTATCGCGCTGACGTTCTGATCGAGGAGCAGCTCGCAAAGTACGAGGACAAGATGAACAAGGAGGTCGAGAAGGCCAAGAAGAAGTTCGGTGATGCTTTCGACGAGGAGAAGTTCCGTGCTACCAACCCACGTATCCTTGAGAACAAGGAGAAAATGGAAGCTTTGCACAAGCGCTATCAGGAGGTTATGAATGCCGAAGGTGGCATCGACCTCGAGGGCATGAAGCAGATCATCCTTGATGAGGAGATTGTTTGTCCTATCTCTGGTACCCGTAACTGGACCGATGTTCGTCAGTTCAACTTGATGTTCTCGACCGAAATGGGTTCTACTGCCGACAACAACATGAAGATCTATCTCCGTCCTGAGACTGCTCAGGGTATCTTCGTTAACTACCTGAACGTACAGAAGTCTGGCCACATGAAGTTGCCATTCGGTATCGCTCAGATTGGTAAGGCTTTCCGTAACGAGATCGTTGCCCGTCAGTTCATCTTCCGTATGCGCGAGTTCGAGCAGATGGAGATGCAGTTCTTTATCAAGCCAGGAACTGAACTGGATTGGTTCGCTAAGTGGAAGAAGACTCGTCGCGCATGGCACGAGGCCCTCGGCTTCGGTAGCCACATGTATCGTTTCCACGATCACGACAAGTTGGCTCACTATGCTAATGCAGCTACAGATATCGAGTTCAACATGCCATTCGGTTTCAAGGAGGTTGAGGGTATCCACTCTCGTACCAACTTTGACTTGAGCCAGCATGCCAAGTATTCTGGCAAGAAGATCGAGTATTTCGACCCAGAAAGCAATGAGAGCTACACCCCATACGTTATCGAGACCTCTATCGGTGTAGATCGTATGTTCCTTTCTGTCATGGCCGCTTCCTACAAGGAGGAGGTTGTCAACGAGAAGGGCGAGACTCGTACCGTTCTCTGTTTGCCACCAGCATTGGCTCCAGTTAAGGTTGCTATCCTCCCACTCGTCAACAAGGATGGTCTGCCAGAGAAGGCTGAGGAGATCATGAAGGAGCTCCGTTATGACTACACCTGCCAGATTGAGGTTAAGGACTCTATCGGTAAGCGTTACCGTCGTCAGGATGCCATCGGTACACCTTATTGCGTTACCGTCGATGGCCAGACTCTCGAGGACAACACCGTTACCCTCCGTTTCCGCGACACCATGGAGCAGGAGCGTGTATCTATCGCTGACCTCCACAAGATCATTGGCGACAGCGTCAACATCTCTTCACTCCTTCGCAAAATCGAGAATGATTAATAAACTCCGCAATATCTTCACCGTGCTGGCGATGGGGCTCTGCCTCACCGCCTGCAACGATGATGACTCTGTTGATTACACCAAGTACTACGGCTGGCGCGACAAGAACAATGATATGTTTTTTACCCTTCTCGGGGATGCTCGCACCATGAGCAGCAAGGCATACTTCTCGGACTCTATCATGTCACTGTCTGAGCCTTATTCCTTCTGCACCATGAAGCATGTCATTGAGTCAGCCAACGAGGATTCACTTCGCAAGATCGGACGCTGGATCACTCCATATTATACCAGCACACTCAAGGTACACTACACGCTGTATAAGCCATCATCTGTCTATGAACGTTTCGAAGACTATGGGATCTTAACTGACCAGAACAATCGAAACAACGCCGAACTGATGAACAAGATTTTCGGCATTGGATATAGATATGGTATGGAGGGTTATGAACTGAAGGCAGACACGCTCGAGTCTTCACAAGTTAAACTCTTCGAGAACTTCAATTCCGGAAGCGTAGTAAAAGGTTGGGGCGATTGCTTGCAGACAATGCACATCGGTGATTCATGGCTCATCATGGTACCATGGTATCTGGCCTATGGTCAGGCAGGTTCGGGCAACATCGATCCCTATTCCAACCTCTTCTTCCGTATTAAACTGGTAGACATCGACTATTGGGGCGGAACCGTTGACGAATAATTAATCCGGGGTTTGACAATGTGGTGTGCACATGATCAAACCTGCGAAAGCTAATTTACAATAACAAAAAATGTCATCCAAATCCATGGATGACATTTTTTATTGTTGAACTTGGATGGCTTAATTGAACAGCCACTCCATCGTGTCAGCATTACCAGCAAGGCCCACATTACGAGGAGCGATGCTATCGGTCGTAAAGCCGAGAACCAGAGAGAGTCCCTTTGGCAGGATGAAACTATGATGACCTGCTGGGAAGTGGTAGCTGTGCACGTTGACCAGAGGCATACCCTTCAGGTGAACAGCTCCCTCGAGAACAGGTTCTGCCTGACCATAGTCATTGGCCGAAGCATCGGTCTCCAGTTTAGGAGCCTGAGCAAACTTCTGCTGATCATCACGATAGTAACCAATCAGCATCTGAACTGCAGTGTCAGCTTCGAACTCGATAATACAGGTCTCCTTACGCGTCTTGGCATTGTCATAGAGGATTGGGGTGAGGGCAGTTAGCTCATCGGCGATAGCCTCAAGCGCATTACCCGGTTTATCGGTAATAAGCACAGAACCAGGAAGGAGCCTTCCACGAGTATATTTGCCAATCAGTTTAACCGGATATGGACGAACAGGAATAATGGTATCGGTCTCTGCCTGAAGTTTCCCTGCAGCCTTATCCTTGAGGGTCTGCAGATTGTACTTGAATTTAACCACCTCCTGCTCATAGATAGGAAGCATCTCAGACCAATGCAGGAACGTAGCATTATCGCCACCCACTGGAATACGACGCTGGGCTGTCTGCATCGAGTTGGCATAGAGGTAGGTATCCTTTGTCAGATTGACCAGCTCTCGCCACCACTCTACTGATTGCTCGAGCAATGGAGCCACCTCGTCAAGATACTTCAAATCTTTGCTCCACTGGTAGTCAAGTACCTTGCGGCAAGCCAACACCTTGTACTGGAAAGCATAAGCGAAGGCTCGATAGCAATACATATCGTTACGCAGACGAAGGAACTCAACACGAGCCTTCTTATCCAACTTCTTGACATTGACACCATCGATGGCTTGTACTGCAGACTCGCCATGAGCCACGCATTGTTCGACTATATCCAATGGGAGTTCACCAACATGAGGCTCACCCTTCCACTCCTTCTCGGCCCACTCAATGAGTTTTTCTCCCTCAGGGCCACAACTCTCATAGAAGCCAGGATAAACAGTGTACTTGTATGGATTCACCAGTTGTGAGCAAAGCATACCCAACAAGAGTGACTGACGATTACCCTCAGTAATACCGAAACGACGTAGGAGCTTTGGGGCAATTTCGCCACTCTCGTCCAATGCCTGACGCATCAGATCCGCATTGTCGATGTCTGTACCATAATGCTCAGCCAACTGCTGATTCCAATACAGATCCTCGGCAATACTATCGCGGTTCTGCTTCCAGGCATAACGTGCCCAAGCCTGGAACCACATCCAGTCGCGATCAATCTGTCGCTCACGTGATCCATCAGGGAACTTATCGGCAGTATATGGATAATCCCAATAGGAAGCCTGAGGATAAAGATGGAGCGCATTGGCACCATGCACGCTGTGCATAGCTCCCACCGTGCGACGAATGAAGAGAGGTGAAGACCAACGCCATGGCTCAAGGTTGGCCAGAATATGAACATTCTCAATATGGGTCGAACCCAAGCTCGACAATCCACGATGAATATCCGCCCAAGGTCCACGAGGCTGATAGGTAGTCAGACTCTCACCATTGTATTTGTGCATAGTGTAGAGGTTACGATAGAGCATGAGTGCAGAATCCATTACCATCTTGCAATCGGTATCATGAGCACGAAGCAGGAGTGGTGGCTCATAACCGATATACTTTAGATCCTTCTGCGCCAAAGCCTGCAAGCCATCTTTCAATCCAGGGATAATGGTATGGCACATCCAGTTCACATCGTCCTCATAGGTATCCATAGCCTCGCCCAGACAGCAAAGCAGTCCGACATTCGGATACTTCTCGACAAAGGCAGCGATAGACTTGCGAGTATAATCACTCAGGAGATCATCAATAGGACGATGACGATCTTGCGTCTTGATTCCATAATGATCTGCGAAAGGCTGTGAAACAATGATATTATAGAACATCTGAATAACGAAGATACCTCGTTTATCAGCCTCTTCGGTCAGGAATCCATAAATCTCCTCATTCTTGGCAAAAGTAGCAGAATCAACCTCTACGGCAAATGGATAATCCTCCAAGCGAACCAACGAGGCGAAAGGGTGACCATTCCACAAGTACACCGAATTCATGCGGTTCTTGACCAGCATGTCGAGATACTCAATCCACTGCTCTTTGTCATAAAACCAAGGGAAAAGTTCCGGAGTCAAAGGATACTCATAAACCTGACGGCCTTCGAGTAAGTAAGGTTTCTGCTGACCAATGCAAGTACCACGCAACACCATCTCTGGAGCATCAGCGAATGGTGTGGTCATTGTCCAGCAGCCCTCAGCAGAACCTACAGACTGCTCGATAAACTCCTCGACACCATAGATTACACCAGTGCCATCGTTACCTGTAATGGTTATGGTTTCACCACTGCGCTCAATACGGAAGCCCTCTTTAGGGGCTTTGTTCTCTTCGGCCAATACGATTTTCCAATCGCCATCAGGAATTTCAACACCCTTCAAAGCCTGTTGTAACTTCTCGGAGGCGAAAGCCATACGCTTACTTGGCTGCTGTGGCGTAACCACCTCAACCGATCCGGAGCAACTGCTCATTACGAGCAGTATGCACGACAAAACTAATAATGAGAGATTCTTCATAATTCCAATATATTATTTCTCGAGATTAACTGATCTTGCATCCCTTGCATTGCTGGGAGAGTTCACCTCTGAATCGTTTCTCGACCAGATGCTTAAGACGGTCCTTCAGCGGTTCAATACGAATACCGTCAATGACATCTGCCATGAAAGCAAACATAAGCAGCATGCGGGCTTCTTCCTCGGGAATACCACGAGTACGCATATAGAACATAGCCTGCTGATCCAATTGGCCTAAAGTAGAACCATGTGAGCACTTGACATCGTCGGCATAGATCTCCAACTCAGGACGAGCAACCATACGAGCCTCAGGAGTGAGGCAGAGGTTACGGTTGGTCTGGTGGGCATCGGTTTTAATACTGTCTTTACGAACCAGAATACGGCCCAAGAAAGAACCACGAGACTGATCATCGAGCACATACTTGAAAAGTTCATTACTTGAACAATCTGATGACTGATGGTCAATGAAGGTGATATTGTCAAGACGTTGCTGAGCATCGAGCGTAGCCATTCCGTAGAGGTGAGTCTGAGCATCTTTCGCCGTAAGTTGTACATGGATACGATTACGTGTAGCACCTACGGTTAAAGCATATTGACCGATAGCAACATTCGAGGCCTCCTCCTGACGGACATATATCTGACCCAATCGTGTTGCCAAATCATGATGCTCTTCGAGACAATAAAGATCCAAAGTTGCATTGCAACCCACAAAGACCTCGGTAGTCTGCAAACTCAACAGATGAGCCTCCTCGTTGAGACGTGATGCATGCTCGCATACCAGAAGACTGGCCTTAGCTCCCTCTTCAAGAATGACCAGTAAACGCTGTGCAGCCATAAAATCCTCGACAGCACGCAGAAGACTGATAAGCTGAATCGGCTTCTCGACTTGGATACCAGCAGGCACATACAAAACGAAACCATCCTGACACAACATAGTATTCAAAGCACTCTCTCCCATCGAACAGGCTTCGTATCGTTCTGAACGGACATCGCCCGTATTCGTGCGTTTACCTGCCAACTGGTTGTAGTATTTCTTAATCAGTTCTGAATGCTGGGTCGCAAATTCTCGGAGCGAACCGACAAATATACCCTCAATACCTTTACTAATATTGGTTGGAGCTACATATTGTTCATTGACCAGGAAGTGAACCTGTGTGCTCAGTTCCGGAACAGCGCAAGTAAAGAGATCCTCACGATTGGTTGGTACCTCATGGCGAGCCAGATTGAGTGAATAATCGAGCGACAGAACCTCCTCTGGGTCTACATGCGTAAAATCTTTTGCCTTGGAAACACCTTCTCGTTCCAGCACTTGAGCAGCCTCCTCACGGAATGCATTCAAGGCCGGTGCCGAATGGGCATCAATCAGCGTCTTCTGACTTTTATATAATTCTATGTATTGCTTTTCAGCAGACATACTTTTCAAGTTTCAAGTTTCAGATTTCAAATATTACTCTCCCAGTTCCTGCTTGATCCAATCAAAGCCCTCAGCAAAGATACGATCACCCAATTCAGGGCCACCCTCCTTGACAATACGTCCCTTATAAACGATATGGACGAACTGAGGTTGTACATACTCAAGCAACTTCTGATAATGGGTAATCACAATCGAACTACGCTCTGCAGACTTCAATCGGTTCACACCATCGCTCACGATACGCAGAGCATCGACATCAAGACCAGAGTCAGTCTCATCGAGAATGGACAGAGTTGGCTCAAGCATAGCCATCTGGAAGATCTCATTACGCTTCTTCTCACCACCCGAGAAACCCTCATTGACCGAGCGGTTGGCCAACTTGTTGTCAAGCTGAACTACGGCACGTTTCTCGCGCATCAACTTGAGGAACTCGGTCGCAGTAAGCGGAGCCTCACCACGATACTCGCGCTGAGAATTGACTGCTGTACGCATAAAGTTAACCATCGAGACACCAGGTATCTCAACAGGGTATTGGAACGAAAGGAATATGCCCTCCCATGCACGCTGCTCTGGCTTCATTGCCAGAAGATCCTTGCCCTTGTACCAGATTTCACCTTCCGTAACATCATAGGCTGGATTACCCGTCAAGATTGCAGACAAAGTCGACTTACCGGCACCATTAGGGCCCATTACAGCATGTACCTCACCTTCGTTGATGGTCAGGTTGATTCCTCTCAATATCTCTTTTCCTGCTACACTGGCGTGCAGGTTCTTAATTTCTAATAATGGTGTCATATTTAAAATTGTTCCAAATAAGCAATTCTCTTCTTCGTATCAGGATGAGTGCTAAAAACGCTACTAAGAGCCGATTCTAGGAAATTCTCCTTCAACTCATCAGGACGGCAGATAAACAGCTGTGCCACATCGGCACGGTCAACATTATCCAAACCCGGATCGTTAGATATCTTACGCAGAGCCGAGGCCAAAGCCAATGGATTTCCGCAAAGTTCAGCTCCTCCAGCATCAGCCATATACTCGCGCTTGCGACTGATGGCGAAACGAGTCAACAGTGCAAAGACATAGGCAATAACTGCCAGCACTGCAGCGATAAGCATACCTATTACAGCTCCATTATCCTTATTGTTACGACGACGGCCTCCACTATTCAAGAACATACGGAAAGCAATCTGCGCAACCATCGAGAAGATGCCTACAAAGACAATACTAACAATGAGTACGCGTGTGTCGCGATTCTTGATGTGTGTAAGTTCATGACCGATAACACCGGCCAATTCTTCGTCGTTCAAGCGATTCAGGATACCTCGGGTAACAGTCACAGCATAGGTTGACTCACTGACACCCGATGCATAGGCATTGAGCTGATCATCTTCGACAACATAGACCTTCGGCATATTCATGCCACCAGCGATGCAAAGGTTCTCAACTATATTATACACGCGCATATTGTCACGTCGCTCCAAAGGCGTAGCCTGAGTGGCGTGGCGAATAGTAGCATCGTTAATGAAATAGGCAATAATGAACCAGATGCCTACCACAGTGAGTACAATAGGCAGACATTGCATCGTCAGTTCGTTGACCATATCAAAGTCAGCCGCCTGATCGCCAGTCTGAGCCATGATGAACCAGAACAGCCACACCATACCCACCACAAGGGCAGGGAAACAGCAAAGCAACAATATGGATTTCATATTGTTATTTACCTGCTGCGTATGTATGCCGACGTATTTCATTCCAAAACCTTATGACCTCAGAACTTTACCTCTGGTGCTTTCTCAACAACGGCACGCTCTGATGCCGATACCTCGAACATTGGCTCCTTGTGGAAACCGAACATACCTGCCAGGATATTGCCTGGGAAAGTCTGAACGGCATTGTTCAACTCCTTGGTAGCAGAATTGAAGAAACGACGGGTAGCAGCCAGCTTATTCTCAACGTCAGCCAACTCAGCCATCAACTGCTGGAAGTTGCTATTTGCCTTCAAGTCAGGATAAGCCTCGACCGAAACACGAAGTCCTGCCAATGCGCCTGACAGCTGATTGTCGGCCTCAATCTTCTGGTTGATATCGGTAGCAGTCATCGCTGCAGTACGAGCACGGGTAACACTCTCGAGCAACTCTTTCTCATGGGCAGCATAACCCTTGACTGTGTTGACGAGGTTTGGAATCAGGTCGTAACGCTGCTTCAACTGAACATCAATATTCGAGAATGCATTCTCTCGGTTATTACGAAGCTTTACAAGATTGTTGTAAAGGCCGATGCACATGATGGCCAATACAACGATAATTACAATTGCGATAATCATATATATGGTTTTATACGTTAAACTAAATAAACTCTTTGAGTTGATCCACCCATTCATCCCGCCCTATGAGGGAGGGCTGGGGGTGGGTCTGTTATCCGACACTATTCTCGATGGAGAGCGAAAGCAGTTTCTGAGCCTCGACTGCAAACTCCATTGGGAGTTTAGAAACGACCTCCTTGGCATAACCACCTACAATCAAGCCCACAGCATCCTCCTCCTTAATACCACGTTGCTGGCAATAGAAGAGCTGTTCTTCGTTGATCTTGGAGGTAGTAGCCTCATGCTCTACTATAGCTGTCGGATTCTGGACATCCATGATTGGGAAGGTATGGGCTCCGCAACAATCACTCAGCAACAACGAGTCACATTGGGTAAAGTTACGGACACCGTCTGCACCTGGCATCACCTTGACCAAGCCACGATAGGAGTTCTGACTATGTCCGGCCGAAATACCCTTCGATATGATGCGTGAGTGGCTGTTCTTGCCAATGTGAATCATCTTGGTGCCTGTATCGGCCTCCTGATAGTTATTGGTAACAGCTACAGAATAGAACTCGCCAGAGCTATTGTCACCCTTGAGTACACAACTTGGGTACTTCCAAGTTATTGCAGAACCGGTTTCGACCTGTGTCCACGAAATCTTCGAGAAATCACCAGCACACAAAGCACGCTTGGTAACGAGGTTATAAACACCACCCTTACCGTTTTTGTCTCCTGGATACCAGTTCTGGACAGTCGAATACTTCACCTCTGCACGATCGTGTACATAGATTTCAACCACTGCTGCATGTAACTGGTTCTCGTCACGCATTGGGGCAGTACAACCTTCGAGATAAGAGACATAAGCCTCTTCGTCTGCAATGATCAAAGTTCGTTCAAACTGACCTGTACCGCTCGAGTTGATGCGGAAATAGGAAGCCAACTCCATCGGGCAACGCACACCCTTTGGAATATAAACGAATGAGCCATCAGAGAAAACGGCTGAATTAAGAGCAGAGTAATAGTTGTCGCGCGTTGGAACAACCTTGCCCAAATACTTACGTACAAGGTCCGGATACTCTCGAACAGCTTCTCCAAATGAGCAGAAGATAATACCCAACTCAGCGAGTTTGTCGCGATAGGTAGTTTTCTGGCTCTCGCTATCGACGATAGCATCGACAGCCATAAGACCCTCTCCGGCGCTGTGCGCCACCTCCCCCTTAATGGGGAGTCCTTGGTCACCCTCTTCTTTCAAACCATTCCTCCCCATTAAGGGGGAGGTGTCCGAAGGACGGAGAGGGTCTCCATTCAAGAGCATCTCACGCTCATGCAGAGGTATGCCCAATTTATCGAAGGTTTTCAGAATCTCAGGATCTACCTCCTTATTCTCAGTTTTCTTCTTCGGAGCAGCATAGAAGGAGATTTTATCGTAATCAACCTCCTCCACCTTGACATGTCCCCACTTTGGACGAGGTTGCTCTTTCCACCAACGATAAGCATCCAGACGGAACTGAAGCATCCAGTCCGGCTCGCCCTTCTTGCTGGAAATCAATCGGACCACATCCTCATTGAGACCAGTAGGAATGACCTCTGTCTCAATATCAGTCGTGAATCCGTATTTATATTCGGCCGAGGTTATGTCCTTGAGAACATCCTCTGAGCTATTGGAATTATTCATTATTTTTTAAGCATTATTCTTTCCTCAAAAGTCCAAGGTCAACTGAGGATCCTCATCCTTCAACAGACGGAAACTCATTCGATGATATGGACTTGTTCCCACTTGGGCAATGGCAGCGCGATGATCCTTTGTCGGATAACCCTTGTTGACACGCCAGTTATAGGCAGGGAACTCCTGGTCAATCTTAACCATGAAATCATCACGGTAAGTTTTGGCCAAAACCGAAGCTGCCGCAATGGACATCATCTTGCCATCGCCTTTAACGATGGTAGTATGTGGCAAATCTTCGAACTTGTAGAAACGATTACCATCAATCAGCAGAGCCTCTGGCCGAACTTTCAATGCTCGGATAGCCCGATGCATTGCCTCGATGCTACAGCGTAGGATGTTATAGCGATCAATTTCGTGGTTGTCGCAAACACCCACAGCCCAAGCAATAGCTTCTCGCTCAATGATGGGACGAAGTTCATAGCGTTGTTTCTCGGTCAACTGTTTGGAATCGTTCAAGAGATCATTCTTAAAGTCTGGAGGCAAGATAACCGCAGCTGCATAAACAGGTCCTGCCAGGCAGCCACGTCCGGCTTCATCACAACCGGCCTCAATCACTCCTTCGTTCAAAAATGGTAGTAACATAATAACGATGACGATAACGTTAACCCTAACATTAACTATTTAAATAAAGCCAATGCGGGATGCAGAATATTATCCGTAAACCAAGGCATTACGAGATCCAGAATCTTATGCAGATAAGGGACTATCTGGCTCTCCTTGATTGCTTCGAACCTGAGAATCTCGCAATGAGCAGCTATCAATTCATAGAGCGACAGCAAGAGTGCTGCCAACATAACATATTTGATTATACCGAACAGACCACCCGCCAATCGGTTTGTCCAACCGATACTCAATGTCGTGAACAGTTTTCCCAGCAGAACAGCGATGCCATTCATGATTAACATCATCACGATAAAGATCGTTACCCAAAGGATAACCGACAGGACAAGCGGATCATGTATCCAATCCTTCAACCAAGGCTTGGCAAGAGGTGAACCAATATTTGCAGCGATTGCTGCAATGAGAAGTCCGATTGTACCAACGAGCTCCTTAAAGAGTCCGTGGTACAATCCGAAAGCCGCTCCTATAGCCAGGAACGATAATATCAATATATCAAATATATTCATTATAGAATCCCCTCCCCATTATGGGGGAGGGTGAGGGAGAGAATCTGTTTACAGCTTAGCCTTAACCTGAATCTCGGTGAATGCCTCGATAAGGTCGCCCTCCTGCAGATTGTCGTAGTTGACAAGTGAAAGACCACATTCGAAGCCAACACCAACCTCCTTGACATCATCCTTATATCGCTTCAAGCCGGCCAACTCGCCGGTATGGATAACGATACCATCACGAATGATACGGACTTTGTCGGTACGGTGGATCTTACCATCCTTGACCATACAACCGGCAACTGCACCGACCTTGGTGATCTTGAAGACAGAACGGATCTCGGCATTACCACAGATCTCCTCCTTAACAACAGGCTTGAGCATGCCCTCCATGGCCTCCTTAACCTCTTCGATTGCATCGTAGATGATTGAGTAGGTACGGATATCAACACCATCCTGCTCGGCAGCCTTACGGGCACCTGACGAAGGACGAACATTGAAGCCGATGATGATAGCCTTAGAAGCAGCAGCGAGGACAACATCGCTCTCAGAAATCTGACCAACTGCCTTATGAATAACGTTGATCTGGATATTCTCGGTGCTGAGCTTGATGAGTGAGTCGGTCAAAGCCTCAACCGAACCATCCACGTCACCCTTAACAATGAGGTTCAACTCCTGGAAGTCACCCAGCTTCAAACGGCGACCGATTTCGTCGAGAGTAAGGGTCTTCTGAGTACGAAGAGCCTGCTCACGCTGCAAACGGTCACGCTTCTGGGCGATTTCACGAGCCTCCTGCTCGGTAGCGAGCACACGAAGCTGGTCACCTGCCGATGGCGAACCATTCAGACCGAGTACCTGAACTGGTGTAGCTGGACCTGCAACATCAACCTTCTGTCCACGTTCGTTAAAGAGTGCTTTGCATCGACCATAATACTTACCGCAGAGGAGCACATCGCCGACATGGAGAGTACCATTCTGCACGAGTACCGTTGCTGTATATCCACGGCCCTTGTCGAGAGTTGACTCGATAACGGAACCACTGGCCTCACGGTTTGGATTGGCCTTAAGGTCAAGCAAATCAGCCTCCAGAAGCACCTTCTCCAAAAGTTCATCGACGTTCAAACCATCGCGGGCCGAAATGTCCTGATCCTGATACTTGCCGCCCCAGCTCTCAACAAGGTAATTCATGGCAGCAAGCTGCTCACGCACCTTCATTGGATTAGCGGTTGGCTTATCAATCTTGTTGATGGCAAACACGATAGGAACACCTGCTGCTGCAGCATGGTTAATAGCCTCCTTGGTCTGTGGCATGATACCATCATCAGCAGCAACGATAATGATTGCAATGTCGGTCATCTTAGCACCACGGGCACGCATAGCAGTAAAGGCCTCGTGACCTGGGGTATCCAGGAAGGTTACCTTGCGACCATCAGCCAACTCAACAGAGTAAGCACCGATGTGCTGGGTAATACCACCTGCCTCACCTGCAACGACGTTAGCACTACGGATGTAGTCAAGCAACTTGGTCTTACCATGGTCAACGTGACCCATGACAGTAATCACAGGTGGACGAGTCTCGAGCTGATCCTCCGAATCCTCAGCAACCTCAAGTTCCTGCTCAACCTCCTCTGATACATACTGAGTCTCGAAACCGAACTCCTCTGCAACAAGATTGATAGTTTCCGCATCCAAACGCTGGTTGATTGAAACCATAAGACCCAAAGTCATACAGGTGCCGATAACCTTAACGACCGGGACATTCATCATTGTAGCCAAGTCGTTGGCAGTTACGAACTCGGTGAGCTTCAAAATATGGCTCTCAGCTGCTTCTGCCTCCTCTGCCTCAGCTGCACGCTCAGCAGCGGCATTACGCTTGTCTTTGCGGTACTTGACACCCTTCTTGTCGAGTTTGTTGGTAAGACGTGCCAAAGTATCCTTAACCGACTTCTGTACATCCTCCTCGGTAACTTCGATTCGCTGGTTCTTCTTACCCTGCTTGCCATGATGATGCAACTCATCACGATCCTGGCGACGCGCATCACCATGACTCTTTTTGTCACGGCCCGGGCCGTTGCTGTTACCCTTTTTGATCTCCTCGTTGATATCAACCTTCTGAGCGCCATGATGACGGTTGCTACGAGCCTCTTCACGATTGGCGTTCTTCTGCTCACGCTCCTTCTTACGCTCCTCCTTTGACTTCTTCTTCGGACGGGTTGACTGGTTCAATGACTCAAGATCGATAGTACCTACCACATTAATCTGTGGACCCTGTGGAGTAGATGCACGATAGATTTCAGCCGACTTAGCCTCGGTTGGGATTGGGTCGTTGTTGATGCGGTCACGGCTACGCTCACCCATAGCAGACTGGTTAGGCTGCTTGCGTGGCTCTGGCTGTGGCTTAGGGGCGGGATGTGCAGCCTGTACCTGTGGTTTAGGAGCTGTTTTTTCGACTGGCGCCTCTACTGGCTTTTCAGCAACAACTTTCTCCTCCTGAACAGGTGCTGGTTTTGGCTCCTCCTTCTTCTTCGGTTCGAGGTCGATTGTTCCCAGAACCTTTGGACGGGCATTGAGAGCCTCTTCACTTGGAGTATGTGCCTTTTCTGGAGCTGGAGCAGCTACGGCACGTGTTTCCTCCTTGATCTTGTCACGAGTCTGCTGACGTTCCTGGCGCTCACGTTCAGATTCCTCCTTAACGGACTTATCCTTATTGAACTCCTTTCGCAGCATCTCGTATTGCTCGTCGGTCACGCTGGCCATTGGGCCATCGACAGTCACTCCGGCCTTCTTCTCCAAGAAGTCCATGAGCGTCTGTACTCCGACGTTAAAGTCTTTTGCTATCTTGTTTAATCTCATGCTTAAAAAATTTATGTTGTTATGTTATTTTGTTGTTTTGTTGTTTTGTTTATCCCTGTGTTTCTTTCATCACTGATAACAAAAGAACAAAAGAACAAAACAACACACGAAAGGCTGCCCAGCAGCCCTCTATTACTCGAACTCCTTAGCAAGAATACTGCGAACCTCCTCAACGGTTTCGTCCTCAAGGTCAGCCTTCTCTGCAACCAATGCAGGATCTGCATCAAGAACTGCCTTGGCGGTAGCCAAACCGATACCCTTCAAAGCCTGGATTACCCATGGCTCGATAGCATCGCTAAAGTCATCGAGGAAGATATCGTCGCCATCACCCTCACGATATACATCGATCTGGTAACCTGTCAACAATGAGGCAAGCTTGATGTTAGCACCATTCTTACCGATGGCAAGGCTAACCTCTTCAGGACGCATGAATACTTCTGCGGTCTTTGCTTCCTCGTGAACATGAATCTGCGAAATAGAAGCTGGAGCCAATGCACGCTGGATAAAGAGGCTTGCATTGCTGGTGTAAGGAATAACATCAAGGTTTTCGCCACGGAGCTCACGAACGATGCTGTGGATACGACCACCCTTAACACCTACACATGCGCCTACTGGATCGATGCGATCGTCGCTGGTTTCGACTGCAATCTTTGCACGCTCACCTGGCAGGCGAACAATCTTGACGATGCGGATGCTGCCATCAGCTACCTCAGGGATTTCGCGCTCCATCAGACGCTGGAGGAAGACTGGAGAGGTACGGCTCAAAATGATCTTTGGATTGTTGTTGGTATTGTCAACACGAAGCACAACGGCACGAACCTGATCGTTCTTACGGAAAGCATCCGATGGAATCTGCTCCTGACGTGGGAGGCTCAATTCGTTGCCCTCCTCATCGACCATCAGCATCTCACGCTTCCAGATCTGATAAACCTCTGCAGTTGTGATCTTACCGATCAGATCCTTGTATTTGTTGTAAAGTACATCCTTCTGGAGCTCGAGAATCTTGGCAGCCAAAGTCTGGCGCAAGTTCAAAATAGCACGACGGCCGAAGTTCTCGAAGTGTACCTGCTCGGTAAAGTCCTCACCTACCTCGATATCATCTACAGTCTTGCGAGCCTCAGAAAGTTTGATCTCAGTATTCTCATTCTCGAACTCATCGTCAGCCACAACGGTACGCTCCTTCCAAATCTCGAAGTCGCCCTTGTCTGGGTTGATAATGATGTTGTAATTCTCATCGGTCTCGAACATCTTTGCCAGTACTGAACGGAATGAATCCTCGAGTACGCTGATCATTGTGGAGCGGTCGATGTTCTTGAGCTCCTTGAATTCCTGGAAGGTATCGATCATTGAGATCACCTCCTCTTTCTGTCGTGTTGCCATTTTTTGTGAAAATCTATTTTAAAAATTAATAATATATTTTACTTGATTGACTTCGGAGTGCTTGAACATCTGCTCATGCTGCACCTCCTGTTTCTTTTTGCTCTGTTTGCCTGTGGATGGATCAACAACCTTCTCCATGGTGGTCCAAGTCAGGTTGAATCCCTCTTCGGTAGCCTCTCCAAGAGTACCGCTCAGTTTGCGGCCATCACGGAGCAACACCTCAACCTCCTCACCCTCATACTTGGCATATTGGCGAAGAACCTTGAGTGGAGCGGTCAATCCACAGCTGCCTACCTCCAGTTCAAAGTCCTCTTTATCGCGATCCATGTGTTCGTCGATGTAGTGGCTGATGGCCACACACTCATCAATATCCACAGCCTCATCGTTATCGATTTCGACCACAATCTGATTATCGCGGTTCACGGTCACATCGACCAAGAAGCTTTCACTTTCTGACTCCAGCAGATACTGGTCCACAAGGTCAATTATTTCCTGTTTGTTGATCATCCGTCAAACGTTAAACTTTATCCGTTAAACTTAATAATGCAACGAAGAGAAACGCTTTATTTTGCGTCTCTCTTCATCTCATTTCCGCTGCAAAGATATATATTTTAAACATACTAGGCAAGAAAAACTTCATTTTTTTCACTTTTCTCCCCTATTTTTGTTAATTTTACACTCTTTTAGCCCCAAAACTGGGCAATTATCAACTTTCATTCTCTTGATTGATCTCAACGAACTCACGTTATTTTCGCAAGCTCAACTTGAGGCTCTGCTGTAGCCTGTCAGGGGGTCTTTTGGAGGAAAATCCGAAGCAAAAGTACAGATTGTGGCGTAAAACAACACGTTTTCTTTTATTATTTGGCTATTCTGGAGCACTATTTCAACTCTACACTTTCAATCTGCTAAACAAACATACCAAAAAGCTGTATGCAATAAGACGAAAATGATTTACAATTGGTTTTCAATGTATGATTCATAAAAATTAAAACCAAAATTTGGATAAATGGACAAAAAGCGTTACCTTTGCGCCTGTACTTCGTACAAAGACTATAATTCGTCAAACAATAATAAAAACCTTATATGGCAAATCATTTAGTAATCATGGCTGGCGGCATCGGAAGCCGATTCTGGCCTATGTCAACTCCAGAGTGTCCAAAGCAGTTCCTCGACATCATGGGAACAGGTCGAACCATGATCCAGCAGACTTTCGACCGCTTCGGCAGTATCATCGACATCGAACATGTCTGGGTCGTTACCTCCAAGAACTTCCAGGGTCTTGTGAGCGAACAGCTCAAGGGCATCAACCCTCAGCATATCCTCCTTGAGCCTTGCATGCGCAATACGGCTCCTTGTGTGGCTTACGTCAGCTGGAAGATTCAGGCCGAAGATCCAGAGGCATCGATCTTCGTAGCTGCATCCGACCACTTGGTGACCAATACCGCCGAGTTCCAGCGTTGTGTGGCTCAGGGCATCGACTTCATCAAGCAAGGCAACCGAATCCTAACCTTAGGCATGCAGCCAACCCGTCCAGAGACTGGCTACGGCTACATCGAACAGGGTGAAGCCACTACCGAGGGCATCTATAAGCTCGCTTCGTTCCGCGAGAAACCGAATCTCGAGACAGCACAGCAGTATCTGGCCACAGGTCGCTACACCTGGAACAGCGGTATGTTCATCTGGAGCGTAAGCACCATTGTCAGCGAACTCCGCCAGCATGCTCCTGAGATTGCTGCCATCATGGATCAGATTGCGCCATCGCTCTTCACAGCCAACGAACAGGCCAAGGTCGATGAACTCTATCCTACTTTCCCAAAGATCTCGATCGACTATGCTGTGATGGAGAAGACCCAGCTGGCATACGTTATGCCATCGGAATTCGGTTGGAGCGATCTCGGCACCTGGGGTTCGATGCACACTCTGCTGCCTCAGGACGAAAATGGTAACGCTGTGGTCGGTGATCAGGTCAAGATGATTGAGAGTGAGGGCTGTATGGTCCGTATGCCTAAGGGCAAACAGGTGGTCATTCAGGGCCTCAAGGATGTCATCGTCTCAGAGCATAATGGAACATTATTAATCTGTCGCTTAAGCGACGAACAAAGAATCAAAGAATGGCATTAACAGCCTCACCCCCTGCCCCTCTCCGCTCGGAGAGGGGTGTAATCACTCAAAAAAAATCGATCTCACTTTCTCGACTACTGAGGTAACAGGAAATGAAGAAAGATAAATACTGCTATAATGAACAAAGATAAATACTGCTATAAAAATGAAACAGCCGATCCTTTTGAATATGACCTACTAAAGGCATTCTCAAGAGCAAACAGAATTGCACCAACAGACGCAGAATATGTCTTATGGAGATATTTGAGAAATAGACAATTAGGAGTCAAGATAAGGAGGCAGCATGTTATCGGTGAATTTATCGCAGACTTTGTCTGTATTGAGAAACAGTTAATCATAGAAGTGGATGGTGAATATCATTTTTCTCCAGAGCAGAAAGAAGAAGATTCGAGACGTTCACAGATACTCCAATCTCTAGGTTACAATGTTATCCGATTCACAAATGAAGAGGTTCTTTTCAACATAGAACATGTTATTTGTGTGATAAAAGAAAGACTCAGCCTCCCCCCTCTCCGCTCGGAGAGGGGAGGGATAAGTAACGAGAATATTGACACTATAATTCTATAAATCCAATATAATTATTTATTCACAATAATATGAATAACAAAATGGTAGCTTCCCTCCCCTCTCCGAGCGGAGAGGGGTTAGGGGTGAGGCTGACTGTAGTCAAAGTCGGCGGTGGTATTGTAGAGGATGCCGCTTCACTGAGTAACTTGCTCGACAAGTTTGCAAGAATCGAAGGTTTGAAGGTGCTTGTACATGGTGGAGGACGTAGTGCGACCAAAATTGCAGAGCAGTTGGGCATCCAGCAAACCATGATTGGAGGCCGACGCATCACCGATGCAGAGACGCTGAAGGTTGTCACCATGGTCTATGCCGGTTTGGTCAACAAGAACATCGTAGCACAGTTGCAGGCTCGTGGAGTGAATGCCTTAGGTCTGACGGGTGCAGACATGAACGTGATTGTATCGCACAAGCGTCCAATCAAAAAGGTCAAGATGGAGGACGGAACTACTCAGGATGTTGATTATGGCTATGTGGGCGATATCGACAAGGTCAACTCGGAACTTCTGGCCGATCTGATCGCCAAAGGCGTAGTTCCAGTGCTTTCTCCTATCGGTCACGATGTACAGGGAAATCTGCTCAATACAAACGCTGACACCATTGCTTCCGAGACGGCCATTGCCCTGGCCAAGCACTTCGATGTTACCCTGATGTTCTGTTTCGAAAAACGTGGTGTACTCAGCAATCCAGATGATGATAATTCAGTCATCCCATCCATCACAGCTTCCGATTTCCCGAAACTGGTAGAAGAAGGAGTTGTCAGTGGAGGTATGCTTCCTAAGCTCGAGAATAGTTTTGCCGCTATTGCTTCAGGAGTCAGCGAGGTTGTCATCACTCAGGCGGATGCAATCGACCAGAATGCAGAAGGAACGCACCTGAAAGGGTAAAAGCCTCACCCCGACCCTCTCCACTTGGAGAGGGAGAAAAGTAAGGGGGAAAGTAAACAAAAAAATCCAGCGCTTTTCAGCGTTGGACTTTTTTTATTACTTGATGATGACCTTCTTGCCTCGGACGATATAAAGACCAGCAGGAAGATTCTCTGGAGTATCTGCCACACGTTGACCTTGCAGATTGAATACCAAGGATTCTTCGGCGGTTTCAATCAATGGCTCGGACAAGCCCGTGCCATTACCTTCCTCACCAAACACAAAACGGTAATAAGGCGCTGGAGTCGCATTGGTCTCGATGAAATAGCACTTAAAGCCTGCCAAAGTCTCCTTGGTCCATGGATAGAAGCCAACCTTTTCGGCATCCTTCGAAGCCTGGAGTGCATAGAGAGTACCACCGCTACGGACATCGGCCGAAACCTGTGCAGCACAATGACCTGTCAAAGCATCGGCCGAAACAGGAGCCGACTGAGTTGGCTCATACTTGATTGGACAGTTATAGGTTGTGCCTTGCACACCAACCAGAATGGCTGGAGTCTTGGCTGGGATGACCGAGAAGAGTTGTTCAAGGTGCAGACGATACTCGACAACCGCATTGTGTGTATCGTCGTGGTTATCGCTCTTGCTGTCGATATAATAAGCTGACAAACCTCCTGCCACCTCCAATTCCACTGGGCAATACAGCGAAGCATAACCATAGCCATTGGCCGAAACGCTGACAGGCAAAGACTCAAGCATTTCGACATACCAATAAGCATATTCCGAACCACTTGTGCTACCTATGGAAGTTCCGTTGGATGAACCATGCAGATAACCACCTGTAGTTTGGATGCTATAGCACTCCGAATAATCGCCAGTACCACGGGTAAAGCTAAAGACATCGGCGTTTGCAGCCTCATCCACCGCAGCCATCTTGTTTACCTCCTTGACAAACTGACCGTTCTTGTAGAAGAGGAAATGACCCTGTTCATCGTAATAGATGATGTTGTCCAATCCACCCACTGCCATGCCAAGAGCTTCGCCATTGGCCGACATAGTAGCATATTGTCCACAACTAAAGTTCTTCAAACGCAGGAAACTTCCCTTGGTTGGTTCCTTCAGACTATAGGTTACCGTGATCAACCGGTCTGAAATCTCAACCTTCGACTGATAACTTGGCAAATAATGCACATTGACATCAGTTGTCAGAATCTTGTCATGCGAAGAATTGAAGATGCTGCTACCCGTATAGGTCACGCCCCAAATCTGAATCTCTACACCATTAACAGGAGCATTGACTACATTCAGTTCATACTGGTAAATATTCAATACACTGACTGGGACTTTGATCTCCATCGGCAGATAGGTATTTGTTTCCTCCAACGACAAGGTGAGGAATGTCTCGCCATGACTAAGTCCTGTTACACTGAATACATAAAGATGATTTTCAGGATCATGGGATTTCACCACTACACTTGCAATATTATCATTGTTCATGAATGCGCTACAAGTACCAGTGTAATCACCGAGATCAACAACCACCTCTTTTCGACCACCGATAGCCAAAGAAACAGACGATGGGTTTACCTCAACATTTGGTTCAGGCTTAGAGCTGACTACAACGGTTACAGTGCCCTCTTCTGAAGCCTCATAACCAGCACTTGCATCTATCCAATAACGGATAGTTGTAGTACCCTCAGCGATACCTATAATCTCGCCAGTTGTGGCATTAACGGTTGCTACCTCTGGATGATCGGAAACGAAATGCTGGTTACCGTTGCTCTCAGTAATCAGTTTCAAGACAGAGGTTCCTCCCACACGGATAGACTTGGTGGTAAAGGATGGCTCGACCGTTGTCTTTCGCTTGATGACCTTAATGCTGATGCTCTTCGTTGCTCCAGTATAGGCTCCTTCTTCAACGATGGTTGCAGTAATGGTTGCAGTACCAACACCTTCACCTATGATGACACCCTTGCTATCGACCGAAGCAATTACAACAGCCGAAGATGAATAGGTGATCGTGGCATCGCTCAAAGAGCTTGCTACAGTCTTCAAAGTCTGACCCACATAAATCTGGCTCACGCCATTCTCTGCTGCAAAGGTCAGTTTTGGATCCTTCAAGGTAACAGCGATCTCAACGCTCTTGCTCTGTGCTGTATAGTTTCCAGATTCTGCTACAGTTGCAGTCAAGGTAACTTTACCAGCCATAACGCCTCTAATCACACCCTGTTCATTGATAGTTGCAATACTATTATCTGATGAGGTATAGGTCACAGCACCATCACCTTCTCGGGTGCAGGTAGTTGCCAATTCTTGGCCAACCTCTACTGAAGTTACACCATTTACGGTTGCGAACTGAAGGTTAGGAGAACGAGTAGTAACAATAACTACATAGCTTGCCTCCATCGTACCATAACGTGCTGTTATGGTTGTTGTACCCATACCCTTTGCCGTTACAGTACCATCTGCAGCAATGGTTGCAACACCTGTATTGCTCGATGTATAAGTAAAATTCAACGATACCGTCGAAGGTGTGACTGTTGGAACCTTCTTTACTGTTTCTCCAAGCTTCAGATTGACGCTTGTTTCTGGATATGAAATCGAAATTGGAGTGTAGAGGTAAAGAGTTCTTGGGTTATTAGAGGAAGATATAAATCTTCCACCATTACCCAGTTCATAGCTGAAGTAGCGGCCATTATCACCCTTTCTGATAATGAAACCGCCGCCATTGGCTGCAAATGACAAGTCCGTTGCATCTCCATACAGAGATTGAGAGTTATTACCAGGGTTTATGTACAAACCGTTTGCTCCCAGCATTCTATAATAATTGCCATTCTTCGTAATGGTAAATGCATAGGATTCTTCAGTCTGAATGACTTTGTTGTTAATAGTAACATCAATCTTTTGGATATTTTGATTACTACCATTCAGCAAATAACCACTTGTAGCATCTGAGTTACCTTGATAAACAACAATATACTTCTTGCCACTCTCAATAGTCTGTGTCTGTGCCCAATATTTATCAGACTCAACATGCAAGGTGAACGAACCCTCACTTCCTACATAATCAGAAGATCCATTATAGGTAGCTGTAATCACAGCATCGCCTTTTCCGACAACAGTAATAGTACCATCGTTGGCGACACGAGCAACATTTGTATTGGATGACTTATAGGAACTAACAGACAAAAAGATAGTAGTATGTTGCTTTGGATGAACAGTTGCTTCGTATTTGAAAGAACCATCGCCAACACCAACAGTCTTTGTATCTGTTAAAAAGGATACAGTAGTCTTCTCTTTGAAAGAAACAGGATAGATAACCCAACTGCGATAGTTATTAGTTGCATAATACTCTTGTGAATAAGAAACGACTGGAGACGATCCGTTGTTACTCAATCTCAAGTAAGCATAACCTGCTGTTAAAGCAGTATTGTAGATGCTGAACTGATGATTATTGAATGCACTCAAAGAGAGCGTATTTTTTGTATTAGAAGAACTAATACTCCATCCACGATTCAAAATATAACCATAATCCAACGACAAATAATTGCCATGAACTGACTGGATTGAATTGCCTCCAGGAAAATGAATCAATTGATCAGAAATTGCAGAAGCATCATCGTACTCCTTGGTATTGAAGAAACCATTATTGACTGCAGACCATGTAGATCCATTGGTTGACAAGAAAGCCCACCAATCGGCACCGAACTGCATTACATACCAAGAATTAGCGTTTATTGAACTCGCTGAATTCCCTGAAATCGAAGCGGTATAATTACTCATATCATCGCCAGCCGAAGGGATGATTTCTGCATGCACCTGAGTTGTTGCCACCATCGAGAGGATGGCAGCAGCAACTAGAGATATAGCTTTCTTGAACATATATTTCTTCATATTCATTTGCTTTTTAGGAACCTCGGATTACATCCAAACTCGTTTACCATTCACGATGTAAACACCATGCTGAGCAGGGTTCTGGATCTTATGACCCTGGAGATCGTAAATCGTATTCTCGAGAGCATCGGACTTATCCATCTCATCTTCGATAACCTCACCGACATAAGTACGAGTCAGACGACGGACAGGAGCCGCACCTGCTGGAGCATGGAAGATTGGAAGATAGAAGTACAACTCTTCGTCGGCGTACGAAGCAGTCTGTGCAAACATACCTTCACCGACCCAAAGCGATGGTGTACCCTCTTTCAGATGCCAATCAGCAGCTGAATTCTTCCAAGACTCGACAGCATAGAAACCAGCGTAGTTCTGTGCATCCTTTGCTGTCCAGTTATTCGAAGCAAGGTTCTCCACAATAGCAGCATCATAATAGAGCCAGAGATTCTTTGGCAACTGGAGCATATACTCCAATGTGCTTGCGGTCGTGTTGTAATCTGCATCGTAAGCCTTTTGATATGGCTTATACTCACTCACAAGATAAGGGATACCGAAGCAGTTCCAACCCATATCTTCAGCACCAGTCAGGTTACCGAAGCCGTCTGTTGGCTGGAAGTTGTTTTGCTTCAGGTTGACAATCTTGGCAGTTGTAATGAGATTACCCTCAGCATCCAGTACTGGCTGCTCTGAGTAGATGTAGTTCTTCATCGTAGTACCACGACCTGTGAAACGATATACCGTATCCTGACTACAGGTAAAGAATACACCCTGGCAAGCTGCCACTGGATCAGCATTTTGTGCGATCAGATCCCAACACTTAGAACCACTATTCTGGATCTGGTAACGGGCCGAAGCTCTCAACTGTCCGTTATAAGTGTAAGATCTTGCTGCAGGATCAGAAGTGAGTGTCAGCACACCATTCTCATCGTACGAGCCAGTAGCAGGACCGAAATCGGTAGTACTCCAATGGTTGTAATCCATAGCATAAGGAACTGCTACGATATCGCCATCAGCCTTAATATCTCGTTCAACAGCAACATAAGAGGCCTTTACCGTCTGACCATGAGCGAACAGAGAAGCACCCTTCTTGACGAGCAGGTAGCCTGGTACGAGCGAGTGAGCCTCACTGATAAGATTACTGTTCTTGAGCAGATATACAACACTACCCTCATGTGGATAGTAGTTACCAGAGTAAACAGCCGGATTTACATTTGTGTAAACGGTCTGGCCATTGGCATCATCACCAATACACCAGGTCTCGAAAGCACCACGATCCAGTTTCTTGGCAGCCTCTGGAGCACGGACATCCAAGACGCGAGGATTTGCCAACAAATCTACATCTGACTCATAATTGATGAACTCAACCAGGTTCTTGGTAGCCTCCTGAAGAGTCATTGGGTTGATTGCAGGGCAACGATCAATGTTCTTTGAATGCTCTGTTAACTGATAGTTGAGATCTTTCTGCTGAAGTGGATAGTTATGACCCGAGAGTGTATTCTCATCCACTGGCTTATCAGCATAATTATAAATAGAGTACCAGATATGACTTGACTGAGATATTGCCTGATCATCGGTAGTAGGATATTCACATCGACCAGACGCATCGTTGGTTTTGCCCTCGACAGTCAGGTTGACGCCATAACCGGTTTTACCCAAATTCAGAACGTAGCAATTCTTGTCAGCCTTGTTATCGCGGAACAATACCTCATAGATCAAAGCATTGTTCACATTAGCGACATTAATACCTTGACTTGTTGCATCATTGTCAGAAACAACAACATTCGAAATTGCGACAGCAGGAATCTTATCCTTGACCGAAGAGGTTGGATCAATATCCAAAGCAGGAGTCAGGATAGCACCTGTTGCATTATCTTCAGTCTTTGCTGAGACAATAACACCATCAATACGGGTTGGACGATCCACGTCGAAGGTATTGTTCTCACCCGTCGAGACAGATGGAACAATGGTACGTTCAGTACCAGCACCTACCAAGCCTGGACGATGCTTAACAATATTGTCTACATCCTCCTGGAGGTTTGGATAAATATATTGGCCCGTACGCTCATCAATCGTATAACGAACAGAATCGTTATTGACATTTGGATCGACACTGGCAAAGATATTTACACCATTACGCAGAATTACCTCTGGGAACTTAGTATCATTATTACCCTTCACGAATACATAAGCCTCGTTGCGATCCACAACCTTACCATCTGCATCCACTAGTGGTCTATTGGTAGCGCTGTAAATGGCTGCCATATCGATCGCATTCTGCAGATTCTCTGCATTCATGGTAGAACTCCAGCTGATACCCGACTTATTCTCGTTCTGAGTTGGGTCTACATAGATAACACGGAGCAATGGATGAGGATACTCGATAGCTCCCACCTCGATATTGAGGGAGATGACACGATTCTGATCCAGATAATCCATTTCGGTAGTAGGTATCCAAGCCAAATCAAATACCTCGTTGGCATAGATGGTCTTATCACCCTTATCAACCAAACGTACGCTTGGCTGAAGGCTAAAGTCACGCTGCTCAATTTCTCCACCCTGAGAAGCATCAGTAGCATTCAGGATTGGATTCTTGAAGTTCGGACCATGTGAGATATTGTCATTGGCCAGAGAGAGATAAGTATTCCAATAGTTCGATGTAAATGCTACATCGTTATAATCGGTACCCTCAGTTACCATCAACTCTCCATACTCATTATATTTAATATATGAGTTACGACGGAAGATGTCATTAGAAGATGGATCCTGATCCGAAACATAGCCATCCAACGAGAACTGCTGTCCATAGACAGTTGAGCCATTAGCTGTAGATGGATTGTTACGCCACATGACAGTATTCATGATCTTCGATGCACGAGGCACATAAGTCATTTCGGTTACCAATTCATCTGGTGTATCAGCCTTAGCCAGACGCTTGCCAGGAGCAAGCATCTCACCATTGCCTTCACCGCTTCCTGATTCCTCGAACTGATCCAGATTACCTTGATTCTTCAAGATCCAACGACCATAGTTCATGGCTACCGTATTGTTGATAGTACGGGTATTGTATGCCTCGAGCGGATTACCCCAGTTAGAATGGAAGACGCTATTGTAAATCAAAGCATCGCCACCATACTGACCGATATAAACAGCCGACGAAGAGTGATCTGAGCTGGTTGATACATCGTAATGTGTACCACTGTTCATCACGCAACACTTGGTGAGTGTCAACTTCGAAGGATTATTAACAGTTCGATAATAGAGAACATAAGGAGACTTATCATCCTGAGTCTGGATAGTATAAGTATCATCCTCCCAATAGGTACGATGAACCTCATACTTCAACTGAGGATCCTTGCTCATCTCATCAAACATCTCCTTCGAGATAGAGATATTGGCTGACTCTGGAGCATTGACATAATTGGTGTAAGTCTTTCCTTCGTGAACATAGGTATTGACCTGATCATCGTAACGGATAGCAGCACCATGAGTGCCCGGCAATGCCTGATTGTTGATCAGGTGAACACCATCGAACTGTACAGGGATAGCCGATACATAACGATCCGAACGAGCACGGGCACCATAACCGGTCATCGTATCATCACCCTTACCGTAACGCTGGGTTGCATCATCGATCAGGAACAGATAATTCCAGGTCTCGCTGGTTCCATCCAGACGCTCCGACTGACGGAAGGTGACAGGATAAAGTTCGGTATCATACTGATCACGAAGTTCCTTACTATAACCACCCTTGATAGTCAATGAGCGGACATAGTACTTGTCGATATCACTCTGATTGTATTTCAGTTTGTTGCCTTCGTATGCATCCTCATCGAAATAAGCCTGATTGTTCAAATCCTGAGTATTGAGATAGAATGCCTTATATCCCTTGTGTGTGTAGATAGGAGCATACTCACCATCCATCACACGGATCTCCTTGCGGTGACTATTGCGGCTTGCCATCAAAGTCTCAAGGGCACGCTGGAAGTCTGAAGTCGGAGTCTCCCAGGTTTTGCCATCAGGAGTACCATTTTCAGGACGTTCAATAGTCGAAACCCAGAGAATATCGACAGCATCACCCAAGGTCGAAGGAATCAACTTGCTATGAGGATACTCGTAAACACCCAGGTCGATGTATGCCTTGTCGTGCGTAGGACTTGGATCTGGAGCAACACGTGGCAAGTTAACATCGGTAGCAACAGACTGCATGTAGAGACTATTACCGAGATCCATGCTATACATGTTTTCGGCATTCAGATAGTGTGTCTGATAATATGCACCATCACCTTCATAACGATCATTGACATCGTCCTTCCAGCGTACTACATAGCCATCCTTGCCCTCGTTGATAACATTCTGATTCAGGAAACATGATCCATTATCTGTCAAATTGTTCAAACGGGCACGAGACCAGTCTGCTGCCTCATTATAACCATCATAACCAGCGGTGGTTGATGGGTTACAGAAGTTTGGTCCTTCAATATCGTCATTATTTGAACTCAATGTGATATTGCCATTCTGAACTTCATATGAAGTAGCGATGTCCGAATAGTTGGCCTTCCAACACTCAAAGAGGGCTTTACCAATATACTGATTAACATCGTAATGAATCTCACGATAATCATTATTATTGGCTGATGTTGAAGCACATCCCATTTCATAACCGCTAAACCAAAGAGCCTCGCTATAGTTCTTATCCAGATCAGTCTGGCTTTGTGGGGCCTGACTTAGATCTGCATCATATATACCAGACGCAGTCTTCTTGCCATAGTTGATACACAACTTCTGGGCAAAACGGTTAGAAGAGGTTACAGATGCCGGAACGGTATTGCCCCAGAATACAGAGTTTGCTACTAAGTTATAATCTGCTTCTGTAACATTAGTATCATAATCCAGACCCTGATTTGGATGGAGGGTATAAATAGCAGGATAGAGACTGGCCTTATTTTTCACAAAGTCACAGTTCAATACCTTCAAGTGGCTGCATTCGCCACCGAAGATAGCACCACCGGCGCCACCATAAGACAAGGTACCTGGATCCATGTTCAGCAACGACGGATACTTCTGGAATGATACAGTCTTCTTGCTCAAAGCCTTGGCATCTTCGGCCTCATTGTTTGAGAAGATGGTATTGTAAACCTCCAGCTCCTTAGCAAAACTGATTGCACCACCTGTGCCAGGATAGATAATCTTGCTATCATTGCTTCTTGTTCCATGGTTATCCAAAGTGGCAACCTCTGGAACCATCCAATCAATATTCTCCTCTTGGGTCAAAGCCTTATTCTGTGCGAAAAGGCAATTATAAATATGTGTAGAGATATTGACATCCATAGCAGCACCACTACCCGCCTGGTTGTTGATGAACTGACTATTGCGGACGTAGAGAGGGATATCACGATAAGCGACAGCATTAGGCATGTCACGATGCATGAGATTATCATCCTCGCCATTAATCTTTGAGCAGTACCAGTTACCGGTACCCTGCAGACCACCACCACGATAGTAATCGTAGATACCGATATCGGTCAGAGAACCCTTGACATAGTCACGGGCATAACCATCAGAGATATGCACACCATCGATGATGACTGGCTGACCAATCTCCTTCGACTCATAGCCAAAACCATTCTTCTGACCATTAAGCTCATAATTTGGATTGGTGTACGAAGGCAAAGGCAACTGGCCGACACCTGGAGCATAAGGGATGACCGAAACAACATGGTAAACACCCGAGTTCTGGAGATTGACCGTATTACCAGACAGGTTTGTCTGATTTCGGAACTCCCAAGGCTCCTTGATGTTATTCAGATTCAGATCCTCCAGGTCACGCTGCTCTGCAATCACGTTAAGTGGTCGCTGTATTACCTCAACCTTATTGGTAGTACCAACCAGGTTGATCTCTTCTACACCAAAACGCTCTACGTTATTGGCCAGCACATTGGTATATTCCGAAGCAGGTTTGTCGTGCGACGGACGGAGATACTGACCATACAGGTCGTTGCAATCAAAACCACCCATCAGGGTGACACCTTCAGGAATCAGGTAAGTATTGGCCAAAGAGTAACCATAATTACCCTGCATATCTCGCTGTGGGAAATAGTCACCGCGAGCGATACAGATTTCGAATGGCATGTTGTTAGCCTTATCTCTCCACTGTTCACACTTACGCAATTCGCCAATATATTCCAAAGCGTCATCCAGATTCTGGAACGGATAAGCGAACGAAGATCCCAAAAGACCATAGATATAGTTTGGATCTGTATCCTGAGCCGTAAGAGAATAATCTTGCATGGCCATGTAGGCATCCATATTTACATCCTGAGTCTGCGCAACGAAGAGACGCAGGAATGGATGATCCAGATCGGCAACAGGCGAAGACGGATAAGCACGTGCACCGATATCAATATAAGAACGGCCATTAGCTCCAGCTGGGATTGTATCACGACTCCAGTTGTTATAATCCTTTGCCGACAATCCTAAAGATTGTACCAATTCCACATAGGTAGAATATGGCATACCCGTACGGCAAAGAGCTGAGAAGACAGTCAAGCCGTAATAGTCAACCTGTGTAGTATCGCGTGCAATATTTCTTCCATCGTAAACAGTCGAGTCTGTTTCGGAATCGACACCGAAACGGTTACCACTCAAGTTATGGATATCCACACTGATATTGCTGGTACCGGAAACACGGATGTTCTGGACAGCAGAATAAGCGAATGGATACCACTCCAAGGTTGAATAATCACTATTGCTTGGCATATCTGGGCTGGTCTGGCCTGCCACGTTGGCCTGATCTGGCGACTCGTTCTGCCAAAGAACAGTTGAGTTTACTCGAACATTTGGCATCTCTGCATCATTCGAGAACCAAAGACCACCACCCTGCTGCTTGCCGGTATTCTTGACAATGGTTGTGGTATAAACGTGTGGCATGTTCTCATCCAAAGCGTCAGCACCCTCATGTGTGCTATTCGTCTCGCCCGTAGAGAGTGATACACCATCCTCGAAGACATAGATACCGCCACCATAGTTAGCCTCATTGTCGATAATCAAACAGCCAGATACAAGTCCCTTGTTCATCAAGGCCAATGCACCACCATAAGTAGCTTCGTTGTTCTTGATGATACAGTTACGGACATGTGCATAATCCGTTACGATAGCAGCGCCACCGAACTGGTTAATATTCTTGTTGGCAGAGGCTGCACCTGTACTCTCACCATCGGCTTGACCACCTGTCAGGAAGAGACCATCCAAGACAGCACGATCAGTTACACCCTTGCTTGAGAGTGTCTTGCCCTCACGTTCCTGGCCATTCTCGTCGAAGGTCTTGTCGGTGAAAGTGACAACGTGATAACCCTTGATAACCTCATTCAGTTTGGAATTATCATACTGTGTCTGCAGGAAGGTTGGGTGATACATCACTGAACGTTCATCCTCCGAGAAGTAAGGAGCAATATCGTCGTTCGAAGTCTTATCAAGAACTTCATCCACGCAATAGCCACCCCATACCTCAACGCCACGAGGCACCATAATACTCCAGACGCGGACATTATCACTCTCAACATCGGTTGTACGACAAGGGAAGTACTTGAAACAGCTGCCCTCGTTATAGTTATCTGCAATAGCATCTACACCCGCCAACTTGACAATGACGCGAGTGCCTGGATGATCATATTTATAACGGCCTGCTGCATCCAATACCTTCTGAAGTTTCTCGGCACAAGCTGCATTGGCAGGGTCGAAGGCCTGAGTGGTTCCATAACCCTTTTCAGTTACGTAATATACGGCAGTACCCTCTTCAACACGCGATGAGTTCATATCTGGACGAATCTCATCGGCGCCATTATACTCATAGGCACCAATATCAACTCGACAGTCCTGGATACGTGCATCCCAGTCCATATCGTGATCTGGCAGGAATACATTCATGGTAGCAATCGCCTGAGGAGTTCCAGCCTCATCTCGCTTGTTATAATAGGTCTCTTTGCCCAGATTTTCCGTACCGGCATTCACACAATTGGTATTGTTTGAATGGAAATCGATACGATAATCTGTCTTAGCTACTGCCTGTGCAAACGGAAGAGCAAACGGATTGGCATTAACACCTGAAGTATATGGATGCTGAACACAATCATAATATTCAGTTCTGCTATAATCGCTACCTCGCTCAATCTTCTGCGTAGTCTGAAGGAAGCAATGGTCGAAATGAACAGGAGTTGAACTGCCTTGCAACTGAAGAATAGGGACGTGCTCATCCATCACAATGGAATTATAAACGGTCAAACTGGCATCTGCAGCAGAGGCCGTCCATACACCAATAGTCGATATACCGCCTCGATTGTTGACAATCGTATTATTGTAGAACTTAGCAGACTCAAAGAACACACCATTACCGATGGATGCAGAGTGTGTCTGGTCATAAGTGATTTCGTTGCCTGTCACAACGGTATTGAACATCGTACCACGAATCATATAGAGACCACCGCCGTAATTTTCTCCTTCATGATCGGAACAAGCGGAAGTATTATCCATAATGAAGCAATTCTCGATGATGCCACCATCACAATAGACACCGCCACCACGGCCAATGCAAGCTCGGAAACTGCCATCACCGCAATAATTATCGCGAATGACACAGTTGCGGATGGTGACATTCTCATAAATCGAAACACCTCCACCGCCATTACGACGTCCACTTCGACCATTATAAGAAACAACACCCTCTGTACATCCATTACGAATGGTAAAACCATCCCATTCTACATCCTCATAAACAGTACGGGTATGATGCTTATTATAGTCGTCATAAACGGTCACACGGCTTTCGAATGGATGCGAAAGGACTGAAACAGACTTCTTGAATTGGTTGCGTTCTTCAACACTCTGATTCGTCTGCAAAACAGTTTCATAGTCAACGACATTTAGACCCTGATTAGCATTTGAGAGCGGTACACCACTCGTCAACTGTGGATGACGTTCGTTCATGCCTGGATTGCCTGTCTTAGGAAAACCGCCATAAGTCTTGACATGATTTCGAATCTTGAAACCATCGTGATTGGTATATACACCAGCACCAACCCAGACATCAACCTGTGGATGTTCATTGGTTGGCGTAAACTTGTAGAATGTACGATTGGTTGTTGTTCCGGAACCGTCACTGCCCTCTTTTTCGAGAGTGGTGATAGTCTCAGGCACGAAAGATTGAGACATATTCTTATGAGCCATATCTACTGCGAACTGCAAACCATTCACACCAGCTACAGATGGATGATTAGTTGTATTTCCATAATACTTAAGCTGGAAATTAGTGATAGCAGTCCAATCTTCGGCTACACTTGTATCGAATTTTCTGACACCCAATCGCAGATTTCCATTCTTCACCTGTACCCAAACTCCATTATTGTACAGGCCATAATTGAGACAATAAGCAGCTGCGTAGAATGTATTTGGCCATTTGTTGTCATTGGTAAAACCGCCCTGGATCGAATTAATATCCAAACGGAGACACTCCTGCTCGTCGGCCGAAATATTCAAAAGTGGTGTCTTAACGTCATCGTCAACGCCATTTGCACCATAAAGGACAGCATGTCTTGCATCAAGATGAGTCTTGTTGTTGTTTGCATTTCCGTATCGGTAGAATCCCTGACAAGAGAGATAGTACCATCCATTAGGGAGCCCTGACAGATTCTGATAAAAATCGAAGGTTTTGTTATAAAATTCAACACAGGCAAGCGCTTTATTATGGTCAGTATAACCTTGTGTACAAGTCCAACCTGCGGTGCTATAAAGATGTGCATTCTGAATTCTGTAAGTATAATCGACTGGGGCCATTTTCATATTTTGGCCAGTAGTCTCATCATACCAGGCATTGCCATTGATAGCACCCTTCCACGAGTATCCATTGCCACCTGAGGTATAATCTACAGTTCCATCAGCATTGCGATAGTCTCGCACATAGAAGGTGGTACCATACTTTGGCTGGGTTGCAGAGTTGGCCTTGAAGGCTCCGTTCTCCAATGCGCCGACATCTGGCAGACCGCCAAAGTCGCGGTTAGCTAACGTCGTCATATCCTTACCCCAACAGTCGCTGGAAATGCCAGAGGTGTGAGCCACGTCGTTGGTACTTGCCGCATTGACAACAGGGTTCATATCAGATGGCGTATAATCCACAGCCAAACCATAGTAAGTCACGTCACCAGCCACACTTACGCCCGCATTCTTTGTTGAGTTGACGAAACGTGGGTAAGTCGTAGATGAAGTCGAGAATGTCCAATCCAAAGTAGCAGAACCCATAGCTGGAATATGAGTATAATCCAGTACAGAAGCCTGATCGAAGAGGTTATGATCGCCATCGAAGTTACCAGAACCCGTGAATGCCGCAAGAGCCTTATCGCCCTTACCGTTGGTATCCTCTACCTCCTGCTTCATGTTCGAATAGTAGAGAGTATTATAAGAGGTGAACGAACCGTTGTTGGCAACGGCATAACCTACATTACGAACAATATCGCAATGGTTAATAGTCATCGAAGCCCCCCTGTTCACATAGATAATACCATCATACAATGGGGAAAGCGAAGACTCACAGTTACGGAAAATACAATTCTCGGCAGTGACTGTACCACTCTCTACATAAACAGCTGCACCAGATTTTGCGGTACAATCCGAAATGGATGTATTCAGAAGGGTTGCATTTGCGTTGTTCTTGACCCAAACACCTGCACCATTCTTTCCATAATCGTCGATAATGGCCGATAAGGCATTACCCAAACGCAACTGGAAACCATCTAAGACAGCATTTGTAACGCCATCGAAAGTAACCAAGTGGGCCACATTGCTCGGATAGTCATTCTCCGAAACCTTACCTGTAATGATAGTTTGGTAAGCAACAGGATTACGCTTCGACAGATCAGTTCCTTTCAATTCAGCAGAATAACCACCCATCACACTGACACCACTGACCATCTCAATGGAAGTGCCACGCATACGGCCATGTGCAGAACGCGCTGCCGTGTAAAGAGTTCCCTCCTTGACGAAGATCTGGCCATCTTCACCCAAATTGGCGAAGTATGTCAGCGCATCTGTCAGGTTATCCATTGGGCTATCCCAACTTACACCTGGAGTTGTATAGTTAGCACCACTGGCACGATCAGGATCGACAAAAATAGTATTCTTTCCACCAATCACAGCATGCTTGGGTGATTCAATTTCAGCAGTATAAGCACCCAAAGCACACTTTGGACTGAAGGTCAATCCTTTCAAGTCATTGATGATAAAGCCTGCTGAAAGATCAATTGAATAAGCCTCACTGATATCCAGCAACTGCAAACCTGCATAGCAAAGGCCAGAGGATGCAGTTGGACGCCACAGATACTCTTTCAGATAGCTTGAGCTGGCACTGATGGACTTGTCCGACTGGTCATCAATGTGACCGGAAGCAACACAGATTCTTGAGAACAATGGATATTTCACAGTATTGCTACTGCTACCCTGGTTATCATCTGCCAACTTGTTGATACCAATCTTCTTGGTACCAGACCAGTCTGTATAGTCAGCCCGCGAAAGAGCAACGTATGCAAGGGATGGTTTCAAACGCTCATCGGCCGAAGATCGGGTAGCCGCATATTGAACATTGTTTGTATTGTTTGCCTGTGCTTCGTTGCCCCACAATACTGAGTTGTAAATGCGGGCATGGTCACGCACATAAACACCACCACTGCGACCGGTAACAATGCCATTCAAGGTCACACCTGTACCATAGGTCTTGTTCTTGACTATGGTCACACCATTCACCAAACCGCCCTGTTCCAGATAGAGGCCACCGGCCTCGACGGTTGCTACGTTCTGGGCAATCAGACTGGCACGTACTGCCAACTGATACTGGGCAGAAGGGTTGCTTCCACCTCTTTCCGGATCATAGTTCAGGCTCAAACCGCCACCACTACGACCCACGTTATTAATCAAAGCACAATGAGTAACCAGACCTTTCTGATTGACAGCGACACCGCCACCGAAACCGGAAGTTGAGTTTACACCCAAAGTCTGACAGTCATGGACGAAACAGTTCTCGACCAGACCGCCATTGTCCAGATACAGACCACCGCCGCCACGAGAGGCCTCACAATGGAAGACTTCGCAATTACGCACAACGGCATTACCAACCAGATAAGCACCGCCGCCGAAGGCATTATGTTCAACCACGTTGATATCACGGTTATAAGCATAACCATCGCGGATGATAACACCATCCAAGATGGCTGAATCTGCCAGCGCATTGTAGTGCTTTACGCCCTCGGCATCGGTTGTATAGCCATTGGTGGCGAACCAAACTACATGGTAACAGTTACCAAAGAAGGAAGTCGCATATCTATGCTTGGTATCATTCCATACGAACTGGGCATTCGAAGACAACGAACCTGTGAAGACTGTCTGGTTCTTCATGTAAGTGCCTGCCTCGGTAGTGACCGTCTCTCGCTTGGCAATGATAGCCTCAGCCGTAGAACCGGTTTCTACTCCCGTAAAGCCTCCATATACTCGTACACCTGCAGGAATCTGGATGGACATGTAAAGGGTAGAACTGCTCGCGCCAGCCACCGACTGCGTTGGCTTGTAGGAGCCTTCATCGACGAAGACGAATCCGCGATCGCCCTCACCAATCTCATCCTTGATATCGTTAATAGCATCCTGTACGTTCACCTTGGACGTTTTCCAAGATGTACCATCGTTGTTGTACGAACCTAATTTCTTCGAAACATAACGAATATAATCAGTGGCCTGGACTGCGGTTGGAACAGCCAGAGCCAACATGATGCTCAAAATGTAACGTGTTGCTTTCATATATGTTAGTTCGACGCTTTGATTCTAAAGTTCAATTTATACCACGCTGCAAAGATTTCATTCGTAAAACCATTGCTTTCCGGATTGCGAGTTCCTGCATGTGAACCACCTTCGCTCGTATTGATTGTATAGTTTATACTACCAGGCTGTAGCAGGTAGGTATAGGCTCTGCCGCTCCACTGGTTTCCTGGATCAGAACTATCAGCATTAGCATACTTTGCTTCATGACTATTGTTCTTATCATCGGCAGAAACATTACCTTGTTCATTTTCCAGCAAAACCTTGCTATAGACACCTGCTCCTACGTTTTCTGTCGGACGGAACAGATATCCCTGCTTCGGACAGTTATTAATGACAACACTCTGCATTGCATTGCTTTGTCCATGAGTTTCAGCGTTCCATTGGAAATCAACTTTCGAAGCAAGATGATACAACGTATCTTTCATGGCAATGATGCCAGTCTGCTTTTCTCCGACAATATTTGTAACTGTTCCGTAATAATCAGTACGGTTGTTCAAGGCATTGTCCAACAGACTCCAACCCGTACTCAGATTGAAAGGAGTAGTATAGATATCACGCAAACTCATCTTGCTATAATTGTTACTACCCTCATAAGCATAGAACTTCAAATCCAACAACTCTCTTTCAGTTGTAAACTTGGAAGTCATCTTGTGATATTCATTATACGTATTTCCGTTCGGATTGAAAGTAACTTCGTTGAAGGAAGCAACCATGTAAGCACGCAGATTACCACCTTTCAAATCCTCAAGATTGACTGCTGGATCCCAGTTAACCATCTGAGAGAACTTGCCAATGAACACAAGACTATCAGGACTTCTACGCCATTCACTCTGTGAAGTAGGAATGCTATAGAAATAAACTGGATTAATATCTGGAGTGGTTGGCTTTCCGGGAGTCAGAAACAGATACAGGAAACGAGGACGTTCAAAATACTCGGCTAAACCTGGGTCACCAGCACCTCCGGCACGGGTCACATCCAAATTGACAGTATCTTTATTCATGCCCACAGGTAATACCATCTCAAAGTTCAAAGTGACTTGAGACGAATCCACCTCATCCTTGCATCCCATCAAAGATGCAATCGACAAGACCAACAGGGTTGTATATAGAATCTTTTTCATATCAATACCGGTTTAATAAATATCCTCAACATCAAAGACAAACGAAGAGTGATAGTAAAGATAGATTTGTGCCTCTTCCTGCAACTTCACCATACTGTCAACCATCTTGATTGGTGCAGTCATATAGTAGTCACCCTCTTTAAGCATCTTGTACGATAAACTCCCGTAGTAGGTTTCTCCAGGATTACCTGTATTCTTATCGACGGTGGTGACGGTCAAAAGTGGAGAGATAGGTAATTTTCCGCTCATCGTACAAGGAATGGAGAGATAGAAGGTGGTTCCCCAAGCTACCTTTTCGGCTCCAGGCAATAACGATACGGGTGTAGCATCTCTCTCTTCAATCTCTTTCAATGGGTCAGTGACCAACACTGTCAGGGATGGGGTGGCAGAGGACGATGGTGTTACGATACCGTTGCGCAGACTGACGATGGCCCTACTGAAACCTAAACTGGCACTGTCGCCTGCCACTGTGATTCTGTCAATCTTCAGATTCTTGTTGTTCAGATACTCTGTCAGTCTCATCCAGACGGTATCGGGGGTTTCGGGGGTAACCTGACCTGCTATCATCGAGAATCGGATAATGGACATCTTGTTGTCCAAGACTATCTCTTCGGATTCGGTGGCATGACTATGCCAATCCTGATGACTGCTGCAGGATGACTGACTCTCGTACAAGGTAACTTCGGAATCTTTGCACTTGCCAAAGGCGTATCCCCATGCATACAGGAACCTCTTGCGCAGAAGATCCAGCGTACCGTTCTGTCCATTGAAGTCCAACTCGGCTGTGGTGCTTGTCGAGGGTAACTTACCGAAGTCTTTATAAGGGAACATCAGGGCGAAGTCTTTTCCATCGAAGACGTTCTCTCCCATCTTGGCTCTGGCCTGTCCTTTGAATTTGGCAAAATCTACGCCGCGAATATCGTCCGCATCATCTTCATAACCCAACGAAATGGCATTCTTCGGCTCTACAAACACTTCGCCGAAATCAAAGAGTGCTATAGCTTCGTCTCCCTCCCATCGTGTAGATACGCCACTGAGCTCGTGGTCTTCCATGTAGACACGAGTAGAACCAGAACCTCCTGGGGTTGGAGCAACAAACGAAAATTCAAGATCACGTTCAACATCTTTGTACTTGTTCATAATCTCTTCAGCCGAATGGCCGAAGTGACATGAACTGAGGATGAACGCTGTAAGCGCGAGTAGTAAAAGAGCTGGTTTGTTCATAAACATTCTACAATTACTTTCCGGTGTGGAGACTCAATATATTTGGTTATTATAGAACAAGCAGGGTTTATAAATAAACCCGTGCGCAAAGTTAAGAATATTTAAACTGGAACACCTCGCGCCAAAACAAATTTGCATTATTTGTAAAATAATTGACAATATGGGGATAAAATGCAAACTCCAGCTTACTTTTCGGTAAGTAAGCTGGAGTATATATTTCATGTTTTGTACGTCAGAAACAAGCAGGTGTTTCGTATAGTTGAGCCGGATGTGTAGCTAATTCTACAGATTCAAACAATCGGATAGGCGTCGTTATGTAGTAGCCACCCTCTTTCAACTGATAAGGGGACACTGTTCCATAATATTTCTCGACAATAGAATCTTCGCTATGCTTAACATAAACCGTTATCATAGGACTCATTGTCAATCGACCTTCCTCGGTACAAGGAATGGCCACATAAACGGTTGTACCCCATGAGAAGGCGTCAAACCCCTCAAGAAGGAATCGCTGAGATTCCTCTCGAGTAATTTCCAAATGGTTGACAAAATGATTCTTATCAGTCAAGACAAGGTAATCTACCGCTGATTTCTGGGGCTCCATCCAACCGGTATTGAGATTCAGCTGTGCTCTGCTGATTCTACTTGGATCAAGTTCGCGGTTGGAGATTTCGATTTTATCTATATAATGATAATTTCCAGACATGCTTTTGCCTCTCAGGTAGTCACGAAGGGTAAAATCATCTTGACTGGATACGATAAATGACAATCTAAGAATCGCAATTTTGGGATCCAAAAGGATTCTGCTATCACTATAACTGGCGTGGTCATGATTCAGCTGGCAAACAGGATGATCTGTTAATAACACATCAGAATTAGTGCAAACAGCACGAGAACGACCTAATGCAATAAAATAGCGCTCCTCGATGGAAGATAATTTACCATCCTGATCATTAAAATCCATAGGTATGGAATCTGCATTGCTTAACAGCAGATCTCCCGAGGACATAATGACTCGTTCATAAGGATAAACCAAATTAATTAACGTAGAATAATCATCACCATTGCCATGTCTTGCATTAGAAGAGAAATCATAAGATAAGATAGAGAGATTGCCTTCCTGTATGCAATTAGGACTTAAATAACGATTATAGGATAACTTGAAGGGAACAGGATAAGAAGCAGATTCTATTGTATCTTTTTGAATATGAAATTCAGAACCCATAACAGCAATATCAGAAAAAATACGCCAATTCACATTCATTCCATCCGGGCCCATATCAACCAAAGCGGTATCACAAGGATAAAATGAAGGAAGAGTAACTGAACAATGGTAATTCAGAACGCGCTTTTTCTTTGCAAGTTCCTCCATTCCATCTTCTCCATCTCCGAACTTACATCCTGTCAGGAGCAAAGAGAAAATGGCCAGAATAGGCATTAAAATGGATTTATGGGCAAACATCATAGCGATTGTAACGTATAAATTAATAATTAGATGCCGCAAAGATAATTATTAAATTCGACAAAAGAAAACAAAATAGTAAAAAAGTTAAATTTAAAGTGTTCAAGCAGCTAACAGGATTGGCTAGATTGGCCAATCTTGATGTTTTAGCAATTCTAGATAATCTAGAGTTACTAGCAAAAAAAAGAGAGACCCAAGCTAAATGCTTGAGCCTCTCGTAAGGTGGCCGCTTCATTACATCTTTTCAGATGTTGAAAGCATCCACCATACAAAAAAAGCCCCGAGAATACTCTCGAGGCTTTGTAAGGTGGCCGCTTCCTACTCTCCCGCGTTGGCAGTACCATCGGCGTTGCAAGGT
>JAZQOK010000013.1:0-59285 GCA_045627865.1 Bacteroidales bacterium
CTCACCTCTCTCACTATAGGTGAAAGTGCCGAGCAAAGCTAAGGATTCCATTTTCACCATACGTGAAAACGCTCAGCAAAGCTGTGTTTTCGATTTTCACTATAGGCGAAAGCCCCGAGCAAAGCTGTGTTTTCCATTTTCGCCATACGTGAAAGCCTTGAGCAAACCTTTGCTTAGCAGTTTATCCTATACTAAAAACCCCGAGCAAACCTTTGCTTAGGATTTTTACAAAGGGACTAATGCAGAAACAATAATTTTTTTATGAAAAATTCGTGAACCATTCGTGGTAATACGTGTTAAGAACATTGGTCTCCCCTAATGAGCCCCTAATCTGTATAATTATTCAGAAAAGTAATATTATTTTGTTCACGTATTATAATGTGTTGATAAATTAAAAATACTGGATTTTGCTATTGAAAAGTATCAAAATAAGCTATTTTTGTACAATATTGTGATAATTTATACTATTTTGACGGAACAATTTTTCGGTTTTATGAAATAAACTTTACCTTTGTGGTATAAGTTGGTTCTATTATTTTTCTCGGATTGCATAAGCAATACCAGTTTTGTAAATATTTTATGCTCAATAATATGATGAAATTTAGTAATTTTTATGCTTACATTGTGGCCTTTGCCATGATGGTATCTCCGTTTACGGCTTTGGCGGATGCTTGCTCTCATTCAAGTTATGCTTATAACGGATCGAACCAGAAAGTAGAATGTGAGAGTTGTCATCAGGAGATTGATGATTATAATCGTGTGATTATTTATACATCTTCTACTGAAGCAGTTTATGCTCCCTATTTTACTAATACTTTTGGTGCAACTTATCTCAGCAATACTTATCAGGATGGTAAGGGTGTTATTGCGTTTGCATCTCCTGTAACTACTATTGGTCGTCGATCATTTTATACCAAGACAAGATTAACTAGTTTGGTTATTCCAACAACTGTGACCTCTATTGGAGAAGAGGCTTTTGCAGAGTGCCAAAGACTATCTGGTGATTTATTTTTTCCTAAGGGATTAAAAATTATTGAAAATAATGCTTTTTCCAATTGTCCATCCACTTTGAATATCATCTTAAATTCTGTTCCTTATGCTGCTACTTATGCATTGAATGAAAGAAGTGTTTCTATTGAATTACAAGATGATTCTTATCTTTTCTTGGGATCCAATAATTTACCTACCATTTCGAGTGCCAAATATACATGTTCTGGCAGTAACGAATGGGGTATTGCTATGGTACCATTCAAAATCGGTACTGTAAAAGATAAAGTACAACTTTATTCTATCTCTTCTGTAAGTGATAGTAACTCAAAGAGTTATCTTCAGGTAGAAAAGTGGGTCGATCCGAATACTCCATTTATCTATCATAAGTTGAATGCGGATCCAACTCTCGAATTTGTAATGGCTTCTAATTTCGGTCTTCCTCAGAATACTACACCTAAAACCGATGGTAACGGTTTGTATGCCACCTATGCCTCCAAGACCCTCTCGGCTGGAGATGGCTCGACCTATTATACTGTAGGCGATAATGCCTTCGACAAGGTAACCACTTCGGCTACCATTCCTGCCATGCATGGTTGGTTCCAGAAGAACGAGGCAGATGCAAGCGTCATGAGCTATGCCTTTGTGAGTGAGCTGTATAAGATGCTCTATAAGTCCAATAATGGAGTTATTGCTCCAAGAAATCCTAACTTTTTTGGAACTGGAATTGCATTGATTAGCAATACTTGTGATTACAATGGTAATGGTGTATGGACATTCGATGCACCTGTTACCTCGATTCCAACAACAGCTTTCCTTAATCAAACCAGCTTAACAGGTATTACCATTCCAAATACAGTCACGACTATTGGTTCAAGAGCCTTCTCAGGTTGTACTTCCTTGTCAAGTATTAATTTGCCAGAGGGACTTATTTCGATTGGTGAGTCTGCTTTCAAGAATTGCTCAGGATTGGTTTGCCGTTTGGATATGCCTTCTACTTTGACTTCGGTTGGCGATTATGCTTTCGAATCATGTAGTAAGGTAACTGCTCTGACGTTGAATCAGGGTTTGAAAACCATTGGTCAGCGTGCCTTCACTGGATTGAGTAATGCAAGAAATAGTTTGACGATTCCAAGTTCTGTAACAACAATCAATACGACTGCCTTTGCAAGTTGTGGCTTCACAGGTTCAGTAACTGTTCCTGCTACTGTTACCACCTTGGGATCTTGGATCTTTGGTTCCTGCACCGGTTTGACAAGCGCTGTTATGGAGCGAGCATTGACGGTACAAATGTTTAATGGATGTAGTAATCTCAGCTCTGTTACTTTGGCAAGTAATGAAACTAAGGTTCCATATAGGGTATTTTATGATTGCTCAAAGCTCTCATCCATTACTTTGCCTGAAAGCGTAAGTTCTATTAATGAAGAGGCTTTCAAGGGTTGTACCAGCCTCTCTTCGATTTCGATTCCTAATTCGGTCGAGACTATTTATGATAATGCCTTTGCTGGTTGTAAGAACCTGGAAAGAGTTAACTTTGTCTCTATTCCTGAGGTTAGCAGCACAGCTTTCAGCAATATCAGTTCGATTGCCAAGTATCACGTCACCCTTTCGGATGATTCCTATCTTTATTGCTCTTACGATAATGGCTTCCCAACTTCGGCCACAGCAGAATATACTCGCAGTATGAAGGCATTAAGCCAGTGGGGTACCGCTATTCTTCCTTTCCCAGTTCGATGCTACCAGAGTACTCAGTATCAGTTCTACACTATGAGTACCACACAGATGGTGGATCGTGAGAATAGTACGGGTGCCATGATGTTCCGCAAGACCGATGACGCGATTCCAGCCAATACTCCATTTGTATATAAGAAGAAGGTTGAGAAAGCTACTTGGGTTACCTTCACTGGTCTTTCGTTCAAAGCTCCAAGTTATGAATTATATAGTTATAACGTCGGCGGATGGAGCTTGCAGGGTACTTACTCTCAGATGACCGATGTATCAGGTATGTACTATATGGCAGCTGATCAGATCTGGTTGGCAGAAGATCCTATCAATATCAAGCCATTCCGTGCATTCTTCTTTGATTGTGAGATGTCGGAGTATTACAGCGGTGGTTTGCGTCTGGTGATTGAGGACGAAGAGGAGAATACTACTTCGCTCCTTGAGATGGCTGCTGATGGCAGCTTGCATGAGGTTAATAACGAGGCTATCGTTGACCTCCAGGGTCGCAAGATGAGTGCTCCTGCCAAGGGTCGCCTCAACATTGTGAATGGCAAGATTATGATGATTAAGTAAACCTCCAAAAATAAGAAAATAGTTATGAAAAAGAAGCAATATATTCAGCCTGAACTTTTGGTGGTTAACATGTCGAACACCGAAATCATTTGTACTTCCGATCCTGTGATTTATGGTGGTTCTAACTCTGGTCGTGAGGATCTCCGTGATGCCGAATCTGGTTCTCGCCGTGGCAATGGCTGGGATGATTACGAGAACTTCTAATCTCTCTCCTACTGATCTCTCAGATTAGCGCAGTACCTATTGTGCTATTCGTAGTTATAAATATTGCTCCCACGCTACATGATTGTTAGTGTGGGAGCTTCGTTCTAATTCCATCGGTGTCGAGAGCATCGAGTATAATTTCACCAAGAGTAGGAACAGGAATTGGACACTCTCTCATATACTCATCTGCCACATAGAGATCGCTATAATCTCTCACGACATTATATTCTTATACTTTTTTATTCGTTTCTTGACCTTAAAAATCCTTTGGCAAAGAAAGTGGAGCGAAAATTTGGAGAAGAGAATAAATCTGATTATCTTTGCACCCGAACTAATAATCTAATATACTACTTGGCACAACAATAATATATGTTTAAGAATTAAATCATATTATTAATTATCAATAATGATAGACATGAAAAGAAATCTTATACTTGGATTTATTATCCTTGTTTCGGGCATGATGATGGCACAGACACGTGTGACAATCTTCGGCGACAGTTACTCAACATTCGAGGGATATCTGACTCCTGCGACCAACGAGTCATGGTATTTTACCGAGAACAATCCGCATCGTAACAAGAATAACGATGTGACAAAGGTAGAACAGACCTGGTGGTGGCAGGTTATCGAGAAGATGGGCTGGAAACTCGAAATGAACAATAGCTATTCGGGCAGTACCGTAGGTTATTTCGGTTACCAGAACGAAAACTATCAGCCACGTTCGTTCAATACACGTGTAGAGAACCTCGGTGAACCCGATGTGATCCTCTCTTGCTGCATCACCAACGATTCGTGGACAGGCGAGAAACTCGGTAACTACAAGTATGCCAATTGGACCGAGAACGATATGTGGTACTTCCGTCCAGCAATGGCCCGATTGCTTTCGACCATGAAGCAGAACTACCCTATGGCAAAGATCTATATCATTCAGAATACTGAGCTGAAGCCAGACTTCTGCGAGAGCCTCCAGATCATCTGCAAACACTATGGTGTGCCAGTTATCATCCTGAAGGATATTGACAAGCAGCATGGTCATCCATCGATCAAGGGTCATAAGGCCATTGCAGAGCAGGTGATTGAGGCGATGAAACAGACCCTCTAAATCTCCCTGCTTAGGGAGACTTTCCCCTCGATGCTTCGATAATTCGAAAAAAAGAAAAAAAGAAAAAAATAAAGAATGAAAAAGATATTATTTGCTATCGCTTGGCTGTTGGGTATGACCGCAGCAGAGGCCGAAATCAGAATGCCAGCGTTGATCAGCGATCACATGGTGCTGCAGCGTGATACCAAAGCCAGAATCTGGGGTTGGTGCGGTGAACAGAGTACAATCATCGTCAAGACCGCCTGGAATAACGGTGAATATAGAACCCGTGCCGATCGCGAAGGTCGCTGGATGGTCGAAGTCGAAACCGGAGCCGCATCGTTCACTCCAAGTTCGCTCGAGGTCAGCGAGTATAAGTTCTCGAAGTATATGGGTACTACTCAAGGCATCCGTTACGATAACGAGAACCAGCTGTTCGATCGTGTTACAATCAAGGATATCCTGATTGGCGAAGTCTGGTTGGCTGGTGGTCAGAGCAATATGCAGATGCCACTGAAGGGCTTCCCGGGTTCTGCTGTGCTCAACGGAATTTCAGATGCTACCCATGCTTTCCGTCAGAGCCCAGGTGTACGTATGATGATGGTACAGATGGAGCAGCAGAACGAGGAGCAGGAGGATTGCCACGGAGAGTGGAACGATGCCCACTTCCCCAATCCAATGAACTGGAGTGCTACGGCCTACTACTATGCCGCTTCGTTGACCCAGTCTTTGCAGGTGCCTGTGGGCATTGTCTGTGCTGCCTATGGCGGTTCGACTGTCGAGAGCTGGTGCGACTATAAGACCCTGTCGAAGTACGAGGATGTGGATCTGAATGTAGAGAAGATCCGTCAGATCGAGCCAGAGTATGTACGTCCGTTGCTGATGTATAATGCGATGTTCAATCCAATCAGAAACTATACCTACAAGGGAATCATCTTCTACCAGGGTTGCAGCAACGTAGGCACCGGTTTGGCCAGCACCGAATATGCTAATCGTCTAGCCGATATGGTGAAGCTGTGGCGCGATAAGATCAATTTGGGCAATATCCCATTCCACTATGTCGAGATTGCTCCTTTCGACTACGAGGGTGAACAGGATGAACGTGCCCCTTACCTCCGCGAACAGCAGTACAAGGCCCAGGAGTTGATTCCTAACAGCTTCATGATCTCGACCAACGATCTGGTGGAGGATTTTGAACTGCATAATATCCATCCACGTCAGAAGCGTAAGGTGGGTGAACGTCTATGCTGGGTTGCCCTCAACCGCGTGTACGATTTGCCACAGGTATGCTGTGGTGGTCCACGTTACAAGGATATCGTCGTGAGTGGTGATACCTGTCTGATCGGCTTTTCTGATCTGCAGATGGGCATCTGCCGCAACTACGACATCAAGGGCTTTGAGATTGCTGGCGAAGACCGTAAGTTCTATCCAGCTAACTATACCGCTTTGCGTTGGCAGACCAACCAGGTATTGGTTCATTCCGATAGCGTTCCTAATCCAGTGGCTGTACGTTACTGCTTCCACGACTTCCAGATCGGTAATCTGGTGGGTGGCAACGAACTACCAGCCTTCCCATTCCGCACCGATGATTGGTAATGACCCCCAAGACCCCCTAAATCCCCCTGCTTAGGGGGACTTACCTTGCTAAATCAAAACAAATAATATACTAAACACACATGAAAACTACAATTACAGCAGGTTCGTTGCTGGCGATTGCTACCCTGATGACTGGGTGCAGCGATGTTCAGCAAAATGGCAACCAGGTGACAGTTAAGGTCCAATCGGGCGATGCCAAACTGGTGCGTCTCGAGGTAATGGGACCAAAGATTATTCGTGTGAGCGCTACTGCCGAGCAGAAGTTTGCCGACAAGCCATCGCTCATTATCGTGCCCCAGCAGGTGGGTGCTGAACTACGTAGCCTGCAGGAGCATGGCGATACCGTAACCCTCGAGACTTCGGCCCTTCAGGCACATGTACTGAAGAGCAACGGTCGTGTGTGGTTCACCGACTTCGAAGGTAATGAACTCCTCGCCGAACAGGCCCAGGGCAGCAAGCTCTTCCAGCCTTATGAGTGCGAACAGACTGTCTGGACACGTAATGCTGAGGGTCCTGCCGAACAGGCTAATCCAACCAAATATACCGGATGGACCACCCAGCTGATCTTCGACAGTCCTGCCGATGAGGCCTTCTATGGTCTCGGTCAGCATCAGGCCGACGAGTGGAACTACAAGGGCAAGAACGAAGAGCTGTTCCAGTACAACACCAAGGTGTCGATTCCTTTTGTTGTATCGAGCCGCAACTATGGCGTGCTGTTCGACAGCTATTCGATGATGCGTTTCGGCAATCCGAAGGACTATAGCCAGCTGCAGGAGCTCTTTACCTTGTATAATAAAGAGGGTCAAGCTGGTTCATTGACCGGAACCTATAGTGCCCCAGGTCAGGAGACATTGGTGCGTCAGGAGGATTCCATCTACTTCGAGAACTTGAAGTCGGCCAAGAACCTCCCTGCCTTCCCATTGGGCAACGCTACCGTGTTGTATGAGGGTGAGATCGAACCAAAGGCCACGGGTGAATATCGTTTCAGCCACTATTACAGCGGCTACCAGAAGATCTACATCGACGATAAGAATGTCTATACCGAAGATGTGATGGGTACCGGCAAGGAGGGTGACCAAACCATCTGGCGTACAGCCTGGAATCCGAATGCCCGTAAGTTTGCCGTGAACCTCGAGGCTGGCAAGCGATATAAGTTCCGCCTGGAGTGGCAGCCAGATGGCGGCGAGGCCTACTGCGGTCTTCGTGCTTTGGCCCCAGTCGATGAGGCTACCCAGTCGCAACTCTCCTTCTGGAGCGAGATGACCCAGCAGATGGACTACTATGCTGTGTTCGGTGACAATGCCGACGAGGTCATCAAGGGTTACCGTCAGTTGACCGGCAAGGCTCAGATCATGCCAAAGTGGCTGTTGGGCTATTGGCAGAGCCGTGAGCGTTACAAGACTCAGGACGAGATTGTGGATGCTTTGCGTGGCTTCCGTGAGCGTCATCTGCCTATCGACAATATCGTGATGGATTGGAACTATTGGACCCCAGATTCGTGGGGCGCCTTCGAGTTCGACCCTACCCGTTTTGCAGATCCTAAGGGAATGATCGACAGCATCCATGCCATGAACGCCAAGATCATGATCTCGTGCTGGCCTAAATACTATCTGACCACCGAGCACTTCAATGAACTAGACGAGATGGGTGCCATCTACCAGCAGTCGATCAAGGATTCGCTCTACGATTGGCTGGGCTACAAGTATGCCTTCTACGATGCCTACAACCCTGAGGCACGCAAGGTGTTCTGGAAGCAGTTGTGGGAGCATCTGGGCACCATTGGTATGGATGCCTGGTGGATGGATGCATCGGAGCCAAACGTACGCGACTGTACCGACATCCCTTATCGCAAACTATTGTGTGGTCCAACCTATCTCGGTTCGTCGGACGAATACTTCAACGCCTATTCGATCGTGAATGCCGAGGCTATCTACAACGGACAACGTGAGGAGAACGATAACCGTGTGTTCCTCCTGACCCGCAATGGCTTTGCCGGCGAACAACGTTACAGTACCGCTACCTGGAGTGGCGATATCGGTACCCGTTGGGAGGATATGAAGACCCAGATTACAGCAGGTCTGAACTTCTCGATTTCGGGTGTGCCTTTCTGGAGTCAGGACATCGGCGGTTTCTCGGTCGAGAAACGCTACGAGGCTGCCCAGCGTCTGTTTGATGCTACTGGCAAGGAGAACGAAGACCTGAAGGACTGGCGCGAGCTGAATGTGCGTTGGCATGAGTGGGGCGTCTTTGCTCCGATGTACCGTACGCACGGCCAGTTCCCATTCCGTGAGCCATGGAACATCGCTCCGGAGTCGCATCCTGCCTACCAGGCTATCAAGGCTCAGATGGAGATGCGTTACCGCCTGATGCCATACATCTATTCGTTGGCCGCACAGGTACACTTCGACGATTATACCATCATGCGTCCAATGGTTATGGATTACAACAACGATCCTGCTGTTCGCAATATCGGTTATCAGTTCATGTTCGGCCCTGCCATCATGGTCAATCCGGTGTTCCAGTACAAGGCACGTGAGCGCGAGGTGTATTTCCCTAAATTCTGCGACGGAGCCGCAGAACACCGTGGCAATGACGAAGCCGCAGGACACGGTGGTTGGTACGACTTCTATACTGGCAAGATGGTATCGAAGGGTGGCGAGAGTCAGGTTTGTGCTGCACCTTACGAGCGTATTCCACTGTTTGTGCCAGCTGGTTCCATCATTCCAATGGGCGATGCAGTTGAATATACCGACCAGCGTCCAGCCGATGTGATCCGTGTGTTCGTCTACGAAGGCAAGGATGGTGAGTTCACTCTCTATGAAGATGAAGGCACCAACTACAACTACGAGAAGGGCTCTTATGCTAACATCAAGTTCACCTACAATGAGGCTGAAAAGACTTTGACCATCGGCCAGCGTGAGGGAAGCTTCGTGGGCATGCTCGAGAATCGCACCTTTATTGTTGTTCCAGTTAGTGCCGACAAGGCTCAGGGCTACGATCCAGAGGCTTCGGGCATCACTGTTGCTTACAATGGCGAGGCTGTAAGTGTGAAGTTGTAATTGTTAATTGTTAATTGTTAATTGTTAATTCGATGGATCGATATTTCGATGTTTCGATTTAAAATTTAATTTATGATAAAGAAGATTCTTATGGCATCGGCAATTACTGTTATGTCGGCCACAGCTATGGCACAGGATGTCGAGAAGCTGGTAGAAGAGATATTGAGCCAGATGACGGTCGAAGAGAAGTGCCGTATGACTTATGCCCAATCCAAGTTTACAAGTCCAGGTGTAGCTCGTCTGGGCGTTCCGGAACTCTACATGAGCGATGGCCCTCATGGTGTCCGTATGGAGATCAACTGGAACGATTGGGAGCACTCGCATTGGACCAATGATTACTGTACCGCCTTCCCGGCCTTAACCTGTCTGGCTGCTACCTTCAACCCCGATATGGCTACCCTCTATGGCAAGAATGTTGGCGAGGAGGCCCGTTATCGCAAGAAGAACGTCCTGCTGGGTCCTGGTGTGAACCTGTACCGCACGCCATTGAATGGCCGTAATTTCGAGTACATGGGCGAGGATCCTTATCTGGCATCGCGTATGTGTGTACCTTATATCAAAGGTCTGCAGAGCAATGGCGTAGCCTGCTGTGTGAAGCACTATGCGCTCAATGAACAGGAGGAGTTCCGCGGACATGTCGATGTGAAGGTTTCGGATCGTGCTTTGCGTGAGTTGTATCTGCGTCCCTTCGAGGCTGCTGTGAAGCAAGGCCAGGCATGGAGCTTGATGGGCAGCTACAACCAGTACATGGATCAGCATGCTTCGCACAACAAGGTTCTGTTGAACAAGATCCTGAAGGAGGAATGGGGCTTTGATGGTGCTGTGATATCCGATTGGGGTGCTTGTCACAATACCGACGAGGCTGCCATGAACGGTCTCGACCTCGAGATGGGAAGCTATACCAATGGCTTGACTTCGGAGGCTAATGGCTTCGGCTACGATGACTATTATCTGGGAACCGCCTACCTCAACAAGGTTAAGAATGGACAGATTCCGATGGAGGTTGTAAACGATAAGGCCCGTCGTATGTTGCGTCTGATTCTGCGCACCAGCCTCGTGCCTAATGCCGGTAAGTTGTCGAGCTTCGGTAAGATGAATACTGCCGAGCATCTGGCTGCCTGCCGTCGCATTGCCCAGGAGGGTATTGTGTTGCTGAGGAACGTTAACCCTAACGTTAACCCTAACCCTAACGAGCCATTGTTGCCTATCAATATCGACAAGTACAAGAAGATTCTTGTGGTGGGCGATAATGCCGTGCGTAAGCTGACCGAAGGCGGTGGTTCGTCGGAGCTGAAAGCTAAGGACGAGGTGTCGCCTTTACGTGCCATCGAGGAGCGTTACGGATATGCTGCTACCATCGAGTTTGCTCAGGGTTACAAGTGTGGTCCATCGATGTATGGCCGTATCATCCCGATTGCTGACGAGGAGCAGGCAAAGCTTCGTGCTGAGGCTATCGAAAAGGCTAAGTCGGCCGATTTGGTTATCTACATTGGCGGTATGAACAAGAACCACTTCGAGGATTGCGAGGGTGGTGACCGTTTGTCGTATCATCTGGACTTCGGTCAGGATGAACTGATTGAGGGTCTGGCCAATGTCAACAAGAACCTAATTACCGTCATCGTGAGTGGTAATGCCTATGCTATGCCTTGGTTGAGCAAGACTCCTGCCTTAGTGCAGTCGTGGTACAACGGAAGCCAGTCAGGTTATGCTTTGGTCGATATCCTGTCGGGCGATGTCTGTCCTTCGGGCAAGCTGCCATTCTCGATGGCTGTGGCTCTCGAGGATTATCCGGCTCACAAGATGGGTCGTGTGGCCTATCCAGGTGTCACTCCTGACTCTCTGCCTGCCATCTTCCAGTTCGGAAAGGGCAATCCAAAGTCAGCCGATCTGCTCAAGAAGGGATTCTTTGCTCAGCAGGCTAAGGCTATCGAGGCAAATAAGGCCATTTGCAGCGCTTCTCGCAACGTTTCGCTCGACGGACGTAAACATTATGGTAAGGGCACCGAAGCTGTCGTTTACGCTGAAGATATCCTGTTGGGCTACCGTTGGTTCGATGCCTTTGGACAGAACGGAACTTACCAGAAGAAGGGCAGTCGTGTAGTCTTCCCATTCGGCTATGGTCTGAGCTATACCACCTTCGAGTATAGCAAGCCTGTCATCGAGGGCAATAATGTGACTGTAAAGGTCAAGAATACCGGTGACGTAGCCGGCAAGGAGGTTGTTCAGTTCTATGTGGGTGACGACATGGCCACCGTGGTTCGTGCCAAGAAGGAGTTGAAGTACTTCGAGAAGATCGAACTGGCTCCAGGCGAGGAGAAATCGGTTACCTATCACATCTTCGACGATGACCTGAAGTTCTACGACGAAGTTTCGCACAAATGGAAACTTGAACCTGGTTCCTTTACCATCTCAGTCGCCAGTTCATCGGCCGATGTAAAGGGAACGGTTAAGTTCAACAAGTAAATATGGCTTTTCATTGGAAAGATCCTAAGGATATATGGAAAGGTGAGGGGATTTACCACCTCACCTTTGTCATTGCAGGGCGATACCCTTTGTTGGGCCACCTTGAGGCTATCGATCCTATGCAGTGGCCAGGGTATGTTGGGCTCAATCAGGAGCGTCATGATACAGTGAAAACTGTGGCACAGTTTTCGGCTATAGACGAAAAAGAGAATGATTTCCAAGTCTATTATAGTGATCGTTGTCAGCCAAAGCCTATTGACGCTGAGGGTCATATTGCAAAAGTCTGTTTAACCCCTTTGGGATATGCTATCTCCAATGACCTGAAGAACTTTGAGCAGCACCACCCAGGCATGAAACTGGTAGCAAAGATGGTTATGCCGGATCATCTCCATGTGGTGGTTTGGGTGCAAAAGAATGGCCTACAAACCATCCGTCAGGTTGGACATGGAATCCGTATGGGCATTACGCATATTGCCAAAGAGTTAGGCGTATGGCCTATTGCTAATACTATTTCCCCCGAGTCATCCTCTCCTACCTCCATTCCTCTTTTCATCTCTTCCTCGTTACCTCCTTTCGTAGGTAGTTTAGAAGCGTGTCACGCTTCAACTGCACCTCAAGGCCTGATTCTTGAGCAACCTTTTATAAGAACATTGAGCCGAAAAGGTCAGCTCAAGGCTCTTTGTCAGTATGTGCACGATAATGCTTACAGACGCTGGATGAAAATGCGGAATCCGGAACTGTTTACCCTACATAGGGATACCATGATAGAGAAATTACGTTTCCGAAGTATGGGCAATCATTGGTTGTTGGATTGGCCAGAACGCCATATGGTGGAATGTTCTCGTTCGATACGTACAGACGAATTAGAGCAACTTGAGCAACATAGCCTTTTGCGTGCAGAGCAAGGGGCTGTCACCTATTCGGCAGCAATCAGCGAAGGCGAGCGTGCTATTGTTCGTAAGATTCGGGAAGCGGGCTTTCCTGTCGTGATTCTGCTCAAAGATGGCTTCCCTCCTATCGGTTCAGACAAAGAACGGTTCTACAAGCCTGGAGGTGTTTATTTTCAGAGTTGTCTGGTTGGGAATCTGCTGCTCCTCGAGGCTTACGATGAGACTTACGAAACGACACGCATTGTAACCGCTACCGAAGCACAACTGCAACTCAAAGCACAGGAGCGACACCAAAGCTATCGGCCGTTGCCCCATAGCAGCCTCAGATGGCGCTATATGGCAGGCAATGAGATTGTGAGATGTCTTGTTGAACTGGAATGAAAATGAGCGTGTCTAAGTCCTGTGGGGCTCAGACACGTTCTAATTTTATATCGAAGCAATAAGTATTACTTGCGGGTAACCTTTATGCCTACTTTTTCGTATCTTTCGACTTTCTCGTCGAAAGACTCCTTAATTGAGTGATAGTGCCAAACCGACAGCTCCGCATAACAGTACATTTGGGTGAGCGGAGTTGCTATTAGATCGGTATGGAACGAACTGAGGGAACTCCAACGGTATAGACGGTCAATGTCACCTTTTGCGGGTCCTGGAAGGTCTGCTCCATTGTTGTAGGCCGTGGCACAGAGTCGTACCTGTTCGGGCATAGGGAGCTGTTTCAGGTCGGGATAATCGATGTACAGCAATCGTAAGAATAGCGCCAGATAGACAGGTTGCCAGAACGATTCGTCCATGAGCCGATCCAATCGGGCTTTGCGGGCAAAACGAGAGTCACGCAAATCGAAATAGATCTCCAGTTCGCGATGCAGCGGAGATTTCATCCAACGACTCTCGAGCCGTTCAACCCACGAGATCTTCATCTGGAAGTGTCCGACCGAGAAGTCTGGTCCAAAGGTGCCGAGCGCAACATAACTGCTTCCTACCGCCATTTTCTCCATCTCATCCTGCCAATAACTGTAACGTATCAGTTCGGGGTAGATAACAGATTCGGCTACTTCAGGGTCAACCTCGAGATCTTGCCAGATAGATTGCCATGTGGTACGATGTTCGGCTATATAGGTATCGGCCTCTTTAGTACATAAAGGGGCAGTTCCTCCACACAGAGGCAAAGCAACTGCCCACAAAGTTATACAATAAAGAGAGAGTTTCAAGCGATTGACGATTAATGATTGACGATTATCGGTTATCGATAATCGGTTATAGCTTATAACTGTACTTGACAATCTTGATGATGGTATTGCCATCCTTGTCCTCCTCCTCGACGGTATCGGCCCATACGAGGGTATTGCCCTGCTTCTCGATAGCACGAGGTTGGATGATGTCACCTTCAGGCAGTAGGAAGTAGCTACCCTCCTCAACATAGGTCACAGTACGCTTGCCATCGCTCGAAGTCCACTTCTGCGACTTAGCATTCTGATCGCCAGCCAGAGTCTTGCTCTGCTTCATGTTGTCGGCATTCACCCACTTACCTGCGTTGAACTGATAGACATGTCCCTTAGAAGACTTGAACAGAGTCTTGCCAGCCAGGATGTTGCTGACAGTCTGAGCTACATAGAACTCAGGCCACCAAACCTGCTCATCAGAACTGATCTTGACCTGACGAACCACCTCGGCCTGATAGAGAGCTGGATAATCTACTGGAACCTCAGTGTAAGCATCCTCGAGGGTCTCGCAAGCCTGAAGCACCATGTTCAGTGGAGCACGGTAGAGCATACACTCTGGGATGATCTTATCCTCGATGGCCTGACGGTTCACCTTGATCATGTTTGGCAAAGCAGACTTGATACCATTGAAGCGCTTCTCTACATCAGCACGCCATGTCTGAGCGGCACGCACACGGTAGGTCTTGACGATCTCGGCAGCTTCGGCAAAGAGTGGGTTGTAAACAGCAGGATCGTCGGTTGCCATGATCTTGGTACGCAAAGCTTCGAACTTCTTGCGATCGGCAGCAGCAAACTCGTAGTCCTTGCTTCCGTTGTTTACATAGTTTGGAACGGCATTGGCAAGTGCATTGCGGTAGTCGTCGTGCTTCTTCTTGAGTTCCTCTACCTCCTGTTGCTTCTTGCGAGCCTCTTCCATGCCAGCCATCATAGCGCCTAATGGAGAACTGCTGCGAGCTGCATTCTTCATCTCCTCCTGAAGCTCTTTCTGCACCTTGTTCTCGAAGTCCTTGGCAGCCTTCTGGTCGGCAGCCGAGAGGGTCTTCTGGTGAGCTTTCACCTCTGCCTCGAACTTCTTGCTCATAGCATCGGCCTCTTTCTCCTTGCCCGACATAGCCAGTTTCATGGACTGATCCATGAGTTGTGAAGCCTCGGCAGGGGTCTTGCCGAAATACTTCTTCATCTCGGTAGGGTACTTGCTGTAGACCTTGCTGGCTGCACTTTGGCTACCTTTCATCATGTCGCCAGCCATCTCCTTGGCCTTTGCCTCACGCTCAGCTTCTGACATATTCTCTACATCGCTGAAAGCGGCCATCAAAGCTTCAGCATCGAAGCCCAATACCTTCTGCATGACAGCTTCCTGTTCCTTCTCAGTGCCCTGAATCTCGCCCGAATAGATAGCATATTCGCGCTCGTTGAGGTTGAAAGCCTTCATCATCTTCTGCTTGTACTGAGCCAGATACAAGTCGGTGGCCTCCTTGCTACAGGTCTCGTCCTCGCTGAGCTGCTGAGCACGCAGAGCTACCTTCTGAATAGCCATATAGTAAGCCTTCTGAGCTGCCTCGGTCGGATTAGCAATCTCCTGGGCCGATGGAATGGCTGGGAGCTCGTTCATCAATGGGACAGGGAACTTAGCGGTCGATGGAGTCACCAGATCTGTATTCCAGTTACCGACGTGCTTGGTCTGACGTTCCAGACGGCTGGCCTGCTGGTTAATCTCTACTGGAGTCTTCTCTTCGTTGAAGTCTGCATCATGGCTGTCATTGACACTTACAACCTTATTCGAATTGCTGGCGCTGGTTGAATTACCTGTGCTTGGCTTTATAGCCTCGCCGGCTTTTGTGCCTTGCAACATCTTGTTTGCGGCATTTGAGGCAGCCTGCTCAGCCTTTTCTTTCATCTTATTCAGGAATGCCTGTCCCTCTGCCTGTTGTGGCATAGCCAACATAGTGAGGACGGCAAAAGCGGAAATAAATATCTTTTTCATAGGATAGACCCTCTCCCCAGCCCTCCCCCATAATGGGGAGGTGGCATTAGTTACAACTGGATCCGAGGGATTTGTTTTTAGTTGTTATTATACTATATAGACCCTCCCCATTATGGGGGAGGTGCCCCCTTGTGGGGCGGAGAGGGTCTTTATTTCTTCACAAACTCGACTCTTCTGTTCTTGGCACGACCCTCTTCGGTGCTATTGTCGGCCAAAGGAGAGTGGCTGCCCTTACCGACAGCGGTGAGACGGCTTGAAGCGATGCCCTGCTCGACGAGAGCAGCTACGATAGCCTCGGCACGCTTCTGTGAGAGTGGGTCGTTCACCTTGTCCGAACCGGTTGCATCGCAGTGGCCCTGAACCTCGAAGCTGACACCTGCCTGCTCGTTCATGAGTTTAGCGATACGAAGGATTTCGACCATAGATTCTGGTTTCAGGTCGGCCTTGCCATGCTCGAAGGTGATAGCGTAAGTGATGATCTTACCATCGGTAGCGAGACGGTCGTAAAGAGGTACAGCTCCCTTGCACATCTTGTAGTTAGTGATGGCATTCATCTTGCTGTCATTGAAACCGCCCCAGCCTTCAGTATTGATTCGGATGCGGTTAGAAAGGTCCACATTAGGGATGTTGAAGATACGTTCTCCATTGATATAGATTTTCAGGGCACGCTTGTTGAATGAGATGGCGCAATGGTTCCATGCGTCTGGAGCTATCTGTCCCTCTTTCCAATCGTAATTAGCGTTTCTAATATCATCTGACGGTGTAAAATACTCTAATGATGACCCACTTGAATGCATACGAATACAGATGTTGTCATAATGTTTGTCATTCAAGAAGTTGATTCTGTAACTCATATCATATTCGGCAGCACGGAAGAAGTCAAACTCGATGGTAAAGACATCTGGCAGATAGGCCTTCTGATTCTTCATCAATGGCTCTACAATGGCACCATGTTCGATGTTGATGCACATCTTTTCGTCAATCTTGGCTGCTTCGGCCGATCCTTCAATCAGATCCCACATGCTTGGGAACTCGCCTAACTTCTCGTTCTGGAAATTGTCATCGTAGAACACCTCATCACCAGGTACGAAATCGCACTTGGAGTAAGATGTGACTACCACCTTCTTGGCTGGAGCAGCTGTACTTCCGACCTTCTTGGCACCACAATCTTCGCAGAAATTGCCGGTATTGCCTACTTTGCCACATTCCTCGCAGGTCCATCCACTGGCTGCAGAGGTTGATTCTGCAGGCTGCTGAGCTTCGTTGTTCTGGGTTTCGTTCGATGTATTGGAATGCTCTTTCTTTTTGAATCCGCTTCGGAGACTATTTTCAGCATTGTCAAGTTTGTTGTCCACCTGACGATCGACTTCATTCTCCATGCGGTTACGGACAGAACTCTTGGCTCTGTCCACGGCACGTTCACCCAAACTCTTAAGGAGCTGGGCATCACAATTTGTGGCTGGTAACATAAGTAACCCTGCCATCAATAAAAAATAGACTCTCTTCATTGTTTAAGTATTAAACTATTAGTAATTTGTATAACTGATTTCGGGGGCAAAGGTACGGGGTTTTTCGATGTGGAGCAATCCCCCAAATGGGGGGGACGGGGTATGGAATTATCAAAAAACAGCATATTTTGTAATCAAATAGGTCTATTTTCGGAGGTTTTGTTTGGTCATTTGTCTTATTATTACTACTTTTGTGCTCGAAAAACAATTAAATCTTACGTCCAACACATGAAATTTGGGTTGATAACTATATTGTTAGGTTTACTGTCGGTTGCAACCGTTCAGGCAGAATATACGGATCATCGTAACCGCAAGCAGGATTCCCTGGAACAGGTACTACAGATCAATCCCCCACAAGGAGAGGATTTGCTTCGATTGTATGATAACCTAATGTGGGGATTTCTGCAGATTGATGGAGAGAAGACCCGTCACTATGCCCGCCTGAATAACGAACTGGCCATCCAATTGGATGCTCCCAAGGGTGTACAGAACGGACTTCGTGCCTTAGGTCTCACCTACTATGGCGCTTGTGTCTATGATTCTGCTCAATTTTTTCTGGATCAGGCTGTAGAATGGGCTCAGAAGATGAAGGGTCATCGTCGCAACTATAAGGATTCTGAAATTGACAATGCCTTTTCTGTCCTCTATGGCACGTTGGCTAATCTTTATAGCATACAGGGCAAGGTACATTTGGCTACCGAATACTACATGAAGGCATTGGAAATCTTTGAGCGTTATGAATGGAACGAGAGTGTTTCGCTTAGTTATTATAATCTGGGCGAGACCTTCCTTGAACTCAGCAACAATGCCCAAGCCGAACACTACTACCGCAAGGCGATTGAGTATGCCGACAAGACGGGAGATAGCCTGATTATGGCAGGTCCTCGTCATGGTTTAGCCTATACTCTCCTCAATGACAACAGACCGGAAGAAGCGCTTAAATATGCTATTGAGTCCTTGCCCTATTATCAGGACCATGCAGAAATGGAGGCAGGGAATCTGCTCGATATTAATGTCCTCCTCTCCCGGATCTATCAGCTGGGATTCAAGGATCTCTCACGCGCTCAGGAATATATGAATGAGGCACATAAGGTCATCCTTCGATTTGAGAACCCCACCAACGTATCGGATGCCTATGCCCAGCAGGCCTCCATCTATCTGGATGAAAACAAGTGGCAGCAGTCTGTTCTTTGGGCCGACAGTTCATTGGCTGTCAATGATCAGGATCCTCATCACAATATAGGTGTGTATAAGACTTTGGCTGAGGCTAATGCTCGTTGGGGCAAGGGGGTAGAGGCACAAAAGTATATCAACTTGCTGTTTGAGACCATGAGCGAGTTGTCCGAGAAGCAGTTCCAGTCCTCCCTGTCGGAGATGGAGGTGCTCTACGAAACCAGCAAGAAAGAGTCCAGAATTCGCGAGATGGAACAGGAGGCAAAGATGCATGAGCTACATATTATTATATTATGGATACTGATTGTGTCGTTGCTTCTTGTTGCTGCGATTGTCTGGTATATGATTTGCCAACGACGTAAGATCGCAATGGTCGAAGCTAAACTGCAGGGCGAAGCCGATGAACGTACCCGTCTGGGCCGTGACCTGCATGACCGTTTGGGTAGCTTGCTGACTGCGATCCGATTGTCGGCCGATAATGATGCCTCTGATATCGCCAAGATTTCGACTTTGGCAGCCGAAGCACAGACCGAGATGCGTCGTGTTGCCCACCATTTGATGCCGGAATCGTTGCATCATGAAGGACTCCGTACGGCATTGCACGATTTTGTCGAGACTTTGCCTATTGTTACTTTCCATTTTACGGGTACAGACAAACGACTGACTGAGCAGCAAGAAACGATGCTGTATTGTACCGGTCATGAACTGGTTAATAATGCCTTGAAGCATGCTCATGCCCGCCGTATTGATCTGCAACTGCTATTGACCGATGAATATGCTGCCCTGATTGTTTCGGACGATGGAACCGGATTTGACGCACAGCATTCCGGACAATCCGGTATGGGCCTGGCAAACATCAGAACCCGTACCGAAGCGATGAACGGCCGTATGGACATTATTAGTAATGAACGAGGAACCGAAATCAATGTCGAAATTCCGTTGAATTAGTCCTATTAGATGTTCCCCCAAATGGGGGTATTTGTTAATTTTGTAGTGTAAGTATTTTGTATCTTTATCTATTTTAACTTATCTTTGCAGCATAAATCACCAATTATCCTGCTTAACTTATGATTAATTTAGCCATCTCGGATGATCATCGCCTCGTAGCTCAAGGTCTCGAAAATCTGATTCGAAAGAATGGGATTGCAGATATTGTAGCCGAAGCTTCAGATATCTCCGAGACAGAACAGGTACTGAACAACCATGAAGAATTGGATATTCTGTTATTGGATATCAGTATGCCTGGTGGAAATAGCTTGGATTTTATTCCTAAATGGATTGAAAAATTTCCAAACGTCAACATTCTGGTCATCTCCAGTTATGCTGAGGCTGCTGTCATACGTCGTGCTTTGGATCGTGGTGCTAAAGGATATGTCTTGAAGACTGCCAGCGAAGAGGAACTTCTGGAAGCAATCAATACGGTCTCGAAGGGTGAAAGATATTTGAGTTCGGAGGCTGCAACCATTCTCCGTTCCAACCCCAAAGAGGATCCAATCGATCTTACTCCTCGTGAGAGGGAGGTTCTGAAACTTGTTGCTGAGGGTCTCAGCATTAAGATGATTGCCGACCGTCTGGGTCTCGGGTTTGAGACGGTTCACAGTTACTTTAAATACCTAAAACTTAAGTTGGGTGTAAACAATACCGCTGCCATGGTCCGTGTGGCTATGGAACAGAAATTGATTTGACAATAGACAATTGAGACATTTGCTTGCAGAGTAAATGGAGTTTATAGAGTTGTTTAGTGCTCTATTTGATTCCGTTTACTCTGCAAGTCGTTTTTTTTTGAAACTTTTTTCATTGTTATTGTCACAAACCCAAAGCCTGTTCGTTATATAGTTGTCGAAACCCTTCAAAACAACAATAAAAACAAACAATGACAGAGAGTTCAACATTCAGTCAACGGATCATGCCTCACAGCCGCAAGATGTTTGCGGTGGCTTACCACTATCTGCAAAGCGGTGCCGAAGCAGAGGATGTGGTTCAGGATGTGATGGTGAAGCTCTGGCAGATGCGGGAGAAACTTCCACCCGGAGATCAGCTTCTCCCCTTCCTGCTGACAGTTACCAAAAACCTTTGCATCGACCGATTGAGGAAGAATGATTACGATACGCTGCGTTACGATTACGATACACTTCGTTGCGAGACAGTTGACGATGATGATGATCGACTGGAAAGTAAGGATCGCTTGCGGCAAACGCTCCGGTTGATGAAGGAGCTCCCTCCCGATCAGGAAAAGGTCCTCAAGCTGAAAGTCTTCGAGGAATTGGAGAATGAACAGATTGCCCAAATAATGAATATCAAAGAGGACAATGTCCGACAGTTGCTCTCGAGAGCACGACGCAAACTTAAGGAATTGGCCCTAAAACAAGGAGTGATATGAAGATCTATAATAAACCCACCGAAAAGAGAGATCCTAAGGATAGATTTCTGGAGGATCTGATTAAAGAGGAGAACCTGACTCTTGATAATCCATCGGAGGATTGGTTCGACGAAATGCTCAAGGAGTCGAAGATTGAATATGACGAGACCTGGATGGCCGAGGCAGAAAGCCAGATGCCTGAGGGTATGGAGGAACGACTGTTGGCTACCATTCAGAAACTCGAAGAGGAGGAGCAGACTGAGATTTCGACCGAAGCTCCTGTCATACGGATGACACCTCAGCGTCACTCTCAACCACCTCGTGCGGGACAGAGACTCTGGATCAGAGTGGCCGCCTGTGTAGCAATACTGCTTGCCATCGGCATCGGTTACAATATGCAGGGAACGAACAATGCTTTTGCCGATACTTGCAAGACTCCCGAGGAGGCTCAGATGCAACTGGAACGTGCCCTCACGCTGCTGAGCAAGAATGCCCAGGCTATCGATAGGGCCGACGAAACACTCCAGCAGGCCAAACAGCCTCAAGGAAGCAGTTTGTCGAGGTTCATTACAATCAATCAAAACAATTAAGCAACAATGAAAAAGATATATACCTTGCTTGTCATGTTGGCTCTGACCATCGGAGCTATGCTCCCGGCAAGCGCACAAAATAAAATTTTCGAGAAGTATAGCGACATGAACGATGTCGAATACATCTGTATCACCAAGTCGATGCTCAAACTGATGTCGTTGGGTGGAGAAGTCAACATCAACGGTGTAAACGTGAAGGGTGTGACCGATGCCATCAAGATTCTGGTGATTGTCAACTCGGACAACGAACAGGTGTGTCAGCAGATGAAGTCGGATTTCAACAAGATTAAGTCCGATAGTAATTACGAGATGCTGATGATGGTTAAGAACAACGAGGAGAAGATTTACACCTTCTTCAACGAACACACCAAGGATAAGGAGTTGATCATGTACATCGGTGGCTCCGACTCACAGACTTTTATTGTGATGACAGGTGCTTTGACCAAAGAGATTGTCAATAAGTTAATCAATGAATAATATAAAACATTACTAATATGAAGAAGATGATTTTGAGCATGGTGCTTGGTGCACTTTGCCTTGGTACGAGCATGGCACAGGAAGATAGTGTAGTAGTTTACAATAACTTGGTGTCTAAGTCTGTTTATGTCGAGAATGGTATTTCATCGCACAAGTGGAATCTGAATTTCCTCAGTCTGAGCCCTCAGCCTGAAGTGTTGACTCCGTCGCGTGGCGGTTGGGTTACTACTTGGGAGATTGGTGCCAACACAATCTATATCGGTTCGACACAATTGGCCGGTAATGATGTCAAGCTGAAACCGGCAAGCAGTTGGGAATGGGGTTTTGACTTGATGAGGATTCAGAGTTGGAACCGCCGCAAGACTTTCGGCCATCAGCTCAGTTTGATGCTGACCCGTTCGAGCTATCGACTGAATGGCGATGATGCTTTCTATGTCGATGCCAATGGTGATACCCGTCTGGATGAGAGCCTTAAGCTCAACGGATTGGATTATAGCCGTCAGCGACTTATCTATTGGAGCTGGCGTGTGCCTTTTGTTTTCAATTTCCAGCCCTCACATACCTGGGGTTTCTCGGTAGGTGCTGAGGGTGAGCTCCGCCATCACGTCCGTTCACGTGCCAAGGTGGGTCATGAGAAGAAGTATTACATCGACCGCCATAACCTCGATGTCAACCCATGGTCGGTCAATGCTTTGGCCTCGGTCAACATCAAAGACGATTTCTCAATTGTTGCTCGATACAATATCAGCGATTTCTTTGGCGATAAGGCTAAGTTCGATGTTCAGCCTTTCATGGTTGGCCTCAGATTTAACCTTTAACCCTTTAATACACTCTCTCTTTCACGCTCTCGACCATTGTTTCAGGTCGATTGTAGCTACGAAGCAATAGTTTGTCGTGTTCCGGGTCCGCCTGGGGCACGGCAAATGCTTTGTGGGCATGACCCTCAGCATCGAAGTAAGCTATATAGACGCGGCTGTAGTTGTTATCGTCGCGACGTGATGCCATGATGATCCATCGACCATTGCTTGACCAGGTCGGATAACTCTCGGCACGAGGACTGTTCAGTGCCTCGAGCGAGTCGATTTGCATCGTTTCGAGGTTCAGGGTGTGGATGTCGGCATCCGCATGCCAGATGTGAAAACAGCCAAAAGCTCCCGAAGCATACAGCAGATATTTACCGTCGGGGCTGACATGTGGCAACGAGGCACTCTGTCTCTGTGAAGCCAGATCTGCCACCAGTTTGCGATCGCTAACCTCGAAGTTTTCGGCATCGAAATCGTGGACATAGAGATTGTATCTTATCTCTTGATAGTTGTTGGCGATTTCTCGTTCCAAGCCATCGGTGGAATCTCTCATTGTATAATGGGCAGATGTGAAATAGATCTTCTTGCCATCGGGTGACCAGGTTGGAAAATTATCGAACTCTTCGACTGAGGCTGGCAACAGGAGCATCGAGTCACGTTCAACGTCGTAGATAACCAGATGACTCTCTGTGTCCTGTACTTCGACCTTAGCATTATCCTGGGTATGGAACATCTGGCCAGTCTTGTTGGTCGAGAAAGCAATGATCGGCAAAGTTGGATGCCAAGCGGGATATACAGGATTTGAGGTCATTCCCTCGCGTCGCAGATTCTGCATTAGCTTTGCCTGATTGTGGTAGATAAGCATGGTTCCACCGCCAGCACCGCGTACGTGGAAGAGCATGTTCTCGGTCCGGTAGTTCTGGTACGAATGGCAGTTGATACATTGTTCCTTGTGTCCACCAACATGATTGCTTGCAATAATCTCTTCGCGGAATGATGTAAGATTTCTCTGCATGATGTCCAGATTCTCGTAGGCTACGTACGATGGCTCAATCAATCGATATGAGAGCCATGGGTCGATCTCCTCGTTGGCAACCTGAATGCTGAAGGCTGGATGTTTCTTCCAGTTTTCGTCATCGCTATCGTACTTTGTAAAGAGTGTCACCTGCATCTCTTTTCCGCGGCTTGCTTCGAGCATCTCTTTCCATTCCGCCTCGTCGATCTGCACCTTACGGCCCGAACCATAGGTTTTAGAGCCTCCAGGATAAACGATCTTGGTTACGACGATGGAATTCTCATCTTCGAGCATAAAATTCAAAGGAGCGATGTTTGCAGGCACCGTTACCCCATTGTAGTCGGGATACATTGCAGGCAATTCGGCCGTTTCGGTATAATCCGTTGGCTCGGATGGATGCGAGGAACAACCTGCCAGCAGTAGCAGGAGGATTAGTAGAATGGAGATATGTGAACGCATTGTTTGTAGCTTTTAGTAAGTATTCTGATGACGGCAGAAGAAATAGAACCAGTAGTAGGTCTTGCCAAATTCCTTTTGCATTGCTCGTGCCAGGCCATCGTCGCGGTAACCCACCTGCATCAGTTGCTGTGAACGGGCATTGAAGTTCTTGAATGACTCTGGTACGGCAGGATCGAACGGAAAGTCGGTACGAGGTGCACTTTGTGGCTCCAGTTGGATGAAGAGATATGCAGCCTCCTGTACACGTAGTGGCATGTTACGTTCGTTGAGCAGATTCGCAAAGGTGAAGAACTGCGTCCAGAATCGGGTGATGTTCTGGCTCTGCATGGCATAGACAATGTTCAGTTCCGAGAGTTCCGGACATTTGTGTATGCTCATTTGAGAATAGGTATTGACGATGTAGTTCTCGATAAGACTCTGATCGCCATCCAGCAGATTCGGAAGACTTTTGCTTATAGCCAGAGGTGTGCGGTAGTAGTCGTCTTCGGCCAGTAACTCAGGATGATGTATGAATCGACGCTGATTCTCGGCCCAATCACGATAGAAAGTGGTGCGTGAAAGCAGGTTCAGATACTTCTCGGCCAGGTCCCACTCCTCCTTCAACAAGGCACAACGGACCATCAGTCGCAGACGTTTGTTCGAAACTCCGTACTCGACCATGTTTTCGATGCTCCAGCGATAGGCGAACTGGATGCTGCCGTGATGGAAATAGATCAGAGGACCGGAAGCAGTTACTATAGGTGCTACAATCGAATCGCTGAAGTTTGGAGCCTGCGTCATACATGGATAATCGAGCCAGCTATTGGCCAGACGTCCTTCGTGTAGCAAGGCAACAGTCTTGAGCATCCACATCGTACGAGTTGGAGCCTCTTTGCATGTACGCATCTCATTCAAGGCCTTATGCCAGTTACCCTCTTCGATGGCTCTATCCATGCGTAGTTCGGCGTGGAAGCGGCTATCTTCCTGAGCGGCGTGGAATGGTACGAACATTGATGCTGGCATTTGTGTCTCGTTCTGCCATTGGTGAGCCAGGAATATGGCGCTGGTCATCACGACTGTCTGCCATGCGCTTCGTGCCCAGATATTCCATGAACGGGCTACGACAAGCAATAGAGCAATGAATACTGCAAACAACGTTGGGGTAAACCACCAGTCAGGTATTTTCGAGGTGTAGATGGCATAACCCAATGAGGTTTCGGCCCAAAGAAGAAGCATCGGTATAACCAAGGCTATCCAGCTCAGATACCACTTCAGTCGGAAGGCTGCACACGTTAGCAGGTAGATAACGAGCCAAATGGCAATCAGCATCGAGGCACCAAAAGCTGGATAATAGAAAAACTGGGTCAGATAACGGCCGAAGTAGGTGAACCAACCACCCGCCTGTTCGAGCATCTCTGCTCGGAACAGATGTCCCGATTGCCAAAAGGACTGCTCTTGTGCCTCAAACAGTAGGTCACTATTCTGTACCACCAGTCTGATCCATGCCAGCATGGCAAAGGCCAGTCCCAATGCGATTGGAACAAATAACTTTAAGTTTTGATTCTGTTTTGGTTCCATTTTCTTTCTTTATTCTCTCATCTCTAATCTTTAATCTCTCATCTCTAATCTTTATTCTCTCATCTCTAATCTTTAATCTCTCAACTCTCAACTCTCACCTTTAACCCTTAACCTTCAAATCCGGATAAGCGATTCGAGAATGGTAGATATTCTCCAGACCATGTACAAATGCCTCTTTGGCCAATTGTATTTCCTGGAAGGTAATTCGGGTGTTGTTGAAACGTCCGGCAGCTACCAAGCCATCCACAATGTTATTAACCAGTTTGCTGAATGCCTCGGTATTATATTCCTTGAGACTCTTGGATGCTGCTTCGATGCCATCGCCCATCATGAGGAGAGCCTCCTCACGAGTTTCAGGATCCGGGCCCTCGTAGGTAAAGAGTTTCATGTCCGGTTTCTCGTCTGGATGTGCATTGCACCAGGTCACGTAGAAGTATTTGATCAATCCTTTGCCGTGATGTGTGGCGATGAATCGACGGATCTCGGCAGGCAGATTTTCCTGCTCGGCCAGTTTGAGTCCCTCGCTGACATGTTTCTTGATGATTTCGACCGACTCTTCGGTAGTCAGGCTGTCGTGCGGATTACCGCCTTGTTGATTCTCGGTGTAGTAGATAGGATTCCACAGTTTGCCGATATCGTGATAGAGGGCTCCGGTTCGTACGAGCTGGGTCTTGGCTCCGATCGCGTCGGCTGCCATGGCGGTCAAATTGGCCAGTTCGGTACAATGTTGGAAGGTGCCTGGGGCCTCTTTCGACAACCGGAGCAACAATCCGGAACCGAAATTACAAAGCTCGACCAAGGTTACGCCAGACATGAAGCCGAACAGCTTCTCGAAGGCGTAGATGATCAGGTACGACATCATCAGCAGCAGGGCATTGGTCAGCATCATCATGATGTTGATCCAGGGAATGGCCTTCAAAGTGCCTTCGTTGGCCAAAGTATAGGCACAATAAACGAGCGGATAGGTAATTGCAACGATCAGGCAGAGACGTAGCAACTGTTTGCGGTCGTTCATGCCATCGTTCAGGCTGAAGATAATCATGATTCCCACAACGCTCTGTACAACCAGATACTCGAAGTGCGATGGTGCGATGAAGGAACATAGCAGAGCCATGACCATGTGACACCAATAGGCGGTACGTGAGCCGTGGAAGGTGGCAAGAACGATGGTAGTAATTCCGATTGGAACCAGATAGGCACCACCCACTATGTGATGCGAAGCAAAGGCTGTCAGCAGTACCATTAGGGTGACCATACCGACGGCGATCAAGGTGTAGGCCTGGTTATCGTGGTGCCATTTGCGGAACAGATAGAGAAATCCCAACAAGCTGCCTAGAATGATTGTGATCAGCAGGATCTGTCCGATCTGCATCATCAGACCACTCTTGGATTCGGCCAATCTCTCCTGCTGAATTCGTTTGTAGGAGTCCAGTACATCGAGCGTACGGGCATCGACGATCTGACCTTGGTCGATGATTCTCGTGTCGGAAACGATGACGCGATAGGTCGAGGAGATGGTTTTGCGTAGCTCGTTGTACTCGCGGGCCATAGCTGCAGTATCGGGTGCCAGGTTGGCTATCACGTAATCCTGCATGTTCGAGACGTGGCGATAGGCGTTGGCGTACAGAGAATCGTTCATCAGAGCGTCATAGACCTGTTTCTCGCTCTTCAGGTTTTCGGCAGTAATATCCTTGAGCAGATGTCTGGGGCATTCTATACGTCCGACGGAGTATCCACCTGCTGTCAGTACATTCTTGTCCGGACTGGTCAGGATACCCTCGCTGTAATATTGGTGAAGTCGTGTGGCCAGATGGTTGTAGGCCTCCGGCCCCAGCACGTAATGCTCTTTGTTCAGGTTACGTAATACTTCGGTCACGATGGCTGTGTCGCGTACGTAGATTGGGGCAACCTGACGATGCAGACTGTCCTCCATTTGGTGAATGACCGAATCCTGGTAATAGACCGGGAAGTCGAAATCAGCACTCAATCGACCATAACGCCAAGGCTTGCCCACTTCGTATTCGTAGCGGAAGGCATCGTGATGCGGGAATACATAATCGATTAATCCGACTGCCAGTATGATAAATAAGGCTCGGATAAGAATTTGCTGAATGCTTAGTTTATGCTTGGTCTTCATTGCTGGTTTTTCTTTGTTACAACACCTGCAAATTTTTATGCAAAGGTAAGCAAAATATTTTGTCCAACCAAATATTTAGTCAAAAAATCTTTCTAATGTACAAATTTCCTTGATTATATACCTCCCTAACCTTCAAAATATAACGCCATGCTACACCGCGTTATAGAACAAAGTTGTTTTTTATAACGCAACGTAACATATAATAAGAAATGCCGACCCCATCAGGAGCCGGCATTGTTATTGAACTAAGAGTTGATTATTACTTACGAATAACCTTCTTGCCATTGATGATTACAAGACCCTTGGTGTCAGCAGCTACACGCTGGCCGAGGAGGTTGTAAACAGCAGCGTTCTGAGAAGCTGCAGCTACGTTAGCAATTGCAGTAGTAGCACCTTCTTCCCACTGGAAACCGGTAAGCATAATCTTAGAACCTGAAACCCAGAAGAAGTTTACTTCACCAGCCTTAATTTGAAGTGGAAGAGCTGAATAAACGTCAGCTTCTGCAACTGCCTCATCGGCACCGTATGTACCATCAACGTTGATGTACTTGCCCTGGTAGGTTGTCAAGAGATCGGTCATTGCAGCATAATCGAGCTCCTCTTCAGCATAAGCAGCTGAGCACTTTGCAGACCAGATAGGCTTATTCTTGCCATACTTAGCACCAATCCAGATTACACCATCCTTTTCAGCAACAATCTGAATGTGTGATGATGTACCACTTGAATGCGCAAGACCGCCAGCCATACCATTGGTATTACCCTGGATGTAGCCCTTTGAATATGTAGCACCATTGACAGTGTAAGGATCCTGATCAGATGGTACAGACTTCCAACCTGTAGCACCGCAAGCCTTAACTGAGAGACCTGCGATTGTTGAAAGTTCAAAACCTTCCTGTGCCTGTTCGTCAGTAACTACAAGAGCGTCTTTTTCAACGTCACCTGGCAAGTTGGTAACTACCTGAGCGTTGACCATCATTGCTGTGCACATAGCTGCACAAAGTGTAAAGATTTTCTTCATAATAAAATAAATTTAAAGGTTAAAAATAGGTTTATTTAGGTTTGGCGTGCTGGCTGTCAACCAACACGCCGATTGTTTTTATTGCTTTTTGCCAACAAATTCGTAGCGTTGAGCTGCCGATGCGGTTGAGAATTTACCTGATGAAATCATGGTAACAGTGAAGGTCAATTCGTCACCAATAAGACGACCTGTGCTGTTCTTCCAAGCTGTACCGGTTGAACCTACGCTACGACCACTATTGAACACATAGCCTTTGTCGGCTGTAGCTACATTAAAGGTACCATTCTGGTCAATTACAATGTCGGCATTGGTTTTGATGTTCTTGGCAGTGCCTGTGATGTGCACATTTACGGCTTGAATGCTGTCGTTAGCGACGCGCGTAAGTTCGAATGTAATATTTTCCCCTTTGAAAACTCCTTTTGTGCTGTCAGCTGGGGTTAGGGTACCGACATAGACACCACCATCTACTTTTACAGATGCATCAATAGTTCCACGTTTTCCCCAATCAATATCATCGTCGCACGATGCTGCTCCGAACGTGAGCACAGCACCCAGGGCAAGGAATAATATATTTTTAAGTCTCATAATGAAAAATCTTTTGAAATGTTTTTACTCTTCGTCTTCAGAATCGCCTGCGAAACCTGGATTTTGGTCTGCGGCTGTGATGCCATCGTTAATCTTGATTTCGTTGGCAGGAATTGGACGCAAGGTTTTGTATTTTCCGTCGGTTCCCTTCATTGAAGCAGCCGAAGCATTTGCATTCAGTAATTCGTTGTAGCGAACCAACTGCTTTGTACGACGTAAGTCCATCCAACGGAGTTCCTGTCCGAGGGTTTCGCGCAAGCGCTCGTCGAGAATAACATCCAATTCGGTCTGTGAGTATCCGTTTGCATCGGCATCGCCTAATGCTACATACTTTTCAGTTATCCAGTCGTAATGCTTGTAGTCTGAATACTTTCCAAGTTCGGCAACGCCTGCACGATTGCGTACTTTATTAAGGTATTTGAGCGAGTTAGACTGATCGTTTGCCATAAGATATGCCTCGGCTGCCGAAAGATAGATATCAGATGCGTCGATAATGACTATGTCGCGATACGAACCACTTGACTGGGCTACAGATTCAGATGTAGCTGGATCATCGAACTTCTTGACACATGGTGTGAAGCCAATCTTGTTCTGTGCTGCAGAGAATTGCAGAGTGTTGGATGCTGATGCAGAAGCATCGGCGGTTCCATTGGTCTTGAAGATCCATGCCGTGTTAATTTCGGCAGTGCGGAACATTTGTGTGTATTTGTTCTTGCATCCTGTGCAATCGAACTGTGCTGCATGCTCTGCGATGTAGGTGTCAACTTCGGCATCGGTAGTGTACCATGGGAAGAAGTGCCATGCGATAGGCATGGAATTGAGCTTGCTTGGGCTGTTGTAATATCCCCAATAGCCAGTCTCTCCCCAAGCGTCTTTATCGCTATTGTAGTTGTAGATGGTAGTCATGAAGGTAGCTTCATAACGCTGATCACCCGGTTCGAAAGCGTAATAGACGCGCTCTGTTGGTGCAAGATCGCTACGGAGAGCTTTAATTCCAAGGGTATTTGCACCCATGTAGATGCCAAACTGGTGCTGAAGGTTGTGTCCACCCTTCTCATGATCATCTGCAGAGGCACGATCGTATTGGATAGCAAAGATGAACTCCTTGTTGCCTTCGTTGCTTGGGCTCCACTTGTCAGCAAATGACTGATCCAATGCTACTGCGTCTGCTACTTCGGCTGCGTGTTTTGCTGCCGAAGTAAAGTAAGAAGAACTTGCCGATGCATTGTACTTGCCTTCAGCCTCGTCGCCTGTTGCCTTGACATCAATATCCCAACCTGCAGCCAACTCAACCTTGGCAAGAAGCGCTTTAGCTGCAAGAATAGACGCACGACCACCTGCGTTTTCTTTACTGCAGGTTTCAGGCAGATTACCAGCTGAAATAATTTCGTTCAAATCTGCAATGATGTTGTCATAAATAGTCTTCAGCTCTGTACGCGGATAGGATGTTTGAGCAGTTTGGATGTACTGATCGATGTAGGGTACTGCACCAAATTGCTGAGTCAATACAAAGTAAGCATAGTTACGAACGAAGCGTGCCTCGTCGATCAGGCAAAGGCGTCCTGAGAAATTTTCTGCTTTTTCGCCGTAATAAATTGCAACATTGGCTGCCTGAATGGTGGCGTATAGATTCTTATAAAGGTTGAGTACATCGCTTTCGCTTGATGTGTACTGATAAGTGTCAAGAAGTGCTGCAGCATTTCCCTGACCAATAGTGTAAGCATCGGTGCCTTTGCAGAAGATGATTGGATTGGAATGAATGGCACGGAGGCTGAAATATGCATCGGTTACAAGTGCATTCACACCAGTTTCGGTTGGAAACTGATCTTCTGGCGTTACTGCACTTTTGTTGTCTGCCTCAAGAAAATCGGAGCAGCTTGCCAATGTGCATGATGCCAAAACTGTGGCAATTGCATATATTGTTTTTTTCATTTTTACTTCTTTTATTACAGTTAGAACTTGAGATTAACACCAAACTGCCAAGTTGTTGTACTTGGTGCATCGTTCTTGAGTGAAGCATCGGCCCATTCAGGATCGAATCCCTTGAAATTCGTGAATACGAATGGGTTGGTGACATTGCAATAAACACGCAGTTTGGTAAGATGGAGCTGATTGAGCACCTTCTTTGGAAGATTGTAACCGAGCGAGATGTTCTTAACTTTCCAGTATGAAATCTTCTGAATAGCTGTAAGATTATACTTGCCGTTTACGTAGCACAAGTTGCCATAACCATATTCGCTGATTGATGCATTTGGCATTGGATAATCACCATAGTGTGTCTCCAATTGATAGACAGGATTGATAACTGTACCATCGGCGTTAACACCATCGCATCCGATAAGAGTACCAGCTGGGATGTAATAATCGAGATTCAAATTGTTGTAACCGCGATAATGGTAGTTTGTGTTCTCGTACATGAACTCAGAATATACCTTGAAGTTCTGTTTGGTATAAATGGAGAATGAGAAATCCCAATCCTTGTAGGTCAAGGTAGAAGAGATATTACCTGTCCATGCTGGAGAGCAACTGCCGAGGAATTTGCGGTCATTGTCTTCGTCGATGATACCATCGCCGTTTACATCTTCGATCTTTGGCATACCTTCAGACCAACCATATACCGAATGGTAATAGTCGCATTCACGAACTGTTTCACCTGGTTTGAAACCATGTTCAACAGCGGTTGCATTGTTAGGAACTTTCATGTTGCGGTCGCTGACGATTCCCTGGAGATTGTATGCGTAGATGTTTGAAACTGGCTGGCCTACAGCAAGAGTACCGTTGATGCCAGTATCACTTCCGAGAATCATCGACGAAGTGCCATCAATTTCTTTTACTTCGTTGCGGTTAGCAGCGAATGTAAAGTTGGTTGTCCATTCCCAATTCTTGTTCTTGAAATTAACTGTGTTCAAGCTGACTTCGACACCCTTGTTGTTAACTTTACCTACGTTGTCGGTAACCTTGACACCACCTGCTACGAGTGGAAGCTGGCGGGCATAGAGCAGATGCTCGGAATCTTTGTTGTAGATTTCGATGCTACCATTGATGCGATTGTGCAAGAAACCATAATCTACACCAAGGTTCCATTCCTTTGATTTCTCCCACTCGAGTGCAGAGTTAACTACACCCTTTGGAGCATAGCCTGTGGCTCCGGTTGTACCGTATGCGTAATAATTTGGTGCAGAGGCAGATAATGAATTGTAGTCTGAAATGCCTGAGTTGTTACCGGTCACACCATAAGAAACACGGAGTTTGAGGTTTGACAACCAGTTGATCTCCTTCATCCACTCCTCTTCGGTCAAACGCCAAGCCAAGGCAACTGATGGGAATGTACCCCAACGGTAGTCTTTAGAGAATCGAGAAGAACCATCGGTACGCATTGTTGCGGTAACGAGATAACGATCCTGGTAACCATAGTTGAGACGTAAGGCATATGAGAGCATGCTGTTCTCGGTATATTTGGTACCTGTGTTTGCTGGATCGACTGTGCCAGAATACAGATTGTACCACAATGTGCCTTCGGTTGGTTCTGTGGCGGTGGTCAATGTATTGGTACGGGTAAACTTGTTGGATGAAATCAAGCCCATAGCATTGATTGAGTGACCATTAATGCGAAGGCTATAGTCAATTTGATTGTCCCAAGTCCAACTAAGCACAGTACGAGATTCATAAGATGCCTCAGGAGTACGAGAACCAAACGATCCTGTGTAGTTACCTACGTTGTAGTTGATGAAATTAGGAGAGAAAGTAGATTTTACAGAGAATCCCTTGAATGGCTTGTACTGAACGTAGAGATTGCCAATCATTCTATATGAGTTAGAATGCTTCTGATCCTCGTCCAAATAACCTAAAGGATTCACCTGATCCGTGAACTGATACTGAGAATTTGAACCAAGTGCTTCGAAGTTTCCTGGTTTCACATTCATGGAGCCGTCTTCAGCATAAGGCTTACAGAATGGATTGAGTCGATATGCAACTCCAATGGCCTGATCACTTGCAAAGTCTTTTGATGAATAAGCAAAACTTGTGCTCAAACCTGCAGAGAACCATTTGTTGATGTCTGCGTCAACACTTCCCTTGAGGTTGAATCGGCTTGAAAGGTCATTGACATATACACCTTCGTTGCGATTGTAACCGGCACCGAAGTGATATTTGATTTTTTCGCTTGATCCGCTAACCGAGAGGTAGTGGTTCTGCATATTGCCATCTTGAGTTACAAGTTCTGGCCAGTTGTATGTTTCCCCTTTGCTTATAGCATCCTTCAAGACAGAATAGGTTTCTGTTGGATCGTAGATAACGCACTGCCTATATGTGTTGTCTAGATGGGTGAAGACTGGCTGAGATACTACAGGTACACCGTTTACTACCTGTCCTGAAGCCAAAAAGTCCATGAAACGATAATTATAGAACTGCTCACCGGTCATGAAATCTGGCATACGTGACACTACAGAGCGGCCATAGTATCCGTCGTATGAGACTGAGACTTTTTCTGTATTCTTTTTGCTTACAGACGCACCACTCTTGGTCGATACGATTACAACACCTGCTGTAGCACGAGAACCATAGATGGCAGTTGAAGAGGCGTCTTTCAGAATGTCTATACGTTCGATGTCCTGTGGATTGAGAAAGTCAATATCGTCGCAGATAATACCATCGACAACGTAAAGTGGAGTTACGCTCGAGTTAATAGATGATTTACCACGAATTTCAATGTTGAAGCTTCCTCCTACACGACCTGAAGCCTGAGTGATATTTGCACCAGGAACTGAACCTTGTAATGCTTCAAGTGCTCCACTTGTACCCTTGAGGGTCAATTTGTCACCTTCCAATGAGGAAACAGAACCAGTCAAGTCTGTTTTTTTCATTGAACCATAGCCTACTACGACTACGTCTTCGAGCTGTGCTACATCTTCCTTGATGGTTACACTAATTTTTGACTGGCCAGCTACAGACACAATCTGTGAAGCGTAACCGATGAAGGTCACTTTGAGCTGAGCATTCTCTGGAACTCCAGAAAGAGAGAAGTTACCATCGATGTCGGTGGTGACACCTGTGGTAGTTCCGACAATGACGACGTTGGCACCCAATACCGGATCTCCAAAGTCATCGACAATAGTACCGCTTACGGTCTTGGTCTGTGCAAACGCAGCAATGCTACCCATTGTGAATACAACGGACATCATTACGGACTTGCGAAGCCAAGACATCTTAGATGTACTGCTTTTCATGCCTAAAAATGGAATTAAGTTTAGTAATATGGATTAAATTTGTTCGTGCAAGTATAAGAACATGACAAAATAAGGTAGTTTTGTCATTTCGGTGGTGCAAAATAACGACTTTTTTTGCAATCAGCCAAATTTTTTTTCAAAAAAGTGTAATAATTCCTCTTATTTTACACGTTTCATGTCAAAAATCACTTAAAATCGAGGAAAAAGGATTGCACAATTAGTTAAATTTCTTCTAAATTAGCTATTTTAGTCGATTTCAAGTAGAGTTATCATCACCCTGTTAATTGACTTGGTTGATAGGCTTGCCGTTTTGGTAAGCCTTTAGGTTTTCGGCTGCTATGTGCATGAGTCGGGTACGAGCTGCCTGGGTTGCCCATGCTATGTGTGGAGTAATGAAACAGTTTGGAGCCCCAATTAAAGGATTGCCGTCGCGAGGTGGCTCCTGTGTTAGGACGTCGATGCCGGCTGCTCGGATCTTACCTTTGTTCAATGCTTCGGCCAAAGCCTGATCATCAACCAAAGGACCACGTCCGGTATTGATCAGGATGGCTGAGGGTTTCATCAATGCCAATGACTCTTTGTTGATAATATGATGGGTGTCGGGTGTGAGTGGACAATGTAGGCTTAGTACGTCGCTCTCGCGGAAGAGTTGCTCCAAATTGTTCGCCTTTTGGATGCCGCATGGCAAACTTGCAGCCGGCTTGCTGGTGTAAGCCAGTACCTTCATGCCGAAACTCTTTGCGATATGAGCTACGGCTTGACCTGTGTTGCCCAAGCCAACTATGCCTATGGTCTTGCCATCGAGTTCAACGAGTGGTGATAACCAGAAGCTGAAGTCTTTGGCGTTTTGCCACGCTCCTTTGTTGACTGCTTCAGCATGCATGCTTACCTGATTGGTTATATTGAGCAGATGAGCGAAAACCAACTGAGCTACACTCATGGTGCTGTAGGCCGGGATATTGGTGACTACGATGCCATGGCGCCGAGCCGCTTCGATGTCGACAACATTGTAGCCAGTGGCGAGTACACCGATGTACTTCAAATTGTGTAGCTGTGACATCTCGGTCTCTCCGATTACGACTTTGTTGGTAAGGATTGCTTCGGCTCCCTGAGAGCGTTCGATGACCTCGTCAGGAGTAGTGCGGTCGTAGATAATCAAATCTCCTAAGGATTTCATTTCATCCCAAGAAACATCACCTGGATTGGCAGCGTATCCGTCAAGTTCTACAATTTTCATAGTTCTTTACTTATTGTTATTTTAAGATGGAATAGATATGTGAAGTTATGGACATTTTACGACATCGACAACGTGACTGCCTGCACCGATGAGATCGGAACGTTCGGAGATACATTTCTGATATTCGATGAATCGTGCAAATGTCTCTTCACTCATTTTATTAAGACGCGTGCGCATGTAGTCAGCTGCACCGTCGGGTGAGAATATGGTCACACGTTCCAATCCAGCCCTCTCGTCGAGACGGTCGATGTCTTCTAATCTCACGTAATCATAGAGCTCGTCTGCTTGCGATTGGATGTGATAGTTCTTATCGACTACTCCCTTTTCGAGCAGACCACCGATTCTCTCTTCGTCGAAGCAATACGAAAGAATGCTATACTCATTCATAAGATAAGCAACGAATATCAGACCGCCTGGTTTGGTGATTCGTTTGGCTTCGTTCAGGGCCTTCAGTTTTTCGTCGTCACCGATCAGGTGATACAGTGGACCGAGCAGCAGGGTGATATCGGCAGAATCTGTTGGAATGAAAGCCATATTTCGGGCATCACCCTGAACAACGTCGGCCGAAGGTTCACGTTTCAGGAAGACTTCGATATTGCGACGTACCAGTTCGACTGCCTTTACTCGATAGCCCTCTGCCATGAGTGCTGAGGTGTATCGTCCTGTTCCTGCACCAATGTCAAAGATCAAATGGTCTGGATGAAGAAAGCGATGCAGATGGTGCATGGTAGTTTCGAACTCCACAATACCATGCCTACGAAGCAGTCGTAAGTCCTCTGGATGTTTATTGTAATGTTTCTCTATGTTGGATAATGCCATAGATATTTGATTATTTTAGTGTAAACTTTCTGGAATTTTCGGGTACAAAGATAAGGAGAAATAATGGTTTGTAGTTCAAAATTCTGAAGTTTTTTACATTTTTCCTTGTTTTCTTCCAAAAATTATCTACTTTTGCGCGAGTATTTATTAACGAATAACAATCAGATTATGCATCACCTTATTAGTTCTCTGTTAAGAATCGCCTATGCTGCAGGCTTTGGTTTTATTCTCCTTTTCCACGCTGAACACATCGTTAATTATATTCCACAGTTGCTTGGAAGTGTGCTGATGCTCGAAGTCGTGGCTCAGGTATTGGAGCTCTTTTACCTAAAGTTGAAGACACGTGTCAGTTGGTGGTATTTTCTTGTGCCAGGCCTTATCTTTGTTTATAGTCTTGTGCTGATTTTCTTCTGCCGTTCTCAGTTTACAGACAAAACTTCATTAAGTGAGGCTTTTAATCCTGAGAATGGTTTTAGTTGGACAACTTTTGAACTTCAGTTGGGCGGTGTCTGCTTTATAGCCTTCCTCGTTTCTGAGTTGGTTATCTCGTTCATGTTCAGAAAACCACTTTATTCTCCTGCTAAGTTTGCCGAGGAATCTAAAGCATCAGTCTCTGAGATAGCTGAGTGATTAGCAGAAGTTATATATTATTTCTCCACCTATTGAGTTTTGATTCAATCAGCATGCTCTTAGAGCCTATTGCTGCTTGGTTTCCTCAATTGGTGGAGATTTCGTTTTTATTCTGTTTCATGTGAAACATTGAAAAACTCCTTTAGGAGTTTTGCTTTGGCTGGTCCTATAACTGCTGCTATTTCATCCATACTGGATTCCTTTAGTCTTTTTACGCTCTTGAAGGTTTGCAACAACTGCTGCTTGGCTTTCGGACCGATACCTTTGATGTCATCAAGCTCTGAATGAATCTGGTTTTTGCTTCGTTTCTGTCGATGGAAAGCTATGGCAAAGCGGTGAACCTCTTCTTGGATATGTTCCAATAGATGAAATAGGTTTGAGCCTGTTTTGACATCGACGGCTTGTGGTGGATCGCCAAATAGCATTTGACGTGTACGGTGATGTCCGTCTTTGACAAGACCTCCTACAGGAATCTGTAATAGGTTATGAATCTCATGCATACGTTCGGCGGTTATCTCTCCTTGCATCTGTCGTTTGAGAAATTGACCTTCCAAATCTACTAATGCCTCTTTGATTACTCCCATCTGTCCTACTCCTCCATCGGCCAGAATCAGGTCGGGAACCTCTTGCATCTCCTCTATCACTCGTCGATATCGGCGCATTACTACCTCGTGCATTGAAGCATAGTCGTCGGGTCCATCGACTGATTGTATGTTGAATTTGCGATATTCTTTCTTGTTTGGTTTGCCGTTGGTAAAGACGATGCATGAAGCAACTGCGTCGGTTCCTGAGATATTGGAGTTATCGAAACTCTCGATGTGAATCGGTAATTTGGGTAATCCTAATTGCTTTTGAATCTCCGACAACAATCGTGTTTGGCGTTGTTCCGGATTCAATTTGTCGCTTTGTTTTATCTGATCTATTCTATACTGTCGGCAGTTCTTCTCGGCTAACTCAAGCAATTTACGTTTGTCTCCTCTTTGAGGAACAAAGGCTATAGAGCCTTCTGGAACCATGCTTGGCTCGAATGGAACGATGAGTTCAGTAGTTGTGTTTTTCTCTTCTCTTTGAGCATCTTCAGTAAGACTGAATCTCTCTCTTAGTTCCTCAATACCTAATGCGAGAACATCCTCTTTGGGCTCTTCTATCTGCTTTTTATACTCGATAGTATAGCTTTGAATAATGGCGCCTTGTACGATATGGAAGTAAGAAACGATGGCAGAATTGTCCTGTTCGTCGTAGGCAAATACATCTACGTCGCTGATTGTGGCTGGAACAATATTGCTCTTTACACGGTATCCTTCTATCTTTTCGTAACGCTCTTTGATCTTTTGAGCCTCCTCAAATTTCAATTCCATCGCCTTTTCCTGCATCATGTCGTAGAGTTTTCGGCATAGTTCAGCCGTGTGTCCGCGAAGAATCTGTTTGATCTCTTCGATTCCTTCCATGTATGTTTCATGTGAAACAGCCTTAATGCAAGGACCAAGACACTTTTCGATATGATATTTCAAGCAAACCTTGTAGCCTTTTTCGACCATAGTAGGTTGTAAGTTTAGACTGCAAGTTCTGATGTGATAGATCTGTTCAAACAGTTCCAAAAGGATCTTTGCAACGGTTAGATTGGTATATGGACCGAAGTATGTGGAGCCGTCTTTGACTACCGTTCGAGTCATGAAAACTCTTGGAAATGCTTCGTTGCGAACACATATCCAGGGGTAAGTTTTGCCGTCTTTGAGCAGTACGTTGTACTTTGGTTGATGTGCCTTGATCATTCTGTTCTCCAGGTTCAAGGCATCGTTTTCGGTGTTGACTACGATGTATTTCAGGTCGTAGATTTGACGAACGAGGTTGGCGGTTCGACGACTTTCGTGCTCTTTGGTAAAGTAACTGGTAACTCGTCGTTTCAGATTCTTGGCCTTGCCGACATAAATAATTGTGCCCTCGGCGTCTAAGTATCTATAGACACCGGGGCAATCAGGCATCAGGTTGACGATGCTCATCAGATATTCGTATCGAGGATTATCCTTGGCCTGAATCATTTCACGTGAAACGGTTGCGGGTTTGTGTTACTCTCCCTCGTATACAACAGGGCAATAGATATCGGTGCCCTCTGGGAATACTGAACGACCTTTAAGATCGACCAATTCGATGATGCAGTTGATATAAACCTTCTTTACGCCTAACTTCTTGCAGAGATCGTAGGCGGCTTTCATGGTGCCACCTGTAGCCATCAGATCATCATGAATCAGAACAACATCGTCGGCACTCAAGGCATCCTTGTGAATCTCGATGCAGTCGGTGCCATATTCGAGCTGGTACTCCTGTTTGATGGTTTCAGCTGGCAACTTGCCTGGCTTGCGGATGGTAATGAATCCTGCATTGATGTTGTTGGCAACGATTGGCCCGAGGATAAATCCACGGCTTTCGATGCCTAATACCTTTGTGATGCCGAGGCCTGTGTAGTAGCCTGTGAGACCATTGGCAAGTTCTCTCAAGCATGCTGGGTTCTTTAATACTGTCGTGATGTCACGGAACATGATGCCTGGTTTCGGAAAGTTCGGAATTGTGCGAAGATTTTCCTTGATGAGTTCGATGTTCATAATTGTTTGTTATGATTGTATTGTTCGTTTATCTTCCTAACAGAACCAGCAGAATGTTTATATCTGCAGGCGAAACTCCGGGGATGCGCGAAGCTTGTCCTACGGTTTCTGGTTTGATGCGCGAAAGTTTTTGACGGGCTTCGATGGTTAATTGCTGGAGTGAATTATAGTCAAAATCGTGACGCAGTTTGATATTCTCGAGTCTTGCGATCTTGTCGGCTACCATCTTTTCTCGTTCGATGTATCCGGCATATTTGATTCGGATCTCAGCGGCCTCGATAATCTCCTCTCCTCGGTTAGGAATACTATCCAGGAGTTCTTTGAGCTCTGGAATATATTCAGCCAACTGAAGCATGGTGAGTTCTGGACGGTTCACGAGTGATACTAATCGAACGCCCTCTTTGAGTGGCGTTGAATTGAGTGATTCAAGCACTTTATTGAACGACAATTTCACATGGAACTCGTTGCAGAAGTTAAGAATCTTTTCGATCCAGAGCTTCTTTTCTTCCAGGAGTTGGTGACGTTCTTCGGTTGCCAATCCAATCTGATAGCCTCTTTCTGTGAGTCGCATATCGGCATCGTCCTGTCGTAACAGAATGCGATATTCGGCTCGAGAGGTAAACATACGATAGGGTTCATCGACACCTTTGGTAACCAGGTCATCGATCAAAACGCCAATATAAGCTTCGTCGCGGCCGAGAGTGAACGGTTCTTTGTCCTGTGATTTTAGAGCTGCATTGATACCTGCTATCATTCCCTGTCCCGCAGCCTCTTCATATCCAGTGGTACCGTTAACCTGTCCGGCGAGGAACAGGCCGTCGATTACCTTGGATTCAAGTGTATGGTATAGCTGGGTAGGATCGAAGAAATCGTATTCGATGGCATAGCCTGGACGATATGCTTTTACATCGCGGAGTGCTGGAATCTTGTGAAGTGCCTCCATCTGGATGTCGATAGGCAGCGAACTTGAGAATCCGTTCAGATAATATTCCTGTGTATCTGTTCCCTCAGGTTCGAGGAAAAGCAGGTGATGATCTTTGTCGGCAAAGGTGACGATCTTAGTCTCGATGCTCGGACAATAACGTGGACCAATGCTCTGAATCTGTCCATTGTATAAAGGAGAATCTGGCAGACCTTGGCGCAAGATCTCGTGTACCTCTTCATTGGTCTGGATTGTCCAACAAGGAAGCTGTTCCAATTTCTCTTTCTTCTTTTGTTCGGATAATGGGAGATAAGAGAAGTGATGGAAATCGGTATCTCCGTCCTGGCGCTCGGCCAAACTGAAGTCGATGGTTCGTCCATCCAAACGGACCGGAGTACCTGTTTTCATTCGGGCGGTAGCGAGTCCTGCCTCTTTCAGTTGCTCGGTTAATCCATAGCTGGCCTCCTCTCCTACTCGTCCGCCAGGAATCATGGTTCGTCCGATGTGCATGAGTCCATTCAGAAATGTTCCTGCGGTCAGGACGACCGTCTTGGCTTCGAAGCGGACATCCATTCTTGTAATGACGCCACCGATTGTTCCATGTGAAACAAATATAAATTCCTTGACGGTATCTTGCCAGATGGAGAGGTTTTGAGTATTCTCGAGTACCTTGCGCCATGCCCAGATGAACTTGCCTCGATCGGCTTGGCTACGCGGACTCCACATGGCTGGACCTTTGGATTTGTTGAGCATACGGAATTGGATGGAGCAGGCATCGGTCACCTCTCCCATCTTTCCTCCGAGCGCATCTATTTCTCTTACAATCTGTCCTTTGGCTATTCCTCCTACTGCTGGGTTGCAGGACATCTGACCAATCTTGTTCATGTCCATTGTAATCAAACAAGTCTTTGCACCCAGACGAGCAGCTGCATGCGCGGCTTCACAGCCTGCATGTCCAGCACCAATCACTATTACATCGTACTTAAATGTCATTGCAATCGCTTTTCAACACGTTATTATTTGTTGTTCACTAAAAGTGAAAGCGCCTCATTTTCGTGCTGCTCCATAATTTCTCGTTCACCTGGACCCTTGTCGTTGATGCCGCAAAGATGAAGAATGCCATGGATGATGACACGATGCAGTTCAGTTTCGTATTTTTGTCCGAATTGCTCGGCGTTTGACCTTACTGTATCCAAACTGATGAATAGATCGCCCGAGATCTTGTCACCTTCGGTATAATCAAAAGTGATGATGTCAGTATAGTAGTCATGTTGGAGGTACTGACGATTGACTTCAAGAATCTTCTCGTCGTCGCAGAAGATGTACGACACCTCCCCTACTCTCTTACCATGGAGAGCAGCGACCTGCTTGACCCAGTTGCGTACTTCTGTCTTCTGGATGGCAGGCATTTCGATCTGTTCGTTGAAAAAGGAAATTGCCATAGGAATAAAATCAATAGATTGCATTAAAAAAGCACCGCAAAGATAACGAGAAAAAAGGAAGAGATAGCAATTCTAAGCCACTTTTTTTGAAATCATAGGGGATAATCGATTTAAAATGTCTAAAATTGACACGAAAAATAGCAAAAACAAGTACTTTTTTGTCTTTTCATTAAAAAAAATGCAAAAAAAAGATACACGATAAAAAATAAACCTTATATTTGCCACACCAAATCGTGTTAAACCACTGAAATTATTAAACAATAAATATTAATATCATGTCGGAAATTGTTGGACATATCTCTCAGGTTATTGGCCCTGTCGTTGACGTGGTTTTCAAAGCCACTGGTAACGAGACAAATCTCCCTGCCATCAACGAAGCACTTACGGTCATTCGTCCCGACGGTCGTGAACTGATCATCGAGGTTCAGCAGCATATTGGCGAGAACTCCGTGCGTTGTGTCGCAATGGATTCTACCGATGGCTTGCGTCGTGGATTGGAGGCTAAAGCAACCGGAGCACCTATCACTATGCCTGTTGGCGACCAAGTGAAGGGTCGTCTGTTGAACGTTGTCGGCGAAACCGTCGACGGTATGAAAACCCTTAGCAAGGAGGGTTCCTTCCCTATTCACCGCGAACCACCTAAGTTTGAGGAGTTGAAGACTTCTCAGGAGGTTCTTTATACTGGTATCAAGGTTATCGACCTGCTCGAGCCATACCTCAAGGGTGGTAAAATTGGTCTGTTCGGTGGTGCTGGTGTAGGCAAGACCGTGTTGATCATGGAGCTCATCAACAATATTGCTAAGAAGCACAATGGTTTCTCAGTATTTACTGGTGTAGGCGAGCGTACGCGTGAGGGTAATGACCTCCTGCGTGAGATGATCGAGTCAGGTGTTATCCGCTATGGTGAGAAATTCAAGGAGGGCCTCGAAGAGGGTAAATGGGATCTTTCGGCCATTGATTATGAAGAGGTTTCAAAGTCTCAGGCAACCTTGGTGTATGGTCAGATGTCAGAGCCACCTGGAGCACGAGCTTCTGTTGCTCTTTCCGGTTTGACTGTTGCTGAGTCGTTCCGTGATTCGGATCAGGTAGGTACTTCGAAGGATATTCTTCTCTTCATTGATAACATCTTCCGTTTCACCCAGGCAGGTTCGGAGGTATCAGCCCTTTTGGGCCGTATGCCATCGGCTGTAGGTTATCAGCCTACTCTTTCAACCGATATGGGTAAGATGCAGGAGCGTATTACTTCGACCAAGAAGGGTTCAATTACCTCAGTTCAGGCTGTTTATGTGCCTGCTGATGACTTGACTGACCCGGCTCCAGCTACCACCTTCTCGCACTTGGATGCTACTACCGTGTTGAGCCGTAAGATTACTGAGTTGGGTATTTATCCAGCTGTCGATCCATTGGATTCAACCTCTCGTATCCTTGATCCAAACATCATTGGCGAGGAGCATTACAATTGTGCACAGCGTGTTAAGCAGATTCTTCAGCGTAACAAGGAGTTGCAGGATATTATTGCCATCCTCGGTATGGACGAACTCTCGGACGAGGATAAGCAGACTGTAAACCGCGCTCGTCGTGTACAGCGATTCCTTTCTCAGCCATTTACCGTTGCCGAGCAGTTTACTGGCGTCAAGGGTGTTATGGTCAACATCGAAGATACCATCAAGGGCTTCAATATGATTCTTGATGGCGAAGTTGATTACCTCCCAGAACAGGCATTCTTGAATGTCGGTACTATCGAAGAGGCTATCGAGAAGGGCAAGCGACTGATGGAGGCTGCAAAGGCGTAATTGCTAAAGCAAGTTAATAGTTATTAGTTAATAGTTATTATGCTTACGCAAATTAATTGTAAATAGTTATGGTGGAATAAACCCTAACTGATAACTCGTAACTAATAACTTTAATTTCTTTCTTATGAAATTAATTATCTATAGTCCTGAAAAAACCGTTTTTGACGGAGAAGTATCTTTGGTAGAGGTGCCGGGCACAAAGGGTCGTTTCGAGATATTGGAGAACCATGATGCCATCATCACAACGCTCCAGCCTGGTGTTATCCGATATATAGCCGACGGACAGGAGATCAAACAACCTGTCTCTTCCGGCTATGTGGAGGTGCACCACAACCAAATCTCGGCTTGTATTCAGCTATGACCTGGATTACCTATCTGATTCTCGTGACCATTGCCATCGAGGCTTTGATTATCTGGTTCTATTTCTGGACCCAAAAAAATACGCCGGAATATAGTCCATGGGTAGTCATGGGAGCCAAGGTTATCAAACTGCTTATTGCTGTCATAGCTATCGTAGCAGTTCATTTCCTGTTCGAGAATATTGAGTTGAAGGATTTCTGTATGGGAATCATTACAGCTTACCTCGTTAGCATGATAATCGAGACAATACTCTTTCTCAAAAAGAAGAAATAAGTTATGATAACAAAAATAAAGGCCATAAAGTTCTATGTCGTAGCAATTCTGCTCGGCGTTTTGATGTGGATGCCGCAGTCTGTTGCTGCGCAGGAGGCATCAGCGCCTAAGGCAGAAAAGATTGATATGACCAGCCTGATTCTGGACCATATCAGCGACTCATACGAGTGGCACTTCTGTGGCGAAGGCGAAAATGCTGTAGCTATTCCGTTGCCTGTTATCCTCTATTCGAAGGTTCAACAGCAGTGGCATTGCTTCAATTTTGAGCATTTGGAGGAGGCCGAGCACCACGGAGACACCTATCAGGGCTTCAAGATTGCCGAAAAAGGTGAACCTAATGCCGGTAAGATTGTGGAATACAATCCAGCTTCTGGTGAATGGGAACGTCCGCTGGACCTCTCGCTGACCAAGAATGCATGTGGTTTGATTCTCAATTGTATCATCCTGATTTCCATTATTCTGTACTGTGCTAAGTGGTACAAGAACCGCAAACCGGAAGATCAGGCTCCAAAGGGATTCGTAGGTTTGATGGAGATGATGATCTCGATGGTTTATAACGACATCATCAAGGCAAATATCCCGCAGCATGTTCAGCGTTATGCCGGCTATCTGCTCTGTGCCTTCTTCTTTATCTTCCTCAACAACCTGATTGGATTGATTCCAGGTTCGGCCAACATCACCGGCAATATTGCAGTAACCTGCGTTCTGGCTTGCTGTACCTTCCTTTTCACCAACATTGGTGGTAACAAGGAGTATTGGAAAGAGATCTTCTGGGCCGATGTACCAGGCTGGTTGAAGCCTATCATGGCTGTCATCGAGTTCTTCGGACTCTTCACCAAGCCAGTGGCATTGATGATTCGTCTTTTTGCCAATATCATGGCAGGCCATGCAGCTCTGCTGGCTTTGATTGGCGTTATCTTCATCACTGCTCAGATTGGAGCTGCCATCAATGGCATGATGACTCCTCTGGCAGTACTCTTTGCTATCTTCCTCGATTGTCTCGAGTGTTTGGTGGCATTCATTCAGGCTTACGTCTTTACGATGCTTTCGGCTGTATTCATTGGATTGTCAGTTCCGAAACATCATCACGAATAAATTATAAAATTATATACATTAACACTTAAAATTTTACTACTATGTTTAGTTCAATTCTTCTCGAAGCAATCTCTACTCAGGTTGCTGCCGCTCTCGGCGCAGGTATCGTAGCAATTGGTGCAGGTCTCGGTCTCGGTAAGATCGGTGCTGCTGCTATGGACGCTATGGCTCGTCAGCCAGAGGCAATCAGCAAGATTCAGACTCCTATGATCATTATTGGCGCTCTCGTCGAGGGTGTTAGCTTGATCGGTGTCGTTGCTTGTTTGTTGGGCGTTCTCGCTTAAACCACTGAGAGTTAAGGGATGAGCCAGATACGACTCATCCCCCAATCAATAAATCTCAAAATCTGTAAGGTATGTCATTGTTAACTCCCGAAATAGGACTCCTATTCTGGATGTTGATTGCCTTCCTTGTCGTGTTCTTCGTGCTTGCGAAGTTCGGTTTCCCTATCATCACTAAGATGGTAGATGAACGAGCTCAGTATATCGACGAGAGCATTGCGAAGGCAAAAGAGGCCAACGAAAAGTTGGAGAAGATCCAGGAGGAGACCGCAGCCATGTTGAAGGAGGCACAGGAAAAGCAGTCAGCTATCCTGGCCGAGGCCGTCAATATGCGCAATCAGATTGTCGAGAAGGCAAAGACTGAAGCTACCGTAGCTGGCCAGAAGATTCTGGAGGAGGCTAAGCAGCAGATTGAGGTAGAGAAAGAGGATGCTATCCGCGACATCCGTCGTCAGGTAGGTCTGCTCTCTGTCGAGATTGCTGAGAAAGTGCTTCGTCAGAGCCTGAAGGACGACAAGGACCAGATGGCAATGATCGACCGCTTGTTGAATGAGATGAACACCAAGTAAAAAAGTAAAAGAATGGATATTGGAATAATCGCCAATCGTTATGCCAAGGCGCTGTGGGAATTTGCCTTGATTTCGGAAACTGCCGACACAGTTTATACTGAGGTTCAGCAGTTCATCGAGTCATGGAAGAATGTGCCCCAGTTAGCTCAGGTATTGGGCAATCCGCTTCTTCCTGCTTCGCAGAAGGAGATGGTCATCTGCCAGGCAGCATCGACCGCGGTGAGCCCAACTTTCCAGAAGTTTACCGCCTTGGTGGTTGCTCATCGACGTGAGTCGTTCATGCTCTTCATCGCCCATAGTTACATTAAGCTCTACCGCGAAAAGAAGCATATTTCGATTGGCAAGCTGATTACAGCTGTCCCTGCCAGCAAGGAGATTGCTTCCCGTCTGGAGAAGATGGTTGAGGCCGAATCGCAGAATTCGGTGGATGTCATCCTCGAGACTTCGGTCGATCCCTCTATTCTGGGCGGTTTTATATTTCAGATCGACGACCTGCGTCTGGATGCCTCCGTTCGTTCGCAGTTCGATCAGATCAAGAAGCAATTCATTGAAAAGAATAAAAGAATCATATAACTATGAGTAACATTAAAGCCAGCGAAGTTAGCGAAGTGCTTCTGCAGCAGTTGCAGGGCATCGACACACAGGCCAAGTACGACGAGGTCGGTACTGTTTTGACTGTGGGCGATGGTGTGGCCCGTATCTACGGTTTGCGCAATGCTGAAGCTAACGAGTTGCTGGAATTCGAAAACGGTGTCATGGCTGTTGTCATGAACCTGGAAGAGGATAATGTGGGTGCTGTGCTCTTCGGTGGTGCAGAGAAGGTTCGCGAGGGCATGATTGTTAAGCGTACCAAGCGTATTGCCTCTATTCAGGTCAATGAGAACTTGTTCGGCCGTGTCATCAACCCACTTGGCGAACCATTGGACGGCATGGGACCAATCGAAGGACAGAAGTTTGAGATGCCACTCGAGCGTAAGGCTCCTGGCGTAGTCTTCCGTCAGCCGGTTAAGCGTCCTCTGCAGACTGGTTTGAAGGCTGTCGATGCTATGATTCCTATCGGTCGTGGCCAGCGTGAGTTGATCATTGGTGACCGTCAGACAGGTAAGACTGCCATTGCTATCGATACTATCATTAACCAGAAGGAAAACTACGAAAAGGGTGATCCTGTCTATTGTATCTATGTAGCCATCGGTCAGAAGGGTTCTACTGTTGCCTCTCTCGTTCAGACTTTGCGTGAGAAGGGCGCTATGCCTTACACTTGCGTCGTAGCTGCTACTGCTGCTGATTCAGCTGCACTCCAGTACTTTGCTCCATTTGCAGGTGCTGCTATCGGTGAGTATATCCGTGATACTGGACGTCATGCACTGGCTGTTTATGATGACCTTTCTAAGCAGGCTGTTGCCTATCGTGAGGTATCTTTGATCTTGCGTCGTCCTTCTGGTCGTGAGGCTTATCCAGGTGATGTATTCTATCTGCACTCTCGTCTGTTGGAGCGTGCTGCTAAGATCATCGAGCAGCAGGAGGTTGCTGAGCAGATGAATGACTTGCCAGAGTCCCTCAAGGGTCATGTTAAGGCAGGTGGTTCATTGACCGCTCTTCCAATTATCGAGACTCAGGCAGGCGACGTTTCGGCTTATATCCCTACCAACGTAATCTCTATTACTGATGGTCAGATCTTCCTCGAGACCGACCTCTTCAACCAGGGCTTCCGTCCTGCTATCAACGTAGGTATTTCGGTATCACGTGTAGGTGGTTCGGCACAGGTTAAGTCAATGAAGAAGGTGGCTGGTACCTTGAAGATCGATCAGGCTCAGTACCGTGAGTTGGAGTCATTTGCCAAGTTCTCGAGCGATATGGATGCCGTTACTGCCATGGCCATCGACCGTGGACGTAAGAACAACAAGCTCTTGATTCAGCCTCAGTATAGTCCTATGAATGTAGGTGAGCAGATTGCTATCCTCTATTGTGGTACTAAGGGCTTGATGGCTAAGATTGCTGTCGATCAGGTTCCTGAGTTCCAGGAGAAGTTCCTCCAGCAGCTTCGTGCCGCTCATGCTGAGGATGTCATCAAGCCTCTTGCTGAGGGTAAGATCGATGACAACATTACGGCAATCATCACTGAGACTGCAGCAAATATCTGCACTGAACTTGCATAATAAATAATGAATAATTAATAATGAAGTAATGGAATTCCATCCGGATATTTCGTTTGGTATCATTGAATTGTTAATTATTAATTGTTAATTGATTTATGGCTTCATTAAAAGAAATCAAAGGTCGTATCGGATCGGTTGAGGGAACTCTTAAGATTACTTCAGCCATGAAGATGGTAGCATCTGCCAAGCTCCACAAGGCGCAGGGTGCTATCGAAAACATGCTTCCGTATGACCGTCAGCTACATAAGATCATGGTTTCGCTCCTCTCGGGCGATGCCAAGATTTCTTCGCCTTTCTGTGAATCTCACAACAGGGTGAAGCGTGTGGCAGTGGTAGCCATTGCAAGTAATTCGAGCCTTTGTGGTGGCTACAATAGTAACGTTTTGCGTCATACTACTGCCCTGCTGAAGGAATATGCAGATCAGGGTTTGGGCGCTGATGCTATTGACTGCTACGTGATTGGTCGCAAGCTGGACCAGAGCTTAGGTAAGATGAAGGGATTCAATCTGATCCGCGATTATGTGGATAAGGGTGACAATCCTGCTTTTGCTTCAGCTCGTGCCATTGCTCAGCGACTGATGCAGGACTACCAAAGCGGACGAATTGACCGTGTAGAGTTGGTTTATATGCATTTCAAGAGCACTGCAAGCCAGATTCCAACACGTGAAAACTATCTTCCAGTTGAGCTCAAGCAAGACGGCGAAGCACAAAGTACATCGGGCTATATCATCGAGCCTACTCCATCGGAGGTGCTGAATGCTTTGATTCCGGATGCTCTCTGCATGAAGATCTTCACCATCATGCTCGATGCACAGGCGGCTGAACATGCTGCTCGTACTGTGGCTATGCAGACTGCTACCGATAATGCTAACGAATTGCTTGGAGACCTCCGTATCCAATACAATAAGGGTCGTCAGGCTGCCATCACCGCAGAGCTTCTCGATATTGTGGGTGGTTCTATGCAGTAAATCCGATAAATAATATACTCGGGCGTGCCTTTCATCGACACGCCCTTTTTTAATCTTTATCAATTCGTGAAGAAGTTCCTTCTTTCTATCCTTGTTTTGATGGTTGCCTGTTCATTGCAGGCACAGGGAAAATATGTGGGTGGAGATATTTCCGATCTGCCTCTCTATGAGAAGCACAATTCTGCTTATCTTGATGCCAAAGGGAACAAGATCAATGATCTGATTACCTGGTTAGTGAATGATTGCGGTTGGAATACCTTCCGTGTCCGTCTGTTCGTCAATCCTAATGGTAAATCGAACGATGGCAAGAGTGTTGATCCATCTGTCTGCCAGGATATTGAATATGTCAAGGCTTTGGGCAAGCGTATCAAGGCTGCTGGCGCCTATTTCGTGCTTGATTTCCATTATAGCGACACTTGGGTGGATGCTACTCACATCCAGGCACCTGCTGCGTGGGCCTCTTTGAGTGTATCGGAAATGGCCAAAAAGGTGGGTGAATATACCGAGGAGTCTCTGCAGGCTTTGATTGATGCCGGTGCTAAACCTGATATGGTTCAGGTCGGTAACGAGATCATGTATGGCATGGTAGGCATCAAGGTGGCTCCTTACAACGAAGCTGGAACCAATTGGAACGGTTTTCTCGAGGTGATGAAGGCTGGATGCAGTGCTGTTCGTAACAAGTGTCCGCAAGCTCAGATCATTATTCACACTGATCGTCCAGCAAATGCTAACTATGCCAATTTCTGGTATGGTAATCTGGACAAGGCAGGTGTAGAATATGACGTGATTGGTCTTAGCTACTATCCTTTCTGGCATGGTTTCCTGTCTGACCTGAAGAGTGGATTGGATAATTTGAAGAAAAATTTCCCGAATAAGAAGGTTCAGATTGTTGAAACAGGTTATTATTTCCAGTACTGGCCATCATCAGGCGTCAACAGCAATACCACAACGACCTGGCCGGCAACCGAAAAAGGCCAGTACCAGTTTGTCAAGGATCTGATCAGTTGTCTGGCTGACTATCCGCAGGTGGAGGGTCTCTATTATTGGTGTCCTGAAGATGCCGGTAATGGCGATGATACAGATTGGAGCACTTCGAAAGGAACAGTCATGACCGGTTGGACTAACCGTGGCTTGTGGTGGCCTTCTGCCTCTGCCAACGGTCACTGGCCAGTGACCTGTTCTGAGGGCGATATTCACCATTTGTTGAAGAATTTTATCAGCGATAGTCATATTTTTGATTTAAAATCTGATATGCTGCACAATAAAGGCCCTATTTTCGATGTTATTGGTAAAAAGGTAGAAACTCCTGTCGAAAATGAGATCTACCTTCTAAACGGCAAAAAAGCAATCTTTAAAAAGTAAGAATATGCAAAGAAATGAAGAGGAAACCTTAACCCTTTTGGGCAACAAGAAGACCGTCTATAAGCAGGATTATGCCCCTGAGGTGTTGGAGACCTTCATCAACAAACATCCAGAAAATGACTACTGGGTTAAATTCAACTGCCCGGAGTTTACCAGTCTCTGTCCAATTACAGGACAGCCCGACTTTGCTAATATTATCATCAGTTATATTCCGGACGTCAAGATGGTCGAGAGCAAGGCACTCAAACTCTATCTGTTCTCGTTCCGTAATCATGGCGATTTCCATGAGGATTGTGTGAACATCATCATGAAGGATCTGATTAAGCTGATGGATCCTCGTTATATTGAGGTGACCGGTATTTTCACGCCACGTGGAGGTATTGCTATTCATCCTTATGCCAATTATGGCAAACCGGGTACAAAGTTCGAACAGCTGGCTTGGGACCGTCTCAGCAAGCATGATCTTTAAACCTTTGTCATCCGTTTTGGTCCTAAAATAGAAATTATATCATAACAAAACAACACGATAACAATGAAGAAAATCTTTACACTTGCTGCTGCAGTTGCTTTTGCAGGCGCTATGCAGGCTCAGACACTCGCTGATTTTGCAAACAAGGGTGATGCCGCTATGGCAAACCAGAAGTACGATGAGGCTATCGAAAACTATGTCAAGGCTCAGGAACTGGATACCGACAATACCGACTATATGACCGCATTCCAGTTGGCTAAGGCTTATGAGTTGACAGGCGACAACGAGAAGGCAGGCAATGCCTACAAGTCAAGTCTCCTGAAAGGTAATTATGATCAGGGTGTTATCACCAATATGAAGAATGCTTTCGAGGCAGCAGGCAAGCCAGAGCTCGTTAAGCAGTCTTACATTGATATCAAGACCGCTAATCCAGACCAGACTCTGGCCATGGATACCAAGCTCTATTTTATCTATAACAAAGAGAAGGATTGGGCCAATGCTCTTCCATGCTGTTTGACTATCCTCAGCGATCCAAACATCGATGAGGAGAAGCAGAAGAAGTATCTGCTCTCTGCAGCTCAGCTTTATTTGAACATCGATCAGGCTGACTCTGCATCTGTTTATTATGACAAGGTGTTGGCTATCGATCCAAGCAATGCCAATGTACACAAGGCACTCGGTTTCGGCCTCTACAACGCTATTCAGAAGGCTACTGCCGCTGCTCAGGCTAAGTATAATGCCAACAAGACTCAGCACGAATATGCCGTTATGCAGACTGCTACCAAGCGTGCTACTCTCAACTATGGTCCTAAGGCCATCGAGCATTTGAAGATCGCTAACGAGACACTCAACGATGCTCAGATCACTCAGACCATTGCTAAGTTGCAGAATAATATTGCTGCTTACAAGAAGTAAAAGCCCCTAACCCCAAACCCTTCTCCCGCTCGGGGAAAGGGAGTAGATACAAACAGCCGACGAAATAATTTCGCCGGCTGTTATTGTTTTATTTATCGTAGCGAAGCGTATCGTCAAAGATACTTCTCAATCAGTTTCTTCATGCCCTCACTTGCACCCTTTTGGATTTGTGTGAATTGGCGATACGGATAAGAGACAGGTTTGGGGTCAATGAGAAAGACTGGGATGTTCGATGGTGCATACTGCAACAAACTGGCTGCAGGATAGACGTTGAGTGAAGTGCCGACAACGACAGCAATTTCGGCCGTGGACATGATTTCTGCTGCACGTTCAAGGTTGGGGACTGCCTCGCCGAAAAAAACAATGTGCGGACGAAGCTGGACTCCATAAGGGTCCTTGTCGCCCAGATGGATGTCCGGATTTTTCGGATCCAATGGATAATATACCCCTCTGTCGATGCCATCAGGTCGTGCTTTCATCATCTCACCATGCAGATGGAGCACATGCTTGGAACCGCCCTGTTCGTGCAGATTGTCCAGATTCTGGGTGATGACCTGCACGTCATATTTGCCCTCCAACGAGCCTATAAGTTTATGTCCACCGTTGGGTGGGCAGTTCATATATTTGCGGCGCAGCATGTTATAGAAATCCAGCAGTTTGGCAGGGGTTGCCAACCAAGCATCGTGCGTGCAGATCTCTTCTACACTATACTGCTCCCAGAGTCCGTCGCTGTCTCTGAATGTTGAGATTCCGCTCTCGGCACTCATGCCTGCACCAGTCAGAAAAACAATTCTTTTCATAGGCTAAAATGGTATATTGTGGCGCAAATATACGAAAGAAATTGAAAAAATATTAAAAATAATGGAAAAATGATATAAACTTCAAAGAAAATGATTATCTTTGCGCCCGCAAATCGAAAATAACCATACAAATATTAAATAAACACAAAACATGAAGAAATTCTTTTTTAGCGCAATGGTTGCAGTAGCAGGCCTCGTAGGCGTATCATCATGCTGCAATAGCGTACCAAACGTAAGTTTGGACAATGATCTTGACTCTGTAGGCTATGCTTATGGCGTAATGTTCGGTAATCAGTATTCAAACTTCCAGGACAGCGGCGTTGTTGTTCCAGAGGTTACTATGGATCTTGACAACTTCTTGGCAGGTTTCATCACCGCTATCCGTCGCGATTCAAGTAATTTGAAGATTACTGTTGAAGAGGCAAATAACTATCTCCGTGATTTCCAGCAGCAGCTCCAGGCTAAGATGCAGGAGAAGCACATGAAGGAGGTTGCCGAGAACAAGGCTAAGGGCGCAGACTTCATGGCAGCTAATGCACAGAAGGAGGGCGTTGTAACTCTTGAGTCTGGTCTTCAGATGCAGACCATCACCGAGGGTACCGGCAAGCAGCCACAGGATGGTGACAAGGTAGTTGTTAACTACAAGGGCACCCTCATCGATGGTACTGTTTTCGATCAGAATGACAGCACTTCATTCAACACCAACGGTGTAGTGAAGGGCTTCAAGGAGGCACTCCTCAACATGAAGGTTGGTGGCAAGGCTATCGCTACCATGTCTTCTGATTTGGCTTATGGTGATCGTGGCGCAGGCCAGAACATCGCAGGTGGTGCAACTCTTCAGTTCGAGATCGAACTCCTTGAGGTTGTTCCAGCAAAGAAGTAACTTTCCATAAAAATTATATAAATGTGGTGCATTTTTCCAAAAAGTGCACCACTTTTTTGTATATTATTAGCATTTTTTCGGCAAAATGCTAAATTTTTCGATAAAAAGTTTGTGTTTCAAGAAAAAAGTCGTACATTTGCACCATCAATAATACTTAGAGTATTCTATAAAGAGATATAACAAAGACTTCAGAAAAAAGATTGATAGAGTACCCTAATAAAACTAAAAACAAATTATGGAAAAAATTGATGCACTTGACAAGAAAATTCTTGACATCATCACCCGCAATGCTCGTATCCCATCCAAGAACGTTGCCGTAGAATGTGGCGTATCACGTGCAGCCATTCATCAGCGCATCCAGCGATTGATCGAATTGAAGGTTATCACTGGTTCCGGCTACAAGATTGATCCACGCACACTCGGACTTCAAACCTGTACTTACATCGGTATCCGTCTCGAGCGCGGTAGCATGTACCGCGAGGTCGTTAAATATCTCGAAGCCATTCCTGAAATCATCGAATGTCATTTCACTACTGGTCCTTACACCATGCTCTGCAAGCTTTATGCTCGCGATAATGAGCATTTGATGGATCTTTTGAATAACAAGATTCAGGGCATCGAAGGTGTTGTTTCTACTGAGACTTTGATTTCTCTCGAAGAGAGCATCAAGCGTGAAATCAGCATCTGTGGCGGTGTTCTTCCTGACATCGCTAATCTGGTGAGTGCCGACGACGATTGGGATTAAGACCTATCCCAAATCCCTCCCGCAAACGGAGGGGAGTAGAATGAATAAAGCCAACGAGAAAATCGTTGGCTTATTTTGTTCCTAATAATTGGTTGGCAAGATCCATATTGCCCGCCTTCAGTGCCCGGCGTATCTCGCTCGAAGAGTAGTTCAGTCCGGAACCATCGTCAAACACAGGTTCCTGAAGCACCTTCATACCACATTCAGCGCCATATCGCACATAATCTTCAAAACCCTCGCTGCGGTTTCGTCCAAAACGGTGATCATAGCCGATAATTAGCAGTCGTACGTGATATTGTTGAGCAAGAATGTCCTGAATGAATTGTTTTGCGGTCAGGTTTCTGATCTCTTCGGTAAAGTCCAACAGGAAGCAGGCGTCTAATCCCAGTGCTTCGAGTTTGTTTAATCGTTCCTCCAAAGTATCAATCAGAAGCAGGTCATAATCTGGCTGGAGCAGCTTGCGTGGATGATTGGCAAATGTGATGACAGCCGACTTCAGTCCATGTTTACTGGCCTCCTCGCGCAAATGCTGGAGAAGGAATTGGTGTCCGCGGTGAACGCCATCAAAGAAACCGATACAGGCAGCAAAATCTTCGGTCGTAGTATCGAAATTCTTATAAATTGTCATTTTCTTAGCAAAATATTTGCGAAATTCAGAAACAATTATTATCTTTGCGCTCGCAAAATGGTCCTATAGCTCAGTTGGTCAGAGCAGCGGACTCATAATCCGTTGGTCCTTGGTTCAAGCCCAAGTGGGACCACTTTATACTGGTTTGAAAATTTTCCGTTTGAAGGGAGCAAGACGAAGAGAGTTCGGCTTGCTCTCGACCTTTTAAATGCTTTATTGAGGGTGCAAAGATAGCAGATGTTTCGGTAAATTCAAAATTTTCAGACACAAAATTTGTATAGTTGGCAAAAAAGGCGTAACTTTGCGACCGAAATGATTGAAGTGCGCAATATCCATAAGACTTTTGGTGCGCTCGAGGTGCTCAAAGGAATCGACCTGACCATCCAGGATGGTGAGGTAGTTTCTATTGTCGGAAAGTCCGGTGCGGGCAAAACTACGTTGCTTCAGATCATGGGAACTTTGGAGTCCCCCTCTTTCTCATCCAATGTTGAGGGAGGATTGGCTCCACAGGTTATCATCAATGGTGTTGATGTGCTCAAGCTCAAGGATGCGGAACTTTCCACTTTCCGAAATCAGCATATTGGTTTCGTCTTCCAGTTCCATCAGCTTCTTCCTGAATTTTCGGCTATCGAGAATGTCATGATGCCAGCATTGATAGCTGGTATCCCGAACTCGAAAGCACGATGTCGTGGCCAGGAGTTACTTGACTTCCTCGGACTCAAAGATCGAATGTCGCATCGTCCAAATGAACTCTCTGGAGGAGAAAAGCAGCGTGTAGCAGTTGCTCGTGCTCTGATGAACCATCCGGATGTCATCTTTGCTGATGAACCCTCTGGATCGCTTGATACACAGAATAAGAGAGAACTTCACCAGCTCTTTTTTGATCTTCGTAAAGAGTTCAACCAAACTTTTGTAATTGTCACTCACGATGAATCATTGGCCGAAATGTCGGACCGAAAAATAGTGATGGCAGATGGAAAGACCCTCCCCTAAACCTCCCTCATAGGGAGGAGAATATAGAATTTTGGGTCTATGTAGTAAAAATTAAAACAATAAATACCGTTTCACCTTCGCGGGAAGCAGTCAAACTGCTCCCTCCCTATGAGGGAGGGTTGGGGGTGGGTCTTTATGGCAACTCAACAACTATACATCTACAACACTTTGGCTCGCGTTAAGCAGCCATTCAAGTCAATTGTTCCTGATCACGTAGGCATGTATGTCTGCGGACCAACCGTTTATGGCGATGGACACCTTGGACATGCTCGTCCAGCGATCACCTTCGATATCCTTTATCGTTATCTCCAGCACATCGGTTACAAGGTTCGTTACTGTCGTAACATTACCGATGTTGGTCACCTTGAGCATGATGCAGACGAAGGCGAGGATAAGATTGCTAAAAAGGCTCGTCTGGAGCAGAAAGAGCCTATGGAGGTGGTTCAGTATTACATGAATCGTTATCATAAGGCTATGGAGGCGCTGAATGTACTTCCTCCATCTATCGAACCACACGCTTCGGGCCATATCATCGAGCAGATTGCCTATGTTCAGAAGATTCTGGATGCAGGCTATGCTTATGAGAGCCAGGGTAGCGTTTATTTCGATGTCAAGAAGTACAACGAGAAGTTTCCTTATGGTTGCCTCTCGGGTCGTAAGGTCGAGGAGTTGATTGATACCACCCGCGATCTCGATGGACAGTCAGAGAAGCATGAGGCTTGTGATTTCGCTCTTTGGAAGAAGGCTGCACCTGAACATATTATGCACTGGCCATCTCCATGGTCGGAGGGCTTTCCAGGTTGGCATCTCGAATGCTCGACCATGAGCGAGAAGTATTTGGGTGAGGAGTTCGATATCCACGGCGGTGGTCTTGATTTGCTCTTCCCACATCACGAGTGCGAGATTGCCCAGTCATGTGCTGCTAAGGGACATCCAACCGTACACTATTGGATGCACAATAATATGATTACCATCGATGGCAAGAAAATGGGTAAGTCTTACGGTAACTTCATTACCCTCGATGAGTTCTTCCAGGGTACCCATCCGAAGCTCCAGCAGGCCTATAGTCCTATGACTATCCGCTTCTTCATTCTCATGGCACATTATCGTTCAACTGTTGACTTCAGCAATGAGGCCCTTCAGAGCGCCGAGAAGGGCATGAAACGTATGATGGAGGGTTATGCATCCATCGCACGAATGAAAGCCTCTGAGAGCTCATCTGAGACCACTGAGACCCTCAAGCAGGTTGAAGCACTTGAGCAGAAGATGTACGAGGCAATGAACGATGACCTCACAACCCCTATTGTTATCTCTAACCTTTACGAACTCGTTTCGTTGATCAACAAGGCTATTGATGGTCAGATTAAGATTGATCAGGCTGGCATCGAAAAGGTTCAGCAGGTATTCAAGACCTTCCTGATCGATATTCTCGGTATGAAGGATGAAAGTGCCGCTGGTGCTGATAGCAGCAAGAATGATGCCTATAAGGGTGCTGTTGATCTCCTTCTTCAGGTTCGTGCTCAGGCCAAGGCAAACAAGGATTGGGCTACTTCTGACCTTATCCGCAACCAGTTGGCCGAACTTGGTTTCCAGGTCAAGGATACCAAGGATGGCGCCACCTGGACTTTGTAATCGTTCTAGTTGTTGCTAAAATCATAAAACACTCTGCGTTTTTGATAGTGTGTGGTATGCACATTGTCAAAAACGCAGTTTTTTTTTGTTCCGAAAACTTCGGGAGCAGCGCAACGCGATTTTTGTTCGTTCCGAAAACTTCGGAAGCAGCGCAACGCGATTTTTGCTCGTTCCGAAAACTTCGGGAGCAGCGCAACGCGATTTTTGTTCGTTCCGAAAACTTCGGAAGCAGCGCAACGCGATTTTTGCTCGTTCCGAAAACTTCGGGAGCAGCGCAACGCAAATTTTGCTCGTTCCGAAAACTTCGGGAGCAGCAAAACACAAATTTCTAGTAATAATTCCTGTTACAATCTCATTATTGTCATTGGAATAATTTTCAAATTCGCCAATTTGGGACCAAAATGCTACTTTTCTAGACATTATTTTTCACTTTTTGACACTTTTGTGCACAGCTTATAGTTATTCTTTATATATTTGCAGCGTCCTTACTCACGCCGATGCCTCGTTTACAGAGGCGGCTGGGCAAGGAAGACATATAGATAATGGCGTTTATTGCGCTTTGTCTCTTGGCTCTTGAAACTTCGCAACTTTCAGACTCAACCAAGGACATTGCAACGATAGATGCCTACGGGATGTGAATACATTTCCGACACTTGATTCATCCTCTACGGAGGAAGGTTAGGTTGTCGGTATTTCATATCGGCGTGGGTACTTGCGTTGCTTGTTCTGTTGAGTTGGGCAATGCGAAGGCCTCAAGAGCGGGATGAGTAACAATACAGTTCCCGCGCTTTTATTTTTATGTACCTATTCTATTATTTAGATTTAAAGCCTTATCAAAAACTAAGAGTATTATAATATTTTACTAAAATGAAGAAGTTACTGTTATGTCTTGCCCTGAAAAACCTTGACTCAAAAATGTCAAGGAAATGCCAAGACTATTAAAGCAAGAAGAATCGAAACGGAGCTATAACCGTTTGATTCCTGACGGACTTAAACGTCAAATTGTACACCTCTATTTGTCAAAA
>JAZQOK010000014.1:0-26777 GCA_045627865.1 Bacteroidales bacterium
TTTTGACAAATAGAGGTGTACAATTTGACGTTTAAGTCCGTCAGGAATCAAACGGTTATAGCTCCGTTTCGATTCTTCTTGCTTTAATAGTCTTGGCATTTCCTTGACATTTTTGAGTCAAGGTTTTTCAGGGCAAGACAAACAACCGAACCAGATCCCATCTCATATATTAGACAATCAACTTAGCAAAATCATGCCATATATGACAATTTTGTTATAATTAGCACTCCCGAACAAGCAGCTAAAGTTTACTTCTACGAAATCATTCAGTCCTATATATCAAGCATTTATCATTTTACAATCTTACCGATTGGGTTTACCTGCCCATACAACCTACAGAAAAACTTCCTACCTTTGCACCGTCGAAATTCCATAAGCGGACAGGTATCGCACGTACCATAATAACGCGAATTGAGACACGTGAATTAACACATTTCTAATACAAATAATAACAACGAAACTCTATGAGAAACAAAATCCAAACAATGGTAACGCGATTGACATTCGTCATAGCGCTCTTACTTTTCTCGCCAATCAGTGCTTGGGCACAGATGGTAGTGAAAGGTATTGTAAAGGATGATTTGGGAGAGCCGATCACTGGCGCCACTGCCCGAGTCAAGGGTACTAACAATGGTTCTATGACCGACATCGACGGCAAGTTCAGCCTGAAGGATGTCGCCAATGGGGCAATCATCGAATTCAGCTATGTTGGCTACCTGAGCCAAGAGCAGCCAGCCAAGTCAAGCATGGAGATTACGCTCCAAGAGGATCGCAAGATGCTCGATGACGTAGTCGTTGTTGGCTACGGCGTTCAGAAGAAGAGCGTTGTGACTGCAGCCATTACCAAGGTCGGAAGCGAAGACCTGGCCAACACCAGTCCACTGCGTATGGACAACGCCCTTAAAGGTCTTGCCGCAGGCGTGAATGTAACTTCATCATCAGGACAGCCAGGCGAGGCAGCCCGTGTCCGCGTACGTGGTACAGGTACCATCAACAATTCCGACCCACTTTACATCGTCGACGGCATGCCAATCGGTGGTGGTTTGGATTTTGTGAATCCTAACGATATCGAGAGCATCGAAGTACTGAAAGATGCCGCTTCTGGTGCCATTTATGGTGCTCGTGCTGCTAACGGTGTCATTCTCATCACCACCAAGAAGGGTAAGCAGGGACGTACCAACGTCAACTATAACGCCTCTTGGGGTTGGCAGTCTGCCTGGAAGCACCGCGATGTAACCAACGCTACCGAATATGCTATTCTGCAGAACGAACGTGCCATCATGGGTGGCAAAGATCCAATCTATGCAGATCCATACAACCTGAAGGACCTGATGGGCAACTCCATCCCTGTCAATGGAGGTACTGATTGGCAGGAATTGGTTTTCAACGACAATGCACCTGTCGTCAACCATGATTTCTCTATCAGCGGCGCTACCGAGAAGACCAACTATTATCTCTCACTCGGCTACTACAACCAGGAGGGTATCATTGGTGGCAACTATGGTCATTCAAACTACGACCGTCTGACTCTGCGCAGCAACAACACCTATCATCTGCTCGATGCAACCAAGGATCGCAATTTCCTGAACAAGGTTGATGTTTCTGTCAATCTTTCTTATATGCGTACTCACTCGACCGGTATTTCAACCAACTCTGAGTATGGTTCCATTCTGGGTTCTGCCCTTTATATGTCACCAATCCTCACTCCTACCGTGTCTGGAACTGTTGCCGACGAAATGGTCAAGACTTACGAATATAATGAAAAGACCAACGAGAAAATGTATGATCTGTCTCGTGACAAGAATGGCAATCCATACACCATCGCAGGCTTCGGTGGCACCTATCAGGAGATGAACAACCCTATCGCTATGATGGATGCACAGGTTCCAACCAAGAACTGGAGCCACAAGTTCGTACCAAGCCTCAATGTTGACATCCAGTTGTGGGACAACCTGAAGTATCGTTTCTCCTACAACGCTGACATGGGATTCTGGGGCAACGATGGCGTTGTCAACAACCTCTATTATTTCTCAGGCAACAGCAAGCAGGAGCACACCAGCGCCTCAAGTTTCAAGGCACAGAACTGCACCTGGCAGTTGGAGAACGTAATCAGCTACGACAAGGAGATTGGCAAGCACAGCTTCAGCATTGTACTCGGTCAATCGGCCTTGAAGACCACGGGTAACCAGTTGGGCGGCGATCGCTGGAACCTTGTAAACACCGACAAGCCATCCATTGATTACGCAACCGGTAACTATGTTAACACTTTCGCTCCTTACTACGACGAGAATCACAATCCTGTCGTACTTCCAGAAGTCTGGATCTACAACCAGGGTGAGAACAAATATGAAAAGGTAGAGAATGCTGCGATGACCTACCACACGGGTACAACCGTTCAGCACGGTGTATATGGTGGTCCTTATATCGTTCACACCATGTCCTCACTCTTTGCCCGCGCCAACTACAACTACGATGAGCGCTACATGGCAGAGGCTACCGTACGTCGTGATGGTTCAAGCCGTTTCGGCAAGAACAACAAGTATGGTATCTTCCCATCCTTCTCGCTCGGTTGGAATTTCTCGAAGGAGGAGTTCCTGGATCTCCCAGAGTGGTTCAATGCAGGCAAGCTCCGTTACAGCTGGGGTAAGAATGGTAACGACAATATCGGTGACTTTGGCTATACCTCGCTCACCGCTATGGGCAACAACGTCCTCTTTGGCAAGTCTGCCACCAAGCACAACGGATCGAAGGCTGACAAAACTGCCAATCCAGATCTGAAGTGGGAGGAGTCAGAACAGCATGACCTGGGTATCGATCTCGCCCTCTTCGACAACACCCTCACTTTCACTGCCGATTACTTCATCAAGAAGACCAACGGCATGATCATCGAAATGCCTATTCCAAGTTATGTTGGTGAGACCAAGCCTATCGGCAACGTAGGCGACATGGAGAATAAGGGTGTTGAGTTCGAATTGGGTTATCGTGGTCGCATCGGCGATCTCAGCTATGGTATCAAGGGCAACATCACCTACCTCAAGAACACCTTGAAGAACCTTGGTAATTCAACCGGTTATCTGGATTGCGATGGTATCCAGGGCATCTCAGGCGGTGGCACACGTGCTGAAAACGGCCAGCCATTCCCATTCTTCTTTGGTTACAAGACTGCCGGCGTTTGGCAGAACATGGAAGAGATCCATGCTGCTGTAGCCAATGGCGAGGGTGTTCATTACGACGACAAGGGCAACATCCTGACCGAACCAGGCGACCTCCACATTGTGGATGTCAACAAAGATGGCGTGATTGATGCTAACGACCGCACCAACATCGGTAACGGTAATCCAGACTGGACCTTCGGTGCCAACCTCAACCTCGAATGGAAGGGATTTGACTTCAATATGTTCCTCCAGGGCGTACAGGGTGCTGACGTATTCGATGCTACCTATCGTACCGATGTCTATTCCGGCAACTACCCAACCTGGATGCTCTCTCGCTGGACGGGCGAAGGTACCTCCAACAAATATCCTAAGTTGGCCAACTTCGATCGCAACTGGTTGGTATCTGACATCTATGTATGCGATGGTTCTTACCTCCGCATCAAGAACCTCAGCTTAGGTTATACCCTGCCAAAGCAGATTACCAAGAAGGCCTTCATCGAGCGTCTCCGCGTATACGGCATGGTCGAGAACCTCGTTACCTGGACCAAGTACTGGGGCTTCGATCCTGAAATCGCTTCAGGTGGCAAATCCCTCGGCATCGACCGTGGTGTCTATCCACAGGCCCGTACCTGGACCGTCGGTTTGAACTTGTCGTTCTAACGATAACACGAACGTTAATTATAATACGAATATTCTATGAAAACAACATATATCAAAATCATGGCAAGCGTGGTTGCAGGATTGGCCTTAACCGCCTGCTCCGACGACTTCCTCGAGGTAGTCAATCCAACGGGCGAACCGCTTGAGGACTACTACACCACCGACAAACACATCCAGGAGGCACTCATTGCAGCCTACGATCCAATTCATTGGCCAGATTGGGCCTTGGATCAGTACAATGCCCTCAATATCGATGCTGAGATTTTGGGCGATCTGTTCTGGGTAGGCGGCTCCGGTTTGGATGATATGCAGAACTGGCACATGCTTTCGAACTTCCAGGCAGATGAGAACAATACACTCTCATCGCTCTGGACGGTTGATTACTCAGGCATCAAGCGCTGCAATGACCTGTTGCTCTACCTGACCTACGACCTTAAGGATGTAACAGCAGAGAACAAACGCCTCTATGAGATGCAGGGCCGTGCACTTCGCGTATATTATTATAATATGTTGTGGCACTACTTCGGCAATGTCCCATACTATACCGTCAACCTGACTTTGCCTTATACAGCCCCACAGTTAACCGCCGATGAGGTCTACAACAATCTGATCGTTGAACTCGAACAGGTGATTGATTCGAAGGTACTCCCAATGCGTTGGGACGACGAAAACTGCGGTCGTGTTTCACAGGCTATGTGTTATATGATGTATGCCGAGATGACAATGTATCAGAACGACGAAGCCCGCTACAGCAAAGCTCTTGGTTTCATGAACGAGATCATTGCCTCTGGCCAGTATGCCTTGAACAGCGATTATGCTGCTCTCTGGGGTGAGACAGGAGAATGGTGTTCTGAATCTATCTGGGAAATCAACTACGAAGACAGCAACAACGAGCGCGGTTGGAGTTCTCCTTTGGCCATCGGTGGCACCGTGATGCCAACCCTGATTGGTCCAAACTCATGGAAAGGTGGCGATGGCTTCAACAAGGGTGCCGATGGTTGGGGCTTCCTCCCAGTCCGTGTCTCAACCTACGACATGTTCGAGGAGGGTGACGTTCGCCGCGATGCCACATGCTGGGATACCCGCAGCGTCTTTGGCATCAAAGACAAGGACTACACTGCTCGTTATCAGGACACCCACATCTGGTTGAAGAAGTATCGTCCACAGTCAGCCAACAATGCTGGTGCAGGTTTCGACAACAACCTCAACTACAACAACAACCTGCGTGTTTATCGTTTTGCTGAATGTCTGCTCAATGCAGCCGAGTTGATGGTTCGTACCGGCAATGGTGACGCAGCTGCACTCCTGAACAAGGTTCGCAACCGTGCTGGTCTTGGCAACACTACCGCCACAATCGACAACATCATCAACGAGCGCAAACTGGAATTTGTTGGCGAAGGCAAGCGCTACTGGGATCTGGTTCGTACCGGTTTGGCAGAGACCGTCCTGGTTCCAACCGCCTGCGACGGCACCAACCCAAATGACCAGGGTCGAGTTGGTTCCTGGACACCCAACAAGAAGTATATTCCGATTGCACAGGGCGAGCTTGATTCTGATCCAGCCCTTAAGCAGAACAATTATTAATATAATCTTCAACTATGAAATCTACCTATAAATATATCATAAGTTCACTTCTGGTGGCAGGCGCAATGGCAGCCTGCTCACCCGAAGAGTTCGGAGGCATGCTCGAGAGTGGCGTTCCACAGTCATCGGCTTTCTCTGAATTAGTCAAGATCAATGTTGATCAGGAAATAAATCAGGTATCCTTCTCTACGGGTCAGGCTGGCACTTATGCCATCTGGACCATCACAGGCAGTGACGGAAAGTCGGAAAGAAAGATTGGAAGCAACTTCGAGAAGATCTTTGTCATGGCCGGTGATTACGATGTTACCATTCAGATTGCAAACCGAAATGGTGTCAGTGACGGAGTCATTACCAAGAGTTTCCACATCGACAACACAATCGTCGATTTCACCAAGTATATCAATGCGATCAGCAAATCGACCTGGTATTTTGACAACAACCAGCAGGGACACCTCGCCTGTGGACCTAATGCAGCGGACCCAACCGGTTGGTGGAGTGGCGAACCAGATTGCAAGGCCAATGTAGGCTTGTATGACAACTTCATGGACTTCACCGCCGACAAGAAGTACACCTTCAGTCCAGGTGCAGCTGGCACCATGTATGTAAATAAGGGTACTACCCTTTGGGGGACCGGTGCAGCCGAGGATTTCACCGTCAATGTAGAACCACAGGAGAGCACATACGACTTTGAGATCGTTGGCAACGATATCTATCTCACGTTTGCGGCCAACACCCAGTTCCCTTACATTGCCTTCGACGAGTGCTACACAGCTCCTCGCTACAAGGTTGAGAGCCTCAAGTCAACAGCAATGACTTTGATTGCCGCCAACAATGACATCGCTTGGCAGTACATCCTGACCACTTCACACGAGGTTAAGTTCATGGGCTTCGATGTTAACAGTGAGGACAATCTCTGGAAGCAGGCTAACCCAACCTTCGATCATATCTACTATGCTCCAGGTTGGAATCAGATTGCCGATTTCGAGCATAGCGAAGAGAATGGCGTTTACACACTTAAGCTGACAGAAGCAACCAGCGAACAGTGGCAGGCTCAATACTTCCTCACCACAGAACTAAGCAACAGTAACGTTCCAGCCGGTGCCTTGTACGACTTCTCTTGTATCATTACTCCATCCAAGGACATCAAGAATGCAATGCTCAAACTTACCAGCCCAGGTGATGATCCTTCGCTTTTTGCCGAGAATGTCAATCTGGAGGGTAACGCTGACAATGTCATTTACTTCACCGAAATGGAGGGACCAGCCTTCGACGGCAACTACAAGTTCGTCTTCGACTTCGGTGGCAACCCTGAAGATGTTGAGATTGTCATCAAAGATATCGTAGTCATCGATCACAGCAAGAATAAGGTTGTTCCTCCTACCAAGGATCCAGAACCTGCAGAACCAGAAACTGTGAAAGACTGGAACAACGATTCTCCTGCTAACCTCTGGAAAGCCGTAGAAGAGGGTTCTGCCTTCATCAGTGTAACCCCATGGTTCTCAGGTGCAGACTGGAATGGTGGTCTCACTCCGGATTGGAAACATGAGAATGGCGTTTGGGAGGTAGTTATGCCTGCAGGTATCGGCGCAGAGCAGTGGAAGGGTCAGTTCCCAATCAACACCACCCTCACCGCAAGCATCGAGAAGAAGTACAACTTCTACTGCGTAGTTGAGGCAGACAATGACTGTCCGGGTGTCACGATCAAGCTGACCCAAACCGACGAGTCGGAAACTGCTAAGCATGACGACAACTTCTTCTTTGCAGATCGTCATGAGATCACAGCCGACAAGCCATTCATCTACAAGGCAACCAATGTTGTTCTGCCTAAGCAGGATGCACATGCCCTTTCACTCTTCTTCGACTTCGGTGGCACCCCTGAGGGTACTGTTGTCAAGATCTCGGACATCTACTTCGAGGAGGTTAAAGAGGTGAACTACGAAGCAGAGAACAATCTTTGGAAGGCTGTTGACAGTGGCAATGCATTCCTCTCTGTTACTCCTTGGTTCTCAGGCGCAGACTGGAGCGGTGGCCTGACTTGTGAATGGGACCACAAGAATGGTTCCGACACTTGGAAGGTTACCATGCCAGAAGGCCTCGGCTCAGAGCAATGGAAGGGTCAGTTCCCAATCAACACCACCCTTACTGCCAGCAAGGACAAGACCTATAGCTTTGGTGTAACTCTGGAGGCTGATGCTGATTGTCCTGGTGTTACCATCAAGCTGACCCAGACCGACGAGTCGGAAACGGTCAAGCACGATGACAATTTCTTCTTTGCCGATCGTCATGAACTTAAGGCAGACGAGGAGTATGTATACAAGGTGACCGGTGCACAGTTGCCAAAGGGTGACGCACATGCTCTGTCATTGTTCTTCGACTTTGGCGGAACCCCTGGTGGAACAGTCGTCAAGATCAAGAAAATCACATTTATTGAAGAATAAATAGAACGAACGATAATAATAGTTACCAAACACACGTTAAGAAAAATTAGGTGATTTGTTTAATAAAGATGGTTTGATCTTCTGCCCGATAGCCAATCGGGTTATCGGGCAGATTTTTTTTGAAGACATACTTATCAATCATGAAAGCAATGTACATGCTTATAACACTGTTGACCACCATGCTGTCACTGACTGCATGTGGCGACGACAATGACAATACACTTCCAATGACGGAAGAAAAAGTTCTTACAACCCTCAGCATGACCTGTGAGGGTGGTGAGCAGAACGTCAAGGCATCTGTTCCGCAGGAATGGCGAGCCTTTACCACCAACAATGAATCCTGGATTACCGTCACTCCATCGACTGGCAGTGCGGGCGATATACAACTCACTGTCACAGTAGCCGCCAACGACAAATACGAGGCTCGCGAGGGACAGATTACCCTCAAGTCTGGCACTTCCCGTCAGTTCATCAACATCCAGCAGGAAGCCAAGCCTGTTCCTCCGATCCAATGTCCACTGGAGGGCTACAAGCTGGTCTGGAATGACGAATTCGACAAAGAGGGAGCCTTGTCGCAAAACAATGGATGGACCTACCAGACAGCCGCCCCTGGCTGGGTGAACCACGAACTTCAGACCTATGTCAATACGGCATCGCCGAAAGGCAAGGAGGTGGCAAGCGTCAAGGATGGCATCCTCTCCATCAATTGCTTCCAGGAAGATGGTAAAATCTACTCTGGACGTGTCTATGCCTGTCAATCTACTGGTTGGAAATATGGTTATATCGAGGCAAGCATCTGTCTGCCTAAGGGCAAAGGTACCTGGCCTGCCTTCTGGATGATGCCAGTACATTTCACCTCATGGCCAGCTGATGGCGAAATCGACATCATGGAGGAGGTAGGTTACCATCCGAACTATGTCTCTTCTAGCCTTCACGCCAACAGCCACGTACACAGCAACAACACACAGGTAACACAAGAGATGCTCTGTGAAGGTGCTGAGGGAGAATTCCATACTTACGCAATAGAATGGACTGCCGACTATATCCAGACCTACGTCGATGGAAAGAAACAGCTCTATTACAAGAATCGCGGACTTGGCAAGGATGATTGGCCTTATGATGCTCCTTTCTATGTCATTCTCAACCTCGCTTGGGGTGGTGATTGGGGCGGTGCTCAGGGCGTCGATTACAATGCATTGCCAGTCAGCATGAAGGTCGACTGGGTCCGTGTCTGGCAGAAATAATATCTAATTGGATAAAAATATGAAGATGTTTTTCACACTTCCGATATTTACACTCTTTGCTTCACTCATACCTTTAACGGGACAAATCTATCAAGATCCTACAAAGCCTTTGGAGCAGAGAGTAGAAGATGCTTTGAGCAGGATGACTACGACCGAAAAGATTGCCATCATCCATGCCCAGAGCAAGTTCTCAAGCCCAGGTGTTGCCCGCTTAGGCATTCCTGAGTTGTGGTGTACGGATGGTCCTCACGGCATCCGTCCTGATGTATTGTGGGATGAATGGGAGCAGGCAGGATGCACCAACGACTCGTGCGTAGCCTTCCCTGCCCTCTCGGCTCTGGCATCGACCTGGAATGTCGATCTGGCTCACTTGTATGGTGTCAGCATCGGCGAGGAGGCCCGCTATCGCAACAAATCAGTTCTTCTGGGTCCTGGCTGCAACATCCTACGCAATCCGCTGAATGGTCGCTCATTCGAATATCTGGGCGAGGATCCATACCTGTCGGGACAGATGGTAGCCCAATATATTCAAGGCGTACAGCAGCAAGGCGTTGCCGCATGTGTCAAACACTATGCGCTGAACAACAACGAGCAGAACCGTTATACCAGCAATGTTGAGTGCGACGAACGAACCCTTCGCGAAATCTATCTACCGGCATTCGAGACCGCCGTCAAGCAAGGTGGTGCCTGGAGCATCATGGGCGGATATAATCTGTTCCGCGGACAGCATGCCTGCCACAATGACTACCTGATGAACAAGATTCTGAAAGGAGAATGGGGATTTGATGGCGCTGTCATCTCGGATTGGGGTGGCACGCAGAGCACCGAAGAGGCAATCTACAACAGTCTGGATCTTGAATATGGTACCTGGACCGATGGTTTGAAGATGGGCGTTACCAATGCCTACGACAACTACTTCATGGCCCGTCCCTACCTGCAACTCATCAAAGAGGGCAAGGTTGGTACCCAGGAACTGGATGATAAAACCCGTCGTGTGCTGCGCCTGATCATGCGTACCTCAATGAATCAGAACCGTCCGTTCGGCTCGCTCAATAGTCCAGAACATATTGAGGCTGCAATCAGAATCGGTGATGAGTCAATCGTATTGCTGAAGAACCAGAACCATCTGTTGCCTATCGACATTGCCCAAGTCAAGAGCATCGCAGTCATTGGTGAGAACGCCATCAAGATGATGACCGTCGGTGGTGGTTCATCGAGCCTCAAAGCCCAACATGAGATTTCTCCGCTGCAAGGCATCGAACGCCGATTAAACGGCACTGGCGTTCAGGTCCGTTATGCACGCGGTTATGTGGGCGATGTTGGCGGAGAATATAACGGAGTCAGAACCGGTCAGGATTTATCGGACAATCGCTCGGCTGCCGAACTAACCGCCGAAGCAGTCCAGCTGGCCCAAGATTGTGATGTCGTCATCTTCGTGGGCGGCCTGAACAAATCCAACCATCAGGATGCCGAGGGCTTTGACCGCAAAGAATATGGTCTGCCTTATGGTCAGGATGCCCTCATCGAGGCACTCTTGTTGGCCAACAAGAACCTCATCGTCGTCAACATCTCAGGAAATCCTGTGGCAATGCCTTGGGCAGAACGTGTCCCTGCCATCTTGCAGGACTGGTATCTAGGCTCCGAAGCAGGCACCTCGTTGGCTCATGTCCTCGTGGGCGATGTCAACCCATCCGGACATCTCGCTATGACCTGGTACAAATCACTCGATCAATGCTCCGTTTTCGCTCCAGTCCTCAAAGAGGGCAAGAAAAAGGGTGCTGACCCCAAACGCTACCCAGGCATCAAGGCGAATGACAAAGACCAATGGAATCTGGAATACAGCGAAGGTCTATTTGTCGGCTACCGTTATATTGACCAGCAAAAACTGAAGCCACTCTTCCCATTCGGTTACGGGTTGAGCTATACCACTTTCAAACTCTCGGACGCAAAGGTCTCGACTATGGATGGTCTGCCAGTCATCAAAGCAACACTGAGCAATACCGGCACCGTAGCTGGATCACAGGTAGTCCAGCTGTATGTCAACGATGCAAAATCGAGCGTGGTACGTCCTGTCAAGGAATTGAAAGGTTTTGTCAAAGTAGCTCTTCAACCTGGAGAGTCGCAGGAAATAACATGGCATCTCTCGGCTCGTGACCTCGCCTTCTATGACATCACAAGCAACAATTGGAAGGCAGAGCCTGGACGTTTCAACCTCCATCTTGGCTTCTCTTCGCAGGAAATCAAGGTTTCTCTGCCATTCGACTACACACCCATACAATAAAACTACACAACTTACGTTCTAATATTATCAACCGTCAAGGGGCTGTGACAAGCACAACCCCTTGCTTTTTACCTAAAACCAGAAAACTTTGAAATCTGAGACTTATATGAAAAAATCCATTCTTTCACTTCTTTCTGCGACTCTCCTATTCGCCTCCTGTCAACAGAGCCAGAAGGCAGAGATGTCGCCAGCGATTCCACAGGACCCTGATATCGAGAAACAGGTTGAACAGACCTTGGGCAAGATGACTCTCGAGGAGAAGATCGGACAAATGACCCAACTTGTCCTGGATCTCACCGCACACTGCGAAGCCGATGCTTCACAGCCCTACGGCAACAAATTCGTCGTCGACGAGGCAAAGCTCACTGAACTGATCGGCAAATACAAGATCGGTTCCTTCCTCAACCAGATTTCTGCCCAAAGTCCAACACCAGAGCAATGGCAGCAAATCATTGAGGCCGTACAGCGCATCAGCATGGAACAGATAGGTATTCCTTGCCTCTATGGTCTGGATCAGAACCACGGAACTACCTACACTGCAGGTGGAACCATCTTCCCACAGAACATCAATATGGGTGCCGCCTTCAACCGCGACATGGTTCGTGAGGCTGCCGAAATCTGTGCTTACGAAACCCGTGCAGGAAGCATCACCTGGACATTCAATCCAACCATCGACCTCAGCAGAAACAGCTGCTGGCCTCGTATCTGGGAGAACTTTGGTGAAGACTGCTACGTAAATGCCGAGTTAGGCAAAGCTGCCACCTTGGGCTTTCAGGGCAATGATCCGAACCACATCGACCAGAATCACATTGCCGCCTGCTTGAAGCATTATATGGCCTATGGTGTACCAGTTTCAGGCAAGGACCGCACTCCTGCCAGCGTAGTTCCAAGCGAACTGCGCGAGAAGCATTTTGCCCCCTTCCTCACGGCCATCCGTGAAGGCAAGGCCCTCAGCATCATGGTCAATTCCGGCTCGAACAATGGTGTTCCTTTCCATGCCAACAAGGAACTTCTTACCGGTTGGCTCAAAGAGGGATTGAATTGGGATGGTATGATTGTGACCGACTGGGCGGACATCAATAACCTCTACACTCGCGACAAAGTGGCTGCCAACAAGAAAGAGGCCATTGCCATGGCCATCAATGCTGGCATCGATATGGCGATGGAACCATATAACACCGACTTCTGCGACCTGCTCAAAGAACTCGTCAACGAAGGTATGGTTCCTCAGTCGAGAATTGATGATGCTACCCGTCGCGTACTTCGTCTGAAGTATCGATTGGGACTCTTTGAACATCCACTTCAGCAGAGTTCTGACTATCCGGAATTTGCCTCTGCTCACAGTGCGGAACTTTCGAAACAGGGAGCAATCGAATCGATGATCCTCCTCAAGAACGAGAACAATCTTCTTCCACTTGCCAACAAAAAGATTCTGCTTTGCGGTCCAAATGCCAACTCGATGCGAGTTCTTCATGGCGGCTGGACCTACACCTGGCAGGGATCGAACACCGACAAATACGACGAAAAGTACAACACCATCTACGAGGCTATGTGCCAAAAATTCGGCGCCAGCAACATTATTCTCGAAGAGGGAGTCAGCTACAACTTCGCAGGAAGATACTATGAGGAGAAAGAGCCTCAGATCCAGAAGGCTGTCCAGGCCGCTGCCAAGGCAGATGTCATCGTGGCATGTATCGGCGAGAACAGTTATGCCGAAACACCTGGCAACCTGACCGACCTGGCACTCTCACCGAAGCAGCGCGATCTGGTTAAGGCTTTGGCCAAGACAGGCAAACCGATTATTCTTGTATTGGGAGAGGGTCGTCCTCGTCTGGTATCAGATATCGAGCCATTGGCTCAGGCGGTTGTATGCATGCTTGTCCCAGGCAACTATGGCGGAGATGCCTTGGCTGAACTCCTGTCGGGTGATGCCAACTTCTCAGGCCGTCTGCCACTCACCTATCCAAAGGAGCCTCATTCGCTCATCACCTACGACTACAAGCCTTGTCAGGAGACAGCAACCATGGAGGGTGCATACGACTACAACGCAGTGGTCGACGTTCAATGGCCATTTGGATTCGGTTTGAGCTACACCACGTTCGAATATAGCAACTTGAAATGCTCCGCCACACACTTCAAGAGCGGAGACCTGTTGACGGTATCGGTCGATGTCAAGAATTCCGGCACACGCACTGGCAAAGAGGCAGTACTCCTCTTCTCTTCAGACTTGGTTGCCACCTCTACACCCGACATCCGTCGTCTGCGCCAATTCACGAAGATCGAACTCCAGCCAGGAGAGAGCCAGACTGTTTCGCTCACGATTCCAGCCGACGATCTCGCTTATGTAGACTACAATGGCCACTGGATCCTCGAGGCTGGAGACTTCCGCCTCCAGATCGGAGATCAGGTAACGAACATCACCTGCGATGCTACCCGTCGTTGGGAAACGCAGAACAGATAAAAACTATTTCATTTACTCTACATCGATGAGTTCGTCACACTTGTCGATGTAGAGCGTTCCGTCGAGATGTTCGCATTCGTGCTGGAAAATGACAGAGGTAAAACCTTTGATTCGTTCTGTCCTGACCTCCAGTGTTTCGATATCGGTATATTGTACCTCGATATCGCGATATCGTTCAACAACGCCACGTTTGCCGGGAACTGAGAGACAACCCTCACGCCCGGCTTTCTTTTCTCCGTTGTAACCGATGATACGGATATTGGCATAAACCTCGAAGGGTTTATCTCGCTTATCCTGACGCTGAAGAGCCACAATGCGACGCGACAAACCCACTTGAGGACCTGCCACACCTACTCCCTTGGTTCCGGGATAATCGACACAGGCAAGCATATTAGAAGCGAGGATTCGAAAATCCTCGCTTTTTAGTTGTTCATCGGTAAAATCCTCACAGGGATGACGCAGTATCTGAACATCGGCCGCATTGTCGATTGTCAGTATCCGCAATGGCAATCGTTCCGGACGGATGACCGATTGCTCTGATTCGTTCCAGATGTTACTTAACAATTGCTTTTTTGCCATTGATGTTATAACGGCCCTGCTGAAGGCCAATATTCTGACGTGCAATGGTAGCATCATTCTCCTTAACGGATGCCTCTGCACTATTGATACGAGTAGTTGAAGCAGGCAAGAAGGTCAATTTGACGTTCTCTGAAAGAGTCTGACCAGCAGGCATCACATCAGCCGAGAAATAGGCACGATTTGGGGTTGAGATGATTGGCTGACCATTATTGTAGTTGATCTTGTCGTAGCTAACGAAATACATCTTCTGGCCACGGAGAATCTGACGCTTGTAGCTACCGATAAAACCATTAGCTACACCTGCTGCCTCAGCGGTTGGGGCATCGCAAGCAACCTCCTCTCCGATTTGTTCGAAGTTTGCCTCAAGGGTTGTGTTGTTATCAACGACGAAAAGATAAGGTGTATTTGCCTCCATCGAGAGAGTCTCCTGGAAAATCCATTCCTCAGATGAGGCAGAGACAAGTTTATAAACAGAGCAATCAACTGGTTTTGCCTCGTATGGCAGACAGATGGTACCCATCTTGGTTGCTATAACGTCACCAAGTTCATTCTTGCATGGCATTTCACGAGAGAATGTCTGAGCGAAAGCTGATACACTCAACAATGCAGTTGCCAAAAGGAGGAAAGTCTTTTTCATAAGCATCAATTTTATTAATTAGGATTTGATGGTGCAAATATAGAAATTATTTTTGAAATACAATAGTAATTATTATTTTTTTGACAAATTCTAATAAAAAAATGTGCACCTAAGGAAAATTATCACTTAGATGCACTATTTTTCTCCCTCCCTAAAGGGAGGGTTGGGGTGGGTCTTTTATTTAATATGCCTTCTCATGAACACCTCCTACGGCACGACCCGAAGGATCGTTCATGTTCTTCCATGCAGCATCCCACTCGAGAGCGATGGCGGTAGAACATGCAACCGAGGCCTCGTGAGGCACAGTACGAGCAGCTGTGTTCGATGGGAAATGCTGCTCAAAGATAGCACGATAGTAGTACTCCTCCTTGTTCATTGGGGTGTTGACCGGGAAACGATCGGCGGCCTCAGCCATCATCTGATCCGATACTCGCTCAGAAGTGATTCGCTTGAGGGTGTCAATCCAACTATAACCGACGCCATCCGAGAACTGCTCCTTCTGACGCCAAGCCACTTCTGCAGGCAGGACATCCTCGAAAGACTTGCGGACAATCCACTTCTCCATAGCACGATCATCGCCTGCTGCCTTGCGGAGTGGAGATTCGCCTGCCATCTTGCCACAAAGTTTATCGGCAGGGTTCAGTCGCATTGCGACATCCATGAACTCTTTATCAAGGAATGGCACACGGCCTTCGACACCCCAAGCGGAAAGTGCCTTATTGGCACGCAAGCAATCATAAAGATACAATTTCGAAAGTTTGCGAACTGTCTCCTTATGGAATTCCTCGGCCGATGGAGCCTTGTGGAAATAAAGATAACCACCAAAGATCTCATCTGCGCCCTCGCCCGAAAGAACCATCTTGATACCCATCGACTTGATGACACGAGCCAGAAGGTACATTGGGGTAGATGCACGCACGGTGGTTACATCGTATGTCTCAAGATAGTAAATAACGTCGCGCACAGCATCGAGTCCCTCCTGAACGGTATAGTTGATTTCGTGGTGAATGGTACCAATCTGATCGGCTACCTTACGGGCTGCAACAAGGTCCGGGGCACCCTTCAAACCTACGGCAAAGGAATGCAGACGTGGAGTCCAGCCTATATGATCCTGATTTTCGAACTTGGTCTTATTGATAGCCTGAGCCAATGCTGAGATAACACTCGAATCAAGGCCACCACTCAACAATACACCATAAGGAACATCTGCCATCAACTGACGATCGACAGCTGAAACCAAGGCATCGTGAAGATCTTCGATCGAAGAGGTATTGTTCTTAACCTTCTCATAATCCATCCAGTCACGCTCGTACCAGGTCTGGAGAGTATCTCCCATTGGGCTATAAATATATTTGCCTGGAGGGAAGCACTTGATAACAGAGCAATAACCCTCGAGTGCCTTGAGCTCGGAGGCGACATAGAGATGATGCTGGTTATCGTAACCATAATACAACGGGATGACACCGATGTGATCACGTGCAATCAGGAATACATCTTTTTCGATATCATAAAGAGCGAAGGCAAAGATACCGTTCAGTTTATCAATGAACTGGGTACCATATTTCTGATACAGAGCCAGAATAACTTCACAGTCTGAACCGGTCTGGAACTCGTATTCATCCTTCAACTGCTCACGGAACAGCTTGTGGTTGTAGATCTCACCATTGACAGCCAGTACGAGACTATGCTCCTTATTATACAAAGGTTGTCCGCCAGAAATCGGATCGACGATCGAGAGTCGTTCGTGGCAAAGAATGCTCTTATCTCCACTATAAATACCACTCCAATCTGGACCACGGTGACGGATGCGTTTGCTCATTTGCAACATCTGAGGACGAAGCTCAGCTGACTCTCCTGGTTTCAGGTTAAATACACCTACAATGCCACACATATTCTAAAGAAGTTAAAGTTTAGCGTTTAAAGTTTATTAGTTTGCCCAAATAGACACAATCAACGGCATTGAACGAGTAAAATGTTTGCTATTGAATGGTTTTGGATTGCATTTTTCTTGCATTCTTTCGAAATGCGGTGCAAAGGTATAGTATTATTTCCACATAAACAAACAAAAAGTGAAGAAAATTTCAAATTCCTTCACTTTTTGCTATATTTTGATATGTTTGATTGCAAAATGAAAGCAAAATTAACCAATCCGCAATCATTTATCATCATTCTTCGACAATTCCGAACTTCTTTTGCCAATCTTCATAATATTTCGGTTTGTCGGTCATCAGTTGCTCGTTTTCGTCGATAAAGAGCTGGGTGGTCGTTGCTCGGCAACAGAGCGCGTCATCAGACTCGCGACGCATCTCATAGCTATAATCCAAGCGAGCACCCGGATGATAGACATAACGGGTACGAATCACGACCACATCGTTCAACGACAGTGGGCCATAATATTTGACCCGCACATCGACGATAGGCGCATAGATGCCCGAAGCCGTGATATCAGCATATCCAATGCCTGGATAATGCAAGCCGAAAGACTCACGTCCATCCTCCATATATTTGATATACGAGCCGTGCCAAGCTCTGCGCATTGAATCAATCTCGCTGAACTTGACACGAATCTTTGTGATATCTTCCAGAATTACCTTCTGTTCTGCTTTCATAACAGGATATAGGATTACTTAGCAACGAACACAGCATCAGTGATGTTCGCATTCTGCTTGAAGTTCGAGAAGTCATACTGAGTATAGTTCTGGCCCTTCTCGTTCATACGGACAGACATGAGCTCAGACTTCTTCTGATCGATCGAAACAACAAACGAAGTAAACATCATCTTACGTTTCTCCTTTGAATCCGTTACGATCGGTGTGATTGTCATCTTGATCAAGTCACCCTGCTTCTCCATATCCACGTCGGCAATATCCGAGAGGTCAATGTCACTCTCCTGTCCGGCAGAGAAGTTCTGCATCAAAGTCTTGAGTGCCTCGAACTGACTATTTCCCTGCGCGTTCATGGTCTGCTTGTTTCCATCCTTGACCATAGTAAACGACTGGCCATCCATCAAGAGAACATCCTTTCCTCCATTGAATGTCAGACACATCTTGGAAGGCTTCTTGAAGTAGAACTTACCTGGCGTAGTGACATCCTTTGTGACCATTGTATTGTGCTTGGTCATCACGACGTCTGCCTCAAGCGTCTGCATGTTCTTGAACTTCTCCTGTGCCTTCTGCATCATCTCGGCATCCTGTGCATTGCAAAGGAAAAAGGAAAAGGAAAGAAGGATAAATGAAAGTATCGTAAGAATTTTCTTCATATCTATTTCTTCATTATACACCCCCTTCCACCGAGCGGGGGAAGGGTTAGGGGTTAGGGGCTGTAAGGGCTGGGGTGGGTCTTTATGTATAAAGTCCACCGTTAATACTAATCACGTTACCAGTGATATAACCGGCCTCTGGAGAAGCCAGGAAACCAACCAATGCAGCAACCTCTTCTGGCTGTCCGAAACGGTTAGCAGGAATGGTCTTCTTGAGTTCCTTCTCATCGAGTCCATCGACCATATCGGTCTTGATGAAACCAGGAGCCACAGCATTGACCGTAATATTCTTGCGGGCTACCTCCTTGGCCAAAGCCTTGGTAGCAGCAATAAGTCCACCCTTGGCAGCAGAATAGTTGGTTTGGCCCTGCATACCCATGATACCGCTCACGCTGGCCATATTGATGATACGACCGAACTTATGGAACTGCATCTGAGAGATGAGTGGCTGGGTGATAGCAAAGAAACTGTTCAGGTTGGTATTGATGACATTGAACCAATCCTCTCCTGGCATCAGAGCCATCAGGTTATCGCGACGGATACCAGCATTGTTAACCAATACCTCGATGTATTCATCGGCATCGGCATGAGCAGCCTGCCAAGCCTCGATAGCAGTCTTGACCTGCTCGGCATTACCAACATCGAACTTCAACATCTCGCCGTCGGAACCTGCCTCACGGATCAACTGAAGAGTCTCCTCGGCTGCTGCAGTATTGTTTACGTAATTGATCAAAACACGGTAACCCATCTTAGCCAACTGAATGCTACAAGCACGGCCAATGCCACGGCTACCACCTGTTACTAAAGCGTATTTCATAAAGAAAGACCCTCTCTATTATCCCCTCACCTAAAGGTTCGTCTTCTCGCCGAAGATTATCAATCTTCTTTATAGCTGCGAGGACCCCCATAATGGGGAGGGAGGATTTATAGCTCTGGAGGGCAACAGATTTATATTGTTAAACTTTTTCTAATTGCTATAATAAGACAAAGAACCGGCCCAAAGGTTTAATCCAACCATTTCAAACCGCTCCCTCCCTATGAGGGAGGGTTGGGGGTGGTCTATTTCGTCTGTGTTATCTTCCAGGCCTCCTCCTTACCGATAATCTCAGCCACGGTAAAGAGTGAAGTCATGGTTACACCCAACAATCCGTGGAGCGTGAGACTCTGGCCTGTCAAGAGAAGATTTGGAATCGGAGTCTTGGCCGAAAGCAACGTCATCATTGGATTATGATAATCCTTGCGGACGCCATAAGCGGATCCGTTCGGAGTCAAAGTATAATCTCTGTAGGTAAGCGGTGTGCTGCTATAACGAGCTTCGACCATATTTCGGAGTCCCGGAATGAAGCGTTCCGCCATCAGGGTACATTCGTCAGCCAAACGCTCCTTCATGGCCTTGTAATCCTCTCCGCGGTGTCCGATTGTGGTATTCTCCCACTGCTGGATCTTATCCCAAGGAAGTGGAGTCAAGATATCGAGAATACGGGCATCATCGCCCTGCTCCGGAACTCGGCAAGAGATAAGAATACCACTCACAGGACCCTCCTCCTTGTAATAATCCCAGACGTTTGCCTGCTTATAAATATACTGATTCCAATTGAAATACTTCAACTGGCCAGGTTTGAGGACAAGGCTGACGGTATACATACCATAGGTATTCTCCAGACGAGCAATACGGTTACGATAAACCTTCTTGAGCTTAGTGCTCTCCTTAACCAGATCGCAAGTCACTGCCGGATGAGCATTGCTGATGAAGATATCTCCCTCGTAAACCTCGCCGTTGACGCATCGGGCGGCCACAAGCTTGCCATCCTTCTCAATCAACTCCTCGACGCCACAATTACAGAGAACTTCGCCACCGAAGCTACGAATCGCATCAATCAGGTGATTGACAATCAGATTACCATCGCCCTTCAGTCGGTAACTGCCCTGCACGAAGCTATTGTTTGCCTGTGCAAAGTTATAGAGAGGGAGAGTTTCTTTGGCCAACTCCATCTTCAACGAAGATCCACAAAGGACATTGATCAAAAGATCATCCGAAAAGGTCTCGTGCAGATAATCATAAGTACTCGATGCAAAGAGAGAAGTAGTGAAGAAATCGACCTCATCTCGAGGTTTGATGGCATCGAACAGATGATCACCCACCTCCTTCATCGTTTTGGTATATTCCTCCAATCCCTTGCGCTGGCTTGGGAACTCGCGGGCCAACGTCTCGACGAATGCCTCATGTCCCTGTGCATAGCTGAAGGTACGGTCTCCAATAGTCACACGGTCAAATCCTTCAGGATCCAACAACTGCCAAGGCAAATCCATCAGGCCCATGTACTTGAATGTTGAGTGAAGGCAATTACCTTCGCCCAAACCGCCCACATAATGCATACCGGTGTCAAGCAGTTCGCCATGACGGCGATAACTCTGCATACATCCACCGGGCTGTGCCTGGCGTTCCAGAATCAAGACCTTATAGCCGCGCTTGCCAAGAATGTATCCACACTGGAGTCCACCCAGACCAGAGCCTATAATTACAATATCGTATTTACTCATTTTTTATTCCAAAGTTTGAACAAGAATGGTTGAACAACATAGCTCAAAACCACCGCGCTTACCATACCGACCAAGGTAGCAAAACCAACACTGGTAATAGCTGGATGTTTGGCAAAGAGCATGGATGAAACGGTAACGATCAGAACAACGGCCGAGAAGAGAATCGCAGTCTTGTGATATGAGAGCAGCAGCACATCACGCTTGTCTCTATCGGTATCGCCACAGGTCTCTTTCTTTCCAGCCAAAAGGCCATTCATCACAAAGATCGAATAATCGACACCAATGCCGAAGATAAAGGTAGAGATGATGATATTGATCAAGTTGAACTGACGGTCGAAGATTACCATTGCACCCAAAACGATGAGCCAGCTGACCAGGATTGGCAAGAAGCCCAACACGGTATGTTTGAGGTTAAAGCGGAACGAAACCAGCAGCACCACGAAAACAAAGGCCATGCTGACCCACTGCAGGACATTGAAATCCTCGTTGAGTTCTAGCAAGGTGTCCTGAGTGTAGAAATAGGTATCAAGAACCATGAGGTTTGGCTGCGACGCTATAGCGCGACAGATCTGCTGATAATCAGAAGTTGCGCTGCGCACTGAGTCGTTCGCACAACGGACCGACGTGAAGCAGAGATAAGAGCCGTCGGCCGATTGCTCCATCATGGTTGACTGCAAGCCGAAAGGAATGATACCCTGCTCGTAGAGAGGCTGTGGTTCATATTCCTTGGTAGCAGCCTCAAAGAATGGCTCGAAATATTCAGGAACAATATTCTGTTTAGGAGCACTCTGCTTGATCAACGAACGAACCTGCGCCAAACGCTCTTCAGTCCAATAAGCATGCCAGGCATCGATGCGAGCCTGCTGTTCACTTTGTGGCACGAAGATCGTACTGGTTGGAGTGAAACTCTTAACCAGGCCAGACGCCTTAAGTGAATCCAGTTTCTCGGCCATGAGGGAGAAGTTATCCAACGCCTCCTCCATCGTAGCACCCGACGAAGCAAAGTACTGCTGTTTATCGCCCGTATGAGTCTTGGCACGAACCAGCTCTTCAGAGTAGGTGATATTGTCGGAGAAGTAACCGATATTGCGCATATCCGCATCGAAGTCTATACCACCCTTCAGATAGAAGAAGAGGCAGACGCCCGACAACAAACCGATTGCCAGCAGCAACGGACGATTGCGGTCGAACGGATAGACATTGATCTTGTCAATGACTGCAAAGGCTCGGCGATTGCGTTTATTCGTCTTAGGATTGAAGAACTGTGGCAGGAAGACCAAGCTGAATACAGTTGTGCCGACAATCGCGAACGATGCGAACAAACCGAAGTCCTGCAAGAGTTCTGTATTGATGAAAATCAGGCCCATGAAGGAACCGATGGTGGTCAGACAGCCCAGGAAGACCGGTGTCACCTGATCCTTCAATACCTGTTCCGGATCGCTCACATACTTATAGTGGGTAATCACATGGAGGACATAACTCAATGCCACACCCAGCACAATTGCACCAATACCCAATGCCAGCAACGAGAACTGTCCCTTGATAAAGTACATCATTGCCAAGCCAAACAAGGTACCGAATGCCACAGGCAGAAGAAGCAGCGGAATGGTATTCCAATTGCGGAAGCAAAGGAAAATGAAGAGAAGGACGACTACCAACGAACCAATGATGGTATTTCGCAAGTCCGCCTTGGTCTGCCAGCTATTATACGCACCACGGGCCGTACTGCCGTGATACATCACCTTGACCTGTGAGCCTCGAGGAGAGGTCTGTGGCACATCGCCGGAACTTCCCCAATACTTTTGCTGCATCTCATTCAGGATGGAGAATAGCTGAGCGCCCTTGCCTGTATTGGTTGCAGCGAAACGAGGAGTCAGGAAGACAAGCAGCACAGAGCTATCAGGCACAAAGAAGTGGCCATCGACAATCTTGTAGGAGCCACCTAAGCCACCAGCCATACCCTGAAGCTGATTCATCAGGACAGAACGCAGACCCAAAGGATCCATAGCAATCAGTTCCGGGAAAAGCGAACCGATCGGACTCATCGCCTGATCACGGTTCACCGCCATCTGACGATCCATATGCTCGAGCGTAAACAAGGTATCGAACGAGGCGTAGGCCGCTGTATCAATATAGCAAGGCAGTTGACCCTCCATAAAGTCAACCGCATCAAACAGAATATCCTCTTTCGACACCGAAGCAAAGATATCCTGCAACAAGGTATCACCCTGCAGCTTAAGGCTATCGAGACGAGCAGTCAATTCTGCCACGAAACGATCGCTTACGTTGATAAGAGAATCTACCTGGTCCTGTTTTTGCATCTCTGGACTTGCCTCGAACACAAGGAAAGTCTTATCCTTGATGCGAAGATCGGCGAAAGCTAGTTTGGTAGATCCATCCTCATTCTTTGACGACGGCAGAAGCTTTGAGATATCCTCTTCAAGATGAATCTGTGCTGCGAAGTAGCCAAAGAACGCAAATAGCGCCAGCATCAGTCCCCAATAGACGAACTTATGCTGACGGAAGAAATGATATATGTTAATGCAGAGATTGGTCATGCTCATTGAGAAAAGTTCTCGATTCTACCTTCTTAACCCTTAAAGGTGCCTTTGAGTTCCATATATGGACGCTCGGCATCGCTGATCGAAGCAACCACATTATAACTGTCCGTACCCTCAATCTGTGCCACCGAAACCTTGACATCCACCTTTGGACAAACCGAAGGAGATGCCACTGCGGTAAGACGGCACTGCTTGATGGTATCGATCTTCAGATCGCGGCCCACCAGCATCTCGGTGCACTCGCGAATCATCTCAATATTGCACACACCTGGAGAGACCGGCTTACCGGGGAAGTGACCATTATAGACATCACAATCCGACTTCAGTTCGCAAAGATAGACAGCATCATTTGCAGTCATCTTCTCTTCGTGCAATACAGTAAAAAACTTATCTTTTAAAAGCATAGCTTTTCTAATTACAAAATAAAATTAGCGGAGAGGGCCCAACGAGCCTATTCCACAAAAATCTTCATCTGAGTATCTGCAACGAGGACATCGCCACAACGAGTCTCGCCCGACATCAAAGTAACACCGTTCACCTCAGCACCGAGGTTGATGGTCGTAGTCAGTTCGTCGCCGACAGCCGGACGAACATAGCAATGGAATTTCTTGACTTCGCCAATATAGCCAATAGGCAATGGCTCACCTGCCTGAAGAGCCTTGTGACCCTTGAAGGCACTGGCAGATTGGGCAATATGTTCAATGAGGCCTGGCTCTGCCATACATCCATCTTCCTCAATAAAGTAGTTGTTGGCAGTCACACTCAATCCGGTGTGTGCCACATCACCTTCAGCATCCAGAATCTTGTCGACCATAACGATCGGATCACGCTGAGGCATCAGCTTAAACAGCTCTTCGTTCTTGTATAACATATTTAAAAAGACAAACAATGGACAATGCACATTAAGTCCTGCGCATCGCCCATTGATATAGCGGATTGTAATTAAGCCTGATGGCTCTCAATGTAATTGTAAAGATCCTGGAAGGTCTTTACGGTTGGCAGATCAGCTGCAGGAATCTTAACCTTGAATGCATGCTCAATAACGGCAACAAGGTCAACCAAGCTCAAGCTATCGAGCTCCAATGTGTCGTAGATAACGGCATCTGGGGTGATATCGCTCTCTTCTACCTCAAACTCCTCGGCGAGAAGTGGATTTACCTTCTCAATGATTTCTTCTTTTGTCATTGTTACTATTATTATTTAATGTGTATATTTTTTATTCTTTCCAATCCTTTACAATGATGGTAGAGTTAGTACCACCGAAGCCGAAGCTATTGCTCAGGAACATATCGAAATGAGCCTCCTGTGTCTTAGCAATTACATTGATGCAGGCGGTCTCTTCATCAGGATTCTCGAAATTAATGGTACCTGCAATGAAGTTGTTCTTCATCATCAGGATTGAGTAGATGCATTCCGAAGCACCTGCCATCCAGCACTCATGACCAGTCTGTGACTTGGTTGAAGTAACAGGAACTTTATAATCACCGAACACATTAGCGATAGCCATTGCCTCGCGACCGTCACCAGCATGTGTAGAGGTTGCATGAGCGTTCACATAACCAATCTCTCGCTTATCGATACCTGCGTTCTGGATAGCGAGCTCAATGCTTCGCTGTGGACCAGCCACGTTAGGAGTAGAGATATGATCACCGTTACCAGAGAAGCCCCAACCAATGATCTCTGCGATTGGCTTAGCGCCACGAGCCAGAGCAGACTCAAGGCTCTCTACAATCAAAGTAGCACCGCCACCACCAGGTACGAGACCATTGCGGTCGCGATCGAATGGGCGGCTTGCCTTGGTTGGATCATCGATGCGATCAGAGAAAGCCTGAATACCATCGAACGAACCCATACACTCTGGGTTGACCTCCTGAGCACCACCTGCGATGATCTGCTCCTGAAGACCATTCTTGATCAGCAGGTAAGCCAAACCGAGAGCGTGGCTACCAGAAGCACAAGCACCAGCAGTAGTCAAGTTAATACCCTTCAAGTGGAACATGGTAGCCAAACACTGAGTGGTATTTGAGCACATGCTCTGGAAGATAGCACCTGAACCGCAGGCCTGTGTACTCTTGTATTCGTATATCTTGCTTACAGCCTCGTAAGTTGACTTAGCTGTACTATCGTTACCATAAAGCAAACCGACCTCGTGAGCATCAATGAACTCCTGGCTCATACCTGCCTGCTCGAGAGCCTGCACAGTTGCCATATAAGCATACTGAGCCTCCTCGCTCATAAAGGTACGCATACTGCGAGATACGAGCTTTTTCAAGTCCGGCTTTTCAACAAAAGAGGTAAGTGGAGAACGGAAACCAAGCTCCTGACGAACAGGATCGATAACAATACCTGACTTGCCACTATACAATGCTTCCTTAACGGATTCCAAATCATAACCTAAGCATGACCAAAGGCCCATACCGGTAATAACGACTCTTCTATTATTATTCATCATAATTAAAGACATATTTGCGGTGCAAAGATAGTAATTTTATTTGGAAATCGCGTAATATAATGTGAATTTTTACACAAAAACTATCTTTTCTTCCCTTTTTTCAACCCAAAATTCACGAATTTAGTAAGTTTATTTGGCATTTTCAATTTAATGGCCTATCTTTGCACCCACGAAATCACACAGTTCGGGGCTGACTGGCTTTGACAGCGAGATGAGCCTTTGTGTAAGCATGCAGTGAGACGTCACCTATCACTATAATCCACGATGGCGAAATATAATTGGCGAGACTAACTACGCTCTTGCTGCCTAATCGAAGTACAGTAGATTACTGGCTTAATCGCCGCTCAAGGTAGCAGCGACAAGACATCACCCCAAGGTCGTAATCCCGAGACCGAGGATTCGGTGGTGCAGGTAAATCGGGAATAGTCTACAGGTGGCCTCGCACCTCAGATGAAGTTTTAGAGGATACGGAGTGACTTGGTGGTCTGGGTCTTGGTCGCTCCCGACAATGTAGGCCAGAATAAGCATGTAGAAAGCGCAGATGTTCCTTGTTTGGACGAGGGTTCGAACCCCTCCAGCTCCACTACGTTTTGCGGAGGGGTTCGAACCCTCGGGTTGCTCACCTACGGATCGCGCGAGCAAGCTCGGAACAAACCCCTCCAGCTCCACAAAAAATCCTATGTAGAATTTACTCTACGTAGGATTTTTCGTTAGTTATATACAATATAAAAAATTACAATTTGAAGGCATCGGCCTCTATATAAGGAGCACCTCCTTTAATAGTTGAACACAAATTAAACCGAGTTATTTTTTTGATATAATTCGTGAGAATTTGATGGACATTTATGTTCTAATACAAAAATTATCACAATGGTTCACGAATTATTGCTAAATTATTGAATCCGAAAACTTCGGGAGCAGCGCG
>JAZQOK010000015.1:0-81334 GCA_045627865.1 Bacteroidales bacterium
TAGTCAACTTATTCTGCTTACGTAACCCGCAGAATATGAGCAAAAAGAACCGAGGCAAGAGTCTGTTTTCCAAACTCTTGCCTCGTATTTCACTAATTATCAGCATTCAGTCGTTTATTCTTCGACCGCAGCCTGGGCGGCGGCAAGACGAGCAATAGGCACGCGGAATGGAGAGCAGCTGACATAATTCAATCCAGCACGATGGCAGAACTTGACAGAACTTGGTTCACCGCCATGCTCGCCACAAATACCACACTTCAGACTTGGACGAACCGAACGGCCCTTGTCTACGGCCATCTTGATGAGCTGACCAACACCCTTCTGGTCAAGGACCTGGAATGGGTCAACCTTAAGGATCTTCTTCTCCAGATAAACTGGGAGGAACGAAGCAATATCATCTCGAGAGTAGCCGAAGGTCATCTGTGTAAGGTCATTGGTACCAAATGAGAAGTACTCTGCACGAGCAGCAACGGCATCAGCTGTCAATGCGGCACGTGGAATCTCAATCATTGTTCCAACCTTGAATTCGAATGGAGCAACACCCTCCTCCTTGAAGAGGTCTGCTGCAGTCTTGCGAATAATCTCCTCCTGCATATCGAACTCATGATGACGGCCAACGAGTGGTACCATAATCTCTGGGATTGGATTCAGGCCCTCCTTCTTAAGCTGGATTGCAGCACCAATGATGGCACGGGTCTGCATCTCGGTAATCTCTGGATAGGTATTTCCAAGACGGCATCCACGATGACCAAGCATTGGGTTGTTCTCTGACAAAGAAGCAACACGTGCCTTGATATACTCGAGGGTTACGCCCATTGCGTCGGCCATCTCCTGCTGTCCCTTGGTATCATGAGGAACGAACTCGTGGAGTGGTGGATCAAGCAGACGGATATTGACTGCCAGACCATCCATGGCCTTGAGAATTCCGTAGAAGTCTGCCTTCTGGTATGGAAGGAGCTTAGCAAGAGCCTTCTTACGACCTTCGACGTTCTCTGCAAGAATCATCTCGCGCATGGCCTTAATCTTTTCTCCCTCGAAGAACATATGCTCAGTACGGCAGAGACCAATACCTACTGCACCGAACTGGCGAGCCACGGTTGCATCATGTGGGGTATCTGCATTTGTACGTACAACGAGTTTTGTGTACTTGTTGCAAAGGTCCATGAGTTCTGCGAAATCACCTGAAATTTCTGCAGCCTTGGTTTCAACCTCGCCTAAAAGAACCTGACCCGTAGATCCATTGATTGAAATATAATCACCTTCCTTGAGTGTTACATCCTCAATCTTTACAGTCTTCTTGACATAGTCCACCTGCAAAGCACCAGCGCCAGATACACAGCACTTACCCATACCACGAGCAACAACGGCTGCATGTGAGGTCATACCGCCACGGCAAGTCAAGATACCTTCGGCTGCAGCCATACCGGCCAAGTCCTCTGGCGATGTCTCGATACGAACCATGACAACCTTATGTCCATTCTTATGCCAAGCCTCTGCATCATCAGCAGAGAAAACAATCTGTCCACATGCTGCGCCTGGTGATGCAGGCAAACCAGTAGTAAGGACTTTAGCCTTCTTGAGTGCATCCTTATCGAAGACAGGGTGAAGCAGTTCGTCCAACTTCTGTGGCTCGCAACGCTGAAGGGCGGTCTTTTCGTCGATGAGTCCCTCATGCATCAGATCCATAGCAATCTTTACCATGGCAGTACCTGTACGCTTACCATTTCGGGTCTGCAAGAACCAAAGCTTGCCCTCCTGAACAGTAAACTCCATATCCTGCATATCATGATAATGATTCTCGAGCTTGGTCTGAAGATCATCGAGCTGCTTGAAAATCTCAGGCATAGCCTCCTCCATCGAAGGATACTTGGCGAGACGCTCTTCTTCACTGATTTCTGCACGCTGTGCCCAACGCTGCGAACCGATCTTGGTAATCTGCTGTGGAGTACGGATACCGGCAACGACATCCTCGCCCTGAGCATTGACCAACCATTCACCATTGAAAAGGTTTTCACCTGTAGCGGCATCACGGCTGAAGCATACACCCGTTGCAGAGGTATTGCCCATATTTCCGAATACCATAGCCATAACAGATACAGCAGTACCCCATTCTGCAGGAATACCCTCCATCTTACGGTACAGGATGGCACGCTCGTTCATCCAGCTGTCGAATACAGCACAGATAGCGCCCCACAATTGCTCATAGACATCGGTTGGGAAGTTCTTGCCAGTACGCTCGAGAATCATTGCCTTGAATCGCTTTACAAGCTCCTTCAATCCTTCGACTGGAATATCCTTATCAAGCACAACTCCAGCTTCCTCCTTCACCTTCTCAATGATAGCCTCGAATGGATCAATATCTGTCTTGTTAACAGGTTTCAAGCCCATAACGACATCTCCATACATCTGTACGAAACGGCGATATGAGTCCCAGGCAAAGCGTGGGTTACCGGTCTTCTTCGACAAGCCTTCTACTACCTCATCATTCAATCCAAGGTTCAAGATGGTATCCATCATACCTGGCATCGAGGCACGAGCACCAGAACGCACACTGACAAGCAGTGGATTGGTTGCATCGCCGAAGGTTGAATTCATCAAAGTTTCGATGTGTTTAACGGCAGACAGGACTTCGTCCTTCAAAACTGCAACAGTTTGGTCTTTGCCAATTGCGTAGTATTCGTTGCATACATCAGTAGTGATTGTAAATCCTGGAGGTACAGGGACACCAATCAGGTTCATCTCTGCGCAGTTTGCGCCCTTACCACCAAGTTCGTTTCTCATCTGAGCGTTACCCTCGGCCTTTCCATTGCCAAAACGGTAAACGCGTTTTTTGTTCTCCATAATTTGAATGAATGGTTTTAAATTTAGGTTGATATTTGTTTTTTGATGGGCGCAAAGGTAAATAATTTATGCGCAATTTCCAAACATTTCAAGCGAAAAGAATGAAAATTGCGCAATAAAATCGGTTGCACGATTTGTAAAATATGCTTTACAGCACAATTTCAGCAGCCTTTGTCAAAGATTCTACCTTTCCACAATCTACCCAACGGCAATCAGTGGGCAATTGAAATGCATCAATTCGTTCCTGACGACAAAGATTCAAATAGAAATCCATGATGGGGAATGGTTCATCTTGGCCTTTATAATTATTAATGTAAGGCAACAATGCAGGGGAAACAACATGAATGCCAGAAAAAGCCAGTTGACGAGAAGCCCGTTCGCCTCTCACCTCCCCTGTCTGCACATTTGTCCACCCACGCATGATAAAATCTTCGTCGAACAGCAAATAACGCGATGTTACCCGATCATTGACCAGCAAAGTCGCTACGCTTTGGTTCTGGTTCATACGGTCAGCAACAACACTATATATTGTACGAAGATCTGCATCACTCACTATATCGACATTATGAATAAGCACGGGTTGGTCATCCTTGAACAATGGCAGAGCCTTACGTAATCCACCTCCAGTATCAAGCAACAGCCCACGTTCATCACTAATCTGGATATCGATACCGAAATTCTTGTTTGACGACAGGAAATCAATAATCAAATCACCGAAGTGATGAACATTGACAACCAGATGATCGAAGCCGGCCTTTTTCAGCTTCAGAATATTGTGTTCAAGCAGCGTCTTGCCATTTACCTCGACCAACGCTTTCGGCCGATCATTGGTCAGAGGTCTGAGTCGGGTGCCGAGACCTGCGGCAAATATCATTGCATTCATAAGACAATCATTTTGGGCGCAAAGATACAAAATAAAATGAAAAGAACATATATTTTCGTTCAAAAATTTGGAGATTCAATTCGATTACCTTATATTTGCACCCACAATAGTTAACGTAAACCTTAGCGATAACCCAAACAAAAACATGGAGAAATCAGTTTACATTACAGATATCATCATCCAAACCATGTGGGGAGACACTTCTCTGACATGGAATAATCTGGACCCAAAAATCAACATTATTGTCGGGCAGAATGGTTTCGGCAAATCAACCATGCTGAATCTCATTAAGTCAGTTCTGACTAAAGATGACAAATTCTGCAAGATGCTCAAAGCCAAGGTGCAGATTAAGACCAGCGAGGGAGAAATGACTTTCGATGGAAAACAGATGGTACATAAACCCAACTTCGGAGGCTTCGATGGAATTGACTGTTTCCATTATGTAAATACCTTCGATGTACCATCGTCTAAAAAATCGACGCTTTCACAATTAGGCATCTCCCTTGACTCTGTCCTGTATCAACGCACCCCAAGCATATTTAGCTTTTCGGATTATCGATTAGGCATGCTCAAGGATTTGAAGACTGCATTACAGAAGCAGGAACGCATCGACAAGTTCTTTGAGATGATCAACATGCTTTTCGCATCAACGGGGAAACAGATAGAGATTGATGACAAGAACCGCGTAATCTTCAAAAAAGGAAAGCTCACAATCGAAATGGATCGGCTCTCTGCCGGCGAAAAGCAGATTCTGCTGCTGCTATTCACTCTTTTTTTGATGGAGGACAAGCCGACCGTTCTTCTGCTGGACGAACCTGAGATTTCACTACACGTAGAGTGGCAAGATCAGCTCATCACCATGATGCATGAACTGAATCCTAACTGCCAGATCATCATGACCACCCATTCTCCAAACATCTTTGCCGACGGATGGGAGGACAAGTTGGTATTCATCAGCGACCTGATGAAAAACGAGTAAAGGATAACATGCTATGAACCTGGAATCTAAAACCTACTATACAGACGAAGAGAAGCACAAATTCTACAAATTGGCCGCAAAGCGATTCAAAGCCGAGACCAAGTTGTACGGATACGCTGCGGCTATTCATCTGGAGAACAAGAACGATGAGATCTTCTGGGGGAAGATCCTGAAATTCGTTTATCCTGACAAAAAATTCAAATTCATCGCATCCTCCCGTAGCATCAGCGGCAACGTCACGAGCGGCTGCTCTCAATGTCTACAATACAAGGATTTCCTCAGCGAACGATTCTGGATTGCCATCGACAGCGATTATCGCTATCTTAGCCAGCAACCGGATATCGATGCGAATCACTTTATTCTTCAAACCTATACCTATAGTTTCGAAAACCATTTCTGCTTTGCCGAGAATGTAAACAGAGCAGAAGAAATGACATGTGGTATCCTGAAAATCGATTTTCAAAGATTCCTGACCGATTATAGCCACATCATCTATCCATTGATGGTTTGGCAGTTGTATTTACAGAGCGTTTCACCAGAAGCCTTTCCGCAACGAGTCTTCCACCGATTGTTAACGCTCTCGTTGGGGGCCAAAGCGACCGAAAACAATGGAGCCTCCATTTTATTGCAACTCAAAGAGAGAGCCAACAAACTGGAGACTCATCTAAAACGTCAATACCCAGAGGCAGATCCTACCTGGTTTGAAGCTCGCTGCCAAGATTTGGGAGTTCATCGAGACAATTGTTATCTTTTTGTCCGTGGACACCAGCTTTACGATTTACTGGTCAATCTCGGGCATCGCATTCGACAGGAACAGAAACAAAAAGAGCCCGAAGTCAAAGAAAGCTCCAGTTTTGAAAACTGTTTGACGAGCCATCTATGTTTCGGGCAGTACGACGAAATACGTCGCCTAATTGATGATGCGAAGCAATTACTTAGCAGCGCAGCAAGAATCGCAAGCAGCTGAATCAGCAGCAGCGCAGCAAGAATCACAAGCAGCACAGCAAGAATCAGCAGCAGCGCAGCAAGAGTCAGCAGCAGCCTCAACTGCAACTGGAGCCTCCTCAGCAGGAGCCTCTGCCTTCTGACCACCACAAGCTACAAAGCTTACACCAACGAAAGCAGCCATCATAACAACTGCCATAACACGAAGAGCCTTCATAATGTTTTAAAGTTTTAATTGTTGTTTGAAATATGTTTAGTTTTAATGCTGCAAATTTATAGCAATAAACAGATACTCGTGCAAAATATTCTATGTTTCTTAAAAATTCCTAAACAATAGCCAACCTCTTAGCATGAAATGTATTGCACACTTTGCAAATTATACGGGTTATTTGAATATTATTCAACCTTAGCGAGTACACCTAAGATAGCTTTAGTCATAACCTCCCAACTATACTTTTGTTTCTCGGCCACAATGCCATCATGAAAATCAGACGGGCAGCGAGCAAAATCATTTAATGCCCCAGCAATTGCATCAACATTTGGATCGACTGCATATCCTACCTTTCCGTGGGGAACAATCTCTGCCAATCCTCCAACATTAGTCACAAGCATCGGCTTCTCAAAATGATATGCAATTTGAGTTACACCACTTTGAGTTGCGGTCTTATAGGGCTGAACGACCAGGTCTGCTGCTCCAAAATAATAACGGACCTCATCATCTGGAACAAACTGGGTCTTCCAGATCAATCGATCCTCCAGATGCAAGGATTTTGTCTGCTCCATATATTGCTCTCCATGAGAATAGAATTCACCTGCAATAATTAGGCGAGCATCCTTGTCCTGCACTTTTGCGAAGGCATCCAAAAGCCAATCCAATCCTTTATAATCTCGGATCAGTCCGAAGAAGAGCATATATCGGAATTTCGGATCAAGTCCCAGATGAGCACAAGCCGCCGATCGGTCCACCCTCGAACCGAAATTATCATATAATGGATGCGGCGAGGCAACAGTCGGCATGAGTGGCTTAATGCGATGAACATCATTACAAACCGACTGAGACAACGCGGCCACAGCATCCACAGATCCAAGCAGATACTTTGAGAGCAGCATATCTCCAGGACGTGTCTCATGCGGAATGAAATTATGACAGAGAGCCAAGACCTTCGTCTTCCCGTTTTGACGGGCCAATCGTGCAACAGTTCCCTGACATGGAGCCATAAATGGCATCCAATATGCAAGAATAAGCAGATCAGGGGCCTCCCTTTTGATTCTTTTTCCCAAAGTAAGCCAAGTCAATGGATTAACAGAGGACAGATGTCGTTCTATATCCAGTTCCTGAGGCTGTGGAGCCGTGGTATATTGCGTGGTTCCTGGGAAAAGGAAAGATGGATACTGCAGAGTGAAGGTATAAAGTTTGACTTGATGACCTTCGGCCAAGAACTGATGCGCTAATCGTTCACTGAAGGCAGCAATACCGCCGCGATAGGGCCAACAGGGTCCAAGAATGGTTATATTCATTGAGGTTAATTAGTTTGAGCCGCAAAAATAAGAAAAAAAAATGAAATTGGCAAATTATAGGACGAATTTGACATATTTTCTGGCAGAGAATTTGAATAGTCAACTTTTTTTACTATCTTTGCACCGCTTTTTCAGCCACAATATATATTACACATGCAAGGAAATAGCCAACTTACACCAGAAGAGATTCAGTCTATGCTTCGTAATCGGAGACGCAACAAACTCCAATGGTACGTTCTATATGTTACAGCACAGCATGAGCGCAAGATTGCCGATGCCATCTCCAAACAGGAAGAATCGATCTACCTGCAGAAGCAAATAAACGGGAAACTTACTGATTCCGATTACAAAATCAAAACATACGTCCCGACACAGACCGTTAAACGCAAATGGTCGGACCGTGTCGTGGAGAAACAGGTTGTAATCATACCGGGTGTTATTTTCCTTCGTCTGAAGCTGGTTGACAAACAACGTATTTATATTGATACCAACATCCGTAGTTTCCTTTATAACAAGGACAAACGCGAACCTGAACCTATCCCTGATTGGCAGATGTACCAATTCCAGCAATTGGTAAACGAGAACACTGATCTTTCGATGGAAACACCTGAGATTGGAGATTCTGTCAAGATTGTGATTGGCAAGTTCAAAGGTTTCGTTGGAGAGTTGATCAGAAAGAACAATGGAGAGACCAAGTTTCAAATCCGAATTGCCGGACTTGCTTTCCCTATCAATATCAGCAAAGAAGAGGTTGTCAAGGTTGAACCTGGCACGCTACCAGAATTGCCCGATGAATTGTGGCATTAGTCGGGAATAATGGGTAGTGAGTAATGAGTTAAGGCTACATAAACAGAATATTGGATGAAAAATATCAATTGGAACAAAATGCTACCATACGTTGTAGCATTGGTCATATTTATAGGTTTTACACTTTTCTATTGCTCTCCACTCTTGGATGGCAAAGTTCTTCAGGCAGGAGACGTCAACAACTACATCGGTGCCTCGCAGGAGATCCGCGAACACCGAGAGGCCACTGGAGAACAGTTGTGGTGGACGAACTCCATGTTCGGAGGTATGCCTTCTTTCCAGATTAGCGGATCAATGCCTTCTGGAACAATCAGAGGTACTCTCGAAAACCTCTTTCACGGATTCATGACAGACGACATGATCGCTGCGGGGCTTGTCATTTCCTACCTGTTGGGCTTTTTCCTCATGCTTATTTGTTTCGGCGTAAATCCCTGGATCAGCATAGTCGGTGCATTTGCATTCACGCTTTCAACCTACTACATGCTCATTATCCCTGCCGGACATTTGACCAAAGCTGCAGCCATCGGTAGCTTAGCGCCAGTTATTGGAGGCATCTACGCCATGTATCAGAAGAAATACTGGCTCGGCATTCCACTTGTTACTTTGTTCTGCATCATAGGCCTCACGTTACACCCTCAGATGACCTACTACACAGGTCTTTTAATTGGTATCCTGATTCTCGTTGAAGTTTACCGTCATGCGGTAGAAAGACGTTGGAAGGACTTTGGCATTGCAACCGCCATTCTGGCAGGATGTGGACTGCTGATCTTTGGTTCCAAGGCAAGTTGGTGGCAGATGAACAATGAGTATCTGCAAGAAACAATGCGTGGTGGCCACTCTGAACTTGTTCAGGAGGGCAAAGAGGGAGCCTCAAAAGGTCTCGATATAGATTACGCTACTGCTTGGTCCTATGGCAAGGGCGAAACCATGACACTGCTCATCCCTAATTATCAGGGATGTGCAAGCGGATTTGATCTTGGCGCTGATTCCGATCTGGAAAAAGGATTGAAAAAGATGGGTGTTCCTGCCCGTTCTGCTCGTCAATTCTGTCAAGGAGCTCCTACCTATTGGGGAGAGAAAGCCTTTACCAGTGGACCTGTTTACGTTGGAGCCATCATCTGTTTGCTCTTTGTTCTGGGATTGATTATTGTCCCAGGTGCCTACAAATGGGGATTACTCATCGCAACAATATTCTCCATTACGTTAGCATGGGGCAAGAATTTCATCGGAATGACCGAACTCTTCTACAACTATTTCCCAATGTACAACAAGTTCCGTGCTGTAGAGAGTATTCTTGTCATTGCCGAAATAACAATGCCTCTACTTGGCTTCATGGCAATCAAGTATATCATGGAGCACAAGTCAGATGCAAAGATCAGAAAAAATATTCTTCTTGCTACGGGAATCACTGCCAGCCTTTGTCTTTACGTGGCATTGTTGGGCAGCGGATTCGACGTTACCAGCAGCTATGATGCTCAGTGGAAGGGCCAGGTAGGAGATCAGATTTACGATCTCATTCTTGACCAACGTCATTCCATGATGGTTGCCTCTGCTTGGAAGAGCCTCTTATTTGTTGTACTGGGTGGATTAGTACTGTTACTATATGTAGCCCGAAAGGAATCCAAATCCTCTACTGCCCTACTTACTGCAACCTTGGGTATTCTGATCTTGGCAGATATGGTTCCAACAAACCGTCTCTTCTTCGGAGAACAGAATTTTGTCACCAAGAAGGATAGCAAAAAAACCTTTGCCATGCAACCATGGGAGGAACAGATTCTGCAAGACAAATCACTTGATTATCGCGTGCTGAATGCTGCTACAAACACGTTCAACGATGCACGCACATCCTATAGACTCAAATCTATCGGAGGATATTCTGCAGCCAAACTTCGCCGCTATCAGGATCTTATCGACGCACATATCAACCGCAATAACACCAACGTACTCAATATGCTTAACACCAAGTATGTGGTAGCTCGCGATGGACAAGTAATGGCCAATCCAGGAGCCATGGGCAATGCGTGGTTTGTTAATCAGGTAAAATGGGTTGACACGCCAAACGCAGAGAGCGAGGCATTGTGGGATATCGACTTAAAGACAACAGCCGTTGCAGACCAGAAGTTTGCAGATGCCCTCAAAACAGAAGCCCCTGTGGTTATTGATTCTACATCATTAACAACCGATGAGATTGTCTTGACCCAATATCGTCCAGACAACCTCATCTATACAAGCCAGGCGAAGAACGAACGCGTGGCTGTTTTCTCTGAAATCTATTACCCTAAAGGATGGCATCTCTACATCGACGATAAAGAGGCTCCTTTAGCTCGTGTAAACTACATTCTGCGAGCAGCTGTTATACCAGCTGGAAAGCACCAGATCCGTATGGAGTTTGTCCCTGCAGCTCTTTCTCTTGACCTGCTGAGCGTCATCTCTGTCATTCTTGCAATTCTGGTAAGCGCAGGATCATTGGTTTGGGCATTGACCAAAAACTTAAAGTCAGTTGCCTAAATATTGAAGGAGTATTTGTCGGACAAGCAGATCCTTGCCCTCAGCAACACTCTTCCAACAAGATCCATTGATGGTATGAAGCCAAGTTCTATCATCAATATATTGAATCATATCGCTATGCCAATCTCCACCTTCTCGGAGAGGCTCCATAACACGTTCCTGGACGGGCACCTTGTGCTTGTCCAGGTATTTGTATAATCGGTACCAGTTTCCTCCACCAGTATCAAGATAGACACCCATAGGATTAACTGGCATAAAATCCAAGCCGCGTTTCACTATGGCCTGATATCGGAAGAAAGATAACGATGCATGCATATACCAACAAACCGGTTCTCGTTCAACCAAAGCGCCATAGATTGGCTGATCCTTCATTTTCTCGACCAACGAAACCGGTTTGATTGGGAAAAGATCATGGTCAAGAATTCCGAAATAGCTCGGACGACGACGTTGAATCACATGATGCCAAACAAAATTCAATGCTCCGGCGTGAGAATAGCTTGGACCTACTCGATTCAACCAATTCTTAGGCATACGCAGATAGGCAATACCGTGTTCCTGACAGTATGATTCGATTTTTCGACTCTCCTCTACATTGGTTGAATTATCAACAACAATCTGAGAAAAATCATCCTGGATGAACCGTTTCTGGAATTTATATTGAAGGTCAATCAAATGTGCATTATTGAATGCGACATTTATTATATCCAGATGACCTTCTGGCTGTGGACTTAAATCGAGGTTAGACGCATGCCAGCCTTTACCATAGACTGTCAAAGTCTCCAACGTACGAACCCAAAGGCGAAATGCCATTCGCTTTATAGTCATATTACCTTAGTCTATATTTAATAATCCTCGTGTTACGTTCCAACGGAACAGCACAAGTTTCCACCCCTTTGCAGGGGTACCCTGCAGGGTATATGCACCAAGCAGAACACATGTTCCGCCCCATTTAACAGCCTCCGAGAAGAGGCGTTTCAGGTATTTGCCGGTACCCAATGCTTGTGTTCGCTGACGTTCACTCTTGCCCATCTGGAGGGTCAATCTGTCAAAGTAACCCTTCTCCAGCTTGGCTTTTGGGATACTATGGTGCAAAACCGGCCATGGCAGGTAAAGCACTTCCATCTCCAATGAATGCATCTTATCAAAGATATCCTTTTCCTCACTACCCATCAGGTTACCCCCCTTACGACCAAGTGATGTATTGAACAATCCCACCTGATCAAATACGGACTTACGATAAGCGGCATTTCCACCTCCTGGATATCGTCCTGACGGATATTCACGCACCTTTTCACCATAATCCATCCACGCAGTCAACAAAGCGCGTGTATAAGGAGACATCCACGAGGGCTCCTCTCCTTCTTCATACAAAGGAAGGATGGGACCGCCAGCAGCCATCGTCTCCGGATGTGTATTGAACCAATCGACATAATCCTTGAGGTAATGGTCATCAACGAGAGCGTCGTCATCCACATACACGATCAAGTCTCCATGTGCCTCACGAATACCCTTATTTCGGGCTGCAGACAGTCCCTGTTCCGGTTCCACAACATAGCGAAAAACGACATCCGGATGGGCGGTAGCAAACAGCTGGCACACCTCGTGCGTACAATCCTTACTGTTGTTATCTACAAGCAGAATCTCATATTCCTCCTTAGGAAGTGTATTCACTGCCAGGCTCTCCAACAGAGGGCGTATATACTTTTCACGATTGTAAGTACAGATAATAACTGTTAACATGCTTGTCTACTATTATTAAAACAAACGACGGAATGATCGATCAGCGACATGAATGATTCTGGTAACATATCCCTCTTTTGTCCAATTCTTGATTGGGGTCATATAGGAATCAGAATAAATAGCACGTAGCCATCCATCGGTATCTACTGGCATAAAGATATTCAGACCGAGGAACGGACGACGTTCAAATGTACAGGCTGGAACATAGCTTCGATCAACAGGGAAGCCATCTGTGGCATTTGCCTCCTTCCAATCTTTATGCTCGTGCTTGCGCTGGACGATACTATAGTAGTCATTGCCCTCCTTGAAATACGAGAACACATCCAGATGGAGATTCTTATATTGGTATGTGCGTTCAAAGATGGTCTTGTCTGCATTGCCTAAATAGTTACAACGAACCAGTTGGAAGCCATAAACCTTCAGCCTCTGATCCAGATCTTCTGGCAATTCATCAGACAACACACCCAAATCTATATCCGGGTCATAAGAGATAAAGCCATGGTCTCTGTATGCTCCCAAAAGAGCTCCATAGGTAAGAAATGCTTGCACTCCAATCTCCGTAAAGGCTTTGTCGGCAGATGCAAGCATCTCAAGTCCATCCTTACGCATTCGACGAGCTTGAATTTCAAACTTGACCTTATTAATCTGTTCAACAATCCACTTATAGCATCCCAGTTTGATTGCTATCTTCACCAATGTATCTCTCATAAGTTATTGTTTACAATTTTGACTCCCCATTCATACACCCTATCGAGTGTTGGGGTTTGAACATTATTTTGACGTGCCAAGTCAATAATAAACCTTAGGCCGAATGGAAAATCCTCCGTAAAATATCTACTCTTAAAATCTGGGATCCAGCCGCCATCTGGAAGTTGTACCATTGGCGATTGGATTGTTTGAAAAGCAGAAATCGAACGTAATTTCTGTGCTAAAGACTCTGCATCCTTCTGCTCGTAGTAGTCAAGCAGAGTCGGAATACTACCTTTGCTAACCGGAAGCGTTTCCAATACATTCATAAACTCTGCATCCATATCAATCAGGCATTGTGCATCTTCCGTTCTCCATTCCTTGTAAAAGTATGAACAACGATCAACCGGAGCACCATCCCAGTTGTGCCACATAGAGTACAGTCTTCCTGTATGAAGAATAGGATTACTATTTGTCAAGGCTGCCTCGTAAAAACTATTTAGTAAGCGAGTTGGTGTCATGAAAAGGTCTTCAATAGTCTTCCGGAACTCCTCTTCTTGCCTAATATGTTCACAAGCAACAGAGAGAGAAGACTTATACCCCAACAGTTTCGCTCTCTTCCCGTATTCAGAAAGACGAGCGATGAATGGAGCTCTCTGAAAACCGAACAATGGTGTTGTCAGAGAAAGGACTTTGTGTGCAAAAAAGAAGAACCCGGTACTTGAAACCACAGAACCCACCTTAGTGTCATCCGAAAGGTATGGTCGAATCTGAATTAATGTCTCTTCTATGAGGAACCCTGGCAAACAGAGGAGAACCATATCTGAGCCAGGAATTACCTCTGAAGGGTTTGAAGATATACATTTGGGGCATCCCTCAAAAATACGGCCATCATCTGCTGAAACAACGACACGATTGCTCCACAATGCAGGACGTCGGCTTAACAGCGACACCTCTACATTTGTATGATTAGAAAGTACACCCAAACAGACATGACCCAAAGAGCCAGTGCCACATATCGTAATCTTCATATTATTTCACAAGAGTCTTAAATGCGGCTATCAATTTGTTATTATCCTCGGTAGATCGCACAGCAATTCGCATGTATTGCCTGCCATCGAATCCTTTTTTGCTAGAACAATCTCGTGTCAGTATATTGAATTGCTTGAGCATCATAATGACGAGTTGGTCACACTTGTAAGGAGCAAGAATTTCACACAAGAAGTAATTGGCTTGACTTGGCATGACTCGAAGGAATGGGATTGCTGCCAATTCCTTTCCAAATCGGGTTCTCTCTGCAATAAATTTTTCGCATGCCAGATGGTAATCCTTCTCGTACTTATTGAAAATCTGCATGAAAAATTCTGCAAATGAATTCAGGTTCCAAATGCTTACCTCCTTCTTCATCTGGGCAATCATAGCTTGATCTGATGAACATAGGATTCCCAAACGGATACCTGGCACGCCATAGCTCTTCGAGATACTCTTCATAACAACAAGATGAGGATACTGCTCCAGAATATCATTATGCAGCAACGTATTGCCTCGGTATCCATCGCTGAAATCAACGAAACTCTCATCTACCACAAGGCGGATATCCTCCTTCTCACACCATTCTGTCAAACGAATCAAATCCTGAAATGGAATAAAATTGCCAGAAGGATTATCCGGATTGATCAGCAGAAGATTGTCTGGATGGTTAGCTCCAAAGAAGGACATCAAGTCATCTGCAGAATAACGGAAATCCGGGCCTGCAGGCACAAATGTTACCAGGTCTTCTGGGTTGCGACGATTTGGGTATTCCTCAAAGGTTGGACGTACCACACCCAAAGTACCAGGGAGCAAATCCATCAACACCTTGATCAGTTCTGCAGCTCCATTTCCTGGGATGATATACTCCTCTTTGATTCCCCAGCACTTACTAGCCAAGAGTGAGTTTACCTTCATACCTGAAGGGTATTCTGTGACGAGGATCTTGAAATTCGCATTCATCTCCTCAATGATACGGCTCTCTCCGAAATATGGATTCACAAGATAGCAGAAATCCAGCATCTTCGGGAAACGCCAGTATCCACCAAAACGGCCGTAATACTTGCGCAAGACATCTTTTTCCTCGGCAAAAAGAGCCTCTGCAATATCCAAGTCCTGTTTATCGTCAATTTCGTACCATTTGAACTGATCAACCGGCAATGCCTTCAGATCGTGACTATTTAGGAAGGAGATTATTCGCAAAACATTCTCATAATACTCGTTACTTCCAACTGCCTTTGTATATGCATCGAGGAATGGCACATATTTTTGAATAGCGAACTCCTTCGAGAACTTATAGATATTGACGGTCTTGTAATACTGATCAACGTTTTTGTAGTCAAAGGCCGACTTCGTCACAAAATTGACGATGTTGTTCTCCTTGTCAATACATACCATCGTACCATCCATCCAAGACTCATACTTAGCCACCAATGCCAGGTTTGGCAATGGATTATTGACCAGCATCTCAAGCATGCCACTCTCATAGATCAGATCCGATTCGAGCAATATTGTATCATCCTCCTGCATCTGCTCTTTGGCCAACGCCAGCGAGTAGATGTTATTGGTTTTGTCATAGATCGGATTCTCTACATACTCTATCTTGATCTTACCATCATATCGGCAACCAATATAATCTTTCAGGTTCTGACCTTGATAACCTACAACGATCACAACTCTTGAAAGATTCAATCGAGAAAGCTGATCCAAGGCACGGTCAATCAAACGGACACCGTTGACCGGCACCATGCACTTTGTATTATCTTTTGTATGTTCTCCAAGACGCTTGCCCATTCCGGCAGCGAGGATGATTGCTTGCATGTTTTACTTGTTTGTGATAATTGATATTTCAAGTTCCTTCATTCTCTCTTCATTCATCTCAACCGGGTTATTGGCCAACTTGGCGAGATTAACACGGGCAAGGAGTTCTGCGAGATCGTTATTGCCACAGCCTTGGTACCCCAACCCAATAGCATTGAGATACTGACGCATCTGAGTTTCAAATGGGATAGTCTTATCCAATGCCATATCCGCAACTAACGGATCTTCGGATTTAAGATTCAATCCAAAGAAATAGGGGAAGGTCACTGCAACTGCATGACCATGAGGATAACCGCACTCTGTTGTGAAAGCGTATGAAAAGGCATGCGGTGCCGTAGTCTTCGTAACATTGATAGCACGTCCACCCCAATATGAACCCTCAGCCATAGCATTACACACCTCTGGTGTAGGATTTTCAACTACTTTGGGAAGATTTCGCCAAAGCAAAGCGATTGCTTTTCGGGCATAATCCTTAGACTCGGCATTAGCACTGCGACTCCAATATGACTCCAATGCATGAGCAAGAGCATCAAAGCCTGTACATGCGGCCAGATAACCCTTCACATTATATATAAATGGTGGATAAACGAAAGCATAGTCCGGCAGAATATCCTCAGCCTGTAAGCTTTGCTTAATACCATCCTTCACGACAATCGAATAGCGTGTGACCTCAGCACCGGTACCTGCAGTTGTTGCAACAGCCAATAGCAGCGAATGATATCCCTCCTCAGCCGCCATATGCCGCATCAGTTTGGCTGTATCCATAATGCTACCACCACCGACGCAGACAATCACATGTGCTCCAGATTTCTTCAGTTCATCAACACCCTCCAATGCCTCTTCGTATAATGGATTCGGCGAAACCCGATCGAACTCTGTTGCAAGTATATTCTCACTTCTAAAGATATCCTCAATATGTTTCTTTGCGCCACAAGCGTCATACGATTTGCCGCCATGCACCAGAAACACCTGTTTCTGCCCCATCTGGTGCAGTACCTGTTGCAAACGCTCTATTGCATCCTTTCCAACAAATGAAGTCATAGGTTACGAATTAATAATGATGGAACATCCGTTCTGTCATCTGCCATTTCTCGTCGCTCTTAGCATTAGGATCACACCCTTGGTAAGCCGCCACAAAAGCTTCCCACTCCGCCTGTCGTGGAATCGAAGCCAATTGTCCCATGGCTTTATCCCAGTCAAAATCTGCCACCGTCTCAACAATCATCACAAGATGGTTATCCTTTCGATAGATTTCCATTTCGAGGATGCCAACCTCACGCTGCTGTTCTGCGATCTCTGGCCAGAACGCCTCCTGCGAATGACAATAGCAATACTTCCGGATCAGCTCCGGATCCTGACTGATATCGAGAATCTGCACATACCTTTTGGTTGGCTGATTGAACTTACGAACGGGAATACCTTGCATAGAGAAGAAGGGTTACGATTAAAGGAGAGAATGGATCACACGCTCAAGATCCTTCAGATAAAGCATATTCGGGCCATCGCTCAATGCCTTTTCCGGATCCGGATGCGTTTCAAAGAAGAAGCCATTAGCACCAAACGCCTTTGCTGCAAGAGCCATTGCCGGCACAAACTCTCGGTTACCACCAGTCTTTCCTCCTGCAGCACCTGGACGTTGCACACTATGCGTACAATCCATGATCACTGTAGGGACAATCTTCTGCATATCTGGAATGTTGCGGAAGTCAACCACAAGGTTGTTATAACCAAAAGTATTGCCACGTTCTGTCAACCAAGTTTCCGCATCTGGGGCAGTCTCCTTCACCTTTTGCACCGGATACTGCATATCCTGTCCCGAAAGGAACTGCGCCTTTTTGATGTTGACAATCTTGCCCGTCTGCGCTGCAGCCACAAGCAGATCTGTCTGTCGGCAAAGGAAAGCAGGAATCTGCAAGACATCCACCACCTCTGCTACAGGAGCAGTCTGATAAGATTCATGAATATCCGTCAAAAGTTGCAATCCATACTTGGACTTGATATCCGCAAGCATCTGCAGACCTTTCTCCATACCAGGACCGCGGTACGAAGCAATCGAGGTACGATTTGCCTTATCGAAAGAGGCTTTGAAGATTATTTTCACCCCAAATTTCTGCTGAATACGAACCAGTTCCTGAGCTACCTCCTCGAGGCAGTCCTGAGATTCAATGACACAAGGTCCTGCGATGAATACCATATTATAGTTGAAAGATGAAAGTTGAAGGTTGAACGTTAAAGGTTGCTTCCTGCGGTGCGCGCGAGCAAGCTCGGAGGAAAGTTAAACACATGCGAAATAATCGATGATGCCGACAAACTGATCTTGTTCGTCAAGAACAATCAACGCATGAATAGAGTTCTGAAGCATCAGATCTGCAGCCTCCGAAATCTTGGCATCCTCATGGATTCGTTTCGGATTGCGGCTCATCACGTCCTCGACATGAAGAGAGAAGAACTGCTCACGATACTTCTGCATAGCACGGCGCATATCACCATCCGTGATGATTCCCACTACCGAACGAGGCTCATCCTCGGTCAGGGCAACTACCAGGCCCTTCTTTCCTTCACTGATTTGCAGGATGACATCCGACAGACAATCTGAGGGAGAAACAATCCAGGTTTTCAGGTGCTCTGTTGACATAAAATCACGCACACGCCCCAAAAGACGTTTACCCAACGATCCACCAGGATGGAATTGAGCGAAGTCCGACTCCTGAAAGTTTCTCAAACGGATCAGCGCACAGGCCAGTGCGTCACCCATTGCCAGTGTTGCCGTTGTACTCGAGGTTGGTGCAAGGTTCAATGGATCGGCCTCGTGATCAACCGCTATGTTCAGGTGCACCGTCGAATATCGGGCCAGCAGACTATCCGGATTACTTGAAATTCCAATGATTGGAATCTGTCGTTCCAGAATCAAAGGAATAAAGCGCAGCAATTCGTCGGTATTACCACTATACGAGATGGCCATGACAACATCACCAGGAGCAATCATACCCAGGTCGCCATGATAGGCATCCAACGGATTCAAATAGAAAGAAGGGGTTCCCGTCGATGCCAATGTGGCTGCAATCTTGCTACCGATGTGACCAGACTTGCCGACACCCGTCACAATGACCTTGCCTTGGCAGTTGCGGATGAGACGTACGGCCTCCTCAAACTCCGCACCCAGACGAGGGATGAGTTTCAAGATTGCCTCTGCTTCAATCTGCAGACATTCTATACCCGTATTAATGATATCGCTCATTACTTTCTCAAAATATATTTATCAATCAGGCCATTGATCTGTGGCGAGATTTTACAGAAATAAACCATCAGTCCTGCAACGCTCATGATGACAATGCTTCGAACAGCCCCATCCAACCATGGAGAAATGGCGGACAGGGATGGGATCATCCAGTTAAGAGCAAACAATGTTACCAATATACCTCCCACGTGCAGATGTTTCATACAGATCGGATTAACCTTCAGTTTGACCTGGACCAAATACTGCTGGTAACAATAGCTTAGAATCGTAGCAATCAACGTAGCCAGCGCAGCTCCCGACAATCCATACAGAGGAATGAAGTAGAGATTAGTGCCAATCGTAAGGAACGTAAGTACAATAGTAACCAACAATGTCCAATAGTAATAGCGGCTGAATGAGATCAGCGTATTACCAAAATTCAGGGTTCCGAAGATTACCTTTGACAGGCCCAGGAAGAGTACAGCCCATTTTCCCTCGGCAAACTTTTCGCCATTCGGAATGATGTCATAAATGTTATCAATGTTAATCCAGACGAGCATCAACAAGACGGTACTCGTCAGCATCTGATGAATACTTACCTGTTTGTATAAATCCTGTGCCTCGGCCATATTTCCCTCTTTCATTGCCTTAGCTGCCAAAGGAGTAGAGATAGGTGTAATGTTACGGGTGGGCATATTGACTATCTCTGCCATATATAACACAATCGTATAGATGCCTGCACTATACAGTCCCTTCACACCCGACAACATAAAGACATCCAACTGGCCCATTAGGTTTCCGCTAATAGTGGCAACCATCAGGAACCCTGAATATCGCATTACCTGTCCGCCCAATGGCTTGACAAAGTTCCAGTCATGACGCAACTCCGTGCTACCGATATGCAATGAATAGGTAGTTGTGACCACCATACACAAGCCATATCCGACGATGAAACTTACAATCAAGCCTGTAATACCAATGTAATGGAATCCAAAAGCCAGATAGATTAAAAGCATGATGCAACGCATTCCCACCTCACGAACAGCCTTGGGGACTGCAATACGCATATTGATATTGGCATAGTTCTCACCCCACACCCAGATGGCCAACACCATCATCATCGGAAGCACATAATAGTAATAGTCATTGAAGAGTGGACTATTCTTGCCGAAATAGAGCAGAATAGGCTCCTTCAAAACGAGATAGATCAATGACATCAACACTATGCCTATCAACGGGAAAAGCACATAGTAGAAGAGGAAACCATGATTGCCCGTCTTTTCATCTTTGAAGTAGGGGAAGAAACGCATGCCGCCACTACCAGACCCAAGCAAAGCCAAGGTTGACAATAATAATGACACCTCATAGATGACTTTCTGAAGACCCATCACAGTGGGATCGTCACCCAGGTATTTGGTAACGATACACAACTGGACATAGATGCCCAGCAACACACCGAGATAATTAACAAGTGTCCCCTTGATAGATTGGCGGATAACAATGCCCACAATAAAAAGAAAAAAGAAAAAACAAAATGCAATAAACTAACCCTTCAGGTTCTGAATGCAACGACGCAAAGAATCTGTCCAGTACGGAACCTTGATACCGAAGGTCTCCTTGATCTTGGTTTTGTCCAGAACAGAATAACTTGGACGGGTCACTGGGCTTGGGAATTCGTTGCTATGGCAAGGCTGCACATCGCACAGACCCTCCAAATCTCCCTGCTTAGGGAAACTTGAATAATAGCCAAGTTCAATGGCAATCTGCTGAATCATCTTCGTAAAGTCAAACCAGGAGCATACACCTTCGTTCGAGAAGTGATAGACGCCAGACTTTGAGTACGATGGCGATGCCTCCTTCTGGAAGTCAGCAAGAACCGTCTGGATAGCGTTGGCCAAGTCGAGAGCATAGGTTGGAGTACCGCACTGATCGAACACCACCTTCAGGGCTGGCTTCGTTGCAGTAAGGGTCAGCATCGTCTTGCAGAAGTTCTTTCCAAACTCTGAATAGAGCCATGCTGTACGGATGATGACATGCTTGCAACCAGTTGCAATGATTTTCTGTTCTCCCAGCAGTTTGGTAGCACCATACACACCCGTTGGGGTTCCTGTCTGATTCTCCTTGCAAGGGGTATTATAAGGCTCCTTGCCAAACACATAGTCGGTCGAGATCTGTACCAGCAGACCATCTACCTCCTTCATGGCCTTAGCCAGATTCTCAGGTGCGGTTGCATTCAGTTTTTCAACCAATGCATACTTTTCCGGATCCTCAGCACCATCCACATTGGTCCATGCGGCACAATTTACAATAGCGTTAACATTATGTTCTTTTACCATCGTGCGGATGGCATCGAGATTTGTGATATCCAGATAGGTCGTCTCCACACTAGACCCACCTAAATCCTCCCTGCTTAGGGAGGACTCTGTCACATCGGTGAAGATATATTTATCCGTCGTGTTCTTCGAGATGATTCGCATCTCATTGCCAAGCTGCCCGTTGGCTCCAGTAACTAAAATATTCATAATTTTACGAGTCTCCCTAAGCAGGGAGATTTAGAGGGTCTTAAATTCTGGATAAAGATTCATATCGATGCTGAATGGAGAATCGAAATCCTTGAGCAAAGAGTGCTTTGTATCCTTCTCGCTGAGTAGAGCCTTCTCTGTTGGGATCTTCCAGTCGATGCCGAGGCTTTCATCCTTGATCGAGATACCTCCGTCAGCCTGAGGTGCATAGAAATTATCGCACTTGTACTGGAAGACAGCAGTTTCGCTCAATACTGCAAATCCGTGTGCAAAACCTCTTGGCACAAAGAACTGTCGATGGTTATCTTCTGTCAGTTCTACGGCTACATGCTGGCCGTATGTTGGCGAACCCTTACGGATATCTACAGCCACATCAAGTACAGCACCCTTCACGCAACGCACCAGTTTACTTTGGGTAAAAGGTGGACGTTGGAAATGAAGACCACGCATCACGCCATAAGAGGACATAGATTCGTTATCCTGCACAAAATTGATTTTACGGACCTTCTCTTCGAACTCGCGCTGCGAGAATGACTCGAAGAAATAGCCACGAGCATCTTTGAAGACACGTGGTTCAAGGATTACAACACCAGGAATGGCTGTCTGAATTACTTCCATTGTTATATGATTTTTTAATTTTTAATCTTAATTCGATGATGGAACCAGAGTGCCATCACGATCTGCACACTTTGGTTCGAAGAGGTCTCAAAGATATCGGCCTTTGTATTGGGGAAGATATCACCAAGACCGAAATAATAGCGTCCCTGCACCTGCAGACTCAGCTCTCGGTTGAACTTGAACTCATAGCCTAATCCTGCCTGAATTCCGTAGTCCACCTTCTGGCTGACTGGGATGTAATGATGCGCATATCCATGTTGCGATGCTGCAGCAATGGCGTCAAAGCCTGCATCCAGATTGCTATTGTCTTTATCCCACAGATAATAACCCATCTTCAAACCCAGATCCAATGCTACCTCGCTACGTTTCTTGATATTGAAGTAGACATGTGCCATGGCTGGGAGTTCAATATAGGTCAACTGTCGTTCATAGCTATATTGCGGATAACTATCGTAGCGGTCCTTGATACCACGACGAGAGAGCAGGAGTTCACACTGCAGACCGAAGTATTTCTCTTCAATGTATCGGACACCCAGACCCGCAGTATAACCCAACGACTTGTTCTGTGTGACCGATGGATTGAGCGTATAATTGCTCATGTTAGCACCTCCAATGGCGCCAAACTGGAATTCTCGTGGCACCTTAGGTTGTGCCCAGGCTGCCAGGCACAAGAACAATCCGAAACAGATGAATAAATATCGTCTCATTATCTAACTGGAATTCTTTCGATGGTGGTCTCTGGTGTAAAGTGGACCAGATAGAGACCCTTATTCATGAAACTGCAGTTTTCTGTCTGCTCAAAACTAATGGCCGACTGGAGGGTATAAACCGGCATATCTTCCGGTTGGTCTCCCTTCATGGTACCATACAGCGACAACTGATTGAGGACATAGCTTGCCACATCATAACCCATCAATCCATACTTAGGACGGATCTTTGGCATCAGGTCACGGTTATACCAGAACTTGAAATCATTGTAGAAACCCTGAACCTCGAAATCAAACGGATTCACATAGAACTTCGAGAACATCCAGACATTCAGATCATAGAAGTACTCCATGAAGTCATTCGTATAGAGCTGCCACTCAGGATATCCCAGTATGGCAATCTGTCGATCCTCCGTAATCAGACGTACGCTATCTGTAATCAGACTATCCGGAACCAATTCCTCAACCGTTACCGAACCCGACGCACTGTTCTCGCCACTGGCATACGATGCACCGATTGCCTCAGCCATCGCAGGATTGGCATCCAGGAAGAGCTTATTCTTCAGACTTGGGAAGAAGCGTCGCAAAGCATCCTTCTGGGGTGTTTCCAGCACATAGAAGACATGCTTATTGGCCAGCTGCAGAGCAGAGTCCATACAAACCACCGAGTAGGGTTCATTGTAGATGTACTCATGGTAGGCAATTCCCTTCGAAGTCAACACCTCCTGCAAATAAGCCGGATAGGGATCAACCTGAGTCTGGAACAAACTATCCTTGACAAAGACAAACTGGAAGTTACGGAACTGCTGACAAAGAGTCTCGCTCAGACGATCATAAAGCAGAGCCTTCGAGGTATTAAGCTGGAACAGGTGTGGAAACCCTTTGACCAGACTGGAATCCTTATCCAACACGAACGGACTGATAACCGGAATGTTGTGGCTCTCTCCAAAGAGGGCCACCTGACGGACCTGCTGCAGTTCCATTGGAGCAATGATAGCCTGCGCCTCGAGCAACGATTCGTCGGTCAGGATCTCAGACAAGGGACGGGTACCAAGATCATAGGTTAGGACATTGATCCGTTGACCATTCTTTTGGGCCTGGTTTACTGCCAGAAGCAGACCCTGATAGAACTCAACGCTTCTCATCTGCGACTTATCTTCGGCAATGCTGGTCGATGCCAGATTGAAAGGCAGGATGACAGCGACGTTAGCGGGCAGACTCTGTGCAAGTCCAGCCGCCATCATAAAGCAGAGTATCGTAAAGCTAAATATCTTTCTCATGCGCGTGTATATACAAAAAAAATCGGTCGCAAAGTTAATTATTACGGGCGACATTACCAAACATTATATAAAAAAATTTCACGCACGCGCGAATTTTTCGTTTTTTTCTTGGTATTCTCCATTTTTTGCATTAACTTCGCGCCGCCTAATTATGGCCCTCTTTCAACTTCGAACATTCAACTTTCAACTACAAAGAAGATATGTCAACAATCATACTCGGCATTGAATCCTCTTGCGATGACACATCTGCTGCCGTTCTTCAGGATGGAGTATTACTTTCCAATGTCATCGCCAGTCAGGCTGTACATGAAGCCTACGGCGGCGTTGTTCCAGAACTTGCATCACGTGCCCACCAGCAGAATATCGTTCCTGTTGTGAGCGAGGCCATCAAGCGTGCCGGCATCCAGCCGTCCGATCTCACAGCCATCGCTTTTACCCGCGGACCAGGTCTTATGGGTTCGCTGCTTGTCGGCCTCTCTTTTGCCAAAGGTCTGGCTTCATCGCTCAACATCCCGATGATCGATGTTAATCATCTGCAGGGACATGTTATGGCCCATTTTGTACTCGAAGGCGAACGTCTTTCGGATGGCACAGTCCAGGCTCTGCCTAAAGAGCTACCAACCTATCCATTCCTCTGTCTGCTCGTATCGGGCGGCAATAGTCAGATCATCAAGGTCAAGGCCTACAACGACATGGAGGTAATCGGCCAAACCATCGACGATGCCGCAGGCGAAGCCTTCGATAAGTGTGCCAAAGTCATGGGACTTGGCTATCCTGGTGGCCCTGTCATCAACCGACTGGCCAACGAAGGTGACCCCAAGAAATTCCAGTTTGCCAAGCCGCACATCGAGGGATTGAACTACTCTTTCTCAGGACTCAAGACCTCGTTTCTGTACACGCTACGCGATGCCTTGAAGGAGAATCCTAATTTCATCGAAGAGAACAAGAAGGACCTCTGTGCCTCACTCCAGAAGACCATTGTCGACATCCTCATGGACAAAGTCAAGAAGGCAGTCAAAGAGACAGGCATCAAACAGGTGGCTGTATCGGGCGGCGTTTCAGCCAACAGCGGCGTTCGCGACGGACTGACTACTCTTGGAGAAAAGTATGGATGGAAAGTCTTCCTCCCTCCATTCAAGTTCACTACCGACAATGCAGCGATGATTGCCATCGTCGGCCAACACAAATATCAAGATCATGATTTCTGCTCTTTCGACGCTCCTTCTTTTGCTCGCGTTACCGACAAGTTCTGATGGCGTCGATCCTGTAGTAATCGCATCCGATACTGCCTACATCGATCCGCAGGTCCATATCGACAACCGCGCAGACTCCGTACAGGGTAGTGCCCGCACCTTCCAGGGACCGGGTCCTATTCTCGTGCACTTTGAAGCAGAGATTCTGGAGGACTCTGTCGATTATTATGCCTGGGAGATTTCCAACGACATGCAGTTCTCGACAACCCTTGTAACCTATCGCGAGACCGATGTCGATTACGAGTTTTCGCAAACAGGCACCTATTATGTCCGTTTCAACTATCGTCGGAAAGGAGAAGAGGGTGAAGGCAACTACTTTGAAAAGTACACCATTACTGTCACCGAATCACTCTTACAGATTCCGAACCTGATCACACCCGACTCTCCCTCTGGCACCAATCAGGTCTTCAAGGTCAAATATCAGTCGCTGGTCAGTTTCGAAATGTTCGTATATAACCGTTGGGGGCAACAACTCTTCCATACCAAGGATCCATCGGTTGGTTGGGATGGCACACAAGGAGGCAAACCGGTTCCTACAGGAGCCTATTACTACCTCATCAAGGCTCGTGGTACCGATGGCATCCAATACAAGAAAAAGGGAGACATCAATGTGCTCCGCGTCAAGCCCGTTGACAAGAATATGGCCCCATAAGCAATAGATTATGTTCAAAAAGACTCTTATAATTTCCACTATTCTCGGTCTCTGTGCCATTGCGTTTGTGGCATTTATGGCCCCACGCAATTTGCGTCCCGAACTGCCGATGATGCTTTCGTACGCATCGACGCCAAGATTCGAATCACAAACCACGGTTTATGGCGAGACCGTCGATTTGTCTCGTTACGACCGTCACGAACGTTTCGAACGCGAATTGACAAACATGTGTTATGCACATACCAACACTTCGCTCATCATCAAACGTGCCAATCGTATCTTCCCGCTCATCGAACCCATTCTGAAGGAGGAGGGAGTGCCTGAGGATTTCAAATACCTCTGTTGCATCGAGAGCAATCTTGATCAACGTGCCGTATCGGCGGTCAAAGCAGCTGGATTGTGGCAGTTCATGTCCGAGACAGGCAAACGATATGGCTTGCAGATTGATTCTGAGGTTGACGAGCGTTACAACCTTGAGAAAGCCACTCGTGCTGCCTGCAAGTACTTCAAGGAGGCTTACGAGAAGTACCACGACTGGCACTCTGTTGCGGCTTCCTATAATGCCGGGCAGAATGGCATTACCCGTCGCATGAAAGAGCAAGACGAGACCACAACCCTCAACATGCTCGTACCCGAAGAGACCTCGCGTTACATGTTCCGCATCATGGCTATGAAGACGGTCATGTCCGACCCCTATCGCTTTGGTTTTGTGCTTTACAGCGACCAGTTATACCGTCCGATTACAACCCGTGCCATTACTGTCAAGAGTTCCATACCCGACATCACAGCCTGGGCCAAGAAACAGGGTGTCAGTTACTATCACCTCAAGGAGTTCAACCCATGGCTACGCAACACCCGTCTGACGGTCCGTCCGGGCAAGACTTACACCATCCTCATCCCGGAGGCTGAAGAGATGAAGTATGACGGCAAAGCCTTCCCTGTCCACAACCCGGCTTGGGTGGTCAACTAATCTTTTTTATTTTGCTACACTACACTTTCTTATATGGTTTTAACCCGAGTTAATTTACGCAGGGACATTCAGCATCTAACCTTACCCATCTTCATCGAGATGCTTCTCGTCACCCTAATGGGTGCCACCGACACCTTCATGCTCTCACAGTACAATGACGATGCTGTGGCAGCTGTGGGTGTTGCCAACCAGCTGATTACTTTTGCCTTCCTGGTTTTCCAGATTATCAATATCGGAACCTCGGTGATGTGTTCCCAGTATCTGGGTGCAGGCAAACGTCGCAAGATGGAACAGGTCACTGCCATGGCTCTCCTGCTTAACATTGTGAGCGGAGCTGTTATTTCGGTCATACTGTCGGCTGGCGCCTCCTCGCTGTTAGGATGGATGGGCTTGGACGATAACCTGATGCAATATGGTCTGCCCTACATGCAGCTGGCCGGAGCCTTTGCCTTCTTCCAGGCCTTGCACCTGACCGTCTCTGCCTCTTTGCGATCCGACCACAAAGCCATCTACCCGATGCTGGTTGTCATGCTGGTCAATGTGGTCAACATAATCGGTAATTATACCCTGATCTTCGGCCACTTCGGTATGCCAGCCTTGGGTGTCGAGGGTGCAGCCATTGCCACCAACATTTCGCGAGGCGTAGCCGCTTTCACGCTGTTTATAGTGCTCTTCACCCGTCATATTCCATGGCCAAAGATGGTGGCTGCCTTCCGCGCCGAACGACAGGAACTTCTGCACGAGATGCACAATCTGCTTCGCATCGGTCTTCCCTCTGCGGGCGAGAACATGTCCTACAATGCACAGCAGGTGGTTCTAACCTATTTCATCAACATGATGGGCACCGAAGCTTTGACCACACGTATGTATGTTATCAATGCCGTGATGTTTGTCTATGTGTTCTGCATCTGCATGTCGCAGGGTGCTGGAATCGTCATCGGACATCTGGTAGGCGACAACAAGTATCAAGCCAGCTACAAACTGGGCTGGTATGCCTTGCGGCTCAGCATCACGGTTTCCCTCACCCTCAGTATTGCTTTTGCCTGCTTCGGCGATCATATTCTGTCGTTACTGACCGACAATCCCAACATCATTGCCCTGGGTTGCACCATTCTGTTCATCGATATTCTGGTGGAGATTGGCAAGGCCTCCAATATCTACTACACAACCGTACTGCGTAGTGTTGGCGATGTGAACTTCCCATTCTACGTTGGCATTACGATCCAATGGCTGGTAGGAGTCTTCTTTGGCTGGTTCTTCGGTCTCTACCTTGGCTGGGGACTGGTCGGCATGTGGTGGGCATTCTTCCTCGACGAAACCCTCCGCGGCCTCATCTTCGTTTGGCATTGGTGGAGTCGCCGCTGGTGTGACCGCTCGTTTGTATAGCCATCAATTTTTATGGTTATTTCAGTCGGAACCTTTGCTGAACACTTACACCTATAGCAAAAGTCGAAAACAAACCTTTGCTGAGCGTTTTCACCTATAGCGAAAGACGCGAGCAAACCTTTGCTGAGCATTTTCACCTATAGCGAAAGTCGCGAGCAAACCTTTGCTGAGCATTTTCACCTATAGCGAAAGTCGAAAACAAAGCTTTGCTGACCTTCAAAACAAAGATTAACCCTAAAAACGAAATTATTGGGGGCATTTGCAAAAGGCTGTGTTTATTAAGATCAAAATGATTTAACTTTGTCTGGCTATCGCCATGATGTCTGGTTTGCCCATGGACTCTGTAAGCAAGACCACACTCCGAGCTTGCTCGTGCGAAACGTAGCTTGAGCAATCTCAAGAATTGAACGAATAGATTTTTTAATGATTTTCAGAACGATTTTTATAAGATTTTAAGCCCAAAGGGCGCTCTCCCCTAAAAAGAGACAATCCTATTTTTGGACGGATTTTAATAAAATAGATTTTAAAATCTATAATAAAATTAATCCTCAAATCATTCTGATTTTGTAACCTAACAATTCGTATTTCTTTGTGTTGCACCCAATCACACAAAGAAAAGCGCTTTTATTATTGGTATTTTTGTCAATTCAATATTTTTTCTTACCTTTGCACCGTCTTACTGAGTCTGCAGCGGCAGAACTTCAGGATCTTCCCTTGTTCCTGATGACCTCGGCAAGACCTTATTATCAAACATAAAGACGCTACAATCGTCGTTATCTTCGTCATGGAAACTTCGCAACTTTTCAGCATAGAAGATAATGCAACGGATGAAGTGTCTGCGTTGGTGGATTGTATCTCCACCTCTCACGCCCGTGTGGGTAGGGAGTTGGTATATGCATATCGCACGGGCGTGGGTGCTTTCGGTCGTTGCTTATCCTATGCAAAGGCAATGCGAAGGCCTCCATGACGGGTAAGCAACCAGTAGGAAGCTCCCCGTCTTTTTTTTGTTTAAATCTAATGCCGAATTTGGGAGGTAGGAGGCGAATGATTCATTATGCAAAAGACTTTATCAAAGTTACTTGCTAATCAAACATTAGCAATAGATAACCACAAGCATGAAGGAGATTTTGGATGGACATGGGATAATAGTGTTCATCTCCACAAACGCATGAATGGCAAACTTGATGGTGCTAGCATTTTAGTAAATTTGAATAACGTTGAGGTTCGTTATCGACCCGAAAAAATCTCAAAAAAAAGCAAAGAACAGCTTAGATCCGAACTCCAGGGTGCATTCAAGAAACCACATATAAGAAAGAAATTTATTGCAGAAATATGTGCTTTTTGGGCCGATATAACGCGTATTCCTTCGCCTATTACAGAAGAGAGTATCCAGGACATTAAAGAACCCATCAAGAGAATTGCTAAAGCATTTGGAATTAGACAATCTATCACCAATAATATGATAGAGGATTCAATTGCTTTTTTTAATTTTGCAAACGAACAGATTATCGCGTTTGACGCAAATAAAGGAGAACGAATCTCAATTGGGAATGATAAGGATTTAGTGAAAAAATTCTTAAAAAGCCGAAATCGTTCAATCTCTCAACCTGAGTTTTTACAAATAGATATTTAATAATTTATGAAACACAAACTTTTACTTACAGCCATCACCTCTTTGATGGCCCTCTCCAGTACTGCTCTAGCGGATACTGGCTATGTTACTATCGGTACGGGAACTTCGAGTTATAATTTTGTTCCCTATGGCAGTGATTCCCAATATTCCACTACTCAATCTATTTACACCGCAGCAGAGATTGGTACCAGTGGAACCATCAAGACCTTAGCGTACAAAGTACGCTATGCCGATAGACTCTCTACCACATCCGTCCAGATTTACATGGGGCATACCAGCAAGAGTTCATTCAGTAGCGATTCGGATTACGAGAATGTATCAAATATGACTTTGGTCTATTCTGGTTCGCCTACCTTGGCAACAGACATGGGATGGGAGGAGCTGGCACTCACTACCCCATTTGCCTACAATGGTACTGACAATTTGATTATCGTGGTGGGCAGGCAGTCAGATTACCTTAGAAGAGCAGAGTATTGCAACAGCTCTACCTCCAGCATCCAATGCTTATGCCGTAGCACAAACTACTACCGCTCTTATGGCAATCCATCCTCTAATGACAACTATTCCATTTCATCCTATCGTGCCAATGTGCGTTTAGGTTTTGAAGCCAAAGCAGTTGGCTTGTTTTGCTATGTCATCACATCCGAAACCACAGCAACAGTCTGCGGAACTACTGCTACAGGAACTGTAAACATCCCGGCTTCCGTCACCATAGAAGACAAGAATTATACGGTAACAGCAATCTCTGATTGTGCTTTCCAGAACAAAACGGACATCACATGCATAGTTATTCCTTCCAACGTGACCAGCATCGGTAATGACGCCTTTGCAGGCTGTACGGGTATCAAAGAAGTGAAGATTGAAGATGGCGCAACTGAACTGTCTTTGGGCAGCCGACTGAGGAACTCTTTTAACACAGGCTTGTTCATGGATTGTCCCATCGAGACTCTCTATTTGGGTAGGAATTTAAGCTATTCGGAACATGGCTGGGCCAATGCAGGTTCTTATACTGGTTATGGTGCACCTTTTGAAAATCAATCAAAGATGAAGAGTGTAACCATAGGAGATAAAGTAACCAGCATTGGTAGTTCTGTCTTCTATCAATGTACTGGCTTGACCAGTTTAACTATTCCTTCTAGCGTAACCAGCATCGGAAGTTCTGCCTTCGAGCGCTGTACTGGCTTGACCAGTTTAACTATTCCTTCTAGCGTAACCAGCATCGGAAGTTCTGCCTTTTATGGTTGTACAGGCGAACTAATTGTTAACTGTAATATTGGTAGTAGTTCTTTTTCTGATTATGGTTGGTTCTATGGTTCTAAGTTTAGTAGCGTAGAGATTGGAGCGAATGTAACTAGCATCGGAAATTATGCTTTCTATGGTTGCTCAGAAACCGGCAATATAACAATTTCTTCCAGCGTTATGAGCATCGGGAGGTCTGCCTTTCGTGGCTGTACAGGCAAACTAATTGTTAACTGTAATATTGGTGGTAGTTCTTCTTCTGATTATGGATGGTTCTATGGCTCAAAGTTTAGTAGCGTAGAGATTAGCAAAGATGTAACAAAAATTGGTGATTACGCATTCTATGGCAATACCGGCATTCAATCCATGACTGTCGGAAGTGGAGTGACAGAGATTGGAAAAGAAGCGTTTGATAATGCACCAACTAAAACTATTTGGTTCGCCAATACGCCACCTTCTGGTTATTCGCAAGTAAATGGAAAGGTCAATTATGTTTCGAACACGAACTTTACAAATTTGAGTAATACGAAAGTATATGCATACCTAAGTTCCATGTTCGAAGTAGATGGAATAAAGTATGTGCCAGTCAATCCATCGGAACGAACTTGCGATGCCATTGACTATGCTTATTTCGATGTTGATCCTACGCTAAATATTGTCAATACCATATCCTACAGAAATGTTGCCATGAATGTAAAGGGAATCGGAGAATACTTTGCCTATAACAACAAAAACATCAAAGATTTGAAGATCGATGACTCGATTACAACCATTGGAGATGCCGCATTCTGTGGCTGCACCTCTATGATTAACGCAGAAATTGGACAAGGGGTTATAGCAATAGGAACAGAAGCTTTCCGTGGTTGTAGTAAACTCCAAGAGATTGCCATTCCTGATGCAACCACCACATTAGGCACCCATTGCTTCTCTGGCTGTACCTCTCTCAAGAAGGCAGATACAGGAGATGGCATTACTGCGATTCCATCGTATGCCTTCTCTGGTTGCTCTGCTTTGGAAACCATCATCCTTGGTGAGGGCGTAAAGAGTATCGATACATACGCCTTCCAGAATTGCTCATCATTGGCAGACATAGCCATCCCAAGCAATGTGAATAAGATTGACAACTATGCCTTCTATGGCTGCTCAGCTTTGGCAGATGTCGTGATTGCTGACCGAAAATTGGAACTCTCTTTGGGCTTTAATGGTTCATCGAAGCCTCTCTTCAGCGACTGTCCATTGGATTCTATCTACATCGGTGGTAAGATCAGCTACAATACCTCAAGTAGCTATGGTTATTCGCCATTCTACCGCAATACCTCACTCCGCACGGTAGTGATTACTAACGAGGAGACAGAGATCTATTCGAATGAGTTCTATGGCTGTACCAACCTGAAGAATGTGAAGATTGGTGATGGTGTGAAGAAGATTGGCGACTATGCCTTCTCAAGCTGCTCAAAGCTTGCATCATTTGGTTTCGGAGAGGGCATGCAGAGCATCGGCAAGGAGGCATTCTCTGATTGCTCGTCATTGACCAGAATCCTGAGCGAAGCTGCTGTTCCTCCTACCTGCGGCAGTCAGGCACTGGAGGATATCAACAAGTGGGAATGTACGCTGTATGTGCCAAAGGAAAACATCGCTGCTTATCAAGCAGCCGACCAATGGAAGGACTTCTTCTTCGTCGAGGAGAATGTGGAATTCACCAACGGCATCGAGAGTGTGATAGAGGACACCGAAGCTAAGACATCGACTGTCCTCAATCTTCAGGGACAGCGTGTTTCGGCTCCTGTCAAGGGTGAAATCTACATCCAAAATGGCAAGAAATTCATTGTGAAGTAAAAACCGCCTCTTTACTTCGAACCTTTTATATGCCCTGAGTCAAGCGACTTGGGGCTTTTCCTTGATTTTCGGTCATTTATTTGGAGATATGAAAAAAGATATGTATCTTTGCGCCGTCAAACATGTATGCATAATAATGTTACGCAATAACAGGATTAAATGATTGAATATCTTGACTCACTCGACAAAGAGTTGATGCTCTACCTGAACTACGATGGCGGAGCATTTCTGGATCAACTGTGGTGGATTATATCCGGCAAGTTCACCTGGACGCCACTCTACCTGCTCCTAATCTGGATGATCTATGATCGACACAAAGGGGGAGCAAACCGCTGGAAAGCAGTCATCACACTCGTGATTATTACCGCTTTGGTGGTTGTATTGAGTGATCAGATTGCCTCAGGCATCATCAAACATACCGTGATGCGTCCTCGTCCATCGCGACCAGATTCAGGCATTTCCGAGCTCATCCATATCGTCAACGATTACCGAGGTGGACATTATGGCTTCGTTTCCAGTCATGCTGCAAATACCTGGGGTTTATCATTGTGGTTCATCCTACTATTCCACAGTTGGATCAAAGAGGGTGTAAACCGCACGAAGAAACGTCTGATGAAGGGCTTGATGATTGTGCTTCCCCTGTGGGCAGGTCTCAACTGTTACAGCCGTATTTACCTCGGTGTCCACTATCCCGGCGACATTCTTGGCGGCTTGATTGTGGGCACAATCGTAGCTTTTTTCTGCTATTATGTGATATATCTGCCTACCAAAAAAGGCAAAATCCCCTTTTTCGAGACCATTTTTGAAAATGTATTTATAGATTCTGTTGGCTCATTGTAAACAAATTACTATCTTTGCACCCGCAAAAATATAAACATCGCGTACTATTGATAGCGTACGAAGAAAGGTTCTACCTTTGCCGTTCGGAGCCGCTGGAAGTAAGTACACGAACAAAAAAAACAAAATAATATGCAAAAAGGTATTCACCCAGACAATTATCGTCCTGTAGCATTCAAGGACATGAGCAACGATGTTACTTTCATCTCACGCTCAACCATCAACACCAAGGAGACTATCGTTATCGACGGTGAGGAGTATCCATTGGTAAAGCTTGAAATCACCTCTGCCAGCCACCCATTCTTCACTGGCAAGCACAAGCTCGTCGACACCGCTGGTCGTGTTGATAAGTTCCTCTCTCGCTACGGCAAGAAGAAGTAATCACTTCTATAAGGAATATAAAAATAGGCTACCCTTTCGGGTGGCCTATTATTTTGTTATAAGACTTGAGTTGCGCTGCTTCCGAAGTTTTAGATTCGAGCAAAACTTGAGTTGCGTTGCTTCCGAAGTTTTAGATTCGAGCAAAACTTGAGTTGCGTTGCTTCCGAAGTTTTAGATTCGAGCAAAATTTGAGTTGCGTTGCTTCCGAAGTTTTTGATTCGAGCAAAACTTGAGTTGCGTTGCTTCCGAAGTTTTTGATTCGAACTATTTCTCCTTCTCCCACTTCTGAATATAATACGAAGCGAAGATGATTGGGATAGAAATAGCGTATGAGAGCAGAGGGTCCAAGCCTCGTTCGTCGTACAGGAGCTGGATCGGCATACGAAGCCAAAGAATCAGACACCAGCTGACGCAGTACACACGCGTAATGTCGCGACTCAAGGGAGTGAGAGGCTTGAACAGGATCTGCGGCAAATTACGCGAATAGAGATGGAAGGCTGCGAGGATGCAGAAATCGATACACAAATAGAAGAACACCTCGATCAGATTATGCCAATAATAGGCATTCGAGAACGGAAGCATCTTTCCTGTCGTGATCATGATCGTAAAATAAGAGAAAGACAGAAACAACGTTGGCCAGAAGATCCATCGGTAGAAACGATCAAGATCTTTCACACGTTGCAGCAATTGTCCGAACAGATAACCGATAACCGGATAGATGCCCCAGACCAAGAATGGGAAACAAGACAGGCAATCCTCCTCCTCAATGGCACCTGTAGGCAGGAAGAGTCCTAACAATGCGGTCGTATATTCATTCTCCGTCCGATATCCCTCAAAGAAGTGCGAACCAACCTGGAAGGCTAAAGCTAGCACCATCAGCATCCAGTTCTTCAGTTTCAACTTTAGGGCCAACGCAAAGAAAAGGAAAGTGATACCGGCAAACTGCAGGATATCAACAATCATCATCGAGAAGAACGATTCTTCGGCGAAATCAAGGCCAACACCATTCTCTTCTGGCGACCAACCGAGCAGGCTACCACCCAGCATCAACAGGAAGCCGCCACGACAGAAGTTCAGCAGATAGGCGCCAAACAACAGCAGCAAACCTCTTTTGAATAAGTAGAAAGGAGTTGAACGATGACTAAAGACAATACCCACGCCCAGACAGATCATGAAATAAGGAGCTGTACTTGGGCCACCCAGAATACTATTTCCGATGTTATAGGCTACCGTTCCACGATACCCCATGCTGATATGGATGATTACATGACATATAATCATGTAAATGATGGCAAGACCTTTGGCATAGTCCAAAGCGAATTGCCGTCCTGTATTGACTGGTGTTTTTGAAAACATCATTTTCAGCAAGAGGTTTATTTGAGTAAATGTTCTATTTTCTGCGGCAAAGATAAGGCTTTAAACTAACAAATAAAAACAAAAGCGTAAAAATCGCGTATAATTTACATTTCATAGCAAAATTAAACAAAACACACAAATAATGCCATAAACATGTAACAAATAAAAAGAAATTCGGCTCTCTTCACAGAGAACCGAATTAACCACTAATACTACTAACTAAAACTGACGACCCTTAACTTAATAAGGAATTATTCTATATAAATTCACATTTGGGCATTCTGGGACATTTTTGGGAAACAAACAGAAGAACTGAATCAATTCGTCTATTTGTTTTTGACGATGCAAAGATAGGAACTTTTTTCTTTTAACCAAACCAAATGCGTAAAAATTGTATTAATTTGTCGATTTTTGCGTAAAATGAGAAAATTTTACCCTTATTTTACCCATATTTACACCTCACAAACACAAAAATCACGCAAAACAGCAACTGTTCTGCGTGATTTTTGTTTTCATTTGAATCGTTTTACTTCGAAAGATCTACCGCATAATAGGCAGTTCGACCGTTAGGATAGAGACCGACAATGAACATAACTGGCTCCTGATCTGCATCGCGAGCGGTGGTCAACTTGTCGTAAACAGCCTCAACCTCCTTGTCGGAATTAACAACCACATCATTGATCTTTACAATGACAAACTTGTCATGAACGCCGGCTCGTGCAAAAGCGCCACCCTGTTCCACCGATTTCACCAATACGCCTTTTCTGACACCATATTTCTGAAGTTCTTTCGGTGTCATGGTCTGGAAGGTAGCACCCAAAGAATCGATGCCCTTCTTGGTCAACATCTCGGTATTACCTTTAGAATTCTTGAGGGTCACGGTGAAGGTCTTGCTCTTGCCATTGCGGTCGACAGTTACCTGTACCTTCTCGCCCGGAGTATGGAGTGCCAATTCAGCCTGCAGAGCCGGGAAGTTCGTGATGGTTGTCTTGTTGATAGCGGTAATGATATCACCCTCCTTGATACCAGCTTCAGCAGCACCGCCCTCCTCCTGGACAGCGGCAACCTCAACACCTATTACCTCCTTGCTCTTGCCGTCTTCGTCCATATCAAGCTTGTTTCGGTTATTTACCGAAATGCCCAACACGGCCTTCTGCACCTGACCATACTGACGGAGGTCAGCCACAACCTTACTGGCAATGCTCGAAGGCACCGCAAAGGAATAGCCCGCATACGAACCTGTCTGGCTGTAGATAGCGGTATTGATACCCACCAGTTCACCTGCCGTATTGACCAATGCACCACCCGAATTACCAGGATTGACCGCTGCATCTGTCTGAATAAAATGTTCGATGTTCATACGCTGGCGACCATAAGGGTCACGACCCTCGCTGATGCGACGCCCCTTGGCAGAAACAATACCCGCAGTCACAGTACTATTCAGCATGAAGGGATTACCTACAGCCAATACCCACTGGCCAATCTTCAGGTTATCGCTATCTCCGAATGGAAGGAACGCCAGATCCTTGGCATCGATTTTCAACAAAGCGATATCAGTGGTTGGATCTGTGCCTACCAAGGTAGCGTCATACTGACGGTCATCGTTCATGGTGACAGTCAACTGGTCGGCACCCTCAATGACATGATTGTTGGTGACGATATAACCATCGGCCGAAATGATAACGCCTGAGCCGAAACCTTCGCGTGCCTTCTGCTGTGGCATCTGCTGTCCTCGGTTTCCGAAGAAGAAATCAAAGAAAGGATCAACCGACTGGTATTGCTGTTGCTGCACACGCTGGGTATTCTTTACGCCCACCACAGCATTCACGGTCTTTTCGGCAGCCTCCGTAAAGTCATTATCAGTCACCGAGGCGCGGCTCACAGCTGGCATAAACTGTACATTATGCATATTAGGGTCCTGTGTCAGTACATATTGGTCAGCAATTGACTGAACAGTTTTATTTTCCATAAACTTGTAGGTAGAGACGGCGGTAATTCCGCTCACTACAACCATAGCTCCGAAGAGCGCAATCATGTTTGTTGTTTTCATAATGCTAATATTTTTGAAGAGTCTAATCATTCAATCTTTGCAAATTGCATCGATTTGACGGTGCAAAGATAGGGAAGTTTAAGCGAATTAAGTTAATTTTCGGACAAGTTTTAACATTTTCTATTAAAAACGGGGGAAATTCGACCGAAAAATAAGATTTGTTTATGGTCATTTAAAAGTTTTTGACTACCTTTGCGGCCTTGAAAGCAGTAGGACGGTCTGTCGCTCATGCTTCGGCATGTGAGGAAAGTCCGGGCAGCACAGGGTACCATGCCGGCTAATGACCGGTAGGCAGCAATGTTTAGGCAGAGTGTAACAGAGAATGACAGCCTTCCTTCGGGAAGGTGATGGTGAAAAGGCGAGGTAAGAGCTCACCGCGCACGTAGCAATACGGAGTGGCTGTACATCCCATGGGCTGTAAGATCATGTATATCGGTGATTGGGAGCAATCCTGATTAAGGGCGACCCGCCCGATGCCGAGGGGTAGATTGCTAGAGCCCAGCTGAGAGGTTGGGACCAGATTAATGGCAGACGCCGCATCTGATGCGGTACAGAACCCGGCTCATAGGCCTGCTGCTTTCATTTTTTTCTTAGACACAACCACAGAACTCGGAAATTTCATTCCGAGTTTTATAATAAAGTACGCGCGCGTCCGTTATATACGCATGAAGAATACAATCATACTCCTATTCTTACTTCTTTTACCCCTTCGCGTATGGGGCGTCTCAGCCGGTATCCACACCTGGGCAGCACAATCTGCCCTGGCCGAAGGCTCATGGGTAAAAGTTGCGCTTAATGACACCGACGACGGCATCTATCAAATCACATATAGCCAATTACGAAACTGGGGATTTTCCAATCCGAGCCAGGTAGGCGTCTATGGTTTCGGTGGCCACATGCTCAACGAATCCTTCAGCACCAACCACATCGATGATTTGCCTGAGGTTGCGATCTATCAAGACACAGAACGTCAGCGAATCCTCTTCTATGGTCGTGGTCTGATCACCTGGAATTACCGGGACACTCTCTATCAATGGGAACAGCGACAGCATCCTTATGCCACCTCTTCCTGCTACTTCCTGCATCAGAAGAGCGGCGAATCACCGCTGCAAATAGACACCAAGGCATCAAGTCAAGCACAACCGGATGTCGTTCTCCGAGAGTACGACGAATGCTGGCTGCATGAGGTAGAGACAACCAACTTAGGAGAAACCGGACGACAGTGGTACGGAGAATCCTTCCTGTCAAGTCTGGCCCAGAACTTCGATCTCACACGAGGCACACGGTTCGAAGGCCACATCCTCAAAGCAGGCACCGCCCTCCTGACCGTCAACTTCGTGGCCAATGCACAAAGCAGTTCCAGTTTCACCGTCCGACTCGGATCCACAACCATCGGAAGCAAAACAATCGGAAGCAACACCAACTCCTATGGTATCGCTACCGAAGCCACACTTAATACCCGCTTAACCACCACAGGCAGCCTCAATGGAGCCACAGTAGGCATTACCTACCAACCGGGTACCTCGGCAGCCTCAGCAGCACGACTCAACTATATACGACTGCAGGGCAAATGCGATCTGGAGGCCTCTTCTGCCGAAGCCTTCATGCTCTTCCGCAACATCGAGGCGAAACGCAAGCAGGTAGCCTATGTCCTGCGTGGCATCAACAGCAAGATGCAGGTATGGGATGTTACCTCTCCCAACACCATTTTCCGTCAGGAACTGGTGGGAGACACATTGTTTGTACCGGAACAGCAGGGAGTACGCGAATATGCAGTAGTCAACCTGGCCAGCAACAATTTCTCAGGCGTATCGTTGGTTGGAAACGTCAAACGCCAGAATCTTCATAGCCTCGAGGGTATCAATATGGTTATTGTTTCAGCACCAGCCTTCGTTCCTCAGGCCGAAAGACTGGCAGAATATCGTCGTCAGCACGACCAGCTGAGCGTATATGTTGTCACCCCCGAACAGATTTACAACGAGTATTCAAGCGGTGTAGCCGATGCTACCGCCATCCGTCTCTTCATGAAGAACCTCTATGAAAAGGGGTTGAATGCCGACGAGGGGAAAAAGCTCCGCTATCTGCTACTCTTTGGAGATGGCACCTACAACAATCGTGCGGCAACCCTCTCCAACTATCTTCTGCCTTGTTACGAGAGCGATGCCTCGCTGGTCCAGACCTCATCGTGCGTATGCGATGACTACTTTGGCTTCCTGGACGACAACGAAGGTGGCCGAAAGGATGGTAATGGCAATTTCTCCATTACCAACGATGTACTCGACATCAGTATTGGCCGACTGCCGGTCCGTAACGCTACACAGGCAGATGACATCGTTGCCAAGATCATCAGTTACGACAGCAACCAGTTCGGCAGCTGGAAAAACCGTCTCTGTTTCCTCTCCGACGATGACAAGTTAGATACTTCCGGTAAGGATTCCCCCAACCTGCATATGAAGCACAATGACCAGCTCATCTCTATCCTCGAGGCTGCCGGTCACAACGAATTCCTATACCAGAAGATCTACCTTCCTGCCTACAAGCAGACAGTGACCACCTCCGGCACAGACTATCCAGATGCCCGCAAGGAGTTCAATAGCGTCCTGCAACAGGGTGCACTCATCATCAATTATGCAGGACACGGATCTACCACTGGCATCACCCACGAAATGATCATGTCCTCCAGACTGGCTAACCAATTACGCATGAAACATCTGCCTGTCTGGATTACTGCATCATGCGACGTTTCCCGCTGGGATGCCAACGATGCCTCGATGGGCGAAGAGCTCCTTCTCAATCCTCACGGAGGTGCCGCTGCTCTGATTTCGACTACTCGTGTCGTCTATGCTGCCGAGAATCTCTCTCTCAACAAAGCGATCACCAACCATATCTTCGACCGTCATACCGATGGCACCCGTTACCGCATGGGCGACATTCTCCGTATGGCCAAGGTCGACTTAGGCTCGAACTTCAACAAACTCAACTTCTGCCTGTTGGGTGATCCTTCGATGCTGTTAGCCTGCCCGGAGCAACAGATGGTCATCGATAGTATCAAGGGAGATTTTTCGACCCTCAACACGGTCACCATCCACGGTCACGTTCTCAAACTGGGCGGTACCGAGATTGACAGTACCTTCCACGGCCTGATCTATCCGACAATCTTCGATGCCGAAGAAAAGGTTTCGGCCGACAAAGGCATCTGGCAATCCACCTCCAGCGACGAAGAGATTCCCTATCAGTTCATGAGCCGCAACCGAAAGGTATTCTCAGGTCGCGACTATGTACGAAATGGCAAGTTCGAATTCAGTTTCTGCGTTCCGATGGACCTCTCTGGTCTGCCAGGCAATGGACTGATCAACCTCTATGCCTGCAGCGAAGATGGACGTGAAGGTAATGGCTACTACAACCAGTTCCAATTCAAGGCAGCAACTGCCAACGTTCATGCCGACACCCTTGGGCCAAAACTCATCACCTGTTTCCTGGATGATCCAGACTTCAAGTCGGGCGATGCGGTTGGTACAACGCCATTCTTCTATGCAGAAGTTATCGATGAGAGCGGAATTAATGCTACGGGAGCCAGTGTAGGTCACGATGTCAGTCTGACCATTCAATGCCTATCCAATCCGCTCATCACAATCAAGCAATATAATCTGAACAGCTACTTCACCACCTTCACCGGACAGCCAACTCACGGCAACGTGAAGTATCAGTTAAGCGATCTCGAAGAGGGAACCTACCGTGCCATGTTCCGTATCTGGGACATCTATAACAATCCGACTTCCGTCACTTTCGACTTCACCGTGAGTGACAAAACCAAGCCAGAAATTGCCCTCATGCAGGCCTATCCTTCGCCCGTTAAGCAAGGCGGAACCGTAACCTTCCGCATGCTGCACAACCGACCTGAGAGTGCCGACAAACTCCGTGTCCAAGTCTATACGCAAACAGGTATCAAAGTACTGGACCAGACCGTACAGAGCAACTCTTGTGAGGTGGTATATCTGGAACCTGATGCTACACGCGTCACCCAGATCTCCAAACAGCGGAATGCCGACGAAACCAGTCAGCTGATGGGTTCAACTACCCTGCAGTGGACAGCCGACGTACTTCCGGGAGTCTATCTCTATCGAGCTTATCTCTCTGCCGGCAGTCAGGAGACGGCATCCAAGTCCAAGCTTCTCATTGTTTATTAACTTTCACCCAGAAACAATAAACGCATCACACGCGCGTTATTATAATATATGAGACAAATTATTCTTACCATAGTAATTCTTTTGGCCGCAATGCCTGTATGGGCCGAAGTCGGAAACTCCAATGTTTCCGACGCCACTACCGACTGGTCCAAAGTATATAATCCAGTTCAGACAGGAACCATCTCTCTCGGCGTAACTCCTGATGCCCGCGGTGGCAGTATGGGTGATGTCGGTGTAGCTACGGAGCCTGATGAAAACAGCCAATATTGGAATCCTGCCAAATATGCCTTCGCCTACAGTCGTGGTGGCATATCTGTTAACTATACCCCATGGCTCCGCAAGATTGTTGGCGACATCAACCTGGCCTATGTATCCGGTTATTGGAAATTTGGTTACGACGACAACCAGGCACTCTCTGCCTCTTTGCGTTATTTCAGTCTCGGCGAGGTGAACGTCTATGGTTCTGATGGTGACTGGGACAATCCTATCCAGATCATCAATCCAATGGAAATGGCACTTGACCTCGGTTATAGCCGAATGTTGAGTGAGAATTTCTCCATGGGTCTTGTCATGCGTTACATCCATAGTGATATGACCTACGACGATGGTGACAACGAGCCTGCTAACACATGGGCTGCCGACATTGCCGCTTTCTACACCGCATATCCACAGATTGGCTACAACGAGTGCCAGTGGTCATGGGGTGCTAACCTCTCGAACATCGGCGGCAAAGTTACCTACGATGGTGGTGCTACCTCACAGTTCCTGCCATGCAACCTTCGTTTGGGAACATCGTTCACCTTCCCGTTGGACGATTACAACCTGCTCTCAATCAACTATGATGCCAACAAATTCCTCGTACCGACCTTTCCTCAGAAGGATTATTACAAGACCGAGGACGATCCAAGTGGTGACCTCGGTTGGGTAAAAGCCAAACAGGACTACTACGATATGTCGGGTATCAAAGGCATCTTCAAATCCTTCAACGATGCACCTGGCGGTCAAAAAGAGGAACTTCACGAAATCAACTGGGGCTTCGGTCTCGAATATACCTACGATCGACGTTTCTTCCTTCGTGCAGGTTACCACCACGAAAATGAATACAAAGGTAACCGAAAGTATTTCACCTTCGGTGCTGGCGTAGTTCTCAATGCCTTCCACATCGATGCTGGCTATGTGCTCTCAACCGCTCAAACCTCTGCACTCGACCAGACTCTCCGTTTCTCAATCGGATTTGACCTCGAGGGCATACGCGACCTCGTGGGTGGAGGACGTCGTCGCTAAACGATCGACTCCTGAATCTTCCGTTCCTGGTTACTTATACCATGGTCATCTACCTCCTCCATTTTCCCATTATGACTGTAATCGGGGCATTATTCCGATAATAAAAAAGAGCTGAACCTTATTGCACGCGATATAAGGTTCAGCTGACAACATTGCAAAAAGATACGAAATTGGGAAATAATTCCTACCTTTGCTCCATCAAAACATATTCATTAACTTTTAAAACATTACAAGTATGGAGACAAAGAAATATCCTTGAGTTTCGAGACAATCCGAACCGCCTCGATGGCCTCACCGACATCGTGAACACGAAGGATATGGGCCCCAGCCATCAGCGAATAGGTATTGAGGACAGTGGTCCCATTGAGTGAATGTTCCGGATCTGTGCCAAGGAGTTTGTAGATCATGCTCTTGCGACTGATGCCTACCAGCATAGGAAACTCCTTGAATTCAGCAATGAGCTCAGGAAGACGACGCATCCAGTCGTAGTTCTCATCCACATTCTTGGAGAACCCATAACCGGGATCTAATATGACGGTTGATGGTGAGACGTTAGCGGTTAACGATGAAAGGGCGGCCAACTGCTGATGGAAGAAACCTGAGACATCGTTGCTATCGGCTGTGAGGATGTAAGTAGCTCCCGTTCGAGCCACGACAGAAAGGATCTCCGGATCACGTGTACCGCCATACACATCGTTGATGATATCGACACCGAAACGGGAGACAACAGCCTCTGCTACCGAAGCACGATAAGTATCGACAGAAACGGGAAGTGGATTGGCATCGACGGGACAACCCTGACAAGGATCATCACCCCAAGTATCCTTAGGGAACAGGCCATCAGCCATCAATCGACGACGACAACGGGCTTCGTGCATGGTACTCATTATAATGGGAAGTCCCCATTCCAGACGGCGCAACTCTTCGTCGGCAGAAGGAGGGGTATAGCCAGGACGGGTACTGCAAGCTCCGACATCAATTATCTCGGCACCAGCACGTACCATCTCAGTTACACGCAGACGCACCAATTCTTCTGCTCTCTGAATGTCGGCAGTTGAAAATGTGCGTGAACCAGCGAAAAAGGAGTCGGGAGTAAGGTTGATGATACCCATCACAACAGGGTGATCATAATGGATTTCCTTACCCGAGTGCAAGCGAATTGAAAAGGTCATTTTTTTGCTATTTTTTGTTTGCAAAAATATGTATTTTTTCGGAAAGTGGCAAGGGTCTCTGCCCGATTTTTAACAAAATGATTTGAGATGGACAGAAAACTTGCTATCTTTACACCGCAGAAGACAAATTCAACTTGTTCACGCATTTAACCTTAACATAAAACACCATTATTTAACTCCAAAAACAAATTAACTATGATGGAAACATTTCGGTCTCTTGACCTTATGCTGCAGACCTATTGGATTCTGGCCCTCTGTGCCAGCGTGGTCTTTGCCATTCAGGCTGTCATGACCTTCATGGGCCTTGACGCAGACTATGATGCAGATGTTCCAGACGCGCCTGATGCCAATTCAGACTTCGACGCTGACGGATTTCATCTCGTATCGGTAAAAACAATCGTAAGCTTCGTGCTTGGTTTCGGTTGGACGGGTGTCCTGCTCTGGAACGACATCTCAAGTCCCCTCCTACTCGGCTTTGTGGCCCTGTTGGTTGGCTTCCTGTTCATGTTCCTGATTGCCTGGTTGCTATACCTGGTTCTGAAACTGGACCGAGACAACACCTTCAGTGTAAAGAAGGTGGTTGGCATGAACGCAGATGTCTATCTGACTATCCCTGCCAACAAAGCAGAAACCGGCAAAGTTACAGTATCTCTGAACGGTTCAATGCATGAACTGGAGGCGCTCACTACCGAGCCGAATCCTATCCCTACTGGGGGCAAGGTGAAGATTGTCGGCATCGAAGCTGGCGAGACCGTTCTGGTCGAAGTTATCAAATAAATAATTATGTAGAATATAAACTAAACATAAAATCTTAAAACTATGGAATTTTTACCTGTAATTCTTATCGTCGTTGCCTTTGTGTTGGTATCGGCAATCCTCAAACGTTATCGTCGTTGCCCATCCGACAAGATCCTTGTTGTATACGGCTCAACCGGCAAAGGCTCTGCTAAGTGTGTGCATGGTGGTGGTGTTTTCGTATGGCCTATCATCCAGGACTATGCATATCTGAACCTGACCCCTATCAGCATCGAGGCGAACCTGACCAATGCTTTGTCTCGTCAGAACATCCGTGTCGATGTACCTTGCCGATTCACCGTTGGTATCTCGACCGAAACAGACTCAATGAACAATGCTGCAGAACGTCTGTTAGGTCTTTCGGCCAACGACATTCAGGATATGGCTCGTGATATTCTTTTCGGTCAGCTGCGTCTCGTTATCGCCTCTATGTCGATCGAGGAGTTGAACCAGGACCGCGACGTATTCCAGGAGAACATCAAGAAGAATGTTGAAATCGAGTTGAAGAAGATCGGTCTGAAACTGATCAACGTAAACATCACCGATATCAAGGACGAGTCTGGATATATCGAGGCTCTCGGTCAGGAGGCTGCTGCCAAAGCTATCAATGAGGCTAAGGTTAAGGTAGCTGAGAAGGAGAACGACGCCAAGGTTAAGGTGGCAGAACAGGAGATGGCCGGTGAATCGGGCAAGGCTCGTTTCGAGATGGAAACCCGTAAGGCTGTAGCTGCTGCCAATGCAGAAGCTGTAAAGGGTGAGAATACCGCCAAGGTGGAGATCGCCAATTCGGAGGCCGACCTCCGCGAACGTGAGGCTGAAGCTCAGCGTCGTGCGGTAGCTGCTGAGAAGATTGCTTCAGCTAAGGCTCTCGAAGAGTCATACTCTGCCGAACAGAAGGCCGAGTTGGCCCGTGCTGAACGTGAGCGCTCAACCCAGCAGGCAAACGTCATCGTTAAGCAGGAAATCGAAAAGCAACGTCTCGTAGTCGAGGCTGAGGCTGCTGCCGAACAGAAGCGTGTAACCGCTAAGGGTGAGGCTGACTACATCGCATTCAAGGCCAAAGGTGAGGCTGATGCCGTAGCCATCAAGGCAAAGGGTGAGGCCGATGCTATCAAGACCAAGGCAGAGGGCGAAGGTGCCGCTGCTGCTGTGAAGGCAAAGGGTGAGGCTGAGGCTATCTTCGCTAAGATGGAGGCTGAGGCTCGCGGTTTGAACGAGGTATTGACCAAGCAGGCTGCTGGTTACGACAAGATGATCCAGGCTGCTGGTGGCGATGCTACCAAGGCATATACCCTCCTCCTGCTCGAAAAGCTCCCAGAGCTCGTCAAGACCCAAGTCGAGGCTATCAAGGGCATCAACATCGACAAGGTTACCGTATGGGACGGCGGTACTGGCGCAGATGGCAAGGGTTCAACTGCCGGTTTCGTTTCAAACCTCTACAAGTCTGTACCACCTCTCCAGGATCTCTTTGATCAGGTCGGCATGAAGCTCCCTGAGTACCTCGGCAAAGAGAAGGACGTTAACCCTAACGTTAACTCTAACGACAACGAAAAGTAATCAACAACTCTAAAACCTCGTCCACCCGAGGTATATACCTCCCCTCCCTCCACGGGAGGGGATTGGGGGTGGGTCTGTTTCCATGCTTGAATATCTCTGTACCTCACGCGCCAATGGCGTAACCAAGACCGGATCTCCGTATTGCACGCTGATCTGTGCGAACCTCGACGAAACAATAAACATTGCAGTCTGGGACTGTGCACCTGATGCAGGACCGAAACAGGGACAGGTGGTACGATTCCACACCATCCAGGACCGCGATGGAAAGAAGTCTGCCAATGGTCGTGATATGGCTACTGGTCCGATGGTCGAAGAGGGCCATCCCTATTGGAACCTCATGCCTCACCCTGTGAAGCGCGAGGATTGGGATGCTACCATCGCCCATCTGGTCACCTTCTGTACCCATCAGAAGTTGATTGGCGTAATCCAGGACTTCGGACAGAAACTCTATGAACCTTACTCCAAGTATCCTGCAGCGAAGGGTATGCATCATGCCTTCCAGGGTGGATTGCTGAACCACACCTGGCAAATGCTCCACATGCTAGAGGGAATCTATCCGGTGCTCCCCTACCCAATCAAGGCTGAGCGTTGCATCCTGGCAATCCTATTCCATGACTATGGCAAACTGATGGAATACACCCGCGAAGGAGAGACTACAGAAGATATGTACCTCCTTGGACACATCTTCATCTCGGCACACACTCTTCAGAATGTTCTGGAAGGAGTGTTGGCTGAGACCCCAGGTGATCCAAAGAGTATCTCGGCCGAAAGCCGTGAGGAGATCAAGCGTATCGTGCATTGTGTTCTGGCACACCATGGTGAGAAGGAGTTCGGATCGCCAGTTGTTCCTTGCATGCAAGAGGCCGTTATCGTAAACTATCTGGATAATCTCTCGGCCAAGGCTGAAAATATCAAGGACACAGGCAATATGGAGCAATCTTACTGCCTCGGTACGCATGTAGTAAAATAATCACTGGAAGCAACTAAACAAAATAAATTGCCGACCCTCGGAAAAGAGAGTCGGCAATATTTCTTTCTACAAGAGTATCTATGTTTATCCCTGTGTATTAATATGCTTCAGTTTCGAAGGATCAAGTACCTTGATGCGACGGCCATCGACCGAAAGGATCTGCTCCTCAGCGAAGCTGGCAAGTGTGCGAATTGCATTGCTGGTGGTCATGTTAGAGAGTGATGCAAGATCCTCGCGCGACAGACAGATGTTCAGGGTCTTGCCATCCTGCTCGTAACCATACTTATCGATCAGGAAGATAATGCTGCCAGCGAGACGGCCACGGATGTGCTTCTGGGTGAGCTCAAGAGTACGAAGATCAGACTTACCCAAATCTACTGCAAGGTTGCGGAGGAAGTACATTGCAAGCACTGGATTGACGTGACAGAAGCGCTCGATCAGGGTCATAGGAATACATGCTACCTGAGAATTTTCGATAGCAATGGCCTCGGTAGTGTGCTCCTGACTGGCGAAGAAACTACGATATCCGAAGATATCGCCTGGCTGGAACATACGCATAATCTGATTACGTCCGCCGATACCCAGTTTCTCAAGCTTAGCATGTCCGCGAACAAGACAGTAAAGATATACTGATTCCTCCTCGTCATGGTAGATGTATTCTCCCTTATCACAGGTCAAAGTGATAGCGTTTTCAATCAACGCTTTCTGTTGGGGATCTGTCAACAATTCCCAGATGTCTCGAAGACCATTGGCTAACTCCAAGTCTGTCATTTGTTTGAATATTATGGTTTTGTTTTTAATTTCTTCGGATTACCAGGCAAAAGCGAGGCCGAAGGTTAACATCTCTTTCATTTGTATCTTATCATCTACACTATCGTCGAAACGAGGATATAGATAGATCTTGGCAGTACTATATCGTCCAAGCTTCACATTGAATGTGTTCTCGAACTCAAGCTGAGTATTGTGGTAACTGGTAAAGAAGTAAGCCCTTGATGACCATGCCACAAATTCATTTATCTTCCACTCCAGTTTACTTGTGATGCTGGCACCTACCTGATTGAGGTTACGACGGTCTTGCTTGATACCATAGGAGGTTACAGCAACTCGTTCGTCGGCCACATACTTCAAGTTGTATGAGAGTGGCGCAAACATCAGCGAATAGGAGTAATTCTTCTTCTGTGTCAGCTTCAAATCCATACCGATTGCAGCATTGAATTCCAGGGGCGCAAAGAAATTGCTCTTGACTTTCTTGCTGTTGGCATTGAAATACTCAAAGACTGGCGTCTTGATGTAGGCGGTCGAACTGTAATACCAGTTCTTCCATGCTTTATATCCATAACTCACATCCGCGCGGAACTGATTATCGTTGACGCGCATCGGGTGAATGGTGTCGGCCTTGGTGTAATAGCCCGACAAACGCAATTCGAGCGTAATATCGAGCGTCGTCTTCATGCTCTCGTCGTAACGACTGAAGACAAGCTTGTCGTAGGTGGCCAAGGTCATATTGTTATCGCCACCCTTGTACCAGTTCTCGCTCAAGGCAGTCTGCGAAATCTGCAGGTCGGTAGTACCACGGCGATGCCACTTGTCGGCATGGAAGGTAATCTGCTCTACATTCAGACTGGTCTCTTCCAATTCGAGGCCTAACCCAGATTCAATCTGTTCGTCGCCCGAAAGCGTCTGTCGATCAATAAACTTTCGTTCGATAGGCAGATCCAGATTATTATTGCGGATACGCTTGACGGAACGCAGATGATGAAGCGAATGTTGATAAACAGCACCATTTCGCATCGAGGCATAATCCAACTGTTCCTGATAAGGATTGGTAAGAACCAAAGTTCCATACGTAGTAGCAGAAAGCGACTCTTGTGCCAACTGCGTGATACTCTTACGTTGTCGTGGCGGTACCTGATCATCCATCACCAATGGCATACGCAAATCACGTTGCGCGTAGCTGAGCGAGGCATTGACCGGCAGGGAGTCCAGTAGCTGACGCAAGGGACTTGGATTCAAGCTATCAGCCTCTGCTGCCTTCATGACATCAGACAGCGGCTCGGTGAAGGGATTGCATCGACGCCAGGCAGCCAGCATGTTATCGGCCATATAAGAGGGCAATACGACTGGCTCTTCGGCAACGGAATCAGACGAGACTGCGGTCAGGGTATCGGTTGAAGCAACTGCCAACGTATCGCTCTCGGCAAAGATCAGCGTATCGGTCTCGGCAAAGACCAACTCCACATCAGAAATACTATCAGAGGATTGCATTACTACCTCCTGCTGACCCCACAATGGTGCCAGAGAGAACAGAGAGAATAGTAAAAACTGCAACCTTAAAGACATGTAATTAACCCAATGTGATATGGCGTTTGGATAGCCCGCCTGATTAGAGAACCAGGCTGGCAGGAATACGACGACAATTGTAGTTGGATGCCATAATCTGACCATAGGCACCTGCACTACGAAGAGCTACGATGTCACCTCGCTTGGTGGTTGGAAGAACCTCATCTGTTCCGAAACAGTCGCTCGACTCACAGATTGGGCCTACAACATCGTAGGTTTCGGTCTCGGTCACACCAGCCAACTTAGCGCTGATGTTCTCAATATTATGATGTGCCTGATAAAGTGCTGGACGAATCAAGTCGCTCATACCGGCGTCAAGAATGACGAACTGCTTGTTTACACCCTTCTTGACATAGAGCACCTTGGTAATCAGGCTGCCACACTGACAAACAACCGAACGGCCCAACTCGAAGTGGAGCTCCTGGCCCGGACGGAGTTTGAGATGCTTGGCATAATTGGCGAAGTAACTGGCGAAATCGGGGATAGGATTGCCATCTGGATTCTCATAATCGCAACCTAAACCGCCACCTACGTTGATGGAATTGAGCTGAACACCACGAGCCTCACAATGCTGCTGGAGGTTGTTAATGCGATCACACAGCATAGCAAATGGCTCGAGTTCGAGCAACTGGCTGCCAATGTGGAAGTGAAGGCCCTCGACCTTAACGTTCGACAACTGCTTAGCAACGTCGATGACATCATCCAACTGCTCCATGGCAATACCGAACTTGTTCTCGCTCAAACCTGTGGTGATATACTTGTGGGTATGAGCATCGACATTCGGATTAACACGGATTGCCACACGGGCTACCTTATCCTTGGCATGTGCCAGTTCGTTGATCACTTCAAGCTCAGGAATAGACTCTACATTGAAGCATGAAATACCAGCTTCGAGTGCCAGATTGATCTCCCAATCAGACTTACCGACTCCGGCAAAGACAACCTTAGAAGCAGGGAAACCAGCCTTCAGACAGGTTTCAACCTCTCCACCGCTCACACAGTCACATCCCAATCCGCTGGCATTGATGATGCTAAGCACGATTGGATCTACATTAGCTTTGACCGCATAGTGAACACGGAAAGCAGGATATTTCGATGCCTCACGATTGATGGTATCCAATGTCTCCTGCAGAAGAGTCTTGTCGTAGTAATAAAATGGGGTTTGTACACCCTTAAAATGGTCAATTGGGAAATTCATAACACAGCACTTTGAGAGTATCTATTTTTAGTGATTTTAGCTCCTCCCCCTCGTGAGGGGAAGGAGTTGTAGTATTGCCTTTTTTTAGAAGAGGTGAGCGCTCAGGCTCTGAAGGGCCTTGATCTTATCCTCCTTCTTGATCAACATTGAGATGTTGTAGTTCGAACCACCGTAAGAGATCATACGAACAGGTACATCGGCCATAGCCTCAACAACACGGCTCTCGAATCCGAGGTTATCCCACTTCATATCACCTACAACGGCGATGATTACCATATCCTTGTCAACCTGTACGGTACCGAACTTCTTGAGGTCTGTTACAATCTCCTCAAGCTTCTTATCGTTGTCGATGGTAAGAGATACACCTACCTCGCTGGTAGTTACCAGATCGACAGAGGTCTTGTAACGGTCGAATACCTCGAACACCTGGCTCATGAAGCCATAAGCCAAAAGCATGCGGCTTGACTTGATGCGGATAGAGGTGATACCGTCCTTGGCTGCAACAGCCTTGATCTTACCAGCCTCGGTCTGATTGCTGATCATGGTACCAGGAGCTGATGGCTCCATGGTGTTGAGCAGACGAACAGGGATGTTATACATACGAGCTGGGGTGATACAAGTTGGGTGCAGGATCTTAGCACCGAAGTAAGCGAGCTCAGCTGCCTCATCGAAATGGAGGTTACGAACAGGCTTGGTACCCTCGACGAAACGAGGATCGTTGTTGTGCATACCGTCGATGTCGGTCCAGATCTGGATCTCCTCGGCACGAATAGCAGCACCTACAATGCTTGCGCTATAGTCAGAACCACCACGCTGGAGGTTATCAATCTCGCCATAAGCATTGCGGCAGATGAAGCCCTGAGTTACATAAATCATCTTGTCTGGGTTAGCAGCGATCTGCTCCTTGACATGCTCCTCGATATACTTGAAGTCAGGCTCAGCATTCTTGTCGATGCGCATATACTCCAAAGCTGGGAGGAAAGCAACCTTGACATTCTGCTCCTGCAGGTAGAGGTTCATGAGGTTGGTGCTCATCAACTCGCCCTGAGCAACGATGCAACGCTCCTCAAAGATGGTGAATGGATGATTGGCGAACGAGCGGATGTAGTCGAAGATGCCACGCAGCACTTCGGCAGCCTTCTGCTTGTACTCCTCCTGGCTGTAAAGTTCAGCAATAGTATCAGCATACTTCTGCTCAAGGCGGTTAATAACGTCGGCAGCACCCATGGCATTCTGCAGACGGTAGTAGCCTGAGATCTCAAGCAAAGAATTGGTTGTGCCAGACATGGCAGACAACACAACTACCTTAGGCTGACCATCTTCAGTGATCAAACCGGCAACATTCTTGATACGCTGGGCAGAGCCTACAGACGTACCACCAAATTTCATTACTTTCATCTTTATATTTTGTAAGTTTAGAATTTTCCGAGGGCAAAAATAATATAATTATTTCATTCCACAAAATATTTTGGCAAAAATTTATGTTCTACAGCATATTTTTGGCATTATTCCATCATATCGTCACTCGGATTGACCAAGTAGAGGGTATCTATTGCGCGCGTAAAGGCAGTATAAATCCATCGATAGAAGTCGACACCCAAATGCTCGGGATTGATATAGGCCACATCGAGATAGACATCGCTCCATTGTCCGCCCTGACTCTTATGACAAGTAACACAATAGCCATACTTGACCTGCAAGGCATTGAAATAGGGGTTCTCTTTGATCGCTTTGGCGAGGTCGCGTTGATTGCGGATTTCAGGATAATCTTCAGCAATGGCGACATAGAGTTCCTGCTGTCGCGATTGGGGTAGATTCGGACCTTCGACTGTCAAGGTATCAAGCATCATTACAACCTCCATCTCGATATCATAATCTGGGAGCAGAACTTCCACATCTGCAAAGCGAAAGCCATAAAGTTCACGGACATTTCGCACCCTTTTCACCTCGACAACATCGCCATTGGCGACAAAGGGCAACTGCTCAAATTCCTTGCCCCAGAAATAATTGTTTCGTACCACGAGCAATCGATCGCCCGGAGAAAGTTCTTCCTCCCTTCCAAGAATCTGATTTCGGACGGCAAGATTGAACTGATTGGCGCGCTTATTGGAACGCGTAATTATGATGGTATCATCAAGTCCCGCCTTCGAGTAGGAATTCTCGAGACATTCAAGAAATTCATAGCCGTCTATACGTCTTACATCCTTGAACCTTTTATATAATACGCGCGGGAGAACATCGACGGCTCCGTCATTCAGCTGCTGACGAAGCTGGGTGGCATTGGCGAGAATACCGGAATCCAACTGCTGGCGAGCCACCTCGGTTAGCTGCGACGAAACAACACGAAGACCATAGCCTCGAAGCTGGGATTCGTCCAATGCCGGGCTACGCAACTGACCAACGGGAGGTAACTGAGCATCATCACCAACCAACAGCAAACGACATCCATCGGAGCTGTAAACGAACTCAATCAGGTCGTCGAGCAGATTACCTGTACCGAACGGGCTTCCCTCATTGAGGGTCGAAATCATAGAGGCCTCGTCGCAGATGAAAAGCACATCATGCTGGCGGTTGTCTAACAGCTGGAAACCCTCCATCTCGACACTGAACTTCTGCTGTCGATAAATGCTTTTGTGAATCGTATAAGCCGGTTTGTCGGCCATGTACGAAAAAACCTTAGCTGCACGTCCGGTAGGCGCCATCAGAAAGGTACGCATCTTGGACTCCGCCATAGCCTTGACCAACGCTCCGATAAGCGAGGTTTTTCCTGTACCCGCATAGCCGCGCAAGACGAAGATCTGCTCTGTTCCGGAGGGTGACAAGACAAACTCCGAAAGCATATCAATCGTCTTTTGTTGCACAATATTGGGTCGAAACGGCAACTTTTGTGCTATTTTTTGGGCAAAAAGGGCAAATATCGACATTTTTTTTATTTTTTTCGGTGCAAAGATACTAATTTTCCGAAAAAGTATGTATATTTGCGCTCAGAAAATAATAAAAAAAATAACATAACAAACATTAAAATCATGAAAATCGTTTTAAATGTGATTCTTGTTGCTGCAGCATGTCTGCTCTCATGGATGTGCTACCAAAGTATTCAGATCCCAGTTCAGTTCAAAGAGGACGTTGCTAAGCGTGACGCTATCGTCATCCAGCGCCTGAAAGATATCCGTACTCTTGAGGAAAAGCACAACGAGAAGTTCGGCAAGTACTGCGACAGCTTCGAGAAGCTCATCCAGTTCGCTAAGACCGACTCTGTAGCCATTTGTGTAAAGAAGGGTACCCTTACTGACCAGCAGCTTGCTGACGGTTTGAACGAGAAGAAGGCATGGATGTATCTCTGCAATCCTTCAAAGTACTCTAAGGAGATTCAGAAGTTCAACCTGAGCAAGGCTACTTTCAGCCGTGATACAGTTAAGGTTAACATTCTTGAGAATGACTCAGCTTTGATGAGCCGCAACGTTAAGGAGTGGATTGACCAGCTCGCTATCATCCCTATCGCAGGTTGCGAGAATGAGAAGTTCGAGTTGATCGTTGACTCTATCCCAACTCAGTCAGGCTATATGATGAGTTTGTTCGAGGCAAAGGTTCCTTACGAGGTTTACCTCCGTGGTTTGAACGAAGGCGAGCTCGCAAACAAGATTGCTGAGAAGAAGGAAATGGATAAGTTCCCTGGTCTTCAGGTAGGTGATTCCAAGCAGGCTAATAACAACGCCGGTAACTGGGAGTAATTCCTTATCTACATGACCGAACAAGACGTCAAACAGATATCCATCCGGCTCTTACCGGATGGATTTTCTTATCTTAACCAGTTCCATCCCATTCTGCCGGGTGCCGATTTCATCAAACGTGAGGAGGAGGCCTTGCTGGAGACGCTCAACACTTCGGAAGAAGTGGAAGCCATAGAGGGATTATGCTCGGTTGAGAACGTCCGTTTTATACTCTTCCCTCTCGATACCGAGGCATCGCTGACCGATCAGATGACCCAGATGACTTTGCCATCGACCGACGAGGAAGAGACCTTCATAGACCTGACTGACGAGCCTCATGGCATCTGTTTCAGATTTGCACTCGACAGTCATCTCTACCATTTCATGCAACGCAACTGGTCGGAGTTGACCTTTACCCATCCACTATTCGAGCTCTTCAAACAATGGGCCGACCAAGAGGCTGTTACGAACAACTGCATGGTAGCGAGCGCAGGTGAGAACTACCTGAACCTACTGGTCTTCAAGAATGGCAAACTGTACCTGGCCAACCGATTTGAAGTGGCCGGAACCGACAACATCCTCTATCACCTGATGAACTGCTGGACACAGTGCGGATTAGATGTCATCGACCATAAGCTCTACTTACAGACTGAAGTCAAGAGCATCAGAGAACAAATAGGACAATACATCAAACAATGCGAATCGTAAGCGGACAATATGGAGGTCGACGTTTCGAGGCTCCCAAGAACCTCCAGGCACGTCCTACCACAGACATTGCCAAAGAGAGCCTTTTCAACATCCTTCAGAACAGAATTGATCTGGAAGGAATCAAGGCTCTGGACCTGTTTGGCGGAACCGGTTCTATCAGTTTCGAACTTCTGAGCCGTGGGGCAGCACAGGTTACCTGTGTCGAAATGGGACGCGTCCAGCAGCAATTCATCCGCAAAGTGGCCGACGAGCTCAAGATCGGACACGAATTCAACCTTGTGCGTGGCGATGTCTTCAAATACCTGAAATCCCAGATTGCATTGACCCGTGAAGAGGGTCTCTTTGACCTGATTTTTGCAGATCCTCCCTATGCCCTGCCAGAGCTCAATACCCTACCGGGATTGGTATTGGACAACAACCTACTTCGTCCCGAGGGAATCTTCATCCTTGAGCATGGAAAGGACCAGAATTTTGCAGAGGTCGAGGGATTCAAGGAGATGCGCACTTATGGTGCGGTACACTTCTCTTTCTTCTCGCGCGTACACTAATTATATTATACAGACAAAAACTTACACCTGAAATGAAAAAACTGATTTTATCTGTCGTTGCAACCCTGGCTCTTTGCGTCAGTTGCAGCAAGGAGGCTGGCGAGGCTCTAATGCCAGAAGCAACCGGTGCTCCTTACGATCTCTATATCGTCATCCCCGAAGAGTTAAAGCCTGTCTATGCCGACGATGCACTTGGCAACAAGCATCAGGTAAACCAGACGCCACTCTACGACTCTCTGCATGCGGTATTTGAATACCCGATGGAGGGCACTCCTAATGGTGACGAATACTTCTATGTAAGCCATATTCTGCCGGAGCACTTCGTCCGCAACATCCGTAGCCTGGGCAATGTAGTACTGCTGAATCTGGATCCAGAGAATGCGACAGAACCAGTCATCAAGATGGAGAAGGACAAATATGCCCGCGGACAGGTAATCGTGAAGATGTATGCACGCGACCAGCAGTCGTTGGCGGATTATATCATGAAGTTGCAGGAGGGCCTCCGCAACGTCTTTGTCAAGGCCGAAATCAACCGCGCCATGGCAAAGTTAGAGAAGGATCATGCCCTTCTTCAGGAGGATCGTCTGATGAAGCTCCAGAATGTTTCGATGAACATTCCTTTTGCCATCAAGAAGGGTGGAATCGGAGCTTCGGACTCAACTTTCTTCTGGGTAACCGACGACTATATGGATCGACAAAGCCACATCATCGTTTATAGCGTACCTTATACCGACGCGAATATCTTCACCCTCGAAGGAGCCGTTGCCGTACGCGATTCTGTACTGAAAGCCAACATTGAAGGCGGTGGCGAAGGTTCGTACATGACGACAAACAAGAAGATTGTCCTTCCTGAATACAAAGCTCTGAATGTGGGCGGCAAGTATGTAGGCGAACTGCGTGGTATGTGGCGCATGGAGAATGGCCTCATGGCAGGTCCATTCATCTGTCACATGCGTCTCGACGAACTAAACAAACGAGTTGTATTTGCCGAGGGCTTTGTCTATGCTCCTAACGACGGCAAACGTCGTCTGATCCGCAACCTCGAAGCTTCGGTCTATACACTCAAGCTTCCTTCGGACAATATGATGAGCGAGATTGAAATCACGCTGGATTAACCCATCCGTTACCCCTAACCCCTAACCGTTATTCAATGAAATTACTACGAGTGGGTATTACCCACGGAGACATAAATGGCATCAGCCTCGAGTTGATCGCTAAGGCATTAGGAACACCCGAAATGCTCGAAATCTGCACACCTGTTGTGTTCAGCGACGACCAGTGCTTCTATCAGACAGCCAAGCTGGCAGAGATGGAGCAACCGGTTCCGCTGGAGGTCATCCAGTCGGCCAAGAACGTGCTGGATGGTCGCGTCAACCTGGTCAATGTGTGCAACGGGAAGCCACAGATAGAATGGGGTCAGCAGACAGAAACGGCGCTCAAGGCTGAAGCCGATTCCCTCAATGCAGCCATCGAAGCCTACAAGGCTGGCATGATTGACATCCTGATCTGTGCACCTGGACGTCTGGACAATGACCTGGACAGCCACTCTCTGAGCGACTTCATCAAGCAGGCATCGGGTGCCGATACCAAAGAGTTTGACTGGGTCATGTGCGGCAAGAACAGAACCCTGAAACTGCATCCACTGGAGTTCTCGACCGAATTGGGCGAAGGTTTGGCCATGGAGGCATTCATGAACGACCTCACAGCCATCAACGAGCAGTTACGCGAGGACTCATGCATGCTCAAGCCACGCATTGCAGTGGTTTCAGCCAACCAGAAGCTGGGCAACGACATCAAGGAGTTGCAGGAGAAGGGCATTGTCGTCTTTGGTCCATTCGAGGCACAGGACTTCATAGAAACAGCCAAGTTCAATCATTACGACGCTATTCTCTTCCTCGAAGAAGAGGAGGCTCGCCACAAGATGATTGCCAGCTTCGGACAGAACGAGATCTTCGGCTATGTATCAGGCCTGCCAATCGTGCTTGCCTACTCCCTGACCGGTGTCTGCTACAACCAGGCAGGCAAGGGGACCAACGACGAAGCTCCACTGCGGAATGCCATCTATGAAGCGATTGACATCCACCGCAATCGCGAAGCCTACCATCGTGCCACCCGCAATCCGCTTGAGAGACAGTGGAATCCGAAGGGTCGCGATGACTTCAAGTTAGATTTGACCAAGGAAGAGTAATCATGCCAAGTTTCATCATCGAAGGAGGACATAAGTTAAAAGGAGAGATCATCCCACAGGGCGCGAAGAACGAGGCCCTCGAGGTGATCTGTGCCACTTTGCTCACCACAGGAACCGTCACCATCAGCAACGTGCCGGAGATTCTGGACGTCATGAACCTGATCGACCTCATGCGTTGTATGGGCGTGAAGATCGGACATCCGGAGAAGGGTACTTTCACCTTCTGCGCAGAGAAACTTGACGAGGAATATATGCTGAGCGAGGAGTACCAGAAGCAATCGGCCGCACTGCGAGGTTCGGTCATGATGCTCGGCCCACTCATCACCCGCTTCGGACACGCCCAGCTTCCTCAACCTGGAGGCGACAAGATTGGACGTCGCCGTCTGGACACCCACTTCATCGGACTGCAGATGCTGAGTGCATCGTTCACCTACGACGGTGACCGACACATCTATCAGGCAGAAGCGCCATCCGAAGGTCTGCAAGGCTGCTATATGCTTCTGGACGAAGCTTCGGTGACGGGCACAGCCAATCTGGTCATGGCGGCTGTCTTGGCCAATGGCACGACCACCATCTACAATGCAGCCTGCGAACCTTACGTGCAGCAGCTTTGCCGCATGCTAGTCAAGATGGGTGCGCAGATTGATGGCATCGGTTCGAACCTGCTCCACATCCATGGTGTCAAGGAGCTGCATGGCACGGAACATCGACTTCTGCCAGATATGATCGAAGTAGGCAGCTTCATCGGCATGGCAGCCATGACTGGCAGCGACATTACAATCAAGGATGTTTCGGTGCCTAATCTGGGCATGATTCCTGATGCCTTCCGCCGTTTGGGAATCAAGATTATCCAAGAGGGAGACGATTTGCATATTCCAGCACAGGAACACTACACCGTCGAATCATTCATCGATGGCTCGATCATGAATCTGGCAGATGCCCCATGGCCAGGATTGACTCCTGACCTTTTGAGCGTACTGCTCGTCACTGCAACTCAGGCCAAGGGTGCTGTACTGATTCATCAAAAGATGTTCGAAAGCCGACTCTTCTTCGTCGACAAACTGATCAACATGGGCGCACAGATCATCCTTTGTGACCCACACCGTGCCACGGTGATTGGCCTCGACAACAGCATGAAGCTCAAGCATGCCCGACTCACCTCGCCTGATATCCGTGCCGGTATCGCCATGGTGATTGCTGCCATGAGCGCCGACGGAACCAGCACCATCGACAACATCGGTCAGATTGACCGTGGTTATGAAGATATTGACGGACGCCTGAATGCACTGGGCGCCAAGATCACCCGAATCAATGATTAAAGAAGAACTGCTCATAGAGATCGGAACCATTCTGAAACTGCATGGTTTGAAGGGCGAGATGAATGTCTCGGTCCGCGATGCGGTGTTCGACGAAGTAAAGAAATGCCCCTACCTGGTATGCCAACTGGATGGCATCTATGTTCCCTTCTTCATCGAGAGCTACCGATGGAAAGGAAGCACAACCATGCTCCTGAAGTTCGAGGATGTTGACACACTCGAGAAGGCAGGCGAATTCTGTGGACTCACCCTCTACTTTGACCGCCGATGCTTCAGTGCCAAGGAGGCGAAAGCCTACGATGCACAGGTCGAAGAGGATAAGGGTCTGATCGGTTACCGGATCGAGGACGTCACTCTGGGAGACCTAGGCGAAATCACCGACATCAACGATATGACCGCCAATGTCCTCTTCATCGTTGATCACGAAGGCGAGGAACTGATGATTCCTGCTGCCGAAGATCTGATTGAGGAGATCGACGACGACAACAAGGTTATCAAAATGAATTTGCCAGCCGGACTTGTAAATATGGAGGAGGCAGAGAGTGAAGATGACCCATTTTTGAAACTTTAAGGAAGAAAAAGTTGGAGTTTTCGTAGAAAACGACTATCTTTGCAACGCTTTTTAAGCATATATTAGTTATATAACATCGGCGCAGCCTGCTTGATATACTCGGTGGCTGTTGCATAGATGGGTTCAACAGAAGGAAGATTATATCCTCTTTATCCCATCTTGCCCTGATGATATATAACTATTATTGTGTTTAAAGGGGAATGTACCCCCTTTTGATCCCCAAGTGGAGGAAAGAGAGTTACAGAGAAAAGAAGAATAAATAATTAATAATCTAAATATTTTTTATTATGCCAAAGACAGAAAAAGAGTTGACCGTAGCCGAGAAGTTGGCTAACCTCTACAAACTTCAGGTACTCGTATCTGAGATCGATCGTATCAAGAACCTTCGTGGTGAGTTGCCAGAGGAGGTGGCTGACATGGAGAAGGCCATCGAGAACTTGAACGCCAAGATCGAGAACTACAACAAGAACATGAAGGATGCTGAGGCTAAGATCAACCTCATGCAGGGCAAGATCGCAGAGGCTGAGGCCCTGATCGATCAGTACACCGCACAGCAGAACGACATCCAGAACAACAAGCAGTACGAGTTCCTCTGCAAAGAGATCGAGTACCAGGAGTTGGAGATCGAGCTCTGCAACAAACGTATCCGCGAGAGCATCGAGGCTATCGAGGACCAGAAGGGCCGTATCGCTAACACCCGTGCAGAGATCGCTGAGCGTCAGGCAGACCTCGACGTAAAGCGTGGTGAGTTGGACGAGATCATCGCTGAGACCCGTAGCGAGGAGGAGACCCTCCGCGACAAGGCCAAGAAGATCGAGAACACCATCGAGCCAAAGCTCCTCAGCACCTTCAAGCGTATCCACAAGAAGGCTCACAATGGTCTTGCTATCGTTCCTATCGAGCGCGAGTCTTGTGGCGGTTGCTGCAACAAGATCACCCCACAGCGCCAGATTGACGTCAAGATGCGCAAGCACATCATCGTATGTGAGTACTGTGGCCGTATCCTCATCGACGAGGAGTTGGCTAACGAGAATGAGATGCGTCGTCGTCGCAAGGGTATCCTTGCTACTGTATAATAAACAACTATGCCAGCACAATACAACCGTCGTCCCAACGCACAGAATGTAACTTCCCAAGCCATGCCTGGGAAGCTACAGCCACAGGATATTCCTTTGGAGCAAGTTGTGCTTGGCGCACTCATGCTTGAGAAGGACGCTTACTCACTGGTCAGCGAAATTCTCAAGCCTGAGACATTCTACGAGAAGAAGCACCAGCTGATCTACAGCGCCATTGTACAATTGGCGTTGGACCAGAATCCGATCGATATGCTGACTGTAACCAACCAGTTGCAGAAGAACGGAACCCTGGAACAGATCGGTGGCATGCCTTACATCGCACAGCTCACCCAGAACACCAGTTCGGCCGCCCACATCGAGTATCACGCCAAGATCATTGCCCACAAGGCATTGGCTCGTGACCTCATCTCGTATGCAGGCGAAATCGAATCGGAAGCATTCGACGAAACTACTGACATCGAGGCATTGATGCAACGTGCCGAGGGCAACCTTTTCCAGCTCTCACAGCACAACATCAAGAAGGACACCCAGCAGATTGACCCAATCATCACCGAGGCCATCAAGAAAATCGAAGAGGCTTCGAACCGTGCAGAGGGTATCTCCGGACTCCCATCGGGCTACCACGAACTCGACGCCATGACCTCTGGCTGGCAAAATACCGACCTGATCATCATTGCCGCACGTCCGGCGATGGGTAAGACCGCATTTGCCCTCTCAATGGTCAAGAACATGGCGGTCAACTACGGCATCCACGTCGGTATGTTCAGCCTTGAGATGAGTAACCTGCAGCTCGTTAACCGTCTGTTACAGAACGTGTGCGAGATTTCAGGTAACAAGGTCAAGAGCGGACGACTCGAACCCGAAGAATGGCAGCAGCTCACCACCCGAATCAAGGACCTGCAGGGCGCACCGATCTATGTCGACGATACCCCATCCCTCTCGGTCTTTGAGTTGCGAACCAAAGCCCGCCGTCTGGTCAAGGAGCATGGCGTACAAATCCTCATGATCGACTACCTCCAGCTGATGAATGCCTCGGGCATGCAGTTCGGTAGCCGTGAGCAGGAGGTCTCGAACATCTCTCGATCGCTCAAGGGATTGGCCAAGGAGTTGAACATCCCGATCATTGCCCTTTCGCAGTTGAACCGTGGTGTCGAGAACCGTCAGGGTGGCGCACAGCGACCACAGCTCTCCGACCTCCGCGAATCGGGTGCGATCGAGCAGGATGCAGATATGGTATGCTTCATCCACCGTCCGGAATATTACAAGATCTACGAGGACGAAAAGGGCAACGACCTGCGTGGTTTGGCCGAGATCATCATTGCCAAGCACCGTGCCGGTTCGGTAGGCGACGTCCGACTGCGTTTCCGTGGCGAGTTCGTACGTTTCCAGAACCTCGACGAGGACAGCAGCATCACTTCCACCCTGACCTCCTACAACCATGGTGGAGGATCAACCACTTTGAGTTCACGCATGAACGAGAATGCAGGAGGATTCCAGGCTCCATCGGCCGATCCATTCCTCTCGCAAGACAACTCCGTTCCATTCTAATCGAACAATATACCATTTTCAATGCATAAATTAGCCGTTCTTGCCCTGTTGATGGGATGCTCATTCGGTAGTCTCTTTGCACAGCAGGAGGCCGACTCGACCGAATGTTCGATGGCCGAAGCGCCCGATTACCAGCAGATCCGTCAGCAGACAAGCAGCAGTCGCAGTACAAGTTTCTATCCAAGACTTCTGGAGCGTTTCCAGCAGTGTGATACGACGCTGACACTCGAAGATTATCGCAACCTCTACTTTGGGTTCGTCCTGCAGGAGGATTTCATCCCCTACCAGAAGGAGAATCCATCGGCACTCGAGGCACGCGCACAACTGGCCCAAAGCCGCGCAGCCGCCGATGATTGCCCTGCAGCTCTGACCAAGGCACAAGAGGCCCTGCTCGATAATCCTTTTGACCTGCCAGCCCTGTCGGTTGTCCCTATCTGCTACTATCAGATGGGCGATACGACCAACTACCTTCTGTGGAACCAGAAGTTGCATGGCATCCTGGATGCAATCGGATCATCGGGCGATGGAGAGACACCTGAGAGTGCCTACCACGTCATCAACATCGAACATGAATACGAGATCCTGAACCGTTTGGGCTTTGAGTTGGATCAGGTGGAAGTAGTCAACAAACAGACCGACTTCATCCGCATCAAGAACAACAACGACAGCGTCCCAGGCATCTACTTTAATTTCAGTGCCTGCAGCGAAGTATTCAACCAGAAGTACAAATAATCAGTATTGGATATGAAGGTCGAGGCGAATCGGTAAGTGATCACTGTAGCCGGCCTCGTATCTGTAACCATAAAATGATCGCAGCGGACGGTGTCCCATGTGGGTTTCATCCTCCGTCAGCATAAAAGGAAAGTGGACAACCTCCACATTCTCCACCCAGATATTTCGTCCCGAAGTGTTTGGGTTTTCGTTTGGGTTTTCGTTATCGTTATCGTACTCGCGCAGCGAGTTAAACCAGAACTGGTCCAGGAAAGCCCATTCTCCCTGATACTTGTGCGAACCCAGCTCGCGTACGCCACGTTTCAGTTCCTTCTGCATAGGCAACATCAGATTATGCAGCCCCTTTCCAAACTGCATATCGCGACGCAGCAGCTTCGTATCGGGCGTATCGTTCATATCGCCCATCACCAGCACATGCGGACGCTGACGGGTCATTTCGAGGCTATCGCACAGGGCGCGGATAGCAAGATGAGCGGCATGTCGGTTCGGGGCACTCTGCCTGGCGCCGCCCAGACGACTTGGCAAATGACAGACAATCACATCCAGTGTATCGCCGCCCACTACCCTACCCCAGGCATGCAGCAGATCACGGGTCGGACGCGATCCTTCGGGCAAAGGAATCCGTACCCCGCGCCACCCGATCAGATGGAAATCGGTCGGTTGGTACATCAACGCAACATTGATGCCTCGCTGATCCTGGCTTTCGGTAATCAGATAGTTGTAATCCCACACACGAAGCGAGGTGCCACGCGTCAGGCGCACCATCACGCTATCGTTCTCCACCTCGGCCAATCCGATCAGCGACGGAGCCTTGCCCTCGCCCGCAGCAACAATCACGTTGGCGATGTTCAGCATCTTCTGGTATTGGCGGAATCCCGTCCAATGGCGAGCTCCCTCGGGGGTGTATTCGTCATCGTTCTTCAGCGGATCGTCCGACGGGTCGAACAGATTCTCGCAATTATAGAAGAGCACGCGCTGCACCTGCGTCGAGGATTGAGCGCACACCGACATGCAGCAACAAAAAAAGAGGTATGCAAAACTTGCACACCTCCTTATTGTTTTTGCTTCAAGCATAAACTTATGCCTCAGCTGGAGCCTCAGCAGCCTCCTCTGCAGGAGCCTCTGCGGTAGCCTCCTCTGCAGCCTTAGCAGCAGCCTCTTCAGCAGCCTTAGCAGCGAGCTCTGCCTTCTTAGCAGCAACAGCCTCAGCCTTAGCGTTCTTAACTGCAACCTCTGCCTCAGCAGCAGCAACAGCAGCCTTCTTAGCAGCATCAGCAAGACCAGATACCTTCTTGGCGATCTTAGCAGCCTGTGCAGCCTTCCAAGCATCGAACTTAGCCTGTGCCTGCTCCTCAGTCAAAGCACCCTTCTTGATACCACCACGGAGGTGCTTCATCAAGAGAACGCCCTCGTAAGAAAGGATGTTCTTAGCGGTGAGGGTTGGCTGAGCACCAGTCTCTACCCAGTAGAGAGCACGCTCGAAGTTAATGTCGATAGTAGCAGGATTTGTGTTTGGATTGTAAGTACCGATCTTCTCAATATACTTACCATCACGTGGCGCTCTGCTATCTGCAACTACGATTGCATAGAATGCGTAGTCCTTGTGACCATGTCGTGAAAGACGGATCTTTGTAGCCATTTCGCAAATTGATTTTAATTGTTAATACTTGCTTAATCCAAGCAGGAGCTAATAGAAGGGAAAAGGATAATGGATAAGGGAAAAATGTTTATTCTCCTCTAAACGATTATCGCTAATCTTCATTTAGCGGGTGCAAAGATAATGATTTTCTACGAAACCGACAAATGACATTTAGAAAAAGATGATATTTTTTCAAACTTTTCTTGATTTTTCCTTAAACCTTTTCGCAAATGTCACGTCATAATGGCAAAATCAACAGATTCTCATTACATATTAACTTTAAAAAATAAATTTGCTATGAAGAAGTTTTTGATCCTTGCCAGCATGTGTCTGGTCATGAGTGTAAGCGCAATCGCACAAGACAAACCTGCCAAGCGTGAAATGGCTCCACGCCAGCGTCCACAGCAGGAGCAGATGCAACAGCGTCAGCGCCGCTCAATGGATGTTGTCATCGATACTGCAGTCATCAACAGCCTGAACCTCGAGGCTGAGGTCATGGAGAAAGTAACCGCCCTCAAGGAGGCCAAGCAGGTTGAGCAGCGCGAAGCCATGAAGGAGATGCGTGCAACCCGTGGTCAGCAGATGGGTGAAGAGGAGCGCAAGGCCATGCGCGAAAAGATGCAGGCTTTCACCGCTCAGTATCGCAAGGAACTTCGCACCATCCTGGGCGACGAGGCTTACATTACCTATCTCGAAAAGATGCTTGATCGCCAGAACATGCGTATGGGTGGCGGTATGCGTCCTGGACAGGGTCCTCGCGTAGGTCAGCACCAGGGGGAGTTCAATCGTGGTGACTTCTCAGGCAACGCACACGAAGGCATGGCCGCACCATTCTGATTTCCGACTATTTAGACATTAAAATTCTTCGGAATTGGCAATTCAAATCGCAGGTTCTCTCTCGTAATCGGGTGGAAGAACTGCAACACATAATTATGGAGCATAAGGCGTCCGCAAGGATTGGTCTTGGCTCCATATTTTTTATCGCCTGCAATCGGGCAACCCAGGTCACTCATGTGCACACGGATCTGATTCTTACGACCGGTCAGCAGCTGGATATCGACCTCGCTGTAGGCACCATTTGACTTCAATACCTTATATCTTGTAACCGACAGTTTACCCTTCTCCGGATCGTTGGTCGAATAGACCTTCATCGCACTGTTTTCGGCTAGATAGCTACGCACCTCGCCCACCTCCTGTTCCGGAGTTCCCTCGCAGATAGCCAGATACTTACGCTCGACGACATACGATGTCCATGAGTTACGGAACAGCTCCTGTACGTGGCTGTTCTTGGCAAAGATCAGAATGCCCGAAGTGTACTGATCCAGACGGTGGCAGACGAAGGCATGGCTGCGTCCGTCGCTGGCATACACATATTCATCGACGATCTTCTGGGCAGTCTTCTCGCGCTTATTGCCGGCAGGTACGGTCAACAAGCCCGACTGCTTCTCGATCACGACCAGATCCTGGTCTTCGTACATCAGGCGCACCATACGGCTGTTCAGAGCCACAAACGGATGTGTGAAGTTGATGAACACCTCATCGCCCGGCAGCAGAGGCTGGTCGAACTGGGTAGTTGGGGTTCCATTCACACGCACATGACTGTGAGCGAGTACCGATTTGATATCGGTACGCGAACGTGGTGCCAGCACCTGGAGCAGGAAAGGAAGCAGAGTAGTTTCCTCGGTTGGAGAATAAACTTCGATATGATCAGGACGGTCCACTGGACGTCGTCTATTTCCCGTTTTCATATAATCAAAATAATACTTTTAATGGGCAATATCGCCCTTTTGCGGTGCAAAGATACATATTTTTTTGAAATAATTTGGTCAATCGAATTATTTTTTTTATATTTGCGCACTAATTTAATCGAAAAAAGAAGCATGAAGGCCAAAAAAATGCATAAAGAAGGTACTGCAACCCTGCTCATCTACGGAGCAGTCGTTATCATTACCATCCTTATACTTCTCATCGCACATGTCAATCCGTATGTGTCGATGGCTGTAATGATTCCATTGCTTATTATATACGCAATAACCATCAATTTCTTCCGATATCCAGAGCGTTCTTTCCGTGGAGATCCGCTGCATGATGTCATTGCCCCAAGCGATGGCACCATTGTGACTATCGAGGAGGTATATGAACCCGACTATTTCAAAGACCGTCGCATTCAGGTCAGCATCTTCATGAGCGTTACCAACGTTCATGCACAGTGGTGTCCTCTCAATGGCGATGTGCTCAAGGCATTCCACGAGGATGGCCGATTCAAGAAGGCTTGGTTGCCAAAGGCCAGCAACGAGAACGAACGCTCGACCATCGTTATCAAGAGCGATGCCGGACCAGTGATCCTGATGCGTCAGGTGGCAGGTGCCGTAGCACGCCGTATCGTGACCTACCTCGAACCGGGCGACCGCAGCGAGATCGACGGTGAATTGGGCTTCATCAAGTTCGGTTCACGCATCGACCTTTTCCTCCCTCTCGAAGCTCAGGTTCTTGTCAAGATGGGCGACAAAGTGCGTGGCAACACCACCACCTTGGCCAAGATTTAATGATATGAAGCTTATAAATATTCCCAACATAATCACCTGCTGCAACGTCATCTGCGGTTGCATGGCCATCTTCTTCGGCCTTCAGGGTGAACTCACTACAGCATCCCTGTGTATCATCGGTGGTGCTGTATTCGATTTTTTCGACGGCATGACTGCCCGTGCCCTCCACATCAGCGGTCCTATCGGCAAAGAGCTTGACTCCCTCGCCGACATAGTCAGCTTCGGCTTGGCACCTTCGGTATTGGCTTATCAGATTGCCGTCACCTTCGAGAATGGTCTGCATTGGGCACTCTTCCTGATGGCCATGATCATGACCGCTTTCTCGGCACTCCGTCTGGCCAAGTTCAATTGCGACGAACGTCAGTCGCTCTCCTTCATCGGACTTCCAACCCCAGCCAATGCCCTCTTCTGGATCGGTCTTGCCAACCTCAATCAGGTCGAAGCCATCCACAACGCCTTTGTTCCGCATCTCGAGGCTTCTGGTTTCTGCTGGGCGATTCAGATCATCATCATGAGTATCCTGCTCATCTGCGAGCTCCCGATGTTCTCGCTCAAGATCAAGCCCGGGCACATGAGCTTCAAGGAGAACGTCACACGCTACACCTTCCTTGCGCTCTGCGTCATCATCATCGTCTTCGCTGCTTTCAACGGATACTTCCTTGCCTGCTTTGCTCCTATTATATTATTATATATAATATTTAGTGCAATCGACCTTTTCACGAAGAAATAATCTCTGAATGTACCTGTTTGGGTGTTTACCGTTTATAGCCATCATACTCCTATTGGTGGTCATCTCGCTCGTCCGTGGTTTGCTCAAAACTACGGTCGACGTGCTCTATGGCCTATGGCTCACCCTCGAGGAGTGGTTCTATGGACTGTTCCGTCCCACCCCGACCGAATCCTACATCGAAGATATGAACTACTACCATCCCACCGAAGAGCGTCCCAAACTCTACGCCCCCGACGATGGCGAGTACGTCAGCTACAAGAGCATCAAGCGTTAAACTCCAATCTCTCAGCTCTAAGCTTTAATTCCTAAGCTCTCAGCTCCAATCTCCAACCCTTTAACCGCCACAACTCGTCCGATGAACATCTGCGCCATCTCAACCCCACACGGTCTCGGCGGCATCGCCGTCATTCGCGTCAGCGGCCCAGATGCCGTTGCCATCGTCGATGCACATTTCCGTCCATTCAATCCCGAACACAAGCTCTCGGGACGCAAGACGCACACCCTTACCTTCGGCCAGTTCTATACACAACTCGAACCAGTAGGGGAAAATACTCCCCCTAAAGGGGGTTGGGGGGTCTCCCTCGATGAAGTAGTTTGCTCCCTCTATCGCGCCCCACATAGCTTCACGGGCGAAGATGTAGTCGAGATTTCCTGCCACGGCTCCCTCTACATCCAGCAACAGATTCTCGAGGCACTTTGTTCTTGTCCCACGGATTCTGTCTTAACACACTCCCTCCCTCGGGAGGGCCGGGGTGGGGCCCTCTGCCGCCTTGCCGAACCAGGCGAATTCACCCGTCGAGCTTTTGCCAATGGCCGCATGGATCTCTCGCAAGCCGAAGCCGTAGCCGACCTCATCGCGTCGCAGACAGCCGCACAGCATCGCGTAGCCATGAATCAGATGAAGGGTAGCATCTCTCGTCAGCTCGATTCGCTCCACGACCAGTTGCTCAAACTCACTTCTCTCCTCGAACTCGAACTGGATTTCTCCGAAGAGGAGGTCGAATTTGCCGACCGTACCCAGTTCATCGCCCTTGCACGTTCCATCGAAGCCGAAGTCTCCCGCCTCTCCTCATCGTTTGCAGCAGGCAACGCCGTCAAGAACGGCATCCCCGTAGCCATCATCGGCGCCCCTAACGTAGGCAAGAGCACCCTGCTCAACGCCCTACTGAAGGACGATCGCGCCATCGTCTCCGACATCCAAGGCACCACCCGCGATCTCATCGAAGATACCATCACCCTAGGGGGCTATCTTTTCCGCTTCATCGATACCGCCGGTATCCGTCATACCGACGACACCATCGAGCAGCTCGGTATCGAGCGCTCCCTCCGTGCGGCCGAAAAGGCACAAATCATCATCCTACTCACCGAGCCGGGAGTACCTTATCCTGACATCCAGCCTCGTGACGGACAGACAGTTGTCTATGTCCTCAATAAAGCCGACGTACAAGGAGGCAACACACAAGAACAGGAATTCTCTAATTCTCAAATTCTTGATAAGAAAAACACAATTCAGATCTCTGCCAAGTTCAATCAAGGTCTTGATCATCTTGAGCAGCAACTCGTCTCCATTGCCCAAGCCGCAACTGGAGGCACCGACGGAGTACTCATTACCAATATCCGCCACAAGCAGCTCCTCGATCAAGCCCTACAGGACATCCGTCTCGTGATCCGTGGCTTCGAATCCCAGCTCCCCGGCGACCTTGTTGCTGAAGATCTCCGTGCCGTCATCACATCCCTCAACTCCATCCTCGGCCACAGCATCACCTCACAGGACACTCTCAACAATATCTTCTCGCATTTCTGCATCGGAAAATAAACTATTCAACTTGCTAATTATCAAATAATATCCAAATTATCAAGAAGGACTATTCGAGCAAAAAAAAGTACATTATAGATAATGTAGTGATTTCGGACATAAAAATAGTTGAAGAAAAATTTGGCAGAATCGGATAAAATGCATAACTTTGCAGCCGATTTCAATAATTTCCGGCCAAAAACCGACTATCGGAAGAGGCCATAACCAATAAAAGTAACAATGCAAAGAAGTACATTATTCATCCAGATCGCAACATTCCTTCGTAGCAGCAAACGCTATGAAGCCGCGACCGTGGAGCATACCTCTGGCATTGGTACAGCTACACCTTCGGCAGGACTTTTCCAACCGCATTCCACACATCCTATTGGGCTATACACGCAGATATAGGCCGATGGTAGTGCAACGATATCACACAGGGTTGGAAAGTCGAATGAGATTTTCCAACCTTTTTTTGTTACCACTAATCCGGACATCCCTCCACCCCTTCCGTTACGCACCTTCTCCACCACCACGGAGGTTGTCCACAATAACATTAATCGCATCGTGAGATGCACAAAACAAATCTATCACAATTATGATCAATTTCAAGAAGTACAGTTCCATTGAAAATTCCTTCAACCGGGAGTTCATGGAAAAGGTCGTGGCAGAGATAATACAATGGCCAATCTCCAGATCTTCGCTTTGATGTTGGAATCGATGGGCAACTGTCGCAGCAAGTAGGTGCAACCAATGGTACACAGTTGGGGGTCATCCCATTGGAGGTGATCTACGAAGCAGCCATCGCTAAGGTAGGAGGCATTGATTTCAAGAGTTACGCCACTCAAAACTACAAATCAGATGTAAAATAATGAAATAAAGAAAATATGAAAATACAATACATGAGTGACCTGCATCTGGAGTTAAGTGACAACAGCAGGTTTGTAAAACATAAAGATTTTCCCGTGATGGGCAACGTGCTGGTTCTTGCCGGAGATATCTTCTACTTACGCAACGAATTTCCTCCTCTATCCGACTTCTGGGATTGGGCATCAAAAGCATTCAAGCAGGTGTTGATTGTACCAGGCAATCACGATTACTATGGTCATTACGATGTGATGGAACGAGGTATGAGTTGGCAATGGATGATACGTGAGAACGTTGGTTACTATCAGAATCAGGTGGTTCGAATCGAAGATACGGACTTTATTCTCAGTACCTTTTGGTCACACATCACTCCACTGGACGAATATTATGTAGCACGAGGTCTCAACGACTTTCGTCAAACGGAGTACAATGGTCATCAACTTACCACCGACGATTATAATCAGATGCACCAATATTGCCTCGACTTTGTCAAGGGAAGTGTCTCAAAAAGCAACGCGAAACATATTGTAGTCGTTACCCATCATCTGCCAACAACTCTCGTTGTTGCTCCACATCACAAAGGATCTCCGCTCAATTCGGCCTTTGCTACCGAATATGGGGATTGGATTGCTGACAGCAACATAGATGCCTGGATATACGGGCATTCACACACTAACATTGAGGCCCAAATCGGAAAAACTCGTATTGTATGCAACCAATTAGGATACGTTGCATATGGCGAAAACGAACACTTCGATGACGGCAAACATATTGAAATTTGAAAGTAAAATGAAACGCATCAAACGTACTAAGACACACATTGGCCTAGAAGACCTCATCAAGGCCAGTAAACGCGGGAAGCGGGAAGCTGAGCAGGAAATGCTTGGCCCCGGCTTCCATAGCCTCCACCGCGTGCATCGGTCAAAGAAGACCTATACCCGAAAGGAGAAGCACAAAGGCGGCGAGTATTAACATCAAAAAAAAAAAAGTAAAATGGAACCATTAGCATACACCTTTCCCGAAGCCAAGAGCATCGTCATCTCGGGAGACATTCATGGGGACTTCAACCTCCTCGTGAACAAGATCTGTGTACAATGCCAGTTACGGGACACTTTGGTCATCGTGGCGGGTGACTGTGGCTTCGGCTTCGAGCGAAAAGGTTATTACGAGAACATCGTACGCAGAAATGCTAAACGCATGAGCGATGCGAACTGCTGGATCCTTTTCGTGCGTGGCAACCATGACAATCCTGCTTATTTCGATGGCAAAACATTCCACCATAAACGCTTCATGGCCATCCCCGACTACTCAATTGTTCAGGCATGCGGCCATACCCTATTATGCGTCGGAGGAGCCATATCCATCGACCGCCAATATCGCAAGGATGCCTGGGATGCCAACCAGAAGAAACTCCGCAGGTTCGGTTCTATTACTAATGATCAAGATCCATTGGCCACCAACTATTATTGGCCAAATGAGGCCCCGACATTCGATGGAGAGCGATTGAACCAAATCGCCCAATGCTTTGCCATCGATACGGTTATCACCCATACGGCACCCTCCTTTTGCAAACTCCAGACGAAGAACAAACTTGCGGATTGGGCCATGTACGATGATCTGCTCCTAACCGATGTGGCAAATGAGCGTCAAGTGATGGACAACATCTTCCAGCGTCTCACAGATTTACATGCACCCCTCTCCCATTGGTATTATGGCCACTTTCACCAAAGCTGGCACTCGGACATCGATGGTGTATTGTTCAAGATGCTCGACATCATGGAGCCAACAACGCTGCACTGAGATCATGTTCCATCCACTTAGCCTTGCAGACAACAGAGCACACGAAATGACCCGTGGTTACATACTCAAAAGCAGGCGATACAGCACGCAAAAAAGCTAAAGGATTCAGTCAAGAAAAAAATAAGGTCGCACCAGTTCGTATCAGGTTTAAGGTTAACCATGTATTGATACATGTATCTGTAAACCTAAACCAATGCCTGTCATTAGGTTTAAGGTTCATTATATGTATATATGGCAAATAGTAAAGACAACAAAAATCCCAACCATCCGGTGAGGGACAGTTGGGACGAGATTGTGGGATTTAAGCAGGTACGCTGTTGCGAGCGATCACATGGCACGGACGCACGATGCGGTGCCGAGAGCAGCGGCCAGAGCCGTAAGTATGGAGATGAGCAGATTAATCAGCCACTTCCAGAAGTCTTTGCGATTATTCATAATGAAGGGGGGATAGGGTTAAAGGAAAAAGGATAAAGATTAAAGGGGCCTCAGCCCTCTAATTGAGGGCTAAGGGTTGGGCCATTAACTGATGTCTCCGGAATCGTCGCTCTCACCTCCGCCTGAAGTACCGCCACCTGGGGTAGTGCCGCTACCGCTCGAAGAGCCGCCGCCAGTTCCGGTAGAAGAACCGCCACCTGAAGAGTTACCGCTACCCGAGGTATTGCCACCGATAGTCACCTTGCCGTCGGTCGAGATGATCGAGGCGATGAAGCCGAAGAAGCTTCCGATCTGGTGCTGTGCCTTGTAGGCAGCCAGAGCCTTCTGGTAGAGGTCAGTACCCTTAGGGCGAGAGGAGTTCGGCTTGTTGGCCTCCAGCCATGCCGAGGTGTTCTGGGCACGACGCTTGAAGTTCTCGCGCACCTGGAGCTGCTTGGCAGTAGGTTCGGCGGTCGATGGATTGCAGAGCTTGCCGGTATAGACGCGACCGGTCTGCTTGTTGGTTGCAAAGTAGGTATCACCATGCTGGCATACCTTGCCAGACATGCTGGCGATGAGTTCGATAGGTTTGATTTTTGCCATAATAGACCCTCTCCCAACCTCCCCCATAATGGGGAGGAGTTTTGTATACCGCGGAGAGGATAGCGGGGAAAAAAGACCCTCTCCCGACCTCCCCCTTAATGGGGAGGAGTTTTATATACCGTGGAGAGTACAACGGCGTGAAGATGAACTTAAGCCCCCGACACCAGTTTCATACTAATCCCCCCTTAGGGTGAGCCCTTCCTTCTGGCTGGGAACCCTCCCCCTAAAGGGGGTCGGGGGGTCTTATGAAGCTATTATGAGGTCTTAAGGAGCCTCTTTCATTTTCACGGTGCAAAGATACGCATTTTACCTCAAAGAGAAATCAAATGTCACGACCCATGCAACGGGTTGTCACGACGCATGTGAAATCAAGCTTTGCATTGCTCTCGGCTTGCACAAGCGTTACCTACTGTGACTCTTGGCGGCGCCTCGGCAATACCCAAACAAGTTTTGCATTGCTCTCGGCTTGCACAAGTGTTACCCGTTATCTGTTATCTGCCAAATAAAGATATATACATATATTTGTACCCACTTCTATATACCTATATTTTACGCGTATAAATTTAAAAGAAGAGAAGATGGAAATACCCCCACCCTCTCCTTTTCTCTTTGAGGCAATAAGTATGTATATCTGATTTCGCATGGTTACGGGTAACGGGTTACGCTTACTTTTTTCATTTTGCTACTTTGGGCTATGTTTTGAACCACTCTAGTAATAATTTTATTTAAATTTTGAATTTATTCTTGGATGTTTAATGATTTTTGCATATATTTGCATCAAACCACAAAATACAATTTGCCTATCGAAACATACTAAACACTTTACAAACCGTCCAGAAGTGGAACCCGGACTTCAAGTGGCATAAACAGCAGGACATGCCATACTCCCTCTTGGGGCAGCATGAACATCCGCAGGACACAAGTAATAACATTTATTCCAAAACGCTCACGATATGAGCCGAAGACATAAAGAAACAGACATACAAGCTACACAATCGCAACAGACGGAGCCAGCAGTTGACTCTCGTCCAGATTCTATGATTGGGTCAGAAACAATTATAAAACAATCTATAGAAGGTCTAGAAGCCACCCGAAAACGACCCTCTATATTCATTGGTGACACTTCCATTAAAGGACTTCATCATCTTGTCAGCGAAGTCGTTGACTCCTGTGTCAGTCAAGCGATGAAAGATTGCTGTAATGACAGTCACATACTCAACTTATTTGACAAGTCAGAGATTAGTACAACGAAACGCAAAAAGCACCTACATGTATCGAATCTATTTTCGGGGGTAGGCGGTCTTAGCGGCAAAATTAGGACAGGAAAAACTTCCCTTGCAAATACTCTATGTCACATACTAGGGAAAAAGGATCAAGAAGAACCTGATCTTATTCTAGCAACAGAAGAGGAAGAGACGCCCAGAAAAAAAGGAAGACCAATCATCAAGCGTTTGTGTAGCAAATTTAGCGATGCATCTATTTGGCCTATGGTCAAAAACATATATCAAAAGATCTATAATTATTCTATCCAGAAAGCAACCAATCTTACCCAGTATCTTGTATGTTTCATATGCGGCCTTTTCCGCGTAAATGATACAGATGAGGTTGATGGACATATATCCCATTTCCATCGAATTGTCAAAGAGTACATCTCGAAATCTGCGATGCCTTCAATAAGGAAGCTACAACAAGGAGTCCAATGGCTACGGGATAAAAAGCAAATCTGGTTTCGAAGTCTAAAAGATGCTGCTCGAGACAAAGAGGAAGCCAGACATAAGAAATGGGAAATAATGGAAGACCAAATTTATAGAATGTTGCAAGAGGTAGCTCCTCAATATGCTATGATGTAATACTTACCCCTCCAAAGAAAAGAGTGGTATTCACGAAACAACGTGAGTACCACTCTTTTCTTTTGTCCATACAATAAAATTATGGTGACTACACTACGAAAATCTCTTGATTAATTTAATCGTATTTAAACGCACAACTTTTGACAACTATATTCCTTAATTTTGCACCCAAAACAAAGTTGCACTTCATAATTTTTCAGATTTGCCACCTTTGTCTGCACTTACACGATAAGTGCAATCTTGTTTAATAAATAAAAATGGAATACCATCTTTGTTGTTTAAATTTGCACCACGATTGACGGATAAAAAAATCAGTTAATCGAAAGTGCATATCTTCGCATCGCAAAGAAGACACAAATGCTGTCTTTTGAAAAACGAGCATCTGTTGCTACCTTTGCTGAAGAAATACAGACAATCGCCAATTCGATAAATATTCATTCGGAGAAACGAAATGGTTGTACCTTCGCACCAAAATGAACAGGGAAACCTATTCATAAGAAACAAGAATAAAAGGGTAATGTCTCAATTGGACATTATCTTTGCTTCAAAAAAAATAACAATTTAATGGTCGCCTAAGGAACGACCAACAACGCAAACAAGCTCTTATGCACAGCACGCTGCAGCATTTCGCTGACATGGGAGTATAACATCCGGATGTTTCTGTTTCCGCTGTGAACCAACACAACGAAATGGAAACGAAAACAACCCAGGTAGGCACATTACTCACAATGCTCCGCCTACTCGACAAGTATGACATTACACACAGTAAGCTCAATCGCAAACATGGATTGAGCAGGATGTCGCTGCGCACTATTCAGCAGGGAAGAGACCTTCCATTGGCACACAATCATTATTTCAAAGTGCTATTGGGAGAACTGGAAACTCTACGAATCAAATACCAGAAGCTGCGCGATGCCGATCGCCACCACGAAATCAAAAAGGTGATGTTCTCGGTCATGAAACAGGAGTTTTTAGGTGCCTAAAAAAAGTAATTGTATAAAGTGGGTGGGGGTATTATACACATCTTTCCTCATCCCGAAAACTCGCCTTACCTTTGCGCCAGCTAAACAAAAAAGCAACCCGACTTCATTGTCGATTTGTCCACCTTTAGCGCAAGTTTTTTGAAATATTGACAACAACAAAAGAAAGTAAGGTATGAAAACTCTGTATCGAGTAATAACCAAGACCGACTCCGTCCCGGTCACCAAACAGGACGGCACCCAAATCCAGAGAGGCTCGATGCCTCAGTACAAAACTCCCCAGGCACAGCTTTGGGAACTTACGGATGACGTTCAGCACGAGATTTTTCGCGACTTGTTCCGCCGTCTCAAGAAACGTGATCAAGAGGATCTCTGCTATGCATTGATCGCTTGGATTAAGTTCAAGATTCATCGACCATTCGAAAGTCTCTTCATGAAAGTAATCTTTCAGAGCCTTGTCGAACTTGTCAACCAAAACAACAAAAATAGTATTAACGCTAAATCAGAGAATTATGAAAACTGAAAAAGCTAAACTCACCCGCTTCGATAACGGCAAGATTGTCGTTGAGCCATACGCTCATACCGATGCTACACGATATACTCCGATGCTCGATCTGGAGTATGGTTCCCTCACCTCGACACAGCAGCATTACCGCTTACTCCTGATGTTCCCCAAGCGGGATGGCATCATGGCAGCCGTGAAGCACCTCATGGCCGATGTGACCCGCGCAGGCAACTTCCTCACTAACCTTTTCATCAATGGAGGCAAAAACAATGACTAAGAAGCCTGTTATCATCAAGAGTCTTACAGCGGGGGATTTTCCTCCGGCTGTAAGGCCGTTTTGGGAGAATGTTCCCAAAGATACAGATATCCGCTTGGCATTGACCCTGAACGCCATTGTCTGCTACTGTGGTCTTGCACCTCGTTTGCGCGTCAAGTATGTCTATGACATGGAGCTCTCTATGCTCCTGCTCAATCTGCTCCTGATCGGTCCATCGGGTCGAGGCAAAAAAGTATTCAACTGGTGCACCAAGATGTTGATGTCTCAGTTGATTCTCAAAGATCAGGAGGAGCGTCGGACCCTACGTGAATACAATGAGGCCAAACGTCGCAAGTCGGCCAACAAGGAGGCCAAGCCCGAGCCAATCATCTCCATCTCCTTTCTCCAGAAGTTCACCCTGCCGGTGGCCGTCAAGTACTGTGACCACACCCACAGGAAATATGGCGACTGGATGCCTTTCTTCCTGTACGGCGACGAGCTGGCATCGTTCACCGAAAACCGCAAGGGCAACGGCGAATTCCAGGCAGTAGCAAGAACCGCCTATAGCCTTGGCGAAACCTATTGTCGCGATACCCTCTATCAGGATGGCTACAATGCCTGTGTGGATCTCAACTGGAATTCGGTATTGGTGGGACAAGAGGCAGCTCTCGACAAATACATCAACAAAGATGGTATCCTACTTGGCGATGCAGGTCGTCAGATCCTTGTCAAGCTCAACGATAGCCTTGGAGAAGATGCTACTACCATTCTGCCCCTCACCCCCGAACAGCAACGACACATCCATGCGGCAATCGCCTCGCTCATGGCCGAGACCTATACGGACGATGATCAGTTGATGCCTACTCACGAGGTCGATATGAGTTGGTTGGACAACGATGTTCGCCAATGGTGTAGCCAGGTGCGTGAAGAGGTGCTTAAGACTGGGTCAAGGGCCATGGATAGCTTCTATGTTCGTGCATCTTTGTCCTCTTTTAGAGTTTCGACACTCCTGTTCCACTTGTGGGATGAAGATCCGTCGAAGCAGAAACAGGTACGACGTTGCTACTACTTCTTCGCACAGATGATTCTGGACAATGCCATGGCACAATGGGGGCAGCTCTACGAGTCGTTGATGCCCAAGGACAAGGAGGCAACCGCCAAGCAGCCAACCCTCTTCGATCAGATGCCGAAACGCTTCAGCCGCGACCAACTCCGTGAGATGGTCATCAAGTTGGAGTTGGGTACTCCTGCCCGAATCTTCATCCATAAGTGGCTCAAGAAGAAGTGGATCTATGAGGCCGAAACCGATGTGTACGAGAAAGTGTATTAAGACCCTCTAAATCCCCCTTTAAAAGGGGGACTTCTCCCCCCCTCTCCGCTCGGAGAGGGGAACTATATACTCTATCATCTATGGAAAAGTATGAAATTGAACGTCTGCGCTCGCTGAATATCGAAGAGGTTGCAGAACAGTTGGGATTGGAGGTCAAGGGCCACAAGTGCCTCTGCTGCTTCCACAACGAACGCAATCCATCCATGGTTTTCAACCTCCGCAAGAACACCTATTGCTGCTACAGTTGCGGTGCTCATGGTGGTACCATCGACCTAGTGATGCACGTTTTGAACATGGGATTTCTGGAAGCTTGCCATTGGCTGGGAGGCCCCTCCTTTCAGGAGGAAGGAAAAAGGATAAAGGAAAAGGGGAAAATGGATGTATCAATTCCTGATCCCTCACTTCTAAGACCTAATTCATTTTCTCCCACGCGCTACTTGCGTTTCTTTGAGCATCCTTGGCTCTCGCCCGAAGCCTGTCACTTCCTCTTCGATCAGCGCCACCTTGACCCGCGCGTCGTTCGCTGGTGCCGACTGAATAGCTATCAGGATAAACAAGGAATCCATTGGCTACAGATCCCCTATTACGACATCGCAGGGAAACTTGTTGGAGTGCAATCCCGTAATCTTGATTATCATCCCCCTAAGCAGGGGGAACGAGGGGGCCTTAGATTCCGCTTTCCATCGGGAGAAAGCTGCCATCTGTACAACCAGCAGGTCATCCCCATGCTTCGACCCGACGAACCGATCTGGATAGCAGAAGGGCCAAGCGATACATGGGCGATGCTATCAGCAGGACATAAGGCGGTAGGCATACCTTCTGCAACACTTCTCAAACCGAATGATCTGCTACCATTGGCTGGTAGAGAGTGCCATGTTTATCCAGACAAAGATGACGCTGGCGAAATGCTCTATCAGAGACTCCTTTCAGCGGCCAACGGCATCGGCTTCTGCCTCATCCGGCATACCCTTCCCGAAGGTTGCAAAGACTATTCAGATTACTTCTGTAAGCGTAACCCGTTACCCGTAACCATTCAAAAATAGATATACTTTTATGATTACAATTGAACTACATCGCCATCGCATACGCAATATTTCTTGCGATGGTACACTCAATATAGAAGGTGTACACATTTGCGACACCACAGAACGCACACATCTCCGTGTTCCTCAAGGCACCTATCGCATTGAACTCCAATACAACCACACCTTTGGTCGCAAAGTGCCAACTCTCTGCTCTGGTGCCTGTTTCGCCATCGGCAATGGCATCTACAACAAACACGACGCCCGCATCCTGCTCGGCACCTACATCGTCCCCGGATGCCTTCGTCACAGTCGTAAATCCTTCTTGCTCCTCTACAACCGCATCAACAATTTGCAGCGCCGTGGACATGAAGTCTTCCTAAAAGTTTCAGAATAACATAATATTCCCCCCAGCTCCACATGTGTGAGGCTGGGGGGATTATATCTATTGATTGGAAGCATTCACGCCACCTTCAAATACTCCTTACCAAGGTCTTTGATGGCTGCCAGAATCATAGCTTCGCGTTCTTCTGATGGTTTTTTGAACCCATTAATGTAGTTACGAAGCAGAGTAGCATTTATACCTATTCGCTTTGCAAACTCAGCTACATTCAGTTCCTTGTGAGTAAGAAAAAAGCGCTGAAGTACAGAAGGTTCTGCATCCTCGTATGAGAAACTTTCAAAACTTATATCCACATCGAGATCTCTCCAATGAATACCATCGAAGCCTATTGTATAATCAGCACGAGCAGTATCTGAGGCAGACTTCAGAGCAGGATACCACAACAGAGACTGCTTCATTTCCTTTCCATCTTCGCTCATGGCGTAGATATAATCTTTATCAAACCAGATCTTCTTCATAGTCTTTTTTTTATTAGTCTTCATCACCAAAATACTGATTCCAAGCATCAACAACTAACTGTTTGTTATCTGCTAGAGCCTGTTCTATCTTGCGTATGCTGGATGCCTTAATCTTCCCCTTTTTCTCTCTTTGAACAAATAGGCCATCTATGAGATCGTAGATGACAAGACCTTCCTCTCCTTCGACGTGTACATGGATTGGTTCATGTTCTCGGCTATAGAAAAAGAAAAGGAACCCATATTTGCGAAATACTTCTGGCATATCATTAAGTTTTACGCTACAAAATTAGGTATTATTTTCAATACCCAATTCAATTATCTTCTTTAAATTTAGTTAAGCGAATGAAAATGACTAATATTTGCGACGTACGTATTACAATATGATAAATCAATATAGTCAATAATAATGTGATTATAGCGGTATAAATGTGCCACTTGTATCGGTTTGAAATGTGCCAGCAAAAACACTTTCAAATGTGCCACCTGTAACTATTTCAAATGTGCCACCCGATTGAGCTGTTTTTCGAGGGCGAATATAGTGACT
>JAZQOK010000016.1:0-22712 GCA_045627865.1 Bacteroidales bacterium
CATCTTATCCCCGCTTGATTTACTTTGAGAGTTCCGAACAGTTATGGGACTTTGTCTTGTTTTGCAGACTCATCCACTCTCCTAAGCCTTGGTATCAAGTTTCTGTACGTCGGGGCAGATGTTTGCCTACGGCTTCCTTCAGATTCCACCTCATGATGGACACCCTTGCTTTCGGCTGTAGCCTTCCCACTGTTAGGGCGGCTTGGGGACTTACACCCGTTAGATTACGTTCGTGCTGGGCGAACAAAAGAAAAGCCTCTCCGATTTGGAGAGGCTTATTCGTTATATTTCATCCAGACGAATTATCACTGGACAGTCTTGAGTGCTTCAATCAGAGCCTGACGACGCTCAGCCCAAGTCTGGAAGTCATCTGCATTGAGGCTTGCCTTCACATTAGCATTGGTCTCGGTCTTAGGAGCAGCGCCATCGCGCAGATAGATAACGCAAGGCTTGCACTCGCCAGCGGCAATCATCTGGTCGAGAATCTGCTGTGCGTGAGCGACATGCTGCCATGACTGACGCTGGAACTTCTGGCCGGCATAGAGGTTGATGATTGGCAAGTTCGCATAATCACTGACAGGTGCAATGATGTAATACTCGCTATTGTCGGTATCGAGAGCATCGACACGCACATAACGGACTGCGGAGTACTGCAATGAGGCAGCAACGTCCTCCTTGTTAATGCCATTTTCGAGAGCATAAGGAGAACCTGGCAACTCCATCACGCTACGCTTGAAGCCGACCTCTGGAACGATGACGGTGTTAGAGTAGTCAATCACACGAGTGCCATCCACTACAAAATTATAGGCATAAACATCAGGCTTGATACCGGTCAATGTGATTGACCATACGCCGTTATCGCCCTTCTGCATATCTGCAGGCTGAGCCAGCATTTCGCCCTCAACATAAACATGCTTTGCATTGTCGGCCTTGAAACGAAGGGTTACAGTACCCTCCTCACCATATTCAGGTGAAATGACCTTGTCTGGGAAGATCGTCTTGAGCACGCGGTCATTGAACTTACGCTCGGTACCCTTGAGCTCTGGCATAACCATCATACCGCCATCCATCATCTCTTTAGCATCCTCCTTATTGAAGATCAATGGCAAAGAGTGAGCGAGGAAGTGACGAACATTCATCCAGGTATGACCTCGCTTACCCTCGGAGAACATCATCACGTAACGGACATCCTTGGTAGTAAGGAACTCCAGATACTCATGAACGGTCTTGAAGAGGTAGTCATCCTTTCCGATACCTACCCAGAAGAGGTTCAGCTTGCTGTTAATTTCCTTGACATTGCTGTATGGCTTGAGGTTAAAGGTTGTATAACCGCTATATGAAAGCACATACGACATCTGATCCAAGTGCGACAAACCGTAGTCCAATGCCTGGTTACCACCACGAGAGAAGCCACCGATACCACGATGGTCAGCATCGTTGATGGTAGCATAATGAGATTCGATATATGGGATAAGATCCTGCTCGAGATCATGACCGCATGGATCATTCTCAATATTGATATCACGAGGAGTATCATCATTACGCAATGGGTTACGATATGGGAGAACGATAATCATCTCCTCGGCAACACCACGGTTGATGAGGTTATCCATAATACGATTGATACGGCCCACCTTGAAGAAGGTTTCCTCTGTATCGGTAGTACCAGAGATGAGGTAGAGCACAGGATACTTCTTCACGCCATCATACGAAGCTGGCATATAGACCAAAGCCTTATTGTAGCCACCGATAGTCGAGCTATAATAGGTGATGTAATCAACTGCACCATGAGGTACATCCTGCAAATCATAGCTATACTGACGACCAGTTGTATCTGGCACAGTGAGCAACGAAGACTTAAAGCCCTCATTTGGAAACCACTCACCACACTGATCATCCATAACGGGCAGACCATCCACGATGAAGTTATAAGGATAGATGTCTGGGGTTGCACCGCCAAGGGTTACAGTCCAAAGGCCCGTAACAGAGTCTTTCACCATATCCTGACGACGCGGTGCAAACTGAACCATCAACTGCACATGCTCGGCCGAGTCATTGCGGTAGTTGAAGGTAACGGTACCATCTGGATTAAAGACTGTCGAAGCTGGATCGACATTCGATTGATCCGCACAGCTTCCCAACAGAAGCACAGCGGCTGATAAGGTCAATAAATGTTTCATATTTAAGTTTGAAAGTGATATCTCAAATAATAGAAATCGTGTCAATAGTGATATTATTGGATCAATTGCGCGGCAAAGATACAGATTTTCTGCCAATATTCCAAAAAGTCAAGCAATTTATCGCATATTTACAGCAAAATTCATTCCATTCTTTAAATTTATGCACAAACACGAGGACTAAAATCGCAAAGACAATTAATCATAACAAGAAAAGGACACCTATTACAGCATCCTTTTTGTTTTCAATAGAGGGATATATATTCGTAAGTATTCCCAACACAATCGAGATAGCGTTCGAAATCATCGTGTTTGATAACCACCGTACCTCGACAATCATTCGGATGGAACGACAGAGTTGCAGCAGATTGCAGCGTTTCATCAAGGAAGAGATGAACATGATGCTCCTGATCATTGATAAGGCCAAACGGAGAAACGCAGCCTGGCTCCAATCCGAGATACTTAAGCATTCGTTCAGGTGACGCAAACGAAAGTTTTCCACAAGAAGGCAAGCCCTTACTCTGCAATCTTTGTTTGAGTCGCGCTTCAAGGTCATGGATATCGAGGTCGTGATCGCAATGAAAACAAATCAGATAATGCTGATTGCCTTTGTGGTTGCGCATAAAGATATTTTTACAATGTACACTTCCATCCTCTTTCCACCAACGTTTGGCCTCCTCGATAGTCTTGCCCTCCGGATGATTATAGCACTCGAACGGAATATTATGTTCTTGCAGATAGTTCAATACAATCTCTTGACGTTCCATAAGTTTGGGTATTATCAATCCAGCAATCGGAGGCCCGTCTCTTCAATCGAAATACGCTGCTGCTTATAGAGAGCACCGACCGCTTTCTTGAAATTCTTTTTCGACATCTGGAGCACATCCGCAACTTCGGCAGGATCACTCTTATCGGTAAGAGGCAGGAAACCGCCACGAAGATGAAGGGCACGCAGTATCTGTGCCTCGGCCGAGTCTATGACATTGCGGTAGCCCATCTGCTGAAGCGAGAGATCAATCTTCTCGTCGTCACGAACCTCCTTGACCCAAGCACGAAGATGTTCACCAATATGCACTGGCTGGAAAATCTGGTTCTTGTAAATCAATCCCGTATGGCTATTATTGATAATAACCTTATAACCCAGTGGAGTTGGTTTCCAAACAAGGATATCCACCTCTTCGTTCTTATCAAACGGAGCAGGCACATTATCCAGATACTTATCCAGACGAGCAGTACCGACAATGCGGCCCGAGACCTCATCCACATATATATAAATAATGTAACGACGGCCCTCTTCCATCTCCTTGGGTTGCTCACGATGAGGAATTAATAATTCCTTTGAGGTTCCCCAATCTGCAAAAGCGCCCACCTGATTAACCGACTTTATTTCAAGCGAGACAAATTCACCCACCTGGGCATAAGGGCGTTCGGTGGTAGCCAAGAGACGTGCCTCGCTATCTTGATAGACAAAGCACTTGATCTTCTCTCCTACCTTAACATTAGCCGGCACATACTTCTGTGGCATCAGGATATCGACGCCCTCACCATCGGTCACATAGACACCGAACTCAACTTCGCGAGCAACCTCCAATTCGTTATATTTTCCTAGCTTAATCATATTGAAAAATTCAGTGCGCAAAAGTAGTACATTTTTCCGGAAAAAACAAATATTCGAAGTAAAAACTTTGATTATCTGCGGAAAATCATTATCTTTGCAACCGATTAACAAAACCAGTTAGCGTTCGTGTGAGCGTTAACGTCAACAGAATGAATTATGGCAATGCAGATTACCGATCAAAATGCTCCTGAGTTGATCGCAGGCGAGAAGTTAGTAGTCATTGACTTTGGCGCTACCTGGTGTGGCCCTTGTCAGCGTCAGGCACCAATCATCGAGGCTGTCGCTGAGAAATACGATGGTAAGGCCATAATCGGCAAATGCGATGTGGACGAGTGCGAAGATCTGGCCATGCAGTTCAACATCCGCAACATCCCAGTAGTGGCTTTCGTAAAGAATGGAGAACTGAAGCACAAGTTCGTTGGACTCACTTCACAGGAAGACATCGAGGCTAAGATTCAAGAGCTTCTGTAAGGGGGCCAAGCAAAGGATAACAAAACAACAAAACAACAATATAACATAACAACAATTTAAGCTATGGAAATTAAGAATTACGATTTCGCAGGCAAGAAGGCTATCGTTCGCGTAGACTTCAATGTACCTCTAAAGGAGGGCAAGATTACCGATGACACCCGTATCCGTGGTGCAGTTCCTACCCTCAAACTCATCCTCGAGAAGGGTGGTGCACTCATCATTATGAGCCACATGGGCAAGCCAAAGGGTAAGGTAAAGGCTGAGCTTTCTCTTGGTCAAATCAAGGAGGCAGTTGCTGCTGCTCTTGGTGTAAAGGAGGTTAAGTTCGCTGCTGACTGTGCTAATGCTGACGCTGAGGCTGCTGCTTTGAAGCCAGGTGAGGTGTTGCTGCTCGAGAATCTCCGCTTCTATGCTGAGGAGGAGGGCAAGCCTGTAGGTATCGAGAAGGAAGATCCTGCTTACGAGGCTGCAAAGAAGGAAATGAAGGCTAAGCAGAAGGAGTTCGCTAAGAAGCTCGCTTCTTACGCTGACTCCTATGTAATGGATGCCTTTGGCACCCCCCACCGCAAGCACGCTTCTACCGCGGTTATCGCTGATTCTTTCGCTGCAGACGACAAGATGCTCGGTCTTCTCATGGAGAAGGAGGTTGCTGCTGTTGACGCAGTTCTCGGCAACATCAAGCGTCCATTCGTTGCTATCATGGGTGGTTCAAAGGTATCATCTAAGATCGGTATCATCGAGAACATCCTTGGCAAGTGCGATAAGCTCATCCTCTGTGGTGGTATGACCTACACCTTCTCTAAGGCTCACGGTGGCGAAATCGGCAACTCTATCGTTGAGATGGACAAGCTCGAGGTTGCTCTCGGTGTTGAGGAGTTGGCAAAGAAGAATGGCGTTGAGCTCGTTCTCGGTTCTGACTGCGTTGCTACCGACGGTCTTGACTTCGCTACCATGACTGTTAAGCCAGGTTCTAAGAAGATCGTTTGCCTTGCATCTGAGGTTCCTGCTGGTCTTGAGGGCGTTGATGCAGGTCCTGAGTCACAGAAGGCATTTGCTGAGGCTATCAAGGGTGCTAAGACCATCCTCTGGAACGGCCCTGCAGGTGTATTCGAGTGCGATGATTTCACCGCAGGTTCAAAGGCTATCGGCGAGGCTATCGCTGAGGCTACTGCCAACGGTGCTTTCTCTTTGATCGGTGGTGGTGACTCTGTTGCTTGTGTGAACAAGTTCGGTCTTGCAGACAAGGTTAGCTACATCTCAACTGGTGGTGGTGCTCTCCTCGAGGCCATCGAGGGCAAGATCCTTCCAGGTGTTGCTGCTATCAAGGGCGAATAATTCTTCATATCTCCTTCGGGAGTTTTTGATTAACGAATACATTAAGGTGCATCAAGTTTTCTTGGTGCACCTTCTCTTTTTAACTCTTCATTATTACATAATTTGTAAATTCGCCGCATTTTAGGTCTAAAAAACACTAAAAATTTCACTTTTTTATTACCTAAATAGATTTTTACACTATAAAAATAGAAAAATATAACTACTCATATAAAAAAATAGATTATCTTTGCCCCGTGAAATCATAAACACATAATCAACTTAAAATTTTTATCACTATGAAAAAATCTTTACTCCTTTCAGCCCTTGCCATTACCGCAGGCGCTGCATTTGCTCAAACCGAAACTTATACCGCAATCTCATGGGACGGCACAGCCTACACCGTTTCTGACGAATTCAAAGCTGTTGCAGCTGCCGAGTCAACCAATGGTGGCGTTGCAACCAATGCAGAGAATGGTATGTCAGTTGTCAAGTTCGGAACTACCAATGTCTCAGTTGAGGCTGTCAGTGGTACTACTCCTAAGGATGTTACTGAGACCGAAGCAGGTGTATTCCCAGGTTGGGCAGAATGGAATGATGTTAAGTGGGATTGGAAGAGTCAGGGAGATATCCTCTTCGGCTACATTGTCGGTACTGGCAATCCTGTTGTTGAGATTAAGTCTGAAGCAGTAACTACCGACGATGTACCTACGGGCGTTTGGCGTGCTTCTTATACCTATTATGAGGCTGATGGCTCTAAGGGTATGCCTGTCATGGGTCTCTACTACAAGTTCACCATCAAGGAATCTGGTCTCCTAAAGATCAGTATTTGGTCAAACAAGGGCAACCGCAACACTTACATTGTCGATGAGGCCACAAAGACCCCAATCAAGATGCGTGCAGAGGGTTACATCAATGGCCAAAATGATGCAGAAGGCAAGAAGAAGTTCCTCACTACCGACGAGATTCAAGCTATCCACAATGCAGCTAAGGTAGATGCCGCCACTGGTGTTGACTCTGCTCCTTACGTAATCGGAGCAGGCGGACAGCCATTTTGGGGCAACCTTATTGCCGAAGTAGAAAAGGATCAGGTACTTTGGGTATTCCAGCACTCTTCACAAATTGGCTTCCAGGGCTATGAATTCACCCCAGGTGCCAAGGATGGCATCGAGGCTATCAAGGCAGCTAAGGCAGACAATGCCATCTATGACCTCTGCGGAAATCGCGTAAGCACAATGCAGAGCGGCCGTATCTACATCCAGAACGGCAAGAAAGTTGTTGTCCGTTAATACATTGCACATAACAAAACAGCGCGTACGCTATGACGTACGCGCTGTCTATCTTATACTCTCACAATTTATTATCTATCTATGACTAAAAAAGCAATACAATTTGCATTCTTTCTGGCCATATCCTTATTTGCAACTACCTCATGCATGGATGGTGCCGAAGAAGAATCATGGAATGGTGATTCAGTAAGAAACACCCAGCTTTCTGCACCATCCATCGATCAGAACAGTTTCTCTACTGTGAATGTTAATGCAGTGAATTACACACGTCTTTCATGGCCAGTCGTAATGGGTGCATCTGGCTATCTTGTCAACATCGATATTGTTGATGATCCAACACAGCCAATCTCATTAGTAAAAGACAGCCTCGTGGATGGTGTTTCTATCCTTTTCGATCAGATAGAGGACACCAAGTATGAAATCCGAATTAAGGCACTTGGCAAAAAGAGCAAAGGAAACAAAGATTCGGAAGAACTTGTTTATGCCGGCTATAGCACCATGGTATCAGCTACCACGATTCCTGCTGGAGCAAAAATCAATGAATTTGTAAAAGATTACCTCGCCAAAGTATCTGACGAGGACAAGGATAAAGAAATCAGTTTCGAGTTAGAGGCCGGTGCAACCTATACGCTTGACACAATTGTCAATTTCGGGCTCTATAAGATCCAGTTCCGTGGCAACAAGGCAAACCACAACTTGGTCAAGATGATTGGCAAAGGCGCTTTCCACACTCAGGCTGGATTGACGGTCAAATGGCTGAACTTCGACTGTACTGAATCAACTTGTACTGCCCCTATTGCTTTGAGCAGTGGAGACATCGATGAGTCGCTCTGGTGTGAAGCAGAAGGCAATGCCTACCATCGTGGTGGTAGTGCTACCCAACAGGTCTTCTACTTCGATGATTATGTAACTATTCGCGACTGCTGCTTTGCAGGTCTCGCAAAGTCACTGTTCACCAGCGGTAAGGGAGGCAACGAAAACCATGCAAGCGCAGGTTGGGCTGTCAAGGGTTTGGTCATCGACAATGTGATTGCTCAGTTCAGCAATGAGAGCGGTGGTGCTATTCTCCGTTTCGACGAAGCCAATACAGGTTCCATCAAGAGTGTGACCATGAAGAACAGTACACTCTACAATCTGGTGGACAACGAAACCAACTTCTTCATCCGCCAGGGTAACGCATCCAATGCCCGTATCGAGAAGATCTGGAACGATGATATCTCTTCAAGTTTCGTCTTCACCAACAACACCTTCTCGAAGACTTTCTCGAAGAAGGCGTTCGGCAACAACTTCCAGAATTATGCTACCATCAGCATCACAATGAAGAACAATATCTTCTACGACGTGTATCAGCTTCAGAAGTTTGTACAGGGTAACACAACCAAGAACTTCACCGCCAGCGACAACGTCATCTGGGGCGTAGCATTGCCTGCCGACGCAACCGACAAAACCAAATATGCCACCGAAGATGATCCAGGATTTACCTTCCCAACCGAACTTTTGGACTTGAACGATCCAATGGCTCAGTTGAAGGATTGCTTCACCCCTACACAGGGCAAGGCTCTTGAGGAGAAGATGGGAGATCCTCGTTACTTCGAATAATTGAAAATTCTACATACATTATATATTATTAGAAAATATGAAAAATAGAATATATTCCCTGTTTCTCTCTGCTTCCATGATGAGTATGGCTGGAAGTGCTTTTGCGCAGGGTAATACAACCATTTGGACCGGCGAGGTATATGATGATCTCGGCGAGCCTATTCCTGGCGCGACTGTTACAGTTACAGACACCAAGACTGGCTGCATCACCGATGCTGATGGTAAATTCTCGATAGCTGTACCTAATGGCAAAAGTATCCATGTTTCCTACATCGGATTCGAAGGCGTCACCGTCACCGACAACAAGCAAACACACATTGTCCTGAAGGAGGATGCACAACAGCTCGAAGACGTTGTTGTAGTAGGTTATGGTGTGCAGAAGAAAGCACACTTGACGGGTGCTGTGGCTACCATTTCTCAGGACCAGATTACAGACCTTTCGAACGGCAACATTGCCTCTTCCCTCTCCGGCTTGGTCAATGGTGTTAGCGTCAGCGGTGGCGAGAGTCGCCCCGGTGAAAATGCACGTATCTACGTTCGTAATGCTGACGCATTGAGCGAGGTGGGTGGTACTGCACAGGAGCCTCTTTTCGTCATCGACGGTTATGTTTATCCGAATGACATCAAGGTAGGTAATAGCTCTGAGAATCTCGGTTCTGTCGCCTTCAACAACCTGGATCCGTCAACCATCGAGAGCATTACCGTCCTCAAGGATGCCTCTGCGGCCGTCTATGGTGCACGTGCGGCCAACGGTGTTATTCTCGTTACTACCAAGAAGGGTCAGCAGGGCGCTCCAAAGATCAGCTATTCTGGTCAGGTAGGTATTACCAACGAGGTGAGCCGTCCTAAGATGCTGAGTGCCTACAACTATGGTCGTCTCTTCAACGCTGTTGCAGCAGCTGATCCAACCAATACCACTTTGGATCATAAGTTGGGACTCTTCCAGGCGGACGAATTGAATGCTATGCGTGGTTTGAACTACGACCTTTTGGACAAATACTGGGAATCGGCATTGACCCACAAGCACTCTGTCAACATCAGTGGTGCTACGGAACGTGCTAACTATTATGCCAGCGTCGGTTATTTCAATCAGGATGGTAACTTGGGCAAACAAAGTTACGGCCGTTGGAACTATCGTGCAGGTATTGATGTGCAGATTGCCAAGGGCTTCAAGGCTAATTTCTCTGTCAGCGGTGACTATGGAACCAAAGAGAAGCCATTGGTCAAAGTTGGTGGCACCAATGCAGAGAAGGATTACAACCTCCTCCTCACCCACCCATATTACATTCCAGAAAGTGTAAATGGTTATGCATTAGCTAGTTTCGGCCCATCGAACAAGCAGGAGAACAATGATCAGACCTATTCCTTCAGTGTTCTGCAGAACTTGGGCGATTATACTGAAACCGTTACCAACAATGTCAATTTAGCTGCAGGCATTTCTTACGACTTCGGCGAACTCTGGGCTCCACTCAAGGGTTTGAATGCAAGATTCTCTTATTCCAAGAGTATCACACAGAGCAAAACCAACGATTTCGGCTCAAAGTATGACATTTACTATATGAATGAGCGTACTGGTTCTGGCAGCCACCTCTACACACCTGTCGAGGGTCAGGACTATTCTCTCTTTGCAACCGATACCAACTTCAAGAAGGCCAACAATGGTGTTTCTATCTACAATGGTCCTGATGGTGGCTACCTGTCTCGTTCTATGGATCGCGTAGATAACTACCAGATGAACTTCACGGTTTCTTACAACCGAGATTTCGATAAGATTCATCACGTTGGAGCCCTCTTCTCGATCGAACGAAGTGAGGCTGAATCAGAATATCTTCAGGGTCAGGTTACCGATCCTTACGAGTTCACTACAGGTCAGTCAAACTCTGTAGGTGCCAATAGTACAGCTACTACCGTATTTACCCGCGCTGAGTCAGGCTCTCTCTCGTATGTAGGTCGTTTGAACTATGCATATGCAGACAAGTATCTCTTTGAGTTCTTGTTCCGTTCGGATTCATCAACCAAATTCTCACCAGACAACTACTGGGGCTTCTTCCCTTCTCTCAGCTTGGGTTGGGTCATCAGCAAGGAGGATTGGTTTAAGGAGAATGTTCCCTTTATCGATCACTTGAAGGTTCGTTCTTCTTGGGGTCTTACGGGTCGTGACAACACCACCGCATGGCAGTGGAAACAGACCTATGGCACCGACAAGGACAAAGGTCCTGTTATTGGCTACAATACCAACGCAGGATCACACATCACCCTCAACAAGAACAATGCAGCTGTGAATCCAGATGCACATTGGGATAAGTCTTACAAGACCAATTATGGACTTGACTTCGGTGTTTTGGCAAACCGTTTGACTTTCGATATCGAATACTACCACCAGTGGGATCGTGAGATGCTCATGCCATATACCCAATCCATCGCCAGCACCATCGGTACCCAGTCCGCTTACATGAACTATGGAGAGATGAATAGTTGGGGCTGGGAGTTCGGTATTAATTGGCGCGATCGTATTGGCAAGGATTGGAAGTACAAAGTTGGTATTAACACTGGCTACTCTGACAATGAAGTCCTCGTGATGGACTGGAAGGCTGGTCAGGACCGCTATCGCCTCATTCAGCCAGGTTCTCGCTCAGATATCGGTACTTGGGGTATGCAGTGTTTGGGTATGTTCCGCAGTTTCCAGGAGATTGAGGAGTACTTCAACGAGTTTAACATCCAGACCTATATGGGCAAATCTAAAGATCAGGTTCGTCCAGGTATGTTGATATACAAGGATGTTCGTGGCTACGATTCTGCCACTGACACCTATACTGGCCCAGATGGCATTGTAGATCAGAACTTGGATCAAGTACAACTTTCTGCTCGCAACAACCCATATGGTTTCACCACCAACTTCCAGGTAGAGTGGAAAAACCTCTCCCTCGGCGGACAGCTCTCTGCCAGCTGGGGTGGTTACAGCTTCATCCCAACATCAGCTTTGAAGCCAACCGATTTGCAATACACCAGCATGCCATCGTTCTGGAATGTTGACAATATGTACTCTTATCAGGATGTTACTGACGAGTCAGGCAATATCGTTGTTAAAGAGAATCGCGATGCCAAGTATCCTAACATGGCATATAGCAGCGTGAACTCTGTAACCTCTTCATTCTGGCGTGTTAGTGGCACTCGTGTTCGCTTGAGTCGACTGACTTTGGCTTATGCAGTACCAAAGGACTGGTGCAAGAAGATGCATGTTGATAATATGCGTCTCAACGTAACCGGACAAAACTTGTTGAGTCTTTACAACCCATATCCAGACAAATTCATCGATCCAATGACCTCTTATGGCTCTAGCCCTGTGCTCCGCAAGTTTACCATTGGTTTGAATATGTCATTCTAAACCTCCTAACTTTGAATATATGAAAAAATTAAATATTGTCGTCATTGCCGCATGTGCAAGTATGCTCGCCGCCTGTAGCGATGAGTTCCTTCAGGAGAAGAAGAATTATGAACAGGCAGACACAGATATCTATAACTACTTTTCAGGCGCCAAGGGTCGTGTAGACGACGTATATGCTTGGAGTTTACCTGACGTGAACGGTTCAGCCTATAATTTCCGCAACCTTTCTACTGGTAGTGCAGATGAAATGTCTAAATCAACTGAAGAATATGCAGGTTTTAGCGTTTGGGTAAACCCACAGAATACCTTGACTGCAACTTCAACCAATACCGTTCCTGATTTCTATTTGGGACAGGCCAACAACATCCAGTACAATCCTTATGGTCACATCCGCAACATCAACGATGCAATCGAGGGTATTCAGAATGGCTCATTGAGCCAGGAGGAGAAAGATGAACTTTTGGGTCAATTGTACTTCTTCCGTGCTTGGGACTACTTCCGTTTGATGAAATGGTATGGAGGTGTTACCATCATTGATCATGTTATCTCTGCAACTCCAGGACAGACTGTTCCTGATCGTAGTGCTACCAGCAAGTTGGTTGATTTCATCTGCAATGATTTGGACAAATCTGCAGAGATGCTGACTGCCAAAACAACCAACGGTGGGTGGGACATTGAGAATCTAGGACGTGTAACTTCTGGTACTGCTTTGGCATTGAAGGGTCGCGTACTCCTCTGGTGGGCTAGTCCTATTTTTAATCGTTCAGATGACAAGAGCCGTTGGGCACGTGCATACGAGGCAATTAAGGCAAGTATTCCTGTGCTCAACAGTTGTGGCAATAACTTGGCTTACGCTACCGATCCAGGTGTCAATGCATCTAATTGGGCTAAGATGTTCTCTGATGTAGTTGACAACGAAGAGGCAGTATTCCGCACCATGTATAATAAAATCCAGAAAGGTCTGACTCCTGATTATCATTTCAACAACCCTTGGGAGAATGGTATCCGTCCAAGCAACATGGGTGGTAGCGGTGGCAAGACTCCATCTGCCATGACTATCGATATCTTCCCTATGTCAGATGGTAAGATCCCTGATGCTGCAGCAAACTATTCTGTACTCACCCCATCTGAGCATGCATACAATGCACAGATGCCTTTCCTGGATCGAGATCCACGATTCTATCGTACCTTTGCTTTCCCTGGCGTACGTTGGGCCTTCAACGGAAAATATACGACCAGCTATTGCTCGGAGAAATCTCCTGTCTATTACGAGGGTGCAAAGTTTGACTTCTGGAACTATGTCTGGTACGACAAGGAGGAAAAGGTTGATGCTCCAGATCAAAGCGGTTATGGTACCGACGATTTGTTAGGCAATGTAAAGGGTATGTATATCCGCAAACGCACTGATGATCTTGACATCAACAAGAATCCACAATATGAGTATGTAGAGGGTAAGGGTGCATTCGAACGCAGTGCTGCCTCCTACATGGAAATCCGCTACGCTGAAGTTCTCCTCAACTATGCAGAGGCTGCTTGCGGTGCTGGTCATCCAGAAGTTGCCGTCGAGCAGTTGCAGAAGATTCGTGCCCGTGTAGGCTATACAGCAGCCAACAATTATGGATTGGAGGCTGATCTGGCCAGCAATGCCCAGAAATGTATGGCGGCAGTTATCTACGAACGTCAGATTGAGTTGGCATACGAAGGCAAGCGTTTCGACGATATGCGTCGTTGGCTGCTCTTCGATGGTGGTGTAGGGTTGGCAGATCTCTACCCTGAAGCTGCTTTGAAGGGATGGAATGGTAACACCTGTACCTATTTAGGCTACAAGCCACTCAATGGCCGCCGTCGTGAGAACATGGAATTCCGTGTTACTGCCAATAAGGGTATTGGCGTCAATGCCATCGACAAATGGGAGACCAAAGTCGAGAAGGATATCTTAGGTCGTGACTCTATCGCTTACAAGAATCCAGATCCACTGGGCAACATTGCACGTCCAACTGCACTTGATTTCAGCAAGACACTTGAGTCTCAGACAGCAGAAATGGATGCGTTGAAAGATTTCTATCAGACTAACCTCACCCGCAAACTCAAGAAGGGCGATAGCTATGATAGCCAGCAGGTTCCATTGACCGTAAAATTCGAAGCAAAGTACTATATCATTGGTTTAACCCAATCTGCACTTGATGCTAATCCAGGCATCCAGCAGAACATGGGATGGGAGGGTGCAAATGCCACCTTTGATCCGCTGAAGTAAGAATCTCTCATAAATAAATAAAGATATGAACATTTTGAAGATTTGTGCTGTAGCCGTCATGGCTACAGCAGCCCTTTCACTATTCGCACAGTACCCACAGGTGACTCCTGAGGCAGCTGCCAAATGGAAGGCGCTGGACCAATATGAAGATTCCATGTCAAATCTGGCATGGCAGAAAGCCCTCCCTATCATTGAGGAGGAGGCTAAAAATGGACGTCCATATATCCGTTGGGTGAAAAGACCATATGACTTGCGTCAAGCCAAGATTCCAGCTTTCCCAGGCGCAGAGGGTGGCGGTATGTACTCCTTTGGTGGAAGAGGCGGAAAAGTGATTGTTGTAACCAATCTCAATGACCGTGGTCCTGGTTCTTTCCGCGAAGCATGCGAAACCGGAGGTGCTCGTATCGTTGTTTTCAACGTCAGCGGTATCATCCATCTCAAGACCCCGATCAACGTACGTGCGCCATACATCACTATTGCAGGACAAACGGCTCCTGGTGATGGCATCTGTATTGCAGGCGAAAGTTTTGCCATCAATACACACGATGTCATCGTACGTCACATGCGTTTCCGCCGCGGAGAAACAGGCGTTGAGCATCGTGAGGACAGTTTCGGCGGAAATCCAATTGGTAACATCATGTTGGATCACATCAGTGCAGAATGGGGCTTGGACGAGAACATCTCTTTCTATCGTCACATGTACGACGAGAGCGAAGGTCAGTACGAAAACAAGGCCATCAAGTACCCTACATGCAATGTCACCATCCAGAATTCCATTTCGGCCAAGGCATTAGACACCTACAATCATGCTTTCGGCTCCACACTAGGTGGAGAGAACGCAGCCTTTATTCGCAATCTTTGGTCATGCAATTGTGGTCGCAACCCATCGGTTGGCTGGAATGGCGTTTTCAACTTCGTCAACAATGTTGTCTATAACTGGGTACATCGTTCATCTGACGGTGGCGACTACTCAGCTCAGTTCAACATGATCAACAATTACTATAAGCCAGGTCCTGCAACACCAAAGAACACACCTGTAGGACATCGTATTCTGAAACCTGAATCCGGTCGTTCAAAGCTCGATCATCATGTATATGGTCGCGTATATGCCGAGGGCAACATCATGGAGGGCTATCCAGAGGTTACCGCCGACAATTGGAATGGTGGAATCCAGGTCGAGACCTCTGAGAATTGCGTAGAAGGCGGCAGAGACCATGCTGAGTATATGCGTCAGCACGAACCAGCAGCCATGCCATGGCTACGTATTCTCTCAGCCCAGGAGGCCTACAACACTGTGTTAGAGAACGCTGGTGCTACTGTTCCATGTCGCGATATCGTCGATCAACGAATCATCGAGGAGGTTCGTACCATGCAGCCATACTATGTCGAAGATGCCGAGAAGTATCAGGGAGATGTCTCTGGATTGGCTAAGAAATCACAGGCTGCCGACGGTTCATTCAAGCATCGTCGCATGAGCAAAGACAGCTACAAACTCGGTATCATCAACGATCCTCGTCAGATGGGTGGTTACCCTGAGTACAAGGGAGAACCACGCAAGGACACCGATGGCGATGGCATGCCCGATGAATGGGAGAAGAAGCATGGCTTAAATCCGAATGATCCATCCGATGCCAATGGCGACATCAACGGCGATGGCTACACAAACATCGAAAAATGGATCAATGGTATCCCTGTCACTTCGGCCAAGAAGAAGGTGGATTGGACCAATTTAGACAACAACTACGATACTTTGGCCAAGTACGGTATCAAGTAAGGACTCTCCCCAACCCTCCCCACAAGGGAGATAGTTGGGAATACAGAAATAATGATAAAAATGAGAAAAGTATTGTTAGGGTTAGCGTTAGGGTTAGCGTTCAACATCACTTTGGCATCGGCCCAAGTTGCATTGAAGTCCGAAGGTCGCGATACAGCATACGTTGCTAAGATTATTGACCGTGCGCAAAAGAATATCTCGGCAGTCGAGTTCAAAGATTCGGCTACTTGGGAGACGGTTCGCAACATCGTAGCAAACAGATACTTCGAACTCAACGACATCTATGCCGAGCGCGACACCACCAAGGCGATTGCTTCTCGCACCCTCACAGGTACCGAAAAGAACAAGGAGATAGATGGAGCTAAAGCCCTTTGTGACAGCAAACTTTATCGCTCACACTTTGCCTTTACCGCCAATCTCTCTTTATATATAAATGAAGAACAGATTGAACAGGTCAAGGATGGAATCACAATGAATGTTGTCCAAGTTACCTACAAGGCCAACTGCGACATGATTCCTTCGCTCAAAGAGGAGGAGAAAGCGCAAATCCTTGCTTGGCTCAAAGAGGCACGCGAATTGGCTCTCGATGCTGAATCTTCGAAGAAGAAACACGACGTCTTCGGCAAGTACAAAGGTCGCATCAACAACTACCTCTCCAAGCGGGGTTACGATCTCGTAGCAGAACGTAAGGAATGGTATAAACGTATGGATGCCGCCGGCATCAAATACTGATCAGTGGTTTGGAGATGTGCTCCATCAAACGCTGAAACAAATGAAATGGTTGAAGCAAGGCCATAGACTAACTTGTTAGGCACTGGCCGGTACGAGCTTCTGCGAGTCTTTAGCAGAGGTTTGGAGATGTGCTCCAATAAAGAATAAAACAAATGAAATTTAGTGCTTTTTTAGTATAGATTGAATTACTCACACGCGGAAGGGGTCGTCGGATGACGACCCCTTCTTTTATCATATATTTAGGCGTGCAACTTACTTTGACTTGATTTTCATTCGAATCCAGAGCCAACGAGGAATAAGACGCCAGAAGAAAACAAGTAAACGGTACTGCCAGTTGACCGTAATAATGGATTTGCGACGCTCTAGACCATCCACAATCTCGCGGGCGACAGCTTTAGGGTCGAGTTGAAGCGGATAATTACCACCATCGCTCAAAAGTGGTGTACGAACAAAGCCAGGGCGCACGTCCGACAACGTAATTCGACGAAGATTCTGCATGCGACGCAACTGTTCGAGGCACTCCATATAATGATTAATGAAACGCTTGGTGGCGCTATAAGCAGGCGCCGCACCCAATGGTTTTGTTCCAGCAATACTGCTGATCACAGCAATATGTCCCTCTTGTTCCGGATGCTCTACGAACCAATGCCAAACAGCTGTAATCATTCGGGTAAAGCCCATAGCATTAGTCGAAACAGTAGTCATCTCCTTCTCGATATCAAGATTCGGATTCTGCCATCCCACGCCAGAGCTATGAAAATAAAGATCCATGCCACCGGTCTTACCGATCAGTGTCAGGAGTCGTTCTGGAGCATCGTCGGCAATAATGTCAATCACCTCGGTAGCAACAACATTCAGATTGGAACGCTGCAATTCAACCAGTTTATCATAGCGTCGGCCTGCCACACCTATCTCCCACCCACGTCGGGTTAACTCCTGAGCCACCTCAAGGCCAATGCCCGAGGTGGCTCCAACAATAATTGCTTTCTTTGCCATGATCAATAGTGGATAGATCCCGATCCGCGAACGGACTTATTGAGTTGCTTGATATTGCCCGAAAGGGAGATATCGCCCGAACCGGTAACAGAGGCATCTACAATATCGCAATCGTTGCAATTAACCGAGATATCACCGGAACCCAAAACCGAAAGATCAGTATGCTTAACTTTATACTGAACCACATTTATGTCGCCCGAGCCCTTAAGTTCGAAACTACAGGTAAGGCTCTCGACTCGTTTCAGGTCAAGGTCTCCAGAACCAGTCACATTGCCATAAAGTTTATCGCAGATGATATCCTGGAAGTTGATATCTCCTGAGCCTTTGAGAATAATAGTCATGTTATCGGTATCGACTTTCTCCTTGCTGACAAAATCACCAGAACCGGTCAACGAAACAGCGGTCAGATCAGGAGAAGTAACAAAAAAGACAATCTCTTCATCGCTGTAGCCGTTCTTGATATAACGGATCATGTCGAAGAATCCAATACTGACAGAATTATTACCTTTATAGCGAACGCTCAAAGTACGGCCATCGCTATAGGCCTCGCAATTTTTCATACAGCTTTCGTCTGCTCGAACTTTAACGCTACAAGAGTCACCTTGAGTATAGATTACTTTCGATGAACCATAGAGTTCTATTTGCGAGAAATCTTTGACATCAATCTTTTGTTCGACTACTTTGGCTTGAGTCGAGATGGCCACAGTAGCCATCATTGCCATTATTGCGAAGAATGTTTTCATTGTTGTAATTGTTTATTGTTTTGATAATTTGTAAATTGTATAACGTGTGAGGAGTGCCATCGATGCCCAGAATAAAAGAATCGGAACACCCAATAAATAGAACCACTGCATAGCAGCACTTTCCAATGGCAGAGTGACGATGAAAGACTTGACATCGATCATCAGGTTATCGAACCACTCCAAACGCAAACAAACGAGAAGAGTTGCCATCAGGCAAGCTATTGACCAGAGTCGTTCGATAACGACGCGGTTGACCGGACGTGCAGGCAATCGTTGCATCACCTGATCAGAGAATCCATCGTCGGCTATTTCTGCCTTGTTCGAAAGGAGGAATTTATCTACTTCGTTATTATTCATAACCATTCTGTTTTAAGTATTCAGCCAATTTTTGTTTACCACGGGCGATGTGGCTCTTAACTGTATTGGCGTTCAATGAGGTGATTTGAGCAATCTCATCGATCTTCTTGTTCTCAATGACCTGCAGAGTGACACAGGTGCGTTCAATGGATTTGAGCTGTTGTAATGCCCTCATCATGTCCATTTTCAGTCCGACATCATGGTCGGAAGTACTTAGGTCGAAGGCCTCGTCAATATCCTCGGCAGGATGCAGGCTTCGCATATAATCGTACCATACATTGTATCCGATGCGGAACAGCCAGGTCTGAAAGGCGGCTGTAGCATTGTATTGGTCGAGATGAAGCCATGCCTTGATGAAGGTTTCCTGCGCCAGATCATCGCTCAACATCTGGTCGCCTACCGTGAGATGCAAGAAGAATCGCCTCAGCGCCGACTGATGTTGGCGAACCAGTTGGTCGAATGCCGAACGGTCGCCAAACAGGCTCAGTCGTGTGGTTAGCGCGATTTCATTCAGGCTTCTCATTACTTCTTATCCACAAAGATGTCGATGCAAATCAAACCTGCGCCATAAATCAAGAAACCGAAGCCGACTGCCGCGAAAGGTGTTGCGTTGCACCACATACCGAAGAGAGCGAAACCAGCGCCAATAGCGAGTTTCTGGATTCCACGTTCCATCTTGGTCTTTTCGGTTTTTGGTTTAGCAGATGCCATAGTCTCTGCCGTTTTCTCGGTTGTATCATTCGTTGCTTTTTCTATAGGTATTTCCTTGACCGGCTCATTGCTATTTCCTTTATTCTTATTGTTACTGCGAACAATCAGATAAATGATCAACGCAATGACAAGAATCGGAGCTATGATAATCAAAGCCAGACAGCCGAAAACCGAGATGATTGCAACTTTGGCAATGCTACCGATGGCTTCATCGGGGAGGTCCTGATGCAATGTTCCCAAGTTAATGTCGCTGTCATTTGCACCTATAAATTCACCGAAGACCTCTTCGACCGCGCTTGTATCTGCTGCTGCACTGGCGATTGACTCGACTGCAGCTACGTTGCTGCGATCTGTGTGGCGGTGTGTCTGTGCCCAAAGGCATCCGGTTGTAACCAACATGAGGGTTACGAGGACAATAGTTAACTTTTTCATTTTGTTTTTGTTTTTGAAGGATCTTGAATTTTTGTTTTCTTTGCAAGTTAGACGGAATGACTTTCCTTTTGGTTGCAAGAAACTTCAAAAAAATAATAAAAATTTTCGCAAGCAAAAAAAAGGGAGTAAAAGAAACCTTCCACTCCCTTATATATTATTTATGTACGCGATCGCTGTTCTGGGCCACAAAAGCACTCCACGAACTCGAGCCACTACCCGATGATTTCGGAATCTTCGAACTGCCTCCTCGACTACGGAGTGCATCCGGCTTGCTGGTCATGTAGAAATGCGTCAGGGCAATAGCGATAGCATCGGTAGCATCGTTCTTGGCATGCATATCCTCGTCCGAAAGATGGAGTGTATTCTTGACCATCATAGCCACTTGCTCCTTCGAGGCATTGCCATTGCCCACAATCTGAATCTTGACCTTAGCCGGTGGGTACTCGAAGATGGGAATGTCACGTTCGACGGCGGCTGCCATGGCAACTCCTTGCGCACGACACAGTTTAATCATCGAATTCGGATTGATGCCAACGAATGGAGATTCGATGGCGAGTTCGTCAGGATGATATTGTTCGATGAGGCCCAACACGCGTTCATAGATACGCTTGAGGCGCAGATAATGGCTCTCCATCTTGGCCAGTTGGAGAACACCCATCACAACGAGTTCGGGCTTGCGGTCATCGACCTTCAAGACACCGTATCCCATCACGTTGGTACCCGGATCAATCCCCAAGATTATCTTCTCCACCTTCGTACTGGGCTGCATCGCCCTGCAGATATTTAAGATGCTGCTGAATGAGTTCGCTGTTCTTAACGTAATCACTGAATGGTGCGATAGCGCTCTCCAACTCATAGGCAGACTGCACCTGAGCGGTCATCACATTGGCGCAATATACACCAATCAGATTCTCGGTGTTTGCTTGATAGAGAGAATCCACCAGCGTATTCACCTGCTCACTATATTTGGTATAGATTGCCATGATTACATTCTGGTCAAGAGTAGAATCTGGATTCTGTTCCTGAAGGGCTGACATCTCGTCATAGAGCATGAATCCGATCGTATCAACCCGTGCCATCAGAGCAGTGATAGCATCATTGGTCGAAGTACCGTTGACGGTAACAGGCTCGCCAATGACAGCCTTCATATCACCTGGCTCAATGACAAACATCCCAGCAGCATATTCGCTGACAAGATAAGCGAAATAAGGCTGATCAGCATTCACGATGCCCGTAAAGCTGAACTTCTCGTCAATAATCTGAGCCGAATCGAGTGGCTGTCCATCCAGATCGAGCATATAGACATAACCTGTAATTGGGCCACGAGTCAGAATGGTATCTGCCAGTTCGTAAGTTTCAGGAATATTGAAACTACCCTCAATCGTAAAGGTTTTCTCTTTAGAACAAGCAACAAGCATCAATGCTGCTGCGAATAGGAATAATATTTTTTTCATGCTTTTAATGTTTGTAGTGCAGAATAAAGTCGTTGTACAGGCAATCCCATTACATTGAAGTAACTGCCCTCCAAACGGGTACAACCCACATAACCAATCCACTCCTGGATGCCATAGGCTCCGGCTTTGTCGAAAGGTTTGTAATGGTCGATATAATAGTTGATCTGTTCGTCGGTCAAGGAGGCAAAAGTAACGTCCGTTGCACAAACGAAGCTGGTTTCGTCCAAATAGCTCTTCAGGCATACTCCGGTATAAACCTGATGGGTACGGCCCGACAACTTGTGTAGCATCCGTATGGCATCCAACCGGTCCTTAGGTTTTCCCATCTCTTCACCATCGCACCACACAATGGTATCAGCCGTCACGAGTACTTCGCCTGGCTGCAACGCCATATCGTAGGCCGACATCTTTAGTTTGGCAATATGCAACGGAATATCTCCTCCCTGCAAATCGGCAGGATGTGTCTCGTCGATATCTTTGAGTTTCACCACCTCCATCGGAATATCGAGGCCACCCAGCAACTCCTTTCTTCGTGGAGAATTACTAGCAAGTAATAGTTTTCTTGCTTCCATTTTTCACTTTTCCTTTTTACTTTTTCCTTCCCAAAGCCATGGCTTTAGGCTACCACCCGAAGGCAATTTTATCAGACATCCACAATCCCTGCGCCTTCATGACCTGTTCGATGACATCGCGGGCGCAACCATTACCGCCTGTAAATGGCGAAACATAGTGAGCAATCTCACGAATCTCCGGACAGGCATCGGCCGGACAACAAGACAGGCCTACCAACTGCATCACCTCGTAATCTGGGATATCATCGCCCATATAGAGCACTTCGTCCAGTTGAATACCGGTCTTGTCGAGAATCTCCTGCAAATCGGCAGTCTTAACGTGCGACTCGAGGTAGATATACTGCACATGCAGGTTTTCATAGCGACGACGAATCTGTTCTCCCTTGCCACCACTGATGATTCCCACAGTCAAGCCCATCTTGCCTGCCAGATTGATTGCATATCCATCCTTGACATTTAAGGTGCGCAAGGGCAGGCCCTCTGCGTCCATGGAGACTGTTGATGTACTCAACACCCCATCGACATCAAAGATGATTGCCCGTATCTTAGTCAGATCGTAATCTATCATACATTATCATATTTGCGCGCAAAGATACGCACTTTTATTGAAAAATCCAAATATGATTAGTAAAATGTTTCAATTGAGTATCATTTCCGCTATTTATTGGCTCATTGTGATATTTTTTGTTTCATCCTCCTTAGCAAACCTTTGCTCACCTCTCTCACTATAGGTGAAAGTGCCGAGCAAAGCTAAGGATTCCATTTTCACCATACGTGAAAACGCTCAGCAAAGCTGTGTTTTCGATTTTCACTATAGGCGAAAGCCCCGAGCAAAGC
>JAZQOK010000017.1:0-46332 GCA_045627865.1 Bacteroidales bacterium
ACAGATAAGCGCTGAAAGCATCTAAGTGCGAAGCTGGCCACAAGATAAGAATTCCATATAGGGTAGTTCAAGACTAGGACATTGATAGGTTGCAGGTGTACGTGGAGCGATCCATTCAGCCGAGCAATACTAATCACCCGATAACTTCTTTTGAGAATCTATTTTACAACTTGCTTCAATATGTCAAACACTTTAGTCAAACAAAGACTTAAAAATAAGGCCGTTATAGCGCAAGGGCTCCACCTCTTACCATTCCGAACAGAGAAGTTAAACCTTGCAACGCCGATGGTACTGCCAACGCGGGAGAGTAGGAAGCGGCCACCTTACGAGAGGTCTGGAAGAGATTCTAGACCTCTCTTTTTGGGTAAGGTGGCAATTCCAACATTCCTTAAGTTGGGCGGCCACCTTCCAAAGCCTCGAGAGTATTCTCGGGGCTTTTTTTGTATGGTGGATGCTTTCAACATCTGAAAAGATGTAATGAAGCGGCCACCTTACGAGAGGTCTGGAATCAACCCGGAAGTGGAGCAATATTTACTTGTTTTGCAAAGCCAAGCGTTAAAAATAGTTGGTAATTATATAAAATATGATAAGAAACGGGGGGAATGTTTGGAATTGTCATATTATTTGACTATCTTTGCACCGCTATTTTGGCTTATTGTGCCAAGATGGGTTAATTTAACAGACAATGCAATTGAAAAAGTTACTACTTTGCTTCGCACTTTTGACAGTGTTGTTCTCGGGATGTTCTGAATACAGCAGGCTCCTGAAGAGTACCGACATTGACGAAAAGTATGAGTATGCCAAGATGTACTATTCTCAAGGTCGATATACAAGATCCGCCACACTTTTGACCGATGTCGTTCCGATTTATCGCGGCACAGAGAAGGCAGAAGAGGCGTTGTATCTGCTGGCCATGAGTTATTTCAAGTTGACGGACTACGTCAATTCAAGCGAGTATTTCCGTCGCTATTGTAACTCATTCCCACGTGGTAGCAAAGTCCAGGAATGTCGCTTTAATCTCGCCTATGGCGATTATAAAGACTCTCCGGATGCCCGTTTGGACCAGACCACAACCAAGAAGGCAATCAAAGAGTTAGATGACTTCATCGATCTTTATCCTCGTACCGAGTTAGCAGACAGTGCCACCGCCATGCGAATTGAGTTGAGCGACAAGCTCTGCTACAAAGAGTATCTCAATGCCAAGCTCTACTTGAACTTAGGTACCTATATGGGTAACAACTACGAGGCAGCCGTCATCACAGCGCGCAATGCCGAGAACGAGTACCCTTATTCGAAGTACAGAGAAGATCTGGCATACATCATCTTCAAGGCTCGCTTCGAGGCAGCAGACAAGAGTGTCGAAGAGAAGGCCGAAGAGCGTTATCGCGCTGCTTACGACGAATACTTCACCTTCACCAACGAATATCCAGAGACCATCTATATGAAGGAGACTCTGAAGATGTTCGCGAAGATTCAGAAGAAGATGGCCATCTATGGCGAATAAACAGGAAATAATTCAAAAATTGATATAATAATTATTATGGATTACAAGAAATCGAATGCTCCGGGCAACACTGTAACCCGCGATGTAATTGCTTTGTGTGAGGACACAGGCAACATCTACGAAACTGTAGAAATCATTGCACGTCGTGCTAACCAGATTGGTTCAGAGATGAAGCACGATCTCGACAAGAAGCTTCAGGAGTTTGCAACCTCAAACGATAACTTGGACGAGGTTCAGGAGAATCGTGAGCAGATTGAGATCAGCCGTTACTATGAGAAGTTGCCAAAGCCAACTTTGATTGGTACACAGGAGTACATTGATGGCAACGTTTACTGGCGTCTGAATGCTCCACAGCAACAGCAGGATCAGTTCACACAGCCTCAGATGAACTTCTGATATGATACAACGGATACAGACCGTTTATATGCTTGCCAGCGTCATCGCCATCCTGATGATGCTGGTAATGCCATTAGGTATAATCAGTTCGGCCGATGCCTTCTTCGACCTCTCGGCCTTAGGTGTCAGCAGTGTGACCGAATCCGTCGTTCTGGATTCGATGCGTTATGGACTCTTCTCGTTGCTTCTGTTGATGATGGTGCTGCCATTCGTATGCATCTTCCTCTACAAGCATCGTAAGGCTCAGTTACGCATACTGGTATATACCGGTGTGCTCGATATCCTGTTCTATGCCTACTTCTTCCTGTTCGAAGCACCAGCCTGCCAGTCGATGGCCAGTGCAGCCTTGGAGGCAAGTGGCTTTTCGGGAGCCGTGACTGCCGATTATACCTTTACGCTCTTCGTGTCGCCAGTTGTCAGTCTTTTCTGCTGCATCATGGCGTGGAGAGGTGTCACCTTCGACATTGCATTGCTGTCGGCAGCTGACAGACTGCGTCCGTCGCGTAAGAAGTAATACAGACTCAAAAAGATAACAAGAGGGAGTTTCCGAATGGGAGCTCCCTCTTGCTGTTTTCTGCAATCAGAGTATCTTTGCTTTCATCAATTAGTGCGTCTCTGTTACTGGCAGATTTGCAGCGTTACTGCCGGTTCTTGATGATCCAGCAACCGATGCGGCAATTCATGCATTTATGAGGCTCGCAGTACTCCCGATAGAGTTGGAGCAGAGCCTGCGAATCGAAGGCATTCCGGTTCGTCACACCGCAGTTCAGCCAGTAGTCCATATAGCGGTTAGCCTCGGCCGGGAGAGCCTCCAGCAGGTCGATGGCCCGTTCGCAGAGATCCTCGTCAGCCAGCCATTGTCCATAGGCCAGAAGGGTGGGGGCCACAGCGTTGATGATAATCGAGTTAGCCGTCTGTATTCCAATTTTATAGGGAATAATAAAGATGCGTTGCAGAGCCGGAATATCCTTCGCTTCGATGATCTCCGAGAAGAGGTTTCTGTGCTGTGTCAGCAGCGATGTCAGCGCCTCGATACGCACCTCGGGCGAAGCCTGTGGCCGACGTTTCGCCATCTTCCAATCCGAGGCCTGCAGAGGCGTTAATTGGAACTTCGCTTGCAGGAAAGCGTACTCCTGTTGCATCTTCGTTTCGTGCAATGGAATCAGTCCCGCCTGACCCAGCAGGAGAGCTCTCACCTGGAACGGATCATCCAGATGTTTCAGCAGGAAAGCGAATGGCAGAGATCGTGCCAGTCGTTCGAACGTATCGCTGTTGATACCTGTGCCCAGGCTGCGCGAAAGCATCACGTAGAGCGCCTCCTGCCAGCTCTCCTTCTCCTGTCCGACCAGATCCTCCACGCGGTGCATTTTGTTCAGCATTCGTTGCGTAGCCAGAGCCGTCAGCCAGTCCTTCATGACCAGGTTCGGGATGCGAGGCAGATCGTGCGCACAGCGTATAGCCGAGAAGCTGTAAGTCTGCGTGGCAGTCAGTTGCTGGTAACGCTCCATCACCTCTGGTGGGATATGCATCACCACCGTCTGGATCGGGTCGCCCGAAGCATGCTTCACCACAGCGTCCGCCTGCAGTACCACATGCAGTATGACATTGTCATAAGCCGGGTCATTCTGGTGGTTATGCTTGAACCAGTCCGAAGCCTTGCAATGCATCTCTACATTGCCTGCCCAGAGCATTCCATCCAGTTTGATTTTAGCGTTGAAGAAGTCCGGTCCTGCATCCAGATTGCGCAGTCCGGGGTGGATGATTTCGATAGGCGAATCATCCAGAGTAGAGATACTTTGAAACAGCCTTTGCTGCCAGACATAGTACATCAGTTCCTCCATTTGTAGTATGTGTTTAGGTATTGTTTGGTGTCAATTTCTGTCGCAAATATAGTAATATTTTGTGAAAATGGCCTCAAAAATGTGAAGAAATATTGTCAAAGGTTTGTTTTTTGGACGAATTGCACCCGGAATTAGAAAAAAATTACTATCTTTGCGCGCAATAATATTGTCAAATTATAAACTGAAACATATATGAAAATTGCTTTGATCGGATATGGCAAGATGGGCCACATCATTGAGGAGATTGCATTGAGTCGCGGCCATCAGGTCGTTTGTGCCATCGACATCAACAACCAGGAGGAGTTTGAGGGCGAAGCCTTCAAGACCGCCGACGTCGTCATCGAGTTCACCACTCCAAAGACCTGTCTTGGCAACGTAGCCAAGTGCTTGGCAGCAGGACGTCCAGTCGTCGTAGGCAGCACCGGTTGGTACGATCAGTTGGCACAGGTCAAGGCCGATGTCGAGAAGGCCAATGGCAGTCTGTTCTGGGCCTCGAACTTCTCGATTGGCGTCAATGTCTTCGTCGCCATGCAGAAGTATGTCGCCAAGATCATGAACAATTACCCACAGTACGACGTCACCCTCGAAGAGACCCATCATATCCACAAGCTCGATTCACCATCAGGTACCGCCATCACCATTGCCGATGCCATCACCGGCAACTTGGATCGCAAGCAGACCTGGAAGGAAACCGCAGCCATCTGGCAGCATGAGGATCAGAGCGTCGATGTAGCTCGTAACGCTGAGGTAGGCACTCAGTTCCAGTCGCACAAGGCAGAGGAGCTCGAGGTCGTAGCCTTCCGTCGTGGCGAAGTTCCAGGCATTCACACCGTCGTTTACGATAGCGAGGTCGATACCATCACCATGACCCATTCTGCCAAGTCACGTCGAGGCTTTGCTTTGGGTGCAGTCGTAGCTGCCGAGTGGATGGCCGATGGCAAGAAGGGTGTTTACACCATGACCGATCTGATGAAATTCTAACTCCATACGCAAATCAAGCGAACAACTTCAAAAACATCAACAAAAACAACCTAAACAAAAAGAAGATTGATGGAAAATAACGAAAAGAAAGAGAGAGGATTTAAGCGTCAGATGACCTTGGGCGACAAGATCAAGTGCACCTTGTGGTGCATAGCCGTCGTGCTGTTTGCCTACTGGATGGGATCCTTTGCCGTATTGCTTGTCTTGCCCTTTGTGGTCGATGTCTATTGGATGCACTTCATCCCATGGTCGTGGTGGCGAAGCATCAAGAACCGATTCCTGCGCGAGATCATGTCGTGGGTCGATGCGATTGTGTTTGCCGTCGTAGCTGTCTGGATTCTGCAGAACTTCTTCGTTCAGAACTTCCAGATTCCTACCACCTCGCTCGAGAAGACCATGTTAGCAGGCGATTATCTGGTAGTCAGCAAGTTCCACTACGGACCACGCGTACCGATGACTCCGCTCTCCCTGCCACTCTTCCAGCACACCGTTACGATTGGCAAGACCAACCTGTGCAAGAGTTACATCGAGCATCCCCAGTTGCCATACGTGCGCAAGAGTGGTCTTACCGAGGTCAAGCGAGGCAACATCGTTGTCTTCAACTATCCAAACGGAGACACCATCATTGCCAACAGTCCAGAGATCGATTACTATCAGGTCCGCGACTACTACATGCAGGGCGTAGGCATGTCACGTGCTCAGTTCGAGAAGACCATAGGTCCATTGTATACCCGTCCGGTCGATCGTCGCGAGAACTACGTCAAGCGATGCGTAGCCCTGCCAGGCGACAGCATCCAGATCATCGAACGACAGCTGTACGTCAATGGTGCAGAATTCAAGAATCCGCAGTACCTGCAGCAGATGCGCTTCGTCTACACCAACGCACCGACAGCCACCATTCCGAGCTCCTTCTGGCACAATCTGGGCATCTACACCAAGGGCAATGGCACCGTCAATGCCGACGTTCGCGAGATCGTAGGCAACGAGTTCACCTACGTAGTCCAGCACATGGACATCCAGCCCGACAGTGTCACCGGCAAGTACAATCACCTTTACAGCGTCAATCTCACCGACGAGAAAGCCGCGCAGGTAGCACAGCGCAAGGACGTAGCCTGGGTCATCCTCGAACCAACTCAGTTCCAGTCCGCTTCGGGTGTCTTCCCGGGCAGTCCGTTGTTCGATTGGACCCAGAACAACTTCGGTCCGCTGTGGATTCCGAGCAAAGGTTCGACCATAGCCCTCAATGCCGAGAACGAAGCTCTCTATGGACGATGCATTCGTACTTACGAAGGCAACACCCTCGAGCTTAATGCCAATGGTAAATACCTACTCAATGGCGAACCAAGTGATAGCTACACCTTCCAGATGGATTACTACTGGATGATGGGTGACAACCGCGACAACTCGCTCGATTCACGTTTCTGGGGCTTTGTGCCCGAAGATCATATCGTCGGAACTCCGCTCTTCATCTGGATGTCCGTTGATCCGGAGAGTGGCGATTTCCGCTGGGATCGATTCTTAAAAGCCGTAAAGGAATAAAGTCAGCATGGTCGTATTACCAACCGCCTACTTCGCTCCGGTGTCCTATTATGCGACACTCTTCCACGAGGACGACATCGTCATCGAGGCCTGCGAGCATTACATCAAGCAGACCCTCCGCAACCGATGCATCATCGCCACCAACCAGGGGCCACAGGTCTTGAGCATCAACGTCCAGAAAGGCAACCGTCCGCAGACGCCCATTCGCGACATCCAGCTCAGTGACCACGGCAACTGGATGCACCAGCATCTCTACTCGTTGGCCACCTACTATGGCAACTCTCCCTTCTACGAGTATTACATCGACGAGATCCAGGAGGTGATGCAGCATGGTCACGACGGGTCGTTGTTCGGCCTCAACGAAGCCCTGCGACGCAAGTTGTGTGAGTTGATCGGATTCGACCCCCAGGTCCGTTACTCCGAGCAGTGGATGGGCATGGACTGGGCCAAAGGCGAAAGTCTGAAGGTCAGCGACAAATTCAGCTTAAACCCTTATTATCAGGTCTCGATGTGCGAAGGCACCAAGCCCTTCCAGACAGACATGAGCATTCTTGATTTGCTCTTCAACATGGGACCGGAATCAATATTGGTACTTAAAAATTCATGGAAGCAAGACTGAACGAAATATTACAGCAGATAGGTTACCCTGCAGATCTCCGCAAGTTGTCCGAAAAGCAACTTCCAGAGGTTTGTGAGGCATTGCGTCAGTTCATCATCGATCAGGTATCCGTACACCCGGGCCACTTCGCCTCGAGTCTCGGAGCCGTCGAGCTGACTGTAGCCTTGCACTATGTCTACAACACGCCCGACGATCGTCTGGTGTGGGACGTAGGTCATCAGGCCTATGCCCACAAGATCCTCACCGGACGTCGCGAACGTTTCTCCACCCTCCGTCAGAAGGATGGACTTCGCGGCTTCCCCTTCCCAGCCGAGAGCGAATATGATACCTTCTCGGCCGGACATGCCAGCAACAGTATCTCGGCCGCTTTGGGCATGGCTGTAGCCAATCATCTTTCCGGCAACGACCGCAAGGTGGTAGCCGTCATTGGCGATGCCTCCATCTCCGGTGGTTTGGCCTTCGAGGGTCTGAACAATGCCTCGTCGCAGCCCAACGATCTGCTGATCGTGCTCAACGACAACCGCATGGCCATCGACCAGAACGTCGGAGCCCTGTATCACTACCTGATGAAGATCACCACCAGTCAGCGATACAACCAGATGCGTTACCAGGCCTATCGCACCCTGCGCAAGCACAAGCTGATGAGCGACGGATTGCGTCGTGCCCTGATTCGTTTCAACAATGCCGTCAAGGCCCTCTTCTCGCATCGCCAGAACATCTTCGAGGGACTGGACATCCGTTACTTCGGTCCGGTCGATGGACACGACGTCATCAAGCTCGTCCACATCCTGCGCAAGATCAAGGAGATGAAGGGTCCGAAGATGCTTCACGTCTGCACCATCAAGGGCAAAGGCTTTGCACCTGCCGAAGACGAAGCCACCATCTGGCACGCACCGGGCAAGTTCAATCCCGAGACCGGCGAACGCATCAAGGAGGATACCTCTGGCATGCCACCTAAGTTCCAGGACGTCTTCGGTCACACCATGATCGAGCTAGCCGAGCAGGACAAGCGCATCGTGGGCATCACTCCAGCCATGCCAACCGGCTGTAGCATGAACCTGATGATGGAGCGTTTCCCAAGTCGTTCGTTCGACGTAGGCATTGCCGAAGAGCACGCCGTCACCTTCAGTGGTGGTTTGGCCAAAGAGGGCAAGATTCCGTTCTGTAACATCTACAGTTCGTTCATGCAGCGAGCCATCGACGAAGTCATCCACGACGTCGCACTGATGAACCTCCACGTCGTCTTTTGTCTCGATCGTGCAGGCATCGTAGGCGCCGACGGACCGACCCATCATGGTGCGTTCGATCTCTCCTTCTTCCGTGTCATCCCGAACATGATCGTAGCCTCACCGCTCAACGAGCACTGGCTCCGCAAGCTCATGTACACCGCAGCCACAGCGGTCGATGGACCCATGATGATCCGTTATCCTCGTGGACGTGGTTCGCTCATTGACTGGAAGTGTCCGCTCGAGACCGTCCCTGTTGGCAAGGGTTACTGTCTGCGCGAAGGCAATGGCGACACCGCCATCCTCTCGTTAGGACCTATCGGTACCGAAGTCAGCCGTGCCATCGAGCTTTCTGGCTGCGACGTAGCCCACTACGACATGGTCTTCTGCAAGCCGCTCGATACCGAACTCCTGTCCGATGTCTTCAAGCGTTACAGTCGCATCATCACCGTCGAGGATGGTGCTCGCAGTGGTGGCTTCGGCAGTGCCGTGCTCGAAGAGGCCAACCTCCAGCACTATTCCGGCAAGATCATCCGCTTAGGCATGCCCGACGAGTTCGTTGAGCAAGGCACTTGTCGAGAGCTCTATAGTCTTTGCGGGTTCGATGCAGGGTCTATATCGAGAATTATTTCGAGATAAAGACGCCGAGCCTATTATCTTTGATAATTTGCGAGTAGACAGGGGTTACAGGGGAAGCAGTCCCCTTAAAACAATGAAATAATTTTATTATGAAAATCATCATCGCAGGTGCTGCAGAGGTCGGCACACACTTGGCAAAATTGCTGACAAGAGAGAACATGGACGTCACGCTCATGGACGAAGATCCAGAGCGCGTAGCCCAGTTAACTTTTGTCAATCTGATGACCATGGAGGGTAGTCCAACCTCCATAGCAGCGCTCAAGGAGGCCGAAGTCCCCAAGGCAGACCTGTTCATTGCCGTAACCCCCAACGAGAGCAAGAACATCCATGCCTGCATCCTGGCCTCCAACCTTGGAGCCAAGCGCACCATGGCCCGAATCGATAACTACGAGATGCAGAAGGCCGAGAACGTCGAGTTCTACAAGAAGATCGGCATCAACCGACTCGTATATCCGGAGCTGCTGGGTGGCGAAGCCGTAGCGCAAGCCATCCGTCGTCCGTGGGCACGCATGTCGTTCGACCTGTGCGACAAGCGACTGTTGCTGCTCACCGTCAAGGTACACGACAATGCACCGATCGTCGGACAATCCATGATCGAGATTGGCAAAGAGCATCCGCAGTATCACATTGCAGCCATCAAGCGAGGCGAGGAGCTCATCATCCCGGGTGGACAGGACATGATACTCAGCGACGACATCGTTTACTTCATCGTAGCGCCAGAGTATACCGAATCCGTCCGACTCATCTGTGGCAAGAAGGCACGCAACCTCAACCGCGTCATCATCATGGGTAGCAGTCGCTTAGGCATCCAGGCCAGCTACTTCCTGCAGGATCGCTACAAGATCATGTTCATTGCGCAGGACCGTCAGCACGCCGAGTTCCTCATGGAACGCGTACCGAGTGCCAAGGTCGTGCATGGAGACTACTCCGACATGCAGTTCCTCTCCGAACTGGGACTCACCAGCACCGATGCTTTCGTAGCCCTGGGCGACAACTCCGGTGGCAACGTACTGGCCTGCTTGAACGCCAAGAAACTCGGTGTCGGCAAGACCGTAGCCGAAGTCGAAGACGTCGCTTATATTGCCCTGGCTGCCAACATGAACATTGGCTCCGTCGTCAACAAGAAACTTCTTACCGCCTCCAGCATTTACCAGCTCCTGCTCGATGCCGACAAGACCTCAGCCAAGTGCTTCAGTCTGGTCGATGCCGAGGTAGCCGACCTTGTAGCCCAGCCAGGTTCCAAGATCACCCAAAAGGTAGTCAAAGAACTAAACCTGCCACGAGGCATCACCTTAGGTGGTATGGTACGCGATGGCAAAGGTCAGACCATCACTGGCGACACCCAGATTCTGCCTGGCGATCATGTCGTCGTCGTCTGCATGAACGAATTGATCGGACGAGTCGAGAAACTCTTCCTCAAGTAAATAAAACCGAGAGTCGATGAAACTCAATTGGAAGTTGATACGTTACATCCTGGGATTGCTGCTGTTGGTAGAATCCTTCTTCCTGTTGCTTGCAGCAGGAGTGGGGCTCTATTACCACTACACCTTGGGCGAGACCGATTGGATCTACTTCCTCACCATCGGCCTCTGTACCGGAGCTGCAGGCATCTACGGTTGGTTCTTCAACCGCCGTCACACCATGCAGATCTCCACCCGCGAAGGCTTCTTCGTCGTCTCCTTCACCTGGGTCATGTTCTCGCTGATCGGCATGATACCGTATCTGTTGGCCGGCAGTTGTGCCACCGTCACCGATGCCTTCCTCGAGACCATGTCCGGGTTCACCACCACTGGTTGCACCACCATCCTCAATCTCGAGGCGCAGCCGCATGCCATCCTCTTCTGGCGTTGTCTGACGCAGTGGTTAGGCGGTTTGGGAATCGTCGTTATCTCGTTGGCCCTGATGCCGCTCATTGGTACCGGAGCCACCCAGATCTTCGGAGCCGAGACCAATGGTTTGTCGGTCGATAAGCTTCGTCCCAAGATCCAGCAGACTGCCCGTCGACTGTGGGGCATCTATGTCACCCTCTCCCTGCTCAACGCCGTGCTCTACTGGCTGGCAGGCATGTCGATGTTCGATGCCGTCTGTCACACCTTCTCGACCATGGCCAGTGGTGGATTCTCCAACTATACCGACTCCATCGGTCACTATCATTCACCGCTCATCGAGTACATCTGCATCGCCTTCCTGTTCCTGACCAGTGTCAACTTCAACCTATATTATTTTATAGGAGTAGGCAAGTTCCGTTACTGGTGGAAGAACGAAGAGTTCCGTATGTTCTCCTTCATCGTGATCGGATTCACGGCGCTCTTCATGCTCCTGAATGCAGCCACCCGTTACCTGTCACATTCCGTCACTCCCGAGCAGATAGCTGCTCTCGACGATGGCACCCTCGAGTGTGCCTTCCGTACCGCGCTGTTCCACACCCTGACCATCTGTTCGTCGGCAGGCTACCAGGCCGAGTACTTCGACTATGGCATCTGGGGACCCGTCTTCTGGGTACCGACCCTCATCCTCATGGCCATGGGTGGATGTACCAGTTCCACCGCAGGTGGCCTCAAGGTAGTCCGAATGGTCGTACTCGTCAAGAACACCCGCAACGAGCTTCTGCAGGCCCTCAATCCGCGTTCCTACACCTCCGTGCGACTCAATGGTCACACCCTGCATGCCGAGGTTGTATATAAGATCCTTGCCCTGTTGAGCATCTACCTGATTCTCGTCGTGTGCAGCATCTTCCTGATGCAGTGTCTCGGACTCTCGTTCGATACCTCCATCGGTACCGTCATTTCCGCCTTTGGCAACACAGGTCCAGCCTTAGGCACCGCAGGTCCGGCGTTCACCTGGGCCGGCATACCAGATCTCGGCAAGTGGTACCTGAGTCTCTGCATGCTCGTAGGTCGTTTGGAGATCTTCACCGTAGTCTTATTGTTCCTTCCGATGTTCTGGAAGAAGTAATCTATACCCCGATATATGGCAAAAACAGAAAAAGAGATAAAAGAGAAACGTCCCAGTCGTATCATGACCCTCTTCCGCGATGATACCACCCGATTCATCTTCGGATTGCTGTTCCTGTTCACCGGAGCACTCATGGGACTCGCCTTCAGCAGTTTCCTCAGCAATGCAGGCAAGGCCGATGCCTCCTCCATTGCCAATGGCACGCTGCTCGATCATCCTGCCCAGAACTGGGTGGGCACCTTAGGTGCGCTCATCTCCGAGGTCTGCATCAACCAGTGGATTGGTATTGCAGCCTTCCTGTATGTCATCTTCCTGCTTCGTCTGGGCATCCGCATGATCCTGAACCGGGCCATTCGTCCCTTGTTCAGCGTCTTCGTGAGCTATTCCATCTGGAGCATCTGGATCTCGTTGGCCTGTGGCTTCTGTTTCGTTTCCAGCTACGAGGATACCTATATCTTCCTCGGTGGACATCATGGCTACGACCTCCAGCTCTTCCTGCAGCGACTCATCGGATGGCAGGGACTGTTGCTCCTGCTCATCATCTCGTTCCTGATCCTGTGCGTGTTCATCACTCGCGACACCATCTTCAAGGTCCGTGCCGGCATGGGTGCGATGGGCGAGATGGGTCACAGGCTGCGTGACAATATGAAGCATGGTGCAGTTGTCGAAGAATCGGTTAGCGATGAGCCGGTTGTCGAAGAACCGGTTAGCGATGAGCCAGTTGTCGAAGAACCAGTTGTCGAAGAACCAGTTGTCGATGAGCCAGTTGTCGATGATCTGCCAATCGTAGAGACCTTCTCCGAGCCGGTCGAGGAACCGGTTATCGAAGAACCTGCGGTCGAAGAGCCCGTCGAGGAACCGACCGTCATCGAGACCGGTGATCCGAACTTCACCATCACGACCAATACCACCGACGTAGTCGATGCACCGATCGACATGCCGCTCGAGGACTACGATCCTACCAAGGATCTCGAATACTATAAGTTCCCGACCTTCGACCTGCTCAAGGAGTATGCCGCCAACGTACCGGTCGACATGGTCGAGCAGAACGAGAACATGGAGAAGATCCGTCAGACCCTCGCTGACTATGGAGTCGACATCCAGAACATCAACGCTACCGTCGGACCGACCATCACCCTCTTCGAGATCGTGCTGCAGACTGGTACCAAGATTGCCACCATCAAGCGACTCAGCGACGAGATTGCCATGAGCATCGCCTCCAAGACCGGCGTTCGTATCATCGCGCCAATCCCGGGCAAATGTGCCATCGGTATCGAAGTTCCGAACAAGGATCCGCAGACCGTCTCGATGCGTGAGTGTATCCAGAGCCGTGCCTTCCAGGAGAGCAAGGCTGCCCTTCCGGTCGCTCTCGGCAAGACCATCACCAACGAGGTCTTCACCTTCGACCTGGCCAAGGCTCCGCACATGCTCGTAGCCGGTGCCACCGGTCAGGGCAAGTCCGTTGGCCTCAATGCCATCATCACCTCATTATTATATAAGAAGCATCCGTCGCAGCTCAAGATCGTTCTCGTCGATCCGAAGATGGTCGAATTCTCCGTCTACGCCAACATCGACAAGCACTTCCTGGCCAAGTTGCCAGACATGGACGATCCAATCATCACCGACGTCTCGAAGGTCGTACAGACCCTCAAGAGCCTCTGTGCCGAGATGGAAGACCGTTATGCCCTGCTCAAGGAGGCAGGCTGTCGCAAGCTCGAAGAGTACAACGACAAGTTCATCCATCGTCAGCTCAATCCGAACAAGCACATCGATGCACCGATCGGTTCGAAGGAGGGTACCCACCATCACTTCCTGCCATACATCGTAGCCATCATCGACGAGTATGGAGACCTGATCATGACCGCAGGCAAGGAGGTCGAGTTACCGATTGCCCGTATTGCCCAGAAGGCCCGTGCCGTCGGCATCCACATGATCATTGCCACCCAGCGTCCTTCGGCCAAGATCGTGACCGGTATCATCAAGGCCAACTTCCCGGCCCGCATAGCCTTCCGTGTGGCAGGTGCTACCGATTCCAGCATCATCCTCGACCAGTCCGGAGCGCAGAACCTCGTGGGTCGAGGCGATCTCTTCATCTCGCTGGGCGACAAGTTCGAGCGTGTACAGTGTGCCTTTGTCGATACTCCTGAGGTGACCCGCATCAACCAGTTCATCGAGCAGCAGCAGGGCTATCCGACCTGCTACATCCTGCCAGAGCCTAAACCTGATCCGAACGAGATGGGAGGTGATGGCGAAAGTGCTGCCGGTACCGTCGATTTGCATCAGTTGGATCCACTTTTCAACGAGTGTGCCGAGCTGATCGTCTCCTCCGGCCAGGGTTCCACCTCGATGATTCAGCGCAAGTTCGGTATCGGTTACAACCGTGCCGGACGTATCATGGATCAGATGGAGGCTGCCGGCATCGTGGGCCCATATCAGGGATCTAAGGCTCGTGCTGTACTGGTTGACGGTGTATCCGAATTACAGAATATCCTCGAGGATCTGAAGAACAATTAAGAAACATGTTGATATCCAACGCCATCGAAACCCTCGGACGCTACATGCTGCTCATGCGACGCGTCTTCTCCAAACCCGACAACTGGTCGATGTTTGGCAGGCAGTTCGTGACCGAAGCGCAGAAGCTGGTAATCGACTCCATAGGCATAGTATGCCTCATTTCGGTCTTCATTGGCGCCGTGTGCGTCATCCAGATTGTACTCAACATGGGCGATGCCATTCTGCCCCGATACATCATTGGATTCTCCACCCGCGAGATCCTGATGCTTGAATTCTCGAGTGCCATCATGAGTCTGATTCTTGCCGGCAAGGTCGGTTCCAACATTGCCTCCGAGATCGGCACCATGCGCATCACCGAGCAGATCGATGCCATGGAGATCATGGGTGTGAACTCCGCCAACTACGTCATCCTGCCCAAGATCGTCGCTCTGGTCTTCTTCATGCCGATCCTGATCATCCTGAGCATTGGCACCGGATTGGTCGGAGCCTCCATCGTCACGTGGATTACAGGCGATCCTACGCCCGATGCCTTCATCGATGGTCTGCAGACCTTCTTCGATCCGTATCACATCTACTACAGCATCGAGAAGGGCTGGTGCTTTGCCTTCCTGATTTCGTCGGTAGCCAGCTACTGTGGCTATTCCGTCAAGGGTGGTGCGATCGATGTAGGCCGTGCTGCCACCAAGGCAGTCGTTGCCTCGTCCGTCCTCATCCTCATGGCCGATGTAATACTTACCCAGATTCTGTTATGATAACCGTTAGAAACCTGAACAAATCGTTCGATACGCAGCACGTGTTGCATGACATCAACTGCGAGTTCCGACCGGGCCAGAACAATCTGATCATTGGTTTGTCGGGATCAGGCAAGACAGTGCTCCTCAAGTGCCTCATTGGCCTGCACATCCCCGATAGTGGCGAGATCCTGTATGGTGGCAGCAACATCCTCGACTACAGTGCCAAGGAGATGAAGCGGGCCCGCCAGGAGATTGGTGTGCTGTTTCAGGGATCTGCGCTGTTCGACTCGATGAACGTCGCCAACAACGTAGCCTTCCCGCTGCGCATGTTCAGTGGCATGAATGAGTCAGAGATTGTTGAGCGAGTCCTGTTCTGTTTGAACCGCGTTGGACTCAAGGATGCGCTCTACAAGATGCCGAGTGAGCTATCCGGTGGTATGCAGAAGCGAGTTGCCATTGCCCGAGCCATTGCGCTCAATCCGAAGTACCTCTTCTGCGACGAACCGAACTCTGGTCTCGATCCGCAGACCTCAATCCTGATCGATCAGCTCATCGACGATATCACCAAGGAGTACAACATCACCACCATCGTCAATACCCACGACATGAACTCTGTGCTCGGCATTGGCGATCACATCACCTACCTCTACAAGGGTCACGTAGAGTGGGAGGGCAACAAGGATAACATCCTTCAAACCGAGTGCGAACCGCTGAAGAATTTCCTCTTCTCGTCGCCAATCATAAAAAAAATTTCAAAATGAATTTTTCTTCTTCCGCACTAATAATAGTATCAGGCGGCATGGATTCCATCACCATGCTCCACGAATATGCAGATCAGATAGCGTTGGCCGTATCGTTCGACTACGGATCCAACCACAATGCCAAAGAGATACCTTACGCCCGCATGCACTGCGAGCGATTGGGCATCCGTCATATCGTCATACCGTTGGACTTCTTCCCACAGTACTTCAAATCCTCGCTCCTCGAGGGCGCTGAAGCCATTCCCGAGGGACATTACGAAGACCAGAACATGAAGTCAACCGTCGTGCCATTCCGTAACGGTATCATGCTCTCCATCGCCTGTGGCATCGCCGAGAGCAACGGACTGACCCGCGTCATGATCGCCAACCACGGCGGCGACCATGCCATCTATCCCGACTGTCGCGACAGCTTCATCCAGGCCATGTCCGAGGCCATGCAGCATGGCACCTACGAGGGCATCCGCATCGAAGCCCCCTACACCAACATCACCAAGGCAGACATTGCCCGCCATGGCAAAGCCCTCGGCCTCGACTACAGCGAGACCTGGTCCTGCTACAAGGGTGGCGAGCATCACTGCGGCAAGTGTGGCACCTGCGTCGAACGTATGGAGGCCCTGCGCGATGCTGGCATCGAAGACACAACGATTTATCAAGACTAAACAACCAACGCAATAATGGAGCAGCAGAGAAGTGTATTACGCACCGAGAATCTGGTGAAGCGTTACGGCCCACGTACCGTAGCCAATCATGTATCGATCGACGTAAAACAGGGTGAGATCGTAGGCTTGCTCGGACCCAACGGAGCAGGCAAGACCACCACATTCTATATGACCACCGGACTGGTGGTACCGAACGAGGGACGCATCTTCCTCGACGACCAGGAGATCACCAAGTACCCTGTCTACAAGCGTGCCCAGGCAGGTATCGGCTACCTCGCCCAGGAGGCCTCCGTCTATCGCAAGATGACCGTCGAAGACAACCTTCTTGCCACCCTTCAGATGACCCCGCTCAGCAAAGAGGAGCAGATGGAGAAACTCGAGAGCCTCATTGCCGAATTCCGCCTCCAGAAGGTACGTCAGAACCTCGGCGACCGCCTCAGTGGTGGCGAGCGTCGTCGTGTCGAGATAGCCCGTTGTCTCGCCATCTCGCCTAAGTTCATCATGCTCGATGAACCCTTCGCTGGTGTCGACCCGATTGCCGTCGAAGACATCCAGTACATCGTCTACAAGCTCAAGGAGAAGAACATTGGCATTCTGATCACCGACCACAACGCCAACGAGACCCTCACCATCGTCGATCGAGCCTACCTGCTGTTCGAAGGCAAGATCCTCTTCCAGGGCACCTCCGAAGAGTTAGCCAGCAATCCGCTTGTCAAGCAGAAGTACCTCGGTCAGAGCTTCATCTTCCACCGCAAGGACTTCGACAAGCCATCCACCTCCGAGACTGCGCTCATGGAGGCCCAGTAACCCCGCGACTACACACAAACACATTAATTATATTCCGAATCCCATGAACAAAGCATTCCTTTTAACCTTGGTGCTGAGCATGTCAGCCCTGGGTGCTGGGGCACAGGCCCTGCTTCCGTATCAGGACCCTACCCAGAGTCCGACCCGTCGTGCCAACGACCTGTTGAAACGCCTCACGCTCGAAGAGAAAGTCGGTCTGATGATGGACCAGTCCAAGCCCGTCGAGCGACTCGGCATCAAGCCCTACCAGTGGTGGAACGAAGCCCTGCACGGCGTAGCCCGTAACGGTGTAGCCACCATGTTTCCACAGGCCATCGGACTCGCAGCCACCTTCGACGACGAACTCGTGCAGCAGTGTTTCGACATCGCCAGTACCGAAGCCCGCGTCAAGAACCGTCTGGCACGCGAAGCCTCGGGCGACAACATCCGTCGCTACCAGGGCTTGACCTTCTGGACCCCGAACGTCAACATCTTCCGCGACCCACGCTGGGGCCGTGGACAGGAGACCTATGGCGAAGATCCGTACCTCACCAGTCGCATGGGTGTAGCCGTCGTCAAGGGTCTGCAGGGACCCGATGGCAACAAGACTCATGCCTGCGCCAAGCACTATGCCGTACATAGCGGACCTGAGTGGAACCGTCACGTCTTCGATGCCGACAACGTCTCTCCACGCGACCTGTGGGAGACCTATCTGCCGGCCTTCGAGGCGCTCGTCACCGAAGCCCATGTCAAGGAGGTCATGTGTGCCTACAACCGTTACGAGAACGAGCCTTGCTGCGGATCCAGCCGACTGCTGACCCAGATCCTGCGCAACGAGTGGGGCTTCGACGGTCTCGTCACCAGCGACTGCTGGGCCATCAACGACTTCTATACCCCAGGTCATCACGAGACCGAACCTGATGCAGCCCATGCCGACGCCAAGGCTGTGTGGAGTGGTACCGACCTCGAGTGCGGCAGTTCGTACAAGAAGTTGCCAGAAGCTGTCCAGCTCGGTCTCATCACCCCCGACCGCATCGACCAGTCCGTCTTCCGTCTGCTCAAGGCCCGTTTCGAACTCGGAGAGATGGACGAAAAGACCCCATACGACGAGATTCCAGCCTCCGTCATCTCCTGTGCCGAGCACAAAGCCAAGAGTCTGCAGGCAGCACGCGAGGGCATCGTCCTCCTCAAGAACGCACCCTCGGCCGATGGCAAGAAAGCCCCATTGCTGCCACTCAACCCACGTCAGAAGATAGCCGTTGTAGGTCCGAATGCCGACAACGCCATCATGCTCTGGGGTAACTACAACGGAACCCCCGACACCACCATCTCCATCCTCGATGGTATCCGCAAGTATGTCAAGCCAGGCAAACTCATTTACGCTGAGGGTTGTGGCCTCGCCCTGCCAACCAGCTATAGCAGCTGGATGAATCAGGGCATCATCGAAGAGGAGCAGGGTTGGTTGGCACACTACTACAACACCACCGACTTCAGCGGTCCGATCGTAGCCTACGGACGTTACACCAACGCCCTCAAGCTCTACACTCACGGAGCCACCGCCTTCAAGGCAGGCGTCAACCTCGAGGACTTCTCCGCCATCTATCGCACCACCCTCAAGCCCAAAGCCAGCACCAACGTCGACTTCGACATCAAGGCCGCCTGTACCAGCATCCAGCTGCTCGTCAACGGTCAGGTAGTGCTCGAGGCCAAGGGTCAGTTAGGTAGCCGTGAGAGCAACGATCCTGTCTACACCCTCGCCGTCGAGGCAGGCAAGAGCTACGACCTCGAGATCCGCTACATCGCAGGCAAAGACATCAATGCCCTGATGATGGACATGGGTCACAACGCCTCGTTCGATGACGACGAGCTCCTTCGTCAGATCCGTCCAGCCGACGTCGTAGTCTTCGTCGGAGGCATCGCACCAAGCCTCGAGGGCGAAGAGATGCCCGTACAGATCGAAGGCTTCAAGGGAGGAGACCGTACCGACATCCAGTTGCCACGCGTACAGCGAGAGCTCATCGCCAAGATCCGTAAGTCAGGCAAGCGCATCGTCTTCGTCAACTGTTCCGGATCAGCCATGGCCATGGTGCCAGAGGCCGAGCTTTGCGACGCCATGCTTCAGGTCTTCTATGCAGGTCAGATGGGTGGACAGGCCGTAGCCGAGACCCTCTTTGGCGACAACAACCCATCCGGTCGTCTGCCGCTCACCTTCTACACCGACACACTCCAGATGCCAGACTTCCAGGATTATGGCATGAAGGGCCGTACCTATCGTTACATGACCCAGAAGCCACAGTTCTGCTTCGGCCATGGTCTCAGCTACACCACCTTCGCTTATGGCGAGGCACGCGTCGAGGCAGCCACCATGACCGACCAGGGCACCATGACCAGCCAGAAACTCATCGTACCGGTCACCAATACCGGCACCCGTCCTGGTGCAGAGGTCGTACAGCTCTACGTACAGCGTCCTGGCGATCAGGAGGGTCCAGTCAAGACCCTGCGAGGCTTCAAGCGCGTCAGCATTGCTCCAGGCGAGACCGTCAACGTAGAGTTCCCACTCGACGATCGCACCTTCCTCTGGTACGACATCCACACCGGTCGCATGATGGCCCAGAGCGGACAGTACAACCTCCTTTACGGCGGTACCTCCGACGACACTGCCCTCAAGACCCTCTCCATCACTCGTCCGTAATTCCCGATCATATTACCGACGTCAGTAAAACGATGCTCAATCTTTCTTTATTGCTGCGAGTATCTTAAATCTAAATTAGATCTCAGGAGCATAGCATAATGAATAACGGGAGACTTACGCCTCCCGTTTATTCTATCTCTCAAAATAAATCTGAATGTGTGCCAGTTCTAATTAAATCACGCATTTTGGCCTGTGAATGTTAGACCTGAGTTCCAAAGTCTGAACGTAGCGTTTCGTAGGAACGCCGTACTGCTTTTGTCTGTATCCTTCCATATCAGAATTATTTCTTTCGTACTATATTGCCATCCGGACCTGTCACATTCTGGAGTTTGTCGTCCTTTACATCATCAAGAACAATCATAGGGCGCTCATCATTCTTCTTCAATGCAAACTCCACGTTGCTAACCTTCAATCCCTGATCAACCTCCTCGAATGCCAAGCCCGAAGACCAGATGCAAGTGCAGTTGGTGATGGCAATGTCACGATAGCCACCATTCGACTCCGTGCCGAGTTTTATACGGCCACACACCCAGTTCACCTTCTCTGGTATGCGAGTGCCGTCAAGGAATGTGCCACATTTGAAACCAGTCACCACGCAGTTGTTGATGAGTATATTCTCACACGCCACAGCCTTCTTCATTGCATACGAAGCCTTCAGCACTATCGCATCATCACTTGGTGTGTTCACCTTTGTGTTGCTGACGGTGAGATACTTGCAGCAGTCAATGTCTATGCCATCGCGGTTTGTGTCAATGGTTACGTTGTCAATGGTTCCACGCTCACAACCCGTCACGATGATAGCGAAATGTCCGCCACGATAGATGGTGACATCACGGATAAGGATATTCTGACATGCCTTCAATGCGATGGACTTGTCACCCGTACCGATACTTCCACCATGCACCTGACCTGCTGTCTCTGTATCTTTCTTTGTCAAGCCCTCGCCATCAATCATTCCTCTACCGGTGATAGACACATTCTCCTCGCCATCAGCCCATATCAAAGAGTTATGAAAATAAGTGTGACCACCATCCTGATACTCTGGAAAACCGAACACCTCCGACTCATCGTACGCCTTCAAGCTCGCAGGAGCAGCAACGATGACAGCACCCGATTCGATATTGAGTTCTATATTGCTCTTCATGCGTATGGAACCGGAAAGGTATCGACCTGCAGGCACGACGACACGTCCACCACCATTCTTCAACGCCTCTTCTATAGCAGCATTGATGGCAGGAGAATCAAGCGTAGTGCCATCGCCCTTTGCCCCAAAATCCTTTACGTTGTAGTCCGCCCAGGTATCCATCGTATAGATAAAACAGAGCAATCCTAATAATACTATTTTTTTTATCATAATGATTTTTGTTAATTGGGGTGTCCAGTTCCCTGTTCTTGATTAAAATAAATACAACAAACAGGAAACCCTATTTGTTAATAGTTCTGTTTTTCGCCTCGTGCTGATGATCTTACTTTACAACTAACTTTTTGCCATTCTTAATGCTGATGCCTCTCATTGGTGTAGAAAGTTTCTGACCAGAGATATTATACCAGTAAGAAGAGGAGCCTTTATCATTGTTGATAGAAATAACACCTGTAGTATCTGCAGGGCGCTCGTATGGTCCGAGGTCTCGCGACTTGCCCGTTGCATTGTGCTTCAAGAAAGGATAGTCGGTGATGACCTGACGGAGAGGGTCGAAGATTGTGCCTGTAGGAATGTCGAAGTCCGCAGAACCTGCATCAACCATCTTGCTGTCTGCTGCAAGGCGACCGAACTTGCGAGGGAAAGAACCATCAATGGAACGTGGAAGAAGGGCATCCTCTTCTTCGAGCGAGATGTAGTCATCCTTGTTGACCCTTGTCAACAGATGGTTCGTCCAGGCATTCTTTGAAGGTGGGGTGTTGATGGCATTATAATTGTCTGAACCCACGCAAATCTCCTGTCTGCCAAGGCATACATTGTTATAGAAGAATGTGTTGGCAGTAGAGCCACCACTCTCAAACATGAAGTCGTAGCCGTTGTCGAAGGCAAGGCATCCGATGAGTACATGACCATCCTTATGGCTGTTGCAGTCAAAGCCTTTCACGGAACCGCTCTTGTCACAACCGAAAGCGATGCAATCGTATGCATAGTGAACACCTGCAGAAGAACCGCCACTACCATTGCCGCCAAGCTTTATGCCATTGCCATTGCCAGAGAAAGAAGCCGAGCCGTCCAGATATTCCTTCACCCATGTGTGATCTTCAGCATTTCCACTCTCCCACGCCCAGCACTCTGCCAGCACTACGCTGTAATCCGTCTCATACAAATCCCACGCATCATCACCATTCCGCCAAGCACGGCAGCGTATGAATCTGTTACCCTTGCCGTTGTGCATCTTGCAAGCAAAGCCGTCAGCATCCGATCCATAGTTCATGTCGAAGTCGCAGTTATGATGTGAGTCGCAGTCTATGATGTCATTGTATGCGCAATGCGTACCATCATTCTTTGATCCAAAACCAGAGTCGGAGAAGTTATGACCGAATCCCATCTGTATGCCTGAGTCGAGGTTATAGGAGAACTCGCAACGCTCTATGCGATTGTGCGAACCTTCCAGCTTTATGGCATTGTCGGCAGCGTGCATGATGTGCAAGCCAAACATCACATGATGGTCGCCTGTAAGCAGTATGCCACGATCACCCACTTTTGATTTATCGCGATTGCAATCAAGCAACTGTTGCTCAAAGTCCATAACTGGTTTCTCACCATCATAGCAACGAATCACGATAGGCTTCTCTGACGTACCCTTCTTGTTCATGCGTATGGTTAGCTTACCATCTGTACCATATTTATTTATATGATATGTTCCCCCACGACATACGATATGGTCACCAGCCTCTGCTGCCGCGTATGCCACGGCGAGGTTGTACCATGGGCTGTCTATTGAACCATCACCTGTTGTGTCATTTCCCTTTGGAGAGATATAGTATGTCTTGCCTGTTGGAGCAGGAATAGGTTTTACTGGAACCCACGTGCCTTCTGTTATGTATGTAGGATCATCAGGATCTACGATAGGACCTCCGCCGTTCTCATCAGCGAAAGTTGCCACGAAGTCATCCATGTAGCAGTTGGATGAAGCAGCCTGAATACGGAACTTTACACCTGTCAGTTCCTCTGTGCCTGTCTTCTTGCTGTAGCCAGAAAACGACGAAGAACTGCTGGCGATGCGGAATGTCTCTATAGCCGTCCATGTAGCGCCGCCATCGGTAGAGTAACTTATGGTAATATCTTTGTTGCTGCCGCCAGAGCGATAGGTGAATCCAATCTTTGCCACCTTGTCCAGCGTAGGGGTTATGACGTAAGCCCCATTGCCATTGAATTTTATGGAAGTGACACCGCTTGACACGTTGCCCACCATGCCACCGCCCATCTGCCATGTGCCTGAAGACAGCGTTATGTTGCCGTCAAGTTTCTGCCCATTGGTGATGGTGTTAAAATCTTCCTTCAGCGTCTCCGCTGCACTGATACTTACTACTGTTAATAGCATCAAAGCTATTGCAAATAATTTCTTCATCTGTATATTAGTTAATTTATTTCTTTCGTAAAACGTTGTCGTTTGGTTTCATCCATATCCCTACATACAAATAACGCATGAAAAATGATTTTATTTTATTTCACCCCTGAACGCAACGGAGCCGACAGCTGTTGTCTTGTTTTCTGCTTTGACGAGGATTCCCTCGTTGTCAGCAAAAGAGGTCTGCAATGATGATGGTAAGTACCTAATATTTTTTTAACCGGACACTAGTGATTTTAAAACAAAAACAATAAAAACACCGCTTCTGATGTTGGGGCAATGCCCCTGGTGTTTAGCTGCGTGTGTCTGCTGAGAGCAAGCTCCCTTCAGCTACACGCTACTATCCACCAGCCTATCGGCAACAACATCATCATCGGCGATAAACCATCGCCTTCGGCTCAAAAAGATTCGGTCCCAACATTTACTACAAACTTGTGCGTCGATGTTTTTTAGGCCCAAGGCCAGGTTTATTGCCAGACTGTGAGCTGACCCGTAGGGTGTTGAATTGATAGAGATGTATAGAGGAAAGTTTATTTTCAGATGGACATCTATAGCAAGGCAATAAAGGCACAAAGTGACTAGCTCACATAGCTGGTGTTTTTCCTGTTTTTGTCTCTTAAATATACCTGAAACCTGAAACCCTGAACCCTAAATTATTCCCCTAATTCTGCGCCATCTGCGCTTTCTGCGTGCCACCCAATTCTCGTTATCATAGGGCATAGTCCGTATCTTATCTTCAATTGTCCAATTTCTTATTGAACTCAATTTTTGTATCATCTGCAACGCAATGGGCAGGACTTTTCGGGTGGGGAAGAAAGGTAGATGTAGAGGAAGGAATTACAATGATTTCCTCTCCTAATGCATGCTGAATGCGTGTAATGGTGTTGATGGTCAGATTATGTCTACCAGTCAACCACTTGGATACTTCCGATTCTCGTTTCCCTAACATGGCAGCTAGCTCTCGTTGAGTGATACCTTTCTGCGTTAATACAGCAGCTATCCTTTCTGCCACACGGAAGGACATTTCGAATTCAATCCGAGTCTCTTCTGGAACAGAATCCAAACATTCCCGAAATAGCTTGTTTGTAATCATAGTTCAAAAACAGTTTTTTCAATACCTGTAATTAAATTATTCTCAATCCTAATGGTCCCTCTTTTCTGTGCTTCTTTCATATTCAATAGTATTAAATTTCGATGATTTCGATGCAAAGGTAAGAAAAAAAAGATAACTACACTTATAAGTGAAACTATTTTAACTTAAAAGTGTAGTTTTAAAGCGAAATTGATATCTATACATGGCTAGTTTCCAAATGTCTGTTACTATGTTTTATTCGTGTTCGTCCAATTCGTGTTCGCTGAAAATTATTTAAGTCACGCAGAAATCTATGGTCGAATCCTAGATTTCTGCGTGCCACCCAATCATACCTCAGGAGCAGAGCATAATGAATAACGGGAGACTTACGCCTCCCGTTTATTCTATCTCTCAAAATAAATCTGAATGTGTGCCTGTTCGAATCAAGGTTATAATTTTTACAGTGTCAGAATCTTCCTTGCTATATATTAGTAACCAATCTGGTTGGATATGACACTCTCTCGTACCTACATAATCACCAGATAAGGCATGATCTCGATTACTTTCAGGTAATTCCACATCATTTGCTAATTTGAAGATAATCTCATTAAGTTTATCCTCAGGCAGATGACGCTTTCGGGCAATTTTCAAGTCCTTCTTGTATTGTCCTGTGAATTTGATAGTCCTCATTCTGCTACGGCTTTGAGGTAATCTTCAAAAGAAGTGCAAGTCGTCATACCTTTATCTTCTTTTGCATCTTTGATTGCCTGCAAGGTTTTTTTCTTTGCAGGAGTTAGAGCCTGCTCTTGTTTGAAGCAACCAAGAGACAAAATATAATCAATGGTTTTCTTTGCAAGAGCATTTTTTTCGTTATAGGTTAATGCGATTGTTGCCATATTCTTTTTTTATTAATTTTCACGCTGCAAAGATAGCATCATTTTCAATCACTTCCAAATATTTGGGTCAAAATGGCCAAAATATTAGTGATATTCGTGTTATTCGAGTAATTAGTGTTCGTAAATATTTGGTCAATTCAAAAATACTCCTTATCTTTGCCCCACCAAATCTAATATTAATCTTTCCCAAATTATATTTACTAATGAAAAAGTTTTTTACCATTGTGAGTGTATTATCCTTCAGTTTAAGTCTGTTTGCACAGACTTCAATTCAGAAATTCCAGCTTGTTCAAAAGGAACTTACAAAAGAAGGAAAAGTAGTTGCCATTAGTCTTACTAACGATTTTGACTATACAACTAATGAGATCTCTATCTTGGATTCGAATTTTAATGAAACGAAGTCTTTTACTGCCAAAAACTTAACATATTTTTATTATCAAAATTGGGATACAAACTCCTTTTGGTTGAATAGTGGCGAAAAAGATGAAGGTTATATAAAGATATCACAAACCTTTTTTAATGATGATGATAAATGGGAATATGTATCAAAAGATAGAAGTAGCAATGATTACTTTGTCATGAACGAAGATGGAGATACATTGATTACATTAAAAGATGTGCCATCAAGTCGTTGTGGTTTTCTATTAGAATTTAATGCAAAAAAGTATATATTATTCCAAGGACAAGACTATAAAACCTTTGCTATTTATGAAGTGCAGAATAATGGCTCAACTTCTGCATCAAGAGTGACGGATAGTACCAAAGCATGCAGAATCGCAGGAGTATTCAACCTGAATGGTCAGAATGTACCCAACATGTCTAAGGGTGCTTACGTTGTCCATGAACAACAAAGTAATTCAAAGAGTTCATCTCGCAAGATTCTGGTCAAATAATATGACTATATTTCAAACAGCATAGCGGCTTCAATAATATGAAAGTCCGCTTTTAAATACAGTTTAATGTAAATCCAATCCAAAAATCTTTCAATTTGTTAGATTTTTGGATTGTTTTATTTGTCGGTAAGTATTTTTCGTTATCTTTGCAGCATACTTAATAATAGGTTACATGAAGAATCAGTCTCCCCGATGTTTATATTATGCATCTATAGAAGAATTTCTTTCTACGGATCCAAATATTGTATTTAGTTCAATAGTCCAATCATATCATGGCGTTGATCAGACAACGACCAATGAAGCATGGTTGGATGAAATCCGTATTCTGAAAAGTGTTCTTGCCCCTTGGAATGAGAAGGATTCTCATGTGATACTTGAATATGATATCCCTCGTTTAGGAAAGCGTATTGATGCTGTATTGCTATTGCATGGAGTGATCTTCTGTTTAGAGTTTAAGGTTGGAAAGAAAGAGGCTTTGCAGATGGATGTCGAACAAGTTCTTGACTATGCCTTAGATCTGAAGAATTTCCATCTCTTTAGCATAGACCGATATATTGTGCCTATTCTGGTACCTACTGCCTATCAGAAATTAACGACTGATTATGTACTGTCACCCTATAATGATGGTATTATCAATCCTATGATTGCTGGCGAAAATGGTCTGCAGAAGTCTATCGACCATGTGCTGTCTCGTCTTGAAACAGATGTTGATCAGTCGAAGTGGGGTCACAACTGGATTATTAGTCCATATTCTCCTACACCTACCATTGTTGAGGCTGCACGCAGATTGTATCAGAATCATTCGGTGGAGGATATTACCCGTCATGAAGCAGATAAAGTGACGACTGATGCGACGATTGCTTATATTCTGGATGTTATCGCAGACAGTAAAAAGAATGGCGAGAAGAGCATCTGTTTCGTGACTGGCGTTCCTGGTGCAGGAAAAACGCTCGTAGGTTTGGATGTTGCCATTAAACAAACTTATCAGAATGGCCAACGTGATGAGGAGAATGGTGCTGTATATCTGTCAGGTAATGGTCCTCTGGTGGCTGTACTAACTGAGGCATTGGCTCGTGATAACGTCAAGAAATGTAAGGAATCTGGAGAATCAAAGAATTTGACTGATTCCAGACGAGAGGTCGGAAAGTCAATTCAAATCATCCACAGATATCGAGATAATATGCTAGCTAAGATCAAGAATCCTGTCGTGGATGGGAAGCTTGAAATTGATCCATTGAAGGCCATCGAACAAAAGAATACAGGTTATGGAGAAGTAGAGCATGTTGCTATCTTTGATGAAGCTCAGCGATCATGGACACAAAAGCGAATTGCTGATTATCTAAAGCGAGGTGGTACGTATGGTAATAAACTGAAGGTTCCAAATTTCCCAGTTTCTGAGGCAAGTTTCTTGATCTGGTCATTGGATTTGCGTCAGGATTGGGCTGTTATTGTTTGCCTTGTTGGAGGTGGACAAGAAATCAACACAGGTGAAGCTGGTATCAGTGATTGGATCAAGGCTTTGAACGAGGAATATAGGCATTGGAATGTTTATATCTCGCCGAAACTTACCGAACCTGAGTATGCTGAGGGTAAAGTGAATGAGCTTCTTGCTAAGAACCCACGTGTTACTTTTTCGGAACAATTACATTTGTCGGTTAGTATCCGTTCGTTTAGAGCTGAGACGTTGTCGGAGTTTGTGCATTGTCTGTTGTCATTTGATTCGAAGGCTTTACAATTGTATCAGGATATTGAAAAGAAGAAGTATCCGGTGCTCTTGACAAGAAGCATGGATAAGGCGAGAGCTTGGTTGCGAGATCAAGCTAGAGGTAGTCAGCAGACGGGGGTGTTGGTGACTAAAGTAGCCGCCAGATTCAAGCCATTGGCGGTTAATATTCTACCGCAAGGTGATGAGCCTACTGTTCATTGGTTCTTGGAGGATAAGATGGATGTCCGTTCTTCGAATTATCTTGAAGATGCAGCCACGGAGATTCAGGTTCAAGGTCTTGAATTGGATTATGCCTGTGTGCTATGGGATGCAGATATGCGTCGAGAGGAGAACTCTTGGGGATATTATAAGTTCAGTACCAGCAATAGTAAATGGTCGTCTGAAAAGAATTTGGAAAACCAGAAGTACATGCTTAATGCTTATCGCGTTTTGCTTACTCGTGCTCGTCAGGGTATGGTTATCTGTGTGCCAGAAGGCAATCATAATCTGAACCATGAGGGCTTCCCTGAGGATCCAACTCGTTTGCCAGAATTCTACGATAGTACGTATGAATATCTGAAAAGTTTGGGCATTAAGGAACTGTAATATTTCAACGATAATTTGTTTGTCCTTAAGGAATAATTGTTTCACTTTTTTGAATGATATGGCTGAATTGACTAAAGAAGAATTTTTTGAATGGCGTAAAACGTTAAAGGAAAAGAATCCTGAGGCGATTATCAAGTATGCCAGATATTGTCGTCAAGAATGTCCTGTGTTGAAAGTGAAAGATACGGACTTGGATCATTGTGTATATCGAAGTGGTTGCCGGCGGATAAAGAAATCATAGAATTGTTGGCACGCAGATGACGCAGAATTAGGGGGATTATTTTCGAACACTAATTGCTCGAATAACACGAATCTGTAGGCTCCCTGCTGATGTGAAAATTATTGATATATTGAAAAATCGGTAAATATATTTGGAAAAGAATAAAAAACACAATATCTTTGCAGCACTTAATTATAAGTTAAGCACCAGTCTTTAACCATGTCAATATGGAGTAAATTTAAAGAGATGATAGATGCTGACGACACCAAAAATGTCGCCAGTAGTTCTGTGTCTATGAAATTTGGTGACCCATTGAAATTTGCAATCATTGATGCAGAGGTTGGTGTAAAAGATCATAAGGTGCATGATATTGGTGCATTAAGAGCAGATGATGCAATCTTTCATAAGGCAGATAAAAGAGAGTTACTAGAGTTCTTGAAGGATGTTGATTATGTTTGTGGCCATAATATCGTACATCATGATTCCAAATATCTGATTGGGGAGAATGCGGGTCGTTGGATTTTGGTAGATACGCTCTATATGTCTCCCTTGCTATTCCCTGAACGTCCATATCATAAGCTGGTTAAGGATGATAAGCTTGTCGACGAGCAAGTCAATAATCCTGTTAATGATTGCGAAAAGGCCAAGAATCTGTTGTTGGATGAGGTGGAGCGATGGCACTCTTTGCCATTGCAAATGCAGTCAATATTTGCATCCCTATTATCCAATAAACCAGAGTTCGTCGGATTCTTGAGCATGGTTAAAGCTCAGCCAGATCCTGTTCATGTAGAGGAGCTGATTCGCACCACATACGAAGGAAGAATTTGTAGCCATGCAGACATTCAAGGCCTGATTGAAACCCATCCATGTGAGTTGGCTTTTGCTTTGGCATTGATTAATACAACCGATCATCGGTCGATTACTCCTGGATGGGTGTTGAAGAATTATCCGGATGTAGAATATGTGGTCAAAACTCTGCGCCATACAAGATGTGAGCAAGGTTGTTCCTATTGCAACCAGTGGCTCGATGCTCATTACAATCTGAAAAAGTACTTTGGTTATGATGGATTCCGATCCTATGACGGAGAGCCGCTGCAAGAGAAGGCCGCAATTGCTGCTGTAGAGAGGAAATCTTTGTTGGCGATATTTCCAACTGGAGGTGGAAAATCTTTGACTTTCCAATTGCCTGCTCTCATGGAGGGGCAATCTGTTCATGGACTGACGGTGGTGATTTCTCCATTGCAGTCGCTCATGAAGGATCAGGTTGATAATTTGGCAGAGAGAGGAATAGCCGATGCTGTGACTATCAATGGACTGCTGGACCCTTTGACCCGAGCAGAGTCTATTCAGCGTGTACAAGATGGCGAAGCCTCTTTGCTTTATATTGCACCAGAGATGCTTCGCTCCAAAACTATTGAGAGAATCCTGGCTTCTCGCAATGTGGTTCGCTTTGTGATTGATGAAGCCCATTGTTTCTCGTCGTGGGGTCAGGATTTCCGTGTGGATTATTTGTACATTGGAAAGTTTATACGAGATCTGCAAAAGAAGAAGCAATGTAAGCAGCCTATTCCTGTTTCTTGCTTTACTGCTACGGCTAAGCAAAAAGTAGTACAGGATATATGCGACTACTTCAAGCAGCAGCTGGATATTGATTTAGAGCTGTTTGCCTCATCTGCCTCTCGAACCAATCTGCAGTATTCTGTCATACATACAGAATCCGATGAAGACAAGTATAGCAAACTCAGAGGATTGGTAGCAGAAAGCAGCGGACCTACCATCGTTTATGTCTCTCGCACGAAAAGGACTTTTGATCTAGCGAACAAACTGTCGCGTGATGGTTTTAAGGCTTTGCCATTTAATGGGCAGATGGATGCCGATGAGAAGGTGGCTAATCAGGATGCCTTTATGTCGGATAAGGTCCGCATTATAGTGGCGACTTCTGCATTCGGTATGGGTGTGGATAAGAAAGATGTCGGCTTGGTGATTCACTATGATATCTCTGATTCGTTGGAGAATTATGTGCAGGAGGCGGGTCGTGCAGGTCGTGACCCACAGCTTCAGGCCCGTTGCTATGTGCTTTATGGCGATAGTGATTTGGATAAGCACTTTATCTTGCTGAATCAGACGAAACTGAGCATTAGTGAAATTCAGCAGGTATGGAAGGCTATCAAGGATTTGACTAAACAAAGGCCTCGTGTCTGCTGTTCTGCTCTCGAAATTGCTCGGCAGGCAGGATGGGATGATTCCACCTTTGATATTGAAACTCGTGTTCGTACTGCCATTTCTGCTTTGGAGCAGGCTGGTTATATTGAGCGAGGAAATAATGTGCCTCACGTATATGCGACTGGTATTACGGTCAAAAATATGGATGAGGCACGTGCTCGTATTACCCAATCTTCTTTGTTCGAAGAAAAGGAGGTTGAAACGGCTGTTAGAATTATCAAATCTCTGATCTCGCAGAAAGCTATTGCAACGGCTCAGGATGATGCCGCAGAATCAAGAATTGATTATCTTGCAGACATTCTTGGCTTGACGAAATTCGATGTGGTTTCGGCTGTAGAGAGAATGCGCCAGGATGGTATCTTGGCCGATAGTAAAGACATCTCAGCGTATCTGCAGGATGCGGGTGATTCTGAAAGAAAGTCACGACTTCTCTTGGATCGATTTGCAAAACTGGAGAAATACATTTTGGAGCAAATTCCAGATGAGGCATTGCGAATATCGGCTAAACAGTTGAATGAGAATGCTGTGAATGCAGGTATAACAACTTCAAAGGAGAAAGATATCCGTACACTTCTTTTCTTCCTTTCAACGAAGGGCTATACCCGAAAAATCGAAGATGCTGCCCATAATCTTGAGGTGAGGAGAATGGGTGGCTTGGATCAAATCTTGGCTCGATTTGACAAGCGAATGGAGATTTGCAAATTCGCAGTTGAATGGTTGTATAAACTTATCACAGCAACTCCATCGGAGGAGAACAAGAAGAATGCCGTTCAATTCTCGGTGGTGGAACTGCTACAAGATTTGAAAAGAAGTCAGCAATCTTTGTTCTATTCGATCCAAAATGTAACTTTAGAGGATGTAGAGGAGGCTCTGCTTTATTTGGCAAAGATTGGCGCATTGAAGCTGGAAGGCGGCTTCTTGGTGCTGTATAATGCGATGGACATTAGCCGACTGAAGGATAACAAGGTTCGTTATAAGGTCGATGATTACAAGATGCTTAACGAGTTCTATAAGCAGAAAATTCAGCAGGTTCACATTGTGGGTGAATATGCTAATCTAATGGTGCGGAACTATGGCGAAGCTTTGCAGTATGTTCAGGATTACTTCCAGATGGATTATAAGCGCTTCATTGCAAAATACTTCAAGGGTGATCGTGCAAACGACATTCAGCGCAACATGACTACTGCCAAATATAATCAGCTTTTTGGGCAATTGTCTGAGCGACAGATGGAGCTTGTTAAAGATAATGTCTCCAGATGTATTGTTGTGGCTGCAGGCCCTGGTAGTGGCAAAACTCGTGTCTTGGTACACAAACTGGCATCGTTGCTTTTGCTTGAGGATGTCAAGCACGAACAGTTACTGATGCTGACTTTCTCACGTGCTGCTGCAACCGAGTTTAAGCAGCGCTTGATGGAACTGATTGGCAATGCTGCAAATTTCGTGGAAATCAAAACCTTCCATTCTTATTGCTTTGATCTATTAGGGAGAATCGGTAATCTGGATGATGCTAAGGATGTGGTATCTCAGGCAGCTCAAATGATTCGTGAGGGAGAGGTTGAACCTAATAAGATAGGCAAGACCGTTCTGGTGATTGATGAGGCTCAGGATATGAGTGAAGCGGAATTCTCCTTAGTTCGCGCCTTGATGTCGAACAATGAAGAAATGAGGGTCATTGCGGTGGGTGATGATGATCAGAATATCTTTGAGTTCCGAGGATCAAGCTCTAAGTTTATGTTCCAACTGGCACAGGAATCTGAGGGCCGATTTGTTGAGATGACAGAGAACTATCGAAGCAGTAAGATGGTGGTAAGTTATGCGAATAGTTTTGCCCATAAGATCGGCAATCGACTGAAGACGAACCCTATTGTCTCGATGAGCCCACTGGACGGAAGTGTGAGCGTGACTCTCCATAAGTCCAAAAACTTATATTTGCCAGTTGTCCAGAATTTGCTTGAAAAGAAAAACGGAGGTACTATTTCTGTCTTGACTCAGACAAATGAAGAGGCTGTTATTATGGTAGCCTTACTGAGAAAGTTTGGTATCAATAGCAAATTAATTCAAAGTCTTGAAGGGTTCCGATTCTGGACTCTGGCTGAGGTCCGCTATTTCTTGAAGTATATTGACAGTCATGTGCATTCTCCAATGATCTCGGAGGAGCTTTGGGAGGAGGCACAAAAGTCAACTTATCAGCACTATGCCACAAGTCACTGCCTTCCATATCTGAAGGAATGCATCCGTCAGTTTGGAGAAACGAATGTTGCTTCCAAGTATGTGACAGACTTCAAGGAGTTTGTCTATGAGTCCTATATTGAGGATTTCTGCGATTTGAGTGATGCGGATGTAGTGGTATCGACTATCCATAAGGCTAAAGGTAGAGAGTTCGATGATGTATATATGCTGATCAATGACGATTATCGTCCTACAGATGCTGTTCTTCGACGATATTATGTCGGAATCACGAGAGCAAAGAAGCGTTTGTTCGTTCATACTAATGGAAATCTTTTTGAGCGTACTCGTGCTATCGATGAATATCGAATTGATCAGATGGATTATCCAATGCCAGAAGATATTGTTTTGCAGCTGTCGCATAAGGATGTTAATCTCGGATTCTTCAAGGTCCGTAAGGCAGATGTCTTGGCATTGAGACCTGGAGAACGACTTGTGGTGAGAGATAATATCCTTTTCACTCCAAGTACTGTATCTGTTGCTCAACTCTCGAAAAATATGCAGGAAACGATCGAAGAGTGGAAATCTCGTGGTTATGAGATTTCTTCTGCCTCTGTTAGATTTATCGTTTCTTGGAAGCCCAAAGATGCAGCAAAGGAGGATCCCGAAATTGCGGTACTCTTGCCAGATTTGTATCTTAGGCGGACTATTGATTCATAACAATATTTAATCTTACAATCTTTATGACTGACACACAGTTAGCGCAGATGGCTCTATCTGCTATCATCAGAAGTGGGGAAAAGGTGGATTTTATTACTCTGAGCGAAGTTCTCAGAGGAAAGAATTCTCGTGCTGTCAAAGTTCTAGGGTTGCAGCAAATCAAAACGTTTGGAGCTGGTAAACTTTGGTCAAAAGAGGCTTGGTTTTATATGCTGATTCAAATGCTACAGCAGGAGTTGTTCGTAATTGATTATCGGGAGAACCATTCTCTAAAGGTAACAGAAAAAGGACATCAAGTACTGAAGAATGAATTTGAGATTTCCTTTCAAGGCCCAATCGGATCTAGTTCAGAGAAAGAGGAAGAATCTGCATTGTCATTCAAAAGAAATGGTGTGAAGATTGTAATTGAATCAGATATAAGCGATATAATTGATTGGAAACTAATAACTCAAAGTATTCAATCGAAAATATATTGGAATTATAAAGCAGATATGTGGCTAAATATTAATCAATATATTCCACGAGGGATTGAAGACTATGAGAAGGTAAAATCACGACTTCTGGAGATTATCCAGGAAGCGTTTAATCTATCCATTCAAGGAGATTCTATTTTCATTCCAAAGAAGAATGATTACGATATTCATGGCGTCTTAGTGGAACCATTAAAACTCCCATTTGATCAATGTTTGCAGATGCTCCGTGACTTCATTGAGAAGAATGGACGTTATCCAAGTATGAAAGCTGAAGCCGACGAAGTGGTTTTGCGTAAATGGTTTAGAGAGGCTTGGCATCGTATAATCCCAATCAGTGACTACCAAAAAGTTCAATTGATGCAATTGAGGGAAGATTACCCATTTAATCAAAACGAATAATGACAAACGAAGATCCATATTATGTGGGGCCATCGTGTGAGGACCCTAAGGCTTCGCGTAAATGCGTGGGGTGTCACTTTTGCCGCTTGCAGGAGGATGGCTCTTTGCGGTGTAGTACTTCGGGCAGGAAGCTGACGGAGGAGAGTGAGGCTTGTGCGAATTATATGTGACTCGCAGAGCGAGTACGATAACTTTCTTGGCACGCAGATGACGCAGAATTAGGGGATTTCAGCTATCTACTAATCTTGCGAAACTGTGTGTAAGGCTACTAAAGCTTTGTTGTCCATCCTCCTCTCTTATTTGCTAACGATTTGAATCTTAATGGCTGCTTATGTCCATATTGTTGTTAATCTACTATGTCGAGGGTCTCGCCGTCGTCTTCTTGATCAAAATCGGAATTAGCACTATATGGATTTATAGGTTTGTCTTCTCTATAGCTGTCACGCTCCTGTACTCGACCGAATCTGTCTCGGGCATAACCATATACAGGGAGAGGTCCATGCTTAACGAAATTGGACACTTCGGTAGGAGATTGTGCTGTTGAGTATTGACCTGAGTCTGGGCTTCTACTAACTTGATCTTTTTTCATAAGTGCAATCGAATTTCGAGAAAGATTGGACCATTCCAACATATTGTTATAATGTGCCATGATATCAATAATTCGGGAGCTTTCTTCTGTCAGGCCAACATGTTCGATTTTGGCAACAATATCTTCCCTATAGATGTCTATTGGAGTTAATTTTTCTGCTCGGAGTAGGAAATAATTAACTGCATCTTGGGACAAGAAAGAACGTTCAATGATCATATAGAGGTTCTTGAAGAAATCCCTGATTTTTGGATCTTTATATTTGTTTAAATTGATGTAGTCAAGTTTAACATGAAAAATAGGGTTCTGTTTCTTTCTGGGGGTATTATTAGACATTGCTTGTAGCTTGCCAGATTCTTTGTCGTATATTTTCTTGATAGTGGATGATATTACTTCATCATAAAACTTAAAAAAACGGATAACAGATCCAATCTCCATTTCTTTTCCTTGCTTCTTCAATTTTTTTCGGATATCTTTTGTCGACGTTGGAGCAGATTGAGGAAAAGATGTGATGAGGGCATGGAGATATTTCCTCGCTATTGGAGTAAAGTCTGTTGCTTCTAATTTCTTGATAAGTTTATTTTGACATTCTCTCTTTTCTTCTTTGTAATCTTTAAAAGAGAATACCTTTCGTGGCGCTGCAGGTTTCTTTATCTTATACTGGGCTTTTAATTGGGCCATAGGGGTATAGATAATTTCATCATATCTGTGTATTGTGCGTGTTGCAATAGCTGGTATATCTTGATTGATATCTTTTCCTTGAGGGGCAGCAACCGGAGGATAATTCTCAGGACTTTTTTTATGAGGAATTCTGCGATGAGTTTCTTCATTGTCATAATTGAAGTCACGATAGTGGAGAGGATGTACTGTTCCATCATCTTTGAAACTTGCGTCAAATGAAACAAGACGGCCATCTTCTGTGAAAAAGTGAGATTGTGGGTAAGCGGATTCTTTCCTCATTATATTAGATGTTTTATTTGCTTCGTTTAACCTATTTGTTAGGTTGATGTTTGCAAAGATACTGCATCTCTTCTACATTTCCAAAGAATAATACATTTTTCAATATTTCTTAGTTGTTTTTGTTTGGAATTGAAATATAAGTTGTATCTTTGCAGCAAAAAATCAATAAATTCCTATTTGCTATGAAACGACTTTTGGCAATTGCTTTATTCACCATGTTGTCAGTGCCTTTTTATGCTCAAAATGCAACTAGTAATGCTTCAAATCCTAATTTTGAAGCTTTGCGAATGAAAATCGATTCAATGTATATGATGTTGAATGCTCGGTTGGATGACGTATCAATCAATACCTCGCTTAAGTATCGATATAAGTTATATCCGACAGAAAACATCTACACTTTTCTCGAGCTTGATACAAAGAATGGCATGATTAGACAGGTACAATGGTCTTTGGATTCAGGTAAGGAATTTACTGTATCAATCAATGGTACAGACTTGTCTTATGGTCTGGGGTACGGCTCGAATAGTTTTGAACTATATCCAACACAGAACATGTATCAGTTTATTCTGTTAGATAAGACCGATGGAAGAAAATGGCATGTTCAATGGGGAATGGAGGCTAGTAAACGTTGGATAAGACGTATCTTTTGAATCTTGGTAAATGCAAAAACTATGAACTACTGGATACTTCCATCAAATGAGGATAAATTCCGACTTTCTGACTTATTAAAAGTTCGTAAGTTGGTCGATTGGAAACAACATAATAACTATGAAGTAGGTGATGTTGTTTTCATGTATAATTCGCGTCCATGGCATAGGATTCTTTATATGATGAGTGTAGAACGTGTTAATGTGCCTAGTTCTGAATATCTTAATGGTCGCCAATTCTGGAAAGATCCAAAGGAATGCGATAAGGGATTGAAAGAGAACAGATTTGTTAGGTTCCGTCTGTTCGCCTCTGCTCCTTCCTCTGCTAATCTGACATTTGATGATCTTCAAAAGAAAGGATTGAAGAGTAGCCTTCAAGGGGCAGTCAAGGTCACTGATTCAGACTTACTGTATTATATTAAAAAAGAGATTCTTCCTGATACTAAAGAGAAGATCGCTAGAATCTGTTGGAACTCTCAGGGATGGGTGAAACCATCTGGACCAGAAGGTAAAGCAAAATCCCAAAGCTATGAATCAGAGAATGGTTATGGTCATGAAGAGTGGTTGCTGGATCGAAGCAAGATAATGTCGGATGGCTACCATTATGCTTTTTTGGAGCCTTTACGAAAGAGTTCATTTGAGGGAACACGAGATATCCATCTTTATACTATTACTCCTGAAAGGAAACGCAAGTATATTGGTTGCATTTATGATGCTGAATATGTGTCATCTAGTCAAGCTGATCAAATCTGGAGTGACTATGTCACTTGTGGTTGGGCTGATTCCATGAAGGATGATCTGAATGAATATGGCCTTCACTTGAGCCATTCGTTTGGAAATGAAAAGTTTGCACAATTTAATGTCCGATTTAAGTTCGATAAATTTGTTGATTATTCGGATCAACAGCTTTTCTTTAGAATGGATGATCCTAGTATGTCGAACTCTCATTATAAACTCTTGAATAAGAGATCGACTTTCCTTTTCGAAACATCAACTCAATCGGTGATAGATAGTAGCTCCGAGGGGATTCTTGATCCCAATAATCAGATACCAGAAGGTGCAAAGTCAAGAATAACAGTTAACCGCTATGAGCGAAGCCAGGAGGCGAGAGAACAATGCCTCAAGGCTAAGGGCTATTCATGCTCTGTGTGTGGCATGAATTTTGAAAAGATGTATGGCAATATAGGCAAGGAATTCATCCATGTTCATCATGTGGTTCCAATATCTGAAATCGGACAATCCTATATTGTTGATCCTATTCACGATTTAGAGCCAGTGTGCCCTAATTGTCATGCTATGCTTCATCACGGAGCAAATGGAAAAGTTTTGTCAATTGCAGAATTGAAGAAACTAATACAAAAGTGAGCCTCAGATGCCCGATAAACTTTCTCCAGAACTGCGGCATAAATGTATGGCCGCCATTCGGGCTAAGGATACGAAGCCTGAGGTACTTGTCCGCAAGTATCTGTGGCGTCATGGCTTCCGTTACAGGCTGAACCACAAACGACTGCCAGGGAGACCGGATGTAGTGCTGAGGATGTATCGCACCTGTATCTTCGTGAATGGGTGCTTCTGGCATGGGCACGAGGGATGTAAGTATTACGTCATGCCTAAGTCCAATACAGAGTTCTGGGAGAAGAAGATCCTAAGGAACAGGGAGCGTGATGAGGAGGTCATCCATAAGCTCACAGCCAAAGGATGGCACTGCATTACGATATGGGAATGTGACTTGAAACCTGATAGGAGAGAGGCTACCCTTGAATCCCTGTTATATACCCTAAATAAAATCTATTTGCAGGATCATAAGGTCCAGACTTATGACTTCCCCGAAGAGGAACTCCCTCAGAGAATGGTGGCAGATAGGACCGAAGAAGCCTTTTAAGTCCTATTTCCTGACTTTTTATGTCCCTCCCTTGGAAGTATGAAGGAAAAGTCGTACCTTTGCCGCAACTTAAATGAATAAGTATATGAAAAAGATTCTATTATTTTTTGTAGTGTTAGTTTCCGCTTTGTCGGCTAGATCTCAGACTGTCTATATGGGAGGAACTGCTGGTATTGGATATAGTGATGAATCATTCCAGCTGCATCTGTTGCCTTCGGTTGGCTATGAGTTTAATGAGAAGTTTGCTGTTGGCATGGGTGTAGGTTATGAATATATCTACGAGGAGTCTGCTGCTATCATTAACCCTTATCTTAGATTCACTCCTTGGCACAATGATAATCTTAGCTTTGACTTGAAGGCTCAAGCTTGGATCTTTTGTGGATCTTTTGAAACGTCAACCTTAATGGGAATTACTCCTTCTTTCAGATATAAGTTGTCTGAAAAGTGGGAGATTGCTACAGATTTGGGCACTTTGGGCGTTATGATTGTTGAGGGCGAGAGCTATGCTAGTGTTGTCGTTAAGAATGTCAATGTGAATGCTTCGATCATGTATCGATTCTGATGCTGTTAGGAGATGTCTGAACAAAGGAAGTCTATCGAGGTGGTGGCTGCCATCATCGAGCATGAGGGCAAGATCTTTGCGACCCAGCGTGGATATGGGGAGTGGAAGGATTGGTGGGAGTTCCCTGGTGGTAAGATGGAGCCAGGGGAGTCTCGTGAGGAGGCTCTGGTGCGAGAGATCCGAGAGGAGTTAGCTACGGAGATCTCGGTGGGGAAGCTGCTTACTACAGTGGAGTATGATTATCCGAAGTTCCATCTCACTATGCATTGCTTTCTTTGCACTATCGTCTCTGGCAATCTTTCACTTCTCGAGCATGAGGATGCCCGTTGGCTGGCGCCTGATGAGCTCCGCTCGGTGAAGTGGTTGCCTGCTGATGAAGATGTCGTTGGAATGTTGCTCTGCGAAATTGTTGCGAAATTTGCGAAAACGTTATAACTGATTGAATTTGAGTTCTGAAGAATAAGCGATAAACGATTTGGCGATAAGCGATAAACGATTTGGCGATAACAGGTGAATGATGTTGTGTGTTGTATGTTATATGTTGTGTGTGTTGTTGATCTGCGAAATTGTTGCGAAATTTGCGAAACCATAATAACTGATTGAATTTGAATCCTGAAGAATGATCGATAAACGATTTGGCGATAATCGGTCAACAGTCATTAGTATAGCGCTAAACGTTATTTTTTGCACAAATATCGAAAAAGATTTGGAGGGTATGGGAATTATGCGTATCTTTGTGGCGTAAACATTAAATTATTTTGTATGAACGGTGGTTTAATTGGTGGTATAGTAGCTTCAATAGTGGTAGCCTTGTTTGTGCCTTGGTGGTTAAAGAGGAAGGCACAAAGGATGGAGGCTCCCCGTGAAGATGTGACGTTCAAGGCTTTTGGGGGAGTATTGTTCGTAGTGGTGGTGTTAGTCTTGCTGTCTGTCTTTGTGGTGGCTGAATGTGTTTTCTCTCTGATATTCTCAGATTGGTGGATATCTATGTTTCTTATAGCGATGTCGTTGGCTATGTGCTGGCTTTGCTATACCACGGCTCTCGGTCTGAAGGATAAGATTGTGGTGGGACCAAGTCATCTCCTGATTATGGGTGCCAGTAACCAAACTGTGAAGCAGTCCGAATGGCAGCGGTTTGTGCATCCCCAGCGCTGTATGTTGGATCTAAAGTGGACAGACATCAAGTCCATGAGGTTGGTGAAAATGTTGCTCTATATTGATCTGAATTCGGGTGAGTCTTATAGTGTCAGTATAGGACCTTATGATTCCAAACTTGTACCTATGATTTCGAAGTTCATCAATGAGCATGGCCTATAGATAAACGTGCGGGATTAAGATCTGCGAAAACCTTGCGAAGTAGTTCCCTGAGTCGTGGATATATATTATATTGAATATGAAAAGGATCGAGGTGGTTGCTGCCATCATCGAGCATGAGGATGCCTGTTGGCTGGCGCCAGATGATCTGGATTCCGTGAAGTGGTTGCCGGCGGATGAAGGAATCATAGAATTGTTGGCACGCAGATGACGCAGAATTAGGGGATTTTTAGTGAACACAAATCTCTCCACGAATGATTTTGCTCTAAGATACTCGCTGCAATAAAGAAAGATTGAGTAAGTAGAGCCTTTAGGTGAGTGCCAAAAAGAAACATTCGATATAAGCAATACTGCTGTGGCTTACAGACCTATTTTGAAAGATCTGATTTAATCTTTGTTACTGTGTCCTTGAGGGGAGTAAGGTGTCGCTTAACTACACTCCAGACAATGTCTGGATCTACATTCTCGTATTGGTGCGCTAATATGTTTCTTAATCCGATAAGTTTGTGCCAAGGTGTGTCTGGATATTGGGAAAGAAATGAACCATGAGTTCTTTCATCGATAGCTTTGATATTTTCTCCAATAGTTTGAAGTCGTAGCACACAGGAGTCGAATATGGCACTGCCTATGAACGATGATAACATTATATGAACATCTTCATAGTTACAACTGCGTTGCTCAATAATCTCAATGGATTGAAGTATTGCATCGAGTTTAGATAGGATGATTGGCTTAAGCGTAGATTCCATCTTTCTTGATGTTGTTAAGTAATACTTGTTGGAGACCTTCTCGTATTCTGACTAGATCTACTTTGCAACCAAAGAGGCTTTGAAGGGATTCTTGGAGATCACACATAAGGAAGTAGTCTGGATCTTCTACGTCTACAAATATATCTAAGTCACTCTTTGGAGTTTGCTCTCCTCGGGCAACGGAGCCGAATATCCCTATTCGACGGATGCCGAATTTCGTGGCGAACCTCAGCTTGAACTGAGTTAGCATTTGGAGGTATTCTGCTGTTGACTTCATTGAATTTATCTGTTTTGACGGTGCAAAGATAGGGAGGATTTTTGAATTGACCAAATAATTGGCGGAAAAATTCGCAGAGCGAGTACGATAACTTTCTTGGCACGCAGATGACGCAGAATTAGGGGAATAATTTAGGATTCAGGTTTCAAGTATCAGGTTTCAGGTTTCAAGTATATTTAAGAAACAAAAACAGGAAAGACACCGTAGGAGATGGAGGGCATGTCTGCCCATGTCTCTATGTAATGAATGCCTGATTATGAGCGAGCTCCTATCATTCCTTCATTTCATATTGGCAGCCTGATGGCTTGACATCTCCTCCGGCCATAAACATGGCCTTTGGCCTAAAAACAGTTGAGGCGGAAACAGTAGGATTGAATGATTTTTGCAGAAAGATTTGGAGATGTGAGAAATAGTGCGTACCTTTGCAGCACTAACTTTATTTATTGCATTATGATATCTGATAAAATTGAATACATTTTGATGCTCATTAAGCTCTTTGCCAAACATTTCGGATTGAGCTATAGTGAGGCATATCGGTACATAAGCAATCATGAGGGTATCGAATATGCAGAGCAGCACTATAACGTGCTTCACACTTTGTCGTTTGAAGATCAGGTTGAGGGTTTGGCTGCTTTTTGCCATAAGAAAGGAGGTGCTTTGATATGATATTATACCACGGTTCTAACCAAATAATCAAACAGATAGATTTATCCAAGTCTAGACCCGCTAAAGATTTCTCCTAAAGCAATTAAAACACTCCGAAGCATATGAAAGTTACTGAATCCGATTTCCAATACATGCTTGAATGTCAGGAACGTGATATTGCGACTCTTTTAGTGGAGGAACAGCATTTGACTATCCATCAGGCATTGGATGTGCTTTATGGCTCTAAAACATACAAAGCTTTACAGAATCCTAAGAGTGGGTTATATTTTCAATCTCCACGATATGTTTATTCTTTCCTAGTTGATGAGATTGCAACTGGTAAGTTCGCATAGGTGTTTATTTGCATGTATAATTATTTGCACGCAGATGGCGCAGATTGTGGGGATTTATTTTACGAACTATAATTGCTCGAATCAATTTAATGCTGAGTGGAAAATAAAAGCACATTCCTAGGGGAGTGTGCTTTGTTGTTTATTGCAATTCTGTTAGGTACTTTTCTATTTGAGGCTTGAGCTTCGGAATATCCATTGTGATGACATCCCACATAATCTGCATGTTCACTTGATAGTAATCATGAACTAGAATGTGACGCATCTTCTCGATTAGTTTCCATGGGGTTTCTGGATGCGTGTTTTTGAACTCATCTGTCAACTTATATACAGTTTCTCCAAGAATCTGAATATTGTATGCAGTCGCATGTTTTACCAAGCTGTTGCTTGCAAGTTGCTCTACGGTCATTCCGTCTGTATAAGTAATGACGTTTTGCATAGCTTGTGCCATATGCTCTAACCTTCCTTTGTCTCTAACTTGCTCTCTCATAGATCAGAATTTTATCTTTGTTTGCAGTTTTCTCGGCAAATGGAAGAAGGTCTCCTTCTATGACTAGATCAACAGGACGGTTTAAGCGCTCTTCCAAATCGCAAATCATTCCAAAGAAAGCAAGCCCCATGTGTGCGTCAGGTGCTAATGTGATCATGATGTCTATATCACTATCAACCCGTTCCTCACCGCGTGAGAAACTACCAAATACCCATGCCTTATCAACTGGCTGGGTCTTAAAGTATTCCTGGATGGTAGCAATATCCTGTGATTTCATAACATGAATAATTTTTTGCAAAGGTATATACTATTTTTCATATCTCCAAATTTTATTCAAATTTTCAGTAATTTATTTGATTTTCGGTCGCTGTTGGCGAGATTTGTATTATTTTGAGTGAACACGAATATGATTGGGGGCACGCAGATGACGCAGAATTAGGGGAATAATTTAGGTTTCAGGTTTCAAGTATCAGGTTTCAGGTATATTTAAGAAACAAAAACAGGAAAGACACCGGAGGAGATGGAGGGCATGTCTGCCCATGTCTCTATGTAATGAATGCCTGATTATGAGCGAGCTCCTATCATTCCTTCATTTCATATTGCCAGCCTGAAGGCTTAACATCTCCTTCGGCCATAAACACGGCCTTTGGCCTAAATAACATCGACGCACTAGTGTAGTAAATGCAACCTGTCCATCATTTTTTTTAGTGTTATTTTATCTTTTTTTAATACTATTATGACAAATTGACGCATTTTCTGTCAAAAAATTTGGAGAATTTGAGGAAAATCATGTATATTTGCACCGTTTTTTACATCATGAGGTAACGAGTGATGTGGAAAAAAGACATACCGCGTCTTTCAAATCTGGCTCAAAACTCGGAAAGTTACAATAGAATTCAGGTAGGATGCGAACAGACGTTCAACAACGATTTGGCTAAGTAATATTTACTAAACACATTATAAACAAATCAAAACCTAAAAAGACATACTCAAAATGAAACTGCCGACTACTGAGCTAAATAACTTCCGTTATTTGGTTAGTCTATGTTTGGACCAATGCACGCAGCGTGGAGGGAAGGACTCGCTATCCTGTATGGGAACAGGTTTGTATCCCGGCATTATGGCACATTTGGTAGACATCACGCAAAACCTCTATAACTACATGAAGGCCACAAAAGGGCAGACTCCTTACTTTGCTGGTGCAGGGAAGGAATTCTTCAACACACTTGATGAGATTGGCGAGATTGCAGAATCGGTTCTGAAAAATCGGATTCCCCAACGCTATCTGAACACCACGGGCAACAACTATTCCTGTCTTTGCCTTGAGGATGCTGCCGTTTGGTCTCGGCTACAATGTGACATTCGGCAATACCTGATCGACAACAAAGCCTATATCCGGCTAGAACAGCTGGACCAATGGACAAACAAGGAAATCGACATTGAATTCCGTGGTTGGGTAAATAAGCTTTACTCCATCTATACCTATCTGAAACAGAAAAGAGACCGGCCGAAGATCTCGGAGATAATGAATGCCTACGAACACCGCCACAATGACTATATTGAAAAACACAAGCAAGAACTTGACGATGAAGTATGGAAGCTACTGAACCGGACGAAAGACTGCCTTCGGCACAAGATTATTGAGGACATTCAGTTCTACTTCAGCATTGAAAACACATTCTGGAAAAAAGTCATTCGACAAGCATTCGATCAACCCACCGGAACATTTAGAGGCGAAGACATTGCTAGCCTGCTTTTCGAGCACCAAAATGATCTTCTAGACCACGACGATTTCGAATACGACACTTACAGATATGTCTATATATGTGAACAACTCTATGGCAAACAACGCGAATTAGAAAACGATTCCACACCAGAACAGCCAATCATCGAGATTCCCGACTCTATCCCCGCAGACCTTCGTCTGTATCCTTGTCTTGAGCCATTCCTGCCCAGAAGGATCAAGAGAAGCCAGATTGCATTTGATCTGTACGTTGACGGTATTGTGAAGGCCTACAGAATCATCAAGCCTGGAAGAACCTACAACAGCAGCTGGGCGCATCTGTTTAGAGTCATGTTGGAACTGAAACTATTTAATATGGACTCAAACAAGATGAACCAATCCAAGTTTTCGGAGGCAATATTAGAGGTTCTTTCCTCTCAGATTCCAACCATCTCAACGGAACTTTCGAGCGAAACTATCAGAAAGAATGTAGGCGATAATCTGGAAATTCTGAGCATTGATTCTCTCGCAACATCATACCCTCACTCTAAATATCTCCAAGAATTGGCAGACTGTTTTGACTACAGAATCAAGATTTGACTTCCCAATTGACTTCCCAAAATTGGGTTTTGACTTCCCAAAATCGGGTTTTGACTTCCCAAAATACGTTTTGACTTCCCAAAATGAGGGTTTGACTTCCCAATTTTAGGTCACCCCACCTTTTCTCCCTATCTTTGTTCCAGCTGATCAAATTGCGATTGGCTGGAATTTTTAATTATTAAAATTTATCATTATGCAAATCACTGCAACAATCAGTGTGATCAATCCTGTAGTAACAGGTGTGTCAAGGAGTAATGGACATGAATGGCGTAGCCAGGAGGTTGTCCTGAGTTGGAACAAGGATCTAGGCGAGGGAAGGGTGCGAGAGCAGCATCTGCAGGTTACCCTCCACGGCGAAGGTATTGACCGGCTGGCGGGTCTTAATCCGGTGGCTGGACAGACGGTCATCGAGGGTGAACTGGACTTCGATACCCGTTCGTACAATGGTCGTGTGTATAACGAAATCACGCTGTTCCTGTAACGGATGACGAAGCTGCAGGTGGACCGGGTGGTTAAAATAAGCTAGTCCCGAATAATTCGAATATTCGAACATTCGTGATAATAAAAAAGAACACCAATCTCTATAATAGTCCCGAATCGTTCGAATAGTTCGAATAAATAAAACTAAGAAAACATGGAAACTGGTTCTAGCCATTCTATGAATAGATTTTAGTTAGATTTTCAACTGATTTTAAGCGAAGCGCTTTCTATTAATTATTCACAGAATGATTTGAGGATCCATTTTATTTTAGATTTTAAAATCTATTTTATTAAAAT
>JAZQOK010000018.1:0-105729 GCA_045627865.1 Bacteroidales bacterium
CTCACCTCTCTCACTATAGGTGAAAGTGCCGAGCAAAGCTAAGGATTCCATTTTCACCATACGTGAAAACGCTCAGCAAAGCTGTGTTTTCGATTTTCACTATAGGCGAAAGCCCCGAGCAAAGCTGTGTTTTCCATTTTCACTATACGTGAAAGCCATGAGCAAACCTTTGCTTAGCAGTTTATCCTATACTAAAACCCCGAGCAAACCTTTGCTTAGGATTTTTACAAGGGACTAATGCAGAAACAATAATTTATTTAGCATATTAAAATTAACGAAATATTATTGTTTAATTAGTTTCCCATTTGCCACAAATCTTCTTGTCTTCTCGGGGCACCTGCAAAATGCCATCCGGACACGAGGGAATTGTTAAATTCTAACACAAGAATATGCAGATGCCCCAGATTCTCCTAAAAAATACACAAAAAAAAGGAACTTGTGCACTAATTATTTGGAGATTACAGAGATTCTGCCTATCTTTGCAGCGTCAAACCAAAAATATTACAACTATGGAAAATCTTGTCCGATTTGATTGGGCCATCAAGCGATTATTAAGGAACAAGGCAGACTACTGCGTTGTAGAGGGCTTGTTGTCTGTCATTCTGGAACGACCCATAAAGATCAAGAGCATCCTCGAGAGCGAAAGCAACAAAGAGACTCCAGATGACAAATTCAACCGCGTGGATCTGTTGGCCGAAGATGAAGAAGGAGAACTCCTCCTGTTCGAAATACAAAACAACCGAGAACTGGACTACTTCCACCGCATGGCCTACGGAACATCGAAGGTCATTGCCGAATATCTAAAGGAAGGCCAGCCTTATCAAGACATCCGCAAGGTCTATTCCATCAACATCGTTTATTTCTCGCTCGGACAGGGAAACGACTATGCCTACAAGGGAAAGACCGAGTTCGTCAGCATGCACAACGCCAACGATGTTCTGCGTCTGTCGGAGGCACAACGAAAGGCATTCCATTGCAATACCCCGGCCGACATCTTCCCAGAGTACTATCTGTTGCGTGTCGATAAGTTCGACACAGTTGCCAAGACACCTTTGGATGAATGGATCAGTTTCCTGAACAGTGGCGAGATTCCTGTCACAGCAACAGCTCCAGGACTACAGGAGGCACGCGAACGTCTGCGCGTCAGCTCTTTGTCCGAAGAGGAGCGCAAGGATTACTACCGCATGATGGATAATCTGCGCTACCAGCGAAGCGTGATAGAGACTGGTCGCGCTGAAGGACGTGAAGAGGGTTGGGAAGAAGGACGTGCTGAAGGGTTGGCCAAAGGACGTGCTGAAGGGTTGGCTGAAGGACGGGCTGAAGGACGGGCTGAAGGACGGGCTGAAGGACGGGCTGAAGGTGTGACTGAAGGGAAATTAGCCGTAGCCAAGAACCTCAAAGGATTAGGGCTCTCTATCGACCAAATAATGGCAGCCACGGATCTTTCGGCCCAAGAAATAGAACAGGCATAATGCGCTCTTCTAACCAAACACAAATTAACCCCTACCTTCATATACAACCAATGAAGGTAGGGGTATTTCTTTTTATCCGTATCTCAGTAAGAGGGAAAATTCTCAAGGGAAGGGCTGGGTAGCTCACTCCGTGAGCGCCCTCCCCTCAAGGCTTTAGGGTTGGATTGCTTCTCTTGGGTTCAAGAGAATAAGTTCTGACTACTGGCAGACGGGACGCACAGATCGACCGAAGTACCGGTAGCCGTAGCCGTAGGAGTCTGAGTTGAAGTTCAGTCCGTACGCGAAGTTGGAGTCCGACGTGCTGAGCGACGACGACCAGTAGCAGCCGAGGGAGCCTGCGAGGATGAGGTAGCTGTCGAGGCGATAACCTGCAGCAGGCAGGAAAATGGAATAACCATTCGGGCCAACTACATTGTAACCGATCACGCCATTCTTAGATGTCCAGGTCCAAGTACAGTTATTAAGAAGTTCTTGCTGTTCTTCTGTTGTTGGCATACGCCATGAACCGCCCCAATTGGCTGCAGCTGCATCGTCGGCTGCATCAAGTACGGTCTTGTTATCGACTTTACCATAGGTGGATGAGGTGCAGTATTTGGTTTGAGAACAGAATGAGCCATTACACCACTTATAGTTTGACCAGTTATAGCCACTCTTATCGCTCTTCCAGTTTTCACATGGATTATCCTGTGCGTGACCCTCGGTATAGTAAGGCTCAGTTTCGCCCCAAGCGAAGTAATCGCCATACTCTTCAGGTTTGGTTGCACCGACGTTGCAGGTAGCCCAAAGCAAGCCACTTGGCAAACCAAGGTCTACATAGTCATGTCCATTGGAATTGACTTTTCGCTCTTCGGTAGTAAATTTCTTAATATCCTTCGAAAGCAAAATAACATCTTTATTACGGGCATAGGCGCGATAATAATAGATAGTAGTTTGCTTTAAACCCGACACAGCCACAGAGAAGCTATTATCTGACTGAATTTCTGCAGGTACCACCTTAGCATTGTCTAATGTTGGATCATCAACTGTATCAGAAATGCAAAAACCGACACTAAACTCATTGTCCTCGGCTTGACCTTTCAACACGACGGAACCAAAGGTTATATCTTCGGCATCGATCAATTCCAACCGATAGTCATTGGTTGTGAATGTTTTTACCTCTTTTGCTAATACCATCATCAAGTCTTTGGTGGCAAAGGCGCGATAATAGTATTTGGTATTCGGCTTTAGATTATCTACGGTAAGTTCATAGGATTGATCTGAATTAATCGTAGAAGTCTCAACATAAGGACATGTGTCAGGATTTGGGTCAGCGTCTGTAGCTGAGTAGCAGAACCCGACTTTGCCATTGGCTCCATTGGCATAACCCTTCAAAACCACGCTATGATAGGACTGCACGTCAGCAGAAGAAGTAACTGACACATCCTTCGGGTTGTTTGGGGTGATACCTCCGCCCTCTTCCGACGAATCATCATCCGTCTCACACGAAACGATGCTCATTGCCAATGGCAGGAGCATCAATAGAAATAGCTTTTTCATAATCTCTAATTATTTTCATTTGTATGATATTGATAGTTTTCACAAGCATTTGGCCAATTATTTTCAGGGTATTATGCACTTTTTTTCAGATTCATCAGGCAGTCACTAAAAAAAATAGTTTGGTATTCGCCGCAAAGATACGCACTTTTTTCTAATTCTCCAAGAATTTGGCTACAAAACTTCTATTCTTCTCCTCTTCTCTGAGTAAAAAAAGAAAAAGGAATTGTTGACCCTGAATCAGAATCAACAATTCCTCGTTTTATTTCGTTAATCAATTCTTAACGATCAATTATTCGATGATGGTAACCCAGTTGTGAGTATCCTCGATATCACCGTACTGAATGCCGCGGAGAGTCTCGTAGAGTTTGGTACAAACAGGACCAGGCTGATTGCTTGGGAGGATGTTGTAAACCTTGTTCTCGTCCAAATCATCGATACGGAAGATTGGCGAGATCACAGCAGCGGTACCACACATAGCAGCCTCATCCAGGAAGTCGAGTTCCTCAACAGGCATTGGACGAACCTCAACCTTATAGCCCAAATCCTGTGCTACCTGCTGGAGCGACATATTGGTGATAGAAGGAAGGATGGACTCCGAAGCTGGAGTGATGTAACGGTCACCCTTGATGCCGAAGAAGTTAGCAGGGCCACACTCATCGATGAACTTCTTAGAGCGGGCATCCAGATAGATAACAGCGCTATAGCCCTTCTCGTGAGCCAGAACGCCCGATGCCAAAGATGCTGCATAGTTACCGCCACACTTGATACGACCGGTACCGAGCGGAGCAGCACGGTCGAAGCCACGCATGATGCAGCAAGGAGTAGCCTTGAAACCATCCTTGAAGTATGGGCCTACAGGCATAACAAATACGATGAACTCATACTGGTCAGCAGGATTAACACCTACCTGAGCACCAGTACCGAAGAGAACCGGACGGATATACATAGAGCAACCTGTCTCGTAAGGAGGAACGAGATCTTCGTTCAACTTAACGACCTTCTTGATAGCCTCCTCAAAGAGTCCGTCTGGCAGTGGCTGCATCAAGATGGTACGGCAGGTATCCTGCATACGCTGAGCATTCTTGTCCATGCGGAAGACTCGGATCTTGCCATCCTTGCCACGGAAAGCCTTCAGACCCTCGAAGCCAGCCTGACCGTAATGAAGCACGGTAGCTGCCATGTGCATAGAAACTTCCTCACTCTCGCTAATGCGAAGTTCTCCCCAAGCACCATTCTTGTAGGTGCAACGTACATTGTACGGAGCCTTGCTGTAGCCGAAGCCCAACTTGCTCCAATCGATTTCTGCCATAATATATTGTTCTTTTGTTGTTTTGTTATTTTGTTGTTTTGTTATTTTGTTCCTAAGCTCCTAAGTTCTTTTGTTAGAGTTAACGTCTCACGAAGCATTCAACTGAAAACTCAAAACTCAAAACTAAAAACAGAAAACTCAAAACTGAAATATCGGGTGCAAATGTAACAAAATAATCTTTATGTTGTTCAATTCGGTTGCTATTTTTTTGATAAATTCACGATTTTAGCCATATTATGGGCGAAAACGAGGCATAAAATTTGGCATATTAGCAAAAATATCGTATCTTTGCGCCGCTTTTTAGTTTAAGCCAGTGCGATGGTGTATTGCCTTGCAAAAAGCAATTAGAGTAACACATTTAATAAAAACTAAACAATGAAAGAGTTTTCACTCGCAGGCACCAAGCGTGCCGAGAACGGCAAGAAGGCTGCTAAGCAGCTTCGTGCTCAGGGTTTGATTCCTTGCAACTTGATCAGCAAGGAGGGTGCCCAGTCATTCACCGTTAAGGCTACCGACGTTCGTAACCTTCTCTACACTTCACAGGTTTATGCAGTTAAGCTTAACATCGATGGTGTTGAGTGTCTTGCTACCTTGAAGGAGGTTCAGGTTGGTCCTATCAACGAGGAGATCTATCACTTGGATTTCCAGAAGTTCAACGCTGACGAGGCAATTGCTGTTGCAATTCCTGTTAAGCTCGAGGGCTTCGCTGAAGGTGTTAAGGCTGGTGGTAAGTTGGTTAAGCAGGTTCGTAGCCTCACCGTTAAGGGCCTCTACACTAACATTCCAGAGCGTCTCATCGTTGACGTTACCCCTATCGAGTTGGGCAAGACCCTGAATGTTGCAGCTCTCAGCTACGACAACCTCGAGATCCTCACCGCTTCTTCAGTAATCGTTGCAGGCGTTAAGGCTACTCGTGCTTCTCGTCAGAAGTAATTTGGTGTCTATCCAAGTATTGAATCCCTTCCCTCCACCGGGAGGGGATTTTTTAATTTACCTCATTCCTATGAAAAAGATTTCCTTCCTTCTCCTCGCCGGACTATTGGTAATTGGCTGTTCACAGCCTAAGACTGAAAAAGAATCAACTGCTGTTGTTACGAGCAATGACCCCAACACAATTGTCTTGAACGACAACCAGACGACCGTAACCTGGATCAAAGACAATGCCGACAACAAATTGATGCCTTGCTCCCTGTTCCCGTCAGCTTCCGATTCCCTTATCGAAGCACTCAATCTGCAAGAGGGCGTTCCATCGTCGATCAGCACCTTCCTGATGCGTAACCATGGCAAATGGATTCTCTTCGATGCCGGTTTGGGAGCAGACAAGGGGGGACAGTTGCTCAAAGGGCTCGAAGCACAAGGCCTGACTCCTGACAGCATCGACTTCATCTATCTTACCCACTTCCACGGTGATCATATCGGTGGCTTGATTCAGAACGGAGCTGCCCTCTTTACCCGTGCTAAGGTCTATGCCTGCCATCACGAATATATGGCATGGATGATGGAGATGAGTGAAGAACAGAGTGGATTGCAGCGCAAGGTAATGCATGCGTACCGAGATCAGACCAATCTCTTCAATTGGGGCGACACCTTGACCAATGGCATTGTTGCCCTTGCTGCACCTGGCCACACTCCAGGACACACCGTCTTCCAGAAGGGCAACCTGCTCGTCATTGGAGACTTGATGCATGGTGCTGCACTCCAGATGGAACACCCAGAGATCAGCGGCAACTATGACATGAACAAGGAGGAGGCAGCCAAGTCACGCGCTCAGATCCTTGAATTGGCTCGTAAGAATGGCTACACCATGGCTGGTATGCATCTGCCGGAACCGGCCTTCATTGCTCCCAAAGAATAAATGACGGGGCTCCAGCTTTTTGATTAAATGCGGCACCACCATTTATTATTATAGAACTCCACCATTCTATCGTCATTCTTAAAATCATTCTCCTAATTGTTAGGAGCGATATGAATCGTGATTAGTTCCTGAATGATTTCACGAATGATTTATGAATGGTGGAGAGTACAATAAATAGTATGGAGGAAAAGCAAACAGGATGGAAAACAGATAACAAATAGATTAAGATATGAAATATTTGATTGTAGGTCTTGGGAACATCGGTGAGGAATATTGGGGCACACGTCACAATATCGGATTCCGCGTGGTCAATGCTTTGGCCGAAGCTCATAACGCCAAGTATGAAGAAAACCGCTATGGAGCTACCTGTGAATTCCGTGTCAAGAACCAGCAGTTGTTGCTCCTCAAGCCGAACACCTATATGAACCTCTCGGGCAATGCCGTCCGGTACTGGATGCAGGAGGAGAAAATCACCATCGATCATGTTCTGATTATCTGCGATGATATTGCCCTCCCATTCGGCACCTTGCGCATGAAGCAGAAAGGCTCGGCAGGTGGGCACAATGGTCTCAAAGACATAGCTGCCAAGTGTGGTGGTGAGAATTATGCACGTTTGCGCTTCGGTGTCGGTGGAGATTTCCCTAAGGGGGCACAAGTGGATTGGGTGCTGGGTCACTTTCCTCAGGAAGAGGAAGACAAGATGCCAGAGCGACTCGAAGTTACCACGAAGTTTATCGAGGAATTCTGTTTGGCAGGAGCCTCTAATGCAATGAACAAGTACAATGGCAAATAACGAGGTTCGCATCGACAAATGGCTCTGGGCAGTTCGTATCTTCAAGACGCGTACCATTGCTACCGATGCCATCAAGATGGGACGTGTCACCATCAGTGGTCAGAAGGTCAAGGCTTCGCGCACCGTCAAAGTGGGAGAAGTGATTGATGTCAAGAAACCGCCAATCACCTATTCCTTTAAGGTATTGGCGTTGGCAGAAAATCGCATGGGTGCCAAAATGGTACCTGGCTTTATGGAGAATGTGACCAAACAGGAACAGTTGGATCTGCTCCAGATGAACCGCATTTCAGGATTCATCGACCGAGCCAAAGGCTTGGGACGTCCTACCAAGAAGGACCGCCGAGACATGGACGATTTCACCACGCCAGAATATGTTGATGAGTTTGATTTCTCCCTCGAGGATCTGGATGATCCGGAAATCTGGGAGGAACTGACAGGACAATAAAAAAAGAGGGTCGTCTCACGACGACCATCTTCACTAACCTTAAATCTTATACCATGAAAAACACGATGCAAAGATAGAGGCTTTTTTCGAACTTTGCAAATATTTATAAGACTTTTTTCCAATTTTGGCCAAAATGATAAAAAAACTATCCCAAAAAGAATTATCTTGTCACTTAGACTTACCAATATTCAAGATCATAAGTGAAGAATCCGACGCGTTAGGCAGAGAATGTTACGTTGTTGGTGGATATGTTCGCGACATCTTCCTCGAGCGTCCATCCAAAGACATTGATTGTGTGACAGTTGGCAGTGGGATAGAATTAGCAGAACATGTAGCCAAAAGATTAGGAAAGGGTGCACACCTGAGCGTATTCCGTAATTTCGGAACAGCACAAGTCAAATACAGAGGTACTGAGGTTGAGTTCGTAGGTGCACGTAAAGAGAGCTATAGTCACGACAGCCGCAAACCCGTCGTCGAAGATGGAACCATCGAGGATGATCAGAATCGTCGCGACCTCACCATCAACGACATGGCCATCTGCCTGAACAAAGATCGTTTCGGCGAACTGGTTGACCCGTTCAATGGCATGAGCGACTTGGAAGCCGGATTGATCCGTACGCCGCTGGATCCAGACATAACCTTCAGCGATGACCCCTTGCGCATGCTTCGTGCCATCCGTTTCGCCTGTCGTTTCGGATTCAAGATTGTACCTGACACTTTCGAAGCTATCGCGCGCAACCGCGAACGTATTAAAATCATTTCGGGCGAACGCATCATCGACGAACTGAACAAAATCATGATGTGCGAACAACCATCCATCGGGTGGACATTGCTCCAAAAATGTGGATTGTTGCAGATTATCTTCCCCGAACTGCAGGCACTGTCGGGCATCGAGACCAAAGAGGGCCGCGGACACAAGGACAACTTCGTACACACCATCACCGTGCTCGACAATGTATGCCGGGCTCAAGCAGACAAGAAAAAAGTGGAGGAGGAGGATGAGAAGAAGGAATTTGACACTACCCTCTGGCTACGTTGGGCTGCCATCATGCACGACCTGGGCAAGGCTCGTGCTAAGGCTTGGGACGATAAAATCGGATGGACCTTCCACAACCATGACTATCTCGGATCGAGAATGGTCATGAACATCTTCCGCCGCATGAAACTGCCATTGGGCACCGAAGAGAAGTATGTTGAGAAGATGGTTCTGCTCCACATGCGTCCTATCAATTTGGCCGACGAGGGCATCACCGATTCCGCCATCCGTCGTGTACTCTTCGAAGCAGGCGACGATATCGACGATCTGATGACTCTTTGTGAGGCAGATATCACCTCGAAGATTCCAGAGAAGGTGCGCAGGTTCCTTGACAACTTCAAGGTGGTTCGTCAGAAGATGGCCGAGATCGAAGCCAAGGACAATATCCGCAACATGAAGATTCCTGTCAATGGGCTCGAAATCATGGAACGCTATGGTCTCACCCCAAGCCGTGAAGTGGGCACACTCCGCGAGGCCGAGAAGAACGCCATCCTCGATGGTGTGATTCACAACGACCGCGATGAAGCACTCGCCTTCCTCGATAACCTTGCCACAGAACTTGGTCTAAAGCATTGAAATCTATGAGCGAATCCTACCAACTTGGCAAAGACGGCGAACAGATGGCAGCGGACTATCTGCGAAGCTTGGGCTATCACATCGAAGCCGAACGATGGAAGCTCCACCATCTGGAACTTGATCTGGTTGCTACAGACCGAGAGACAAACGAAATTGTTTTCGTCGAGGTTAAAACCAGGCAGACACCCATCTACGGTTCGCCCGAGGAGGCCGTTGATTGGAAAAAGATACGACACACCGTGCATGCTGCCGATGCCTACATCAAGCAATACGGCATCACACAGGATTGGCGTTTCGACATCATCGCCATCATCGACGATGGCAAACATGAGCCCCGAATCACCCACTTTAAAGAGGCATTTTACCCCCCGTTAGGTTAATTATGATAGAATATCTCAAAGGCGAGCTCACCGAGCTCAATCCAACACAAGCAATCATCGAATGCAATGGCGTAGGCTATTGCTGTAACATCTCCGTCTATACCTACGACAAACTCAAACCCGGAGAAGTCAACAAACTCTTTATCGCCGAAAGCATCCGCGAAGATGCCCACGTGCTCTATGGCTTCATCTCGAAGCAGGAACGCGCTCTGTACGAACTACTGATCAGTGTTTCGGGCGTGGGTCCTGGCACCGCGCGCTGCATCCTTTCCAGCCTCTCTCCCGACGAATTAGTCGCCGTAGTTGCTTCAGGCAACGACCGTCAGCTTCGTAACGTCAAGGGTCTTGGACCGAAGACCGCCCAGCGCATCATTGTCGATTTGAAAGACAAGGTCGGTAATCTCGGCATTGCCGCTGCTACAGCCTCCGAGAGCGTCCTTGTGGCCAGCAACAAGAATGGCGACGAAGCCGTACAGGCACTGGTTGCCCTCGGGTATCCAATGGCCAATGCCTCGAAAGCTGTTGCCAAGCTGCTCAGCGAAGATCCAAGCATGTCTGTTCAGAGCCTTATCAAACAAGGTCTGCACATGATGTAAGGATTTCCCAATCACGAAATATCGAAGTTTCGAAAAAACAAATCAAAAACAATCAATCATGAAAAAGATCATTACCGCTATGCTCGGTTTGGCTATGATTCTGCCTACCGATGCACAGATCTTGCGCACTAAGGTAGCGCAAGGCGAAATCGAAGGCGAACTCCACAATGGATTCGCATTGTACAAGGCCATTCCATACGCAGAGGCCCCCGTCGGCAATCTCCGTTGGAAAGCACCTGTACCAAAAGCTCCATGGCAAGGGGTTTACAAAGCAGAGAAGTGGGGTGACCGTCCGTTCCAGACCGTCGATCCGAATCAGAATGGCAACGACCTCGGCATGAGTGAAGACTGCCTCTACCTGAGCGTCGAAACTCCAGCCAAGAGCAAAGAGGAGAAACTGCCCGTCTTTGTCATGATCCATGGTGGTGGTTTTGCCACAGGTTCCTACAGCGGCACACAAGACAACTTCGTGAACGAAGGCATCGTCTATTGCAGTATAGAATACCGTTTGGGAGCCCTCGGTTTCATGTCACACCCAGAACTGACCAAGGAGTCGAAGGAAGGCATTTCAGGCAACTATGGCATCTACGATCAGATCTGTGCCCTGCAATGGATTCACGATAACATCGCAGCCTTTGGTGGCGACCCAGAGAAAGTTACCATCTGTGGCGAATCAGCCGGCGGTATCTCGGTCAGCATCCTTTGCGCTTCGCCTATGTGCAAAGGCCTCTTCCGTGGTGCCATCAGCGAAAGCGGCGGCAACTTCTGCCCGATTGCTGTTTCGGGAGCAACTGCCATGAAGCAGGTTCCTATGAACGAAGAAATGGGCAAGGGACTCCAAACCAACTTGAAAGCCAAAAACCTCAAGAAAATGCGTCAAGCATCGGGCGCAGAAATCATCGCTGCCTCCCAGGGACAGCAGTTCTGGCCATGCGTCGATGGCAAGGCTATCATCGACGATCAGTACAAACTCTACGAACAGGGTAAATACAATGACGTGGATGTGCTCATCGGCTACAATTCAGACGAGGGCAGCCTCTTTGTTTACCAGATGCAACTTGATATGTATAAAGGCATGATCAAGGGGCAGTATGGAGATTGGGCAGACAAACTCATGGAGGCCTATCCTGCCACCAACGATCAAGAAGCGCTCTATGCAGTTCAGGATATCTTCCGTGACAATGCTTTTGGTTGGTGTACCTGGGCTTGGGCAAATCTGCAGAGCAAGACCGGGAAGGGGAATGTCTATATGTACTACTTCGACCAGCTCTCAGAGAACAGTATTCTCGGATTACGCACCCGTGGCGCTTCACATGTTGCCGAAATGCCTTTCATCTATGCTTGGCCAGGCAAGATGACCGAGACCGATACTCACATGGCTCAGATTATGCCTAAGTATTGGATCAACTTTGTCAAGACTGGCAATCCTAATGCCGATGGTCTTCCATTCTGGACAACCTACAAGCAAGGCGAAGCTACCGTCATGAATATGCACAATGGCTTCCACCTCTCCCCTGCTCCAAACGAAAAGCAGATGAACTTCTGGGAGGAATACTTCCGCAGCCAGCGCAAGTAAGTAATTCCAACGACAAAATAACAATAAAGACAATCGCCAACCTCATAACGAGATTGGCGATTTATTTAGTGTCTTATGATCCCCCTCCCTCGGGAGGGATGGGGTGGGGTCTTAGAGCTCTACCTTCTTATACTTAGGAACAAGAGTCTTCATAATGCTCCATGCGATGAGATAAGCCACAGCACAGATGCAGAAGACAATCATGTAAGAAGCAGGCTTGCCCTCGAAACCGAGGAAGGTGAAGTCAGCACCCTGAGCCTCAGCGTAGGTGAAGAGCTTACCTGAACCCTTGTTGATGAGGAATGAACCTACACCACCAGCCATACCACCGATACCAGTAATGGTAGCGACAGCCGACTTTGGGAACATATCACCGATGGTAGAGAACAAGTTGGCAGACCAAGCCTGGTGACCTGCGCCTACGAGACCGATGATGATAGCTGGCCACCATGCAGAGTAAGCACCCATTGGCTGAGCAGCAACGCAAACAAGTGGCATGAAGGCGATAAGCATCATGGCCAACATACGGCCAGAATATGGTTCCATACCCTTCTTCTCGACAAAGTAAGTTGGCAACTTACAAATGTAGATTGAAAGGAAGGTCACGATAGCATAAAGGGTCATAATCAAAAGCATACCAGTACCCGATGATGCCTTGTAACCATATACATCCTGGAAGTAACCAGGTGCCCAGAAGAGGAAGAACCACCATACACCATCGGTAAAGAACTTACCGGTGATAAAGGCCCAAGTCTGCTTGTACGAGAATGCCTTACCAATAGATACAGACTTCTCCTCAGCAACAGGAGCAGCACCTGCTGCAGCTGCCTCGGCAGCATCGTCCTGATGGATATACTCAAGCTCCTCTTTGTTAACATGTGAGCTCTTCTCTGGAGCATCGTACCACTTAACATAGAAGCCCATCCAGATGAAACCAAGAGCACCGATGATGATGAAAGCCATCTCCCAACCAAAAGCAGCTGCCAACGGTGGAATCATCAATGGAGCAGCCAAAGCACCTACAGATGCACCTGCGTTGAAGATTGAGGTAGCAAACGAACGGTCCTTCTTTGGGAAATACTCAGCAGTTACCTTGATGGCAGCAGGGAAGTTACCTGCCTCACCGAGACCAAGAATAGCACGGCAAACGAGGAACATTGCAACACCTACTGAAGGAACGCCGATAGCGATAGCCGAAGCAGCATCCATGGTACGCATAGCCTCGATAGAACCGGCACCGGTAACCATAGCCGTACCTACACCACAAAGTGCGTGGATACAAGCACCGAAACTCCAAACACCGATGGCCCAAAGATAACCCTTCTTGGTACCCATCCAATCCACAAACTTACCTGCAAACAACATGCAGACAGCATAGAAGATTGAGAAGTAAGCGGTAATTGTACCGTAATCATCGTCTGTCCAATGGAAATCTGGATAAATAAACTCTTTGGCAGTCAAAGAGAGGACTTGGCGATCAAGGTAGTTGACGGTGGTTGCCACGAAAAGCAAACCGCACATCCACCAACGCCAATTAGTCATTTTATTCATGATATTTATAGTTTAATTTATGAAACAGCACATCATCCCAAAGCACAAATAACCTTGGAATGATGTGTCTTTATTCTTAATTTATTTCTTGAAGCTTGCGATAGCGTCAAAGCACTCCTTGCACTTAGCTGAAATAGCAGCCCAGTCGCCAGCAGCGATCTGCTCCTTAGGGAAGAGCTTAGAGCCCATACCTACGCAGTAAACGCCAGCGTCGAACCACTTCTTCAGGTTGTCAGCCTCAGGAGCAACACCACCAGTAACCATAATCTTAGACCATGGCATTGGAGCCATCAAGCCCTTAACAAGGTTAGCACCAACGACGTCGCCAGGGAATACCTTGGTGAAATCGCAGCCTACCTCCTGAGCCTTACCGATCTCTGAAGGAGTCAAGCAACCTGGGCAGTAAGTAACGCAACGACGGTTGCAAACTACAGCTACATCAGGGTTGAACAATGGACCAACCACGAAGTTAGCACCCAACTGCATGTAAAGAGCAGCGGTTGGAGCGTCAACAACAGAACCGATACCAAGAGCCAACTCTGGGCACTCCTTAGCAGCCCACTTTGAGAGCTCGCCGAATACCTCATGAGCAAAGTCGCCACGGTTGGTGAACTCGAAAGCACGAACACCACCCTCGTAGCAAGCCTTGATTACGTTCTTACAAACCTCAACATCCTTGTGATAGAACACAGGAACCATAGGAGCGGCCTTGATTTTGGCCATCACCTCAAATTTATCGAATTTTGCCATAATTTCTTACGAAATGTTATTTTGTTCTTTTGTTGTTTTGTTCTTTTGTTACCAAGCCGAGCAGAAATCACTAACGACCATTGCGGCAACTCATTAACAAAACAACAAAAGAACATATTAACGCAGCGCAGCTGCTAATTTATCGCTGTACTCGGCCGTTAGCATTACCACCAGCAAGGCTAAGAACCTCATCCTCAGAAACGAGGTTATAATCTCCATTGATAGTGTGCTTGAGAGCAGAAGCAGCAACTGCGAACTCAAGAGCAGAAGCCTGATCGTCCTTATACTTAAGCATACCGTGGATCAAACCACCTGAGAAAGAGTCACCACCACCAACGCGGTCGATGATTGGATTGATCTCGTAACGCTTTGACTGATAGAACTCCTTACCATTGTAGATAAGAGCCTTCCAGCCATTGTGTGTTGCAGAGAATGACTCACGAAGAGTAGAGACAACATACTTGAAGCCGAACTGCTCCTTCATCTGCTTGAAGATACCCTCGTAACCAGCAGCATTGGTCTCGCCACCCTCGACGTCAGCCTCTGGCTTGAAACCGAGACAAAGCTCAGCATCCTCCTCGTTACCGATGCAGACATCAACATACTGCATCAAAGGACGCATGATAGAGATAGCCTTCTCTGAAGTCCAGAGCTTCTTACGGAAGTTGAGGTCAACAGAAACGGTAACACCATGACGCTTAGCAGCCTCGCAAGCGAGCTTGGTGAGCTCAGCAGCCTTATCAGAGATAGCTGGAGTAATACCTGACCAGTGGAACCAGTCAGCGCCCTCCATGATTGCATCGAAGTCGAAATCCTTTGGATCAGCCTCAGCGATTGCTGAGTTAGCGCGGTCATAAATAACCTTTGATGGACGCATAGAGGCGCCAGTCTCGCAGTAATAGAGACCTACACGATCACCACCACGGGTGATGTAGTCAGTCTTAACACCATAACGACGCAACGAATTAACAGCAATCTGACCAATCTCGTGCTTTGGGAGCTTAGTTACGAGATAAGCATCATGACCATAGTTTGCACAGCTGATTGCAACATTAGCCTCACCACCACCAGGGATGATACGGAAGATGTCTGTCTGAACAAAGCGGTCATTGCCGTTAGGAGAAAGGCGAAGCATAATTTCGCCAAGGGTGATAATCTTTCCCATAATAAATATGAATTAAAAAAGTAAGTAATTGTCGAGATTACATATATAAATAATGAACGCGCGTAGGAAAGCATTCCATCACGGGGCACTTTCCTAAGCGACATTTTATTTACTTAAACTTGAAGAAACTCTTGGCGTTGTTATAGCAGATATCTTCAATCATCTGATTTACGCGAGCCTCTTCATAACCGGTGTATGGTACCAAACCATCCTCGATGTCCTGACCAACCAGATTACAGAGAGTACGACGGAAGTACTCATGACGAGGATAAGAGAGGAACGAGCGGCTGTCTGTCAACATACCCACAAAACGAGAGAGGAGACCGAGAACTGAGAGAGCATTCATCTGCTTCTCCATACCATCCTTCTGATCGAGGAACCACCAACCAGAGCCGAACTGAATCTTACCAGCTACGCTACCGTCCTGGAAGTTACCCAACATAGTAGCGATCACTTCGTTTGCACATGGGTTGAGGTTATAGAGGATAGTCTTAGCCAACTTACCCTCAGCGTTCAACTCATCGAGGAAGTGGCTCATTGCCTTAGCTGTGGTGAACTCACCGATTGAGTCGAAGCCTGTATCAGCGCCCAACTTAGCAAACATCTTGCTGTTGTTGTTGCGGATAGCACCGTAGTGATACTGCTGAGTCCAACCTGCATTATAGTCCATAATGCCCTGCTCATGCATGTAAGCATGCTTATACTTGCGCTGCTCCTCGACGGTTGGGGTCTTACCAGCCAATGCCTTGTCCATGATAGCATCGATCTCAGCCTGAGTATATGGTTCGTCGTAGAACTCCTCGATACCATGATCCGAGAGGCGGCAGCCCATCTCTGCGAAGAAGTCATGACGCTTCTGGAGAGCGTTAACGAGATCAGCGAACTTCTTGATCTCAACACCGCTAACAGCAGAGAGCTTCTCGATATAAGCCTTCCAAGTAGCAGCCTCGATGTTCATGCCAGCATCTGGACGCCAGGTTGGGAGCATTTGGGTCTTTGCGTTTGGATCGGCAGCAACAGCCTTATGATATTCGAGAGAATCAGCAGGATCGTCGGTAGTGCAAACGGTCTCTACATTATAATAAGCCATCAAGCCCTGAGGGGTGAACTTTGGATCATTAGCGATAAGGTCATTACACTTATCGAAGATTTCGCGAGCGGTCTCTGGATTCAATCGTTTGTCAATTCCGAAAGCAGTCTTCAATTCGAGGTGAGTCCAGTGGTACAATGGATTGCGAAATGTATATGGTACGGTTTCAGCCCACTTCTGGAATTTCTCCCAATCGGTGGTATCTGCGCCAGTACAGAAACGTTCGTCGATGCCATTTGAACGCATTGCACGCCACTTATAGTGGTCACCCATCAACCAGATCTGGGCAATGGATTCAAAGCGCTTGTTCTCAGCTACCATCTTAGGAATCAGATGGCAGTGATAATCAATAATTGGCATTTTTTTTGCGTGTTCGTGATACAACTTCTGTGCAGTTTCAGTCTGCAACAGGAAGTTTTCATCCATAAAATTCTTCATTTCTTTTTGGGTTTTATAATTGTTGTTTTTGGATAATAAGATTAAAGTACGCACCTAAACAGACACTATCTTGTCAAAAATAAGTACGATTTTACGATTTTCATGGTGCGAATATACGTTTTTTTTCTATTCCGACAAAAAAAATCGTCTTTTTTTTTTGGAAAGCAAATAAATTCCGTATCTTTGCGGCAGAAAAACATCCAAAACAGGATTATTTTTGTCTCAAAATTATTCACACAACTCAAATAAATGTTTATTTCATGAAAGCTTTGAACAAACAGACCGCTCCTAAGAGCGTAGCCCCTGAGAAAATTATTCAGTTCGGTGAGGGCAATTTCCTTCGTGCATTTGTTGATTGGATTATCTGGAACATGAACAAGAAGACCAACTTCAATGCCAGTGTCGTAGTTGTACAGCCTATCGACAAGGGTATGGTTGAATGGTTGAATGGTCAGGATTGTCTCTATCATGTTAACCTCCAGGGTCGTCAGGAGGGCAAGCCAGTTGATCAGCTCGATCGTATCGATGTTATCAGCCGCGCATTGAACCCATATTCTCAGAATGCAGCTTTCATGGCTTTGGCAGAGCAGCCTGAAATTCGTTTCGTTATTTCAAACACTACCGAAGCTGGTATCACCTTCGATCCTAACTGCAAGTTTACCGATGCTCCTGCTTCTTCTTACCCAGGCAAGTTGACACAGTTGCTTTATCGTCGTTTCAAGACTTTCAATGGCGATCCTAAGAAGGGTCTCATCCTCATGCCATGTGAGTTGATCTTCCTCAATGGTCACCACCTCAAGGAGTGCATCGAACAGTACATCGAGCTCTGGAAGGATGACTTCGGCAAGGATTACGAGAAGTTCAAGAACTGGTTCCTTAAATATAATTATGTATGTGCAACCTTGGTTGACCGTATCGTTCCTGGTTTCCCACGCAAGGATATTGCTAAGCTCCAGAAGCGTGCTGGTTATGCTGACAACCTGATGGTTCAGGCTGAGATCTTCCACCTTTGGGTAATCGAGCGTCCAAGCAATATGTCTTGCGCAGCACTCCGCAAGGAGTTCCCAGCAGACCAGGCTGGTCTCCACGTTCTCATCGCAGAGTCAGAGGCTCCATACCACGAGCGTAAGGTTACCTTGTTGAATGGTCCTCACACCGTTCTCTCTCCAGTTGCTTACCTCTCAGGCATCAATATCGTTCGCGATGCATTGCACGATCCAATCGTAGGCAAGTATATCAAGAAGGTACAGTTCGACGAGTTGATGCAGACCCTCAACCTCCCAATGGCAGAGTTGCAGAAGTTCGGTGCAGACGTACTCGAGCGTTTCGACAACCCATACGTTGACCATGCAGTTACCAGCATCATGCTCAACTCATTCCCTAAGTTCGAGACTCGCGACCTCCCAGGACTCAAGGTTTACCTGGAGCGCAAGGGCGAATTGCCTAAGGGCCTCGTACTTGGTCTCGCTGCCATCATCACCTACTACAAGGGTGGCACACGTGCAGACGGCGCTCCAATCCAGCCAAACGATGCACAGGAGATCATGGATCGCTTGACCCAGCTTTGGGCTACCAACGACACCCGCAAGGTTGCTGAAGGCGTTCTCGCTGCTACCGACGTTATCTGGAAGGAGTCTAAACAGAACCTCAACGAGATCCCAGGTCTTACCGACATGGTTACCGACTTCCTGAATCAGATTCAGGCTAAGGGCATGAAGGAGACAGTGAAGTCAATCCTGTAATTTATCAAATATACAGCCCCTAACCCCTACCCTTTCCCCGATTCGGGGCAAGGGAGTGTATACAAAAAGGAGGTTAGGGGGTTATTGTTTAATATCACAGTTACCAACTCCCCTATCAAATATATGGTAACCACTCCCTTGCCCCGAATCGGGGAAAGGGTAGGGGTTAGGGGCAATATATATGAAAGAATTTCTGAAAATCAATCCTGCCGACAACGTATTCGTGGCCATCTCCCCATTAACCAAAGGTACTACGCTCAACGTCGAAGGCGAAGAGGTTACCCTCATCACCGATGTACCAGCAGGACATAAGTGCGCTCTCAAGGATTTTGCCGAGGGCGAAAATATCATCAAGTACGGTTTCCCTATCGGACATGCTCGTCATGCTGTCAAGAAGGGTAGCTATATGGATCACGAGGATATCAAGACCAATCTGGCTGGTACCCTTGACTACAGCGACATCAAGCTCAAGGGTCTCAAGCAGCAGCAGCCAAGCGGCGAGCAGCTCACTTTCCAGGGCTTCAAGCGTGCTGATGGCCAGGTAGGTATCCGCAACGAGGTTTGGGTCATTCCTACTGTGGGTTGCGTCAATGGTATCATCAAGCAGATCGTCGAAAAGACCCGCGAGGCCTTTGGTGGAAATCTGGGCACCGTCGATGGTATCTTCGACTTCCCACACAATTATGGTTGCTCACAGTTGAGCGAAGATCATGAGAACACCAAGAAGGTGCTTCGTGACATGGTAATGCACCCAAATGCTGGTGGCATCCTCGTTGTAGGTCTGGGTTGCGAGAACAATCAGCCAAAGATCTTTGAGGAGTTCTGCGAAGGTTACGACAAGAGCCGCGTTAAGTTCATGGTTTGCCAGGAGGTTCAGGGCGATGAGGTTGAGTACGGCGTAAAGGTATTGACCGAGCTTGTCAAGCAGGCACAGACCTTCAAACGTGAAACATGTCCTGCATCGGCACTCCGTGTTGGTTTGAAGTGTGGCGGTTCAGATGGTTTCTCCGGCATTACAGGCAACCCATTGCTGGGTGCTTTCTCAGACTTCCTCTGCGAGACTCAGGGTGGTACCACCATCCTCACCGAGGTTCCAGAGATGTTTGGTGCTGAAACCATTCTGATGGAGCGTTGCGGCAACCAGCAATTGCTTGACGAGACCATCTCTCTGATCAACAACTTCAAGAACTACTTCCTTAGCCATGGCGAGCCATGTGGTGAGAACCCATCTCCAGGTAACAAGGCTGGTGGTATCTCTACCCTCGAAGAGAAGGCACTGGGTTGTACCCAGAAGTCTGGCAAGAGCGTAGTGTGCGGTGTCATGGAGTATGGCGAGCGTTTGAAGAACAACGGTCTCAACCTCCTTTCTGCTCCAGGCAACGACCTTGTTGCTGCTACCGCATTGGCTGCAGCAGGTTGTCAGTTGGTACTCTTCACCACAGGCCGTGGTACACCGTTCGGCACATTCGTTCCTACCATGAAGGTCTCTACCAACAGTGGTCTGGCACAGCGCAAGCCAACCTGGATTGACTTCAACGCAGGTGTTCTTGCCGAAGACAAGAGCATGGATGAAACCTTGGTCGAATTCACCAAGAAGATTCTCAGCGTTGCTTCAGGCGAGCTGACCAACAACGAGAAGGCTGGTATCCACGAGATTTCCATCTTCAAGAATGGTGTAACACTGTAACAGGTTACAAGACATATAAAAAAGGGGTTGCCAAATTGGCAACCCCTTTCTGTTTTGTATAGAAGATTACTTCACGAAAATCTTCATATCCTTACCGAATCGGTAACCCTTCAAGCCACCGCTACGCTGACCACTCAGGTTATAGAGAACTACATTCTCACCTGCATGCTTCAGTGTCTCGATTGCATTTGGATCATACTGCTCATAGTAAATAGCACCGCCGACAACATTGTTACCATCAGCGAAATAGAGCGCATACTGATCGATGAAAATATATGGCTTACCCTGCTGCTGAGCAAAGTTTGCAACAACATCACCACCACTATAGCTCATAAAGGCAGCACCATCGTTGTTCTCTGTAAACTTGAGAACAAATCCGCCCTTATTAGCCTCAACTGGGATTGCAAGCGATGAGCCACACAGCTCAGTTACGTAATACTTATCTTCGACCTTCTCCAATTTGAAGGTCTCTGGAGCCTCAACCACTTCGCCCTCTTCGCTCACATTTCGGTAGTTACCCAAGTAAATGTCGAGGTCAATAGCCTCTGGACGATAAGCCTTGCCTGTATCTCCGTATGTAAAGCGGAAAGTAATGCCCTCGTTCACCATACCATCGGCAGTATGAGCGATGCCGCCAGGAAGAACAACTTCATATTCACCCTGATCATAAACATCCGAGTGGATATAATTCTCGGTCGAAAGACGCATTTGTATCACATTCTTACGATATACATCACCGCCAGTCTTGAACTCGATCGCAGCAATGTTGTAAGGGGTCTGGGTTGTGATGTTCGTGATCGAAGCACCCTCCTTATAGTTCAACTCCGTGAACTCCTCTGGATACCAGAAGTAGATATAGGTAATACGATCACCACCATCGCCGTTATTAACTGGAGGAACAAGCTTCGCATCGATCAAACTGGTATAGGAATCATAGCGCACGTCACGACCCTGTTCATCCTTCTCCCAATGATCGAAGACTCCGATACCGGTTACATCCTTTACAGGGATGGTTGTAGGACAGACATCGTAAGAGAGTTTAATTTCTGGATTGGTACAACCACCTGCCTCGTAAATCTCCTGCTTGCTCATGGTTGCTATAGGCATAGCCAAGTTGTTGACAATGCCTGCAGGAACAGTAATTTCAACCAGAGCGGAATCGATGTATGGAGTCTCGAAGTCGACAATCAGAACACCCTTCTGAACGGAAGCCGATAGGCCAGTAATAGACTCACGCTGCTCTACTGGCATATACTCAGGGTCTTCTGGGTCTTTGTCTGTTGGATAAACATAGAAAACCTTCTCAGCCTTCACATTACCATTGCTCACAATAATACCGACCGGCTCATCATAACCCTCACGACCGAGGTTGATACGAATCTGTGTGAGAGAACGAACAACACTGCCATCCGATGGAGTAGCAGAGATCTCGTTATAGGTAGGCAATGCCCATTCATCAGTCTTACTTCCATTTACCGAGAAGGAGAAAGAGAGCGTATCATTGCCTAAGCCATTGGCACCGACAAAGACATTTGGTGACATACAGTAGGTATAAGTACCATTTGGCAGTTTTGGGAATGAAATTACGCCCTGTGACGCGTTCAATCTGCTGATGCCAAAAGAAACTGGCTTATAAGTTCTTCCAGTAGCACTTTGAAGGGTTATCTCCTTGTCCTCGTTGACATGAGTAATCATCTTGTCGTAGTTCAAAGTGACAACGATGGACTCTCCATCTGTGTTTTCATTCTCAGGATCTGCATTCCATGCATAGCCCTTAGTTGGGAAGTGCGAAACCAATGTCAAAGGAGTGTCATCGTTCTTGATAACAACCGAGAAATTGCAAGAGCCAGTCACACCGCCAGCCTTGGTATTAAAGAGTCCGTAAGGCAGATGAACCATATAATTACCGACAGGCAAAGCATTTGGGAGTTCTATCAAACCATAAGCATCGGAATAAGTGGTATAGGTGTCATCAGCATAAGCGGCATTAATCTTGACAGAAACCACTTTGTACAAAGAATCGTTTTCTCCCTTGCATGTTACATAAGGAAGGAGCGCATTGTTCACGCCATAACCCTCTGAAGCTTTCGACTTATCAATGAACTGAAGACCCTCGCTAAAGACTACCTTGACATTGTAATTCTTGGAAGTGCTACCAATGATGTACTCATTATTCTCAACTGCCGAAAATGCCACACCATCGCCTTTATCCACTGGCTCGCTGTCTGCATCTACAAGTTTCTCGAAAATTGCATACATGACCTGCTCCTTGGGTGCTGATTCACTTCCTGCACTCCAATGGGTATAAGTCTTGAGATAAGGAGCACCCTCGGTAGTAGAACCCGCAGCCGCAGTCTTACCAGTTTTCGATGTATTCCAACCGATGAACTTGTAACCCTGCTTGGCACGTGCCCAGAAGTAGAAATTCTGCTTAACCTTACCAGAAGTAGCTGCACCCACATTCACTGCAATTGCAGATGTGTAAGAACCCTCGGTCCATTCTGGAGTAGCATCCTCGGTAAGGGAGACATAAACCTCACCAGCCTCCACAATAGGGAATTTTCCAGAACCATCATTCAGAATGGTGTAGGCGACACCGCGCGAAAAACAATCGACATCGTCAGCCATAGCAGGACCTGCTACGCCAAAGAGGGCAGCAAGCACTACGATCTTGATTTTTGCAATCATCTTCATTTGATAAACACTATTTTATTATTATGTATGAAAAGGCCCTTGGAATTGCTGGTTGCAGTTCGACCTGACAAGTCGAACACACCGCCCTTCACAGGAGCATTGATAACAGAACAGTCCTTTATATCGTTAGGCATATCGAACCAAGCAGCGCCCTGACGGATATAGATAGTATAATAGCTAGCAAGATCGCTGGTCACCAAAACGACTTTTCCATTGCGGCCATTCAACTCAGATGGCAAAGCATCGGCCGAAAGAATAATCTGCAAAGCGCCATACTCTTCCCACTGAGAATCATCGTAAGAGATACTATTGATCCAATCTGGCGTCTCGAGAATTGTGACATCCTTGGAACCGAAAGTACATTCAACCGGGAAGGCTGCTTCGCCCATGAAATAATCGCCTGGCCAATCCACATCTGCAGGATCATAATAGATCTGCACAAGGTCGGCCGAGCTGACGACTTCGCCACGCTCATATTTGCCGTCATACCAGCCATAGGTACCAAGATAATTGAAGTAACCCTCAACATTGATACAGGCATCTGCAGCATCAACGCATACATCACCCTGTTGGCCACTATAGGTTGTATGTGTTGGATAAAAGCCATGAGTATCGACAGCACGTGGAATCCAGGCATTCAGGCCCTCCTGGGCGAAACCGCTCACAGTTACCTGAAATGTAGTGTCTATGACAATACTGTTAGAAGCAAACGTAGCTACAGCACTGTATATGGCAAAACCTTCACGATCGGCCACCTTATTAAGATTTTCAGGATAGATTGTTGCTGACAGTTCCTGATTCTTAGAGTCGCCGATGAGGAGTTTCACCTGCAAATTCCTGTTCATATCAGAACCAGCAGCTATAGCAAGAGGGAAGTTCACATTACTAATAACCAAACCTTCGTGAGCATCACTGAAACAAACAGTTATAGCATCAAATCCCTTGGATAACAAGGTATCCGCATCGAACGAAACAGGACAATCCCACTGGTCGTACATGCACAATGGAAAAGTCTTGTGCCCCTCCCACGAGTCGTAAGCTGCCAGCACACGGCAATGAGGCAACCCTTCTACGGGTGAATAGTGTCCAAGTTCATATGAGCCACCCTCCATGTCGCGAACAATCAGACTTGACAACTCTCCGATTCCGAGGAAATGGGTAAGATCAAGTTCTGAGAATTCTGGGTTAAAGTACTTGGTCACGTTGTAGTTATTAAACCCACTTCGTGTAGCTGCCAATTCTGCATTGGAGGTAATCAACTTAGCCTGATAAGCCTGAGTAACCATGGTTGGCTCAGTGACGGCCACCGAAAGATCGGATGGCAGACCGACAAGATAGATACCGTCGCCAGGCAGATAGAAAGGGGCAGTATTGTCCTGTGCATGACCTACAGACAGGCAACCTGAGATCAAAACTGGAAAAAATATTTTCTTCATAAATAGGAAATTGTTCTACTTATCATTTACCATTAGATACCTTCTTGCCCGAAATCACGAACAAACCACGGCCCATCTTGTCGGTAATCACCTTACGCGCCAAGAGGTCATAACCCTGAGAGGCAACAGCGCTCTCCTGCTGAAGTGTCTCGATGGCAGAGCCCTCTCCTACACAGAAAGTATGGTCTGCGCCATTTACAGACTTGGTATCGGTATATACGACCTGTACAGATGCCGTGTGCACACCTTCCGGCAACACAGAAGTTGTAAAGTTGCAAGCATTGACCAACTTAGCGTTAGCAACCTTGCCATCAATGCAGACATTGTAGCCCATGAGAGGCATTGGTGCGGCATCCATCTGACGGACAACCATTCCCAGAATCCAGTTCGGATGATCATCTGCCTGTACAATCTCGCTCAAGTTACTCAGACCCATACCATAGTCGAAAAGGTTAGAGTAACCATTCTTTGAATTATTTGAGGAGTCATAGGCCAAAGGCGAAACTCCCAGATAAACATCCGATACACTCACGGAAACCATGTAGCTGACATTACGATCAACAACGATTGGATTCTCGAGCGTCAGATAATTCAACTGATTAGGAACAACCGAGGTAGCCTCCATGTCGACATACATCTCACCATTCAAATCAGAAAGCATTACCTCGAAATGAGCATTATCTGTCAGTGGATAGAAGAAGAGTGCTGTAATTTCGTACAAATCAGCATACATCTCGGTCATTGTGATCGGATAAAGAGCTCCTGCCAAATAGCCAGAGAAGACCTCCTGTACCGGCATACCTGGACGAGGGGTGAAGTCACCCCAATGAATGTGCTGACGGTCATCTTCCAAAGGAGCGGACCAGGAGAGAGTTGCCTTATGCTCGGCATCGACGTTAATCTTAACCTCATCGACAGCAACATAAGCGGCCTGATTATACTTGAAATCGATCGACTTCAACACCTTGTCCGAAACAACGTCATCGCCATAAACTGCCTCAATCGAGAGCGTATGAGAACCCTCCTCCAGATTTTCGAAACAGTAAGAGGTCTCGGTAGTTGAAACCATTGGCTGCTGATCCAATGTCAGGAAATAGTTCTTGACCATGTTGCGTGAGAATGCATTTTCATCGCAGATAGAAATACCCAAAGGCAGAACCACCTCAGTTGTCTGACTTGAGTTCTTCGAAATTGCCTGCATGCTCTCAAATACACCAACGATACGGCACAAATCAGAATAACCAGACTTGAATCCCTCATACGAAACGCCAAGCATATTATCGTTACCTGCAGTTTCGATCAGCAGGCCGACATACAGATCAACGCCCTCTGGCAAATCCTGTGGTTCGTTGAGCTCGATGATATTGACAACACCATAATTCAAAGATGCTGGATCAATCTGCTGGGTATAGAATGGGGTCGATTCATATCTGTCGGTTGCTGCAATTCCTCGATAGAGATTCAATGTGTAGCCCAACTGCATACCTGTTGGCAGGAATTGGAAGGCACGGATCTTCTGGCCCTTGAAGACATTCAGGTCAGAGGCTGGAATGCGGATACCGAACTCAGAATCATACCTTTCGGTTCCGAATGCCATCCATTCACTCTCTTCGTTGAAATATTGCACCTTAGGCATACCTACCAGAGGTGCATCCCACGACACATTGATATCGTCGAGTCCCATCTGACGGATTGCGACATTACGCACTGGGTTATAGCTCTGCATCTTGAAGCAGACAACAGACTCAAACGACTCAAGACTCTCCTTACCATCGGCATAAATCGCAGTTACTGTATAAGCATAGGTTTCACCGCTTATAACATTCTGATCGAAATAAACCAGTTCTGAAGCAGGTACAGAGACGAGGGCAACGCCATTACGCTTGATGCGGTAAGAGACAACATCTGCTGCCTGAGTGATAGGTGCAGACCACGAAACCTTGATAGACTCAAGACCTGGCACCTGCTGTGCCTTAACCGAAACCGGAGCCAGATGGGCAACTGGCACATTGATCATGAGGGCAATGCCACGGGTAAAGGAGTCATCGGAAGAGAGACCTTTGGTTCGACCATGCAATAACAGCATATTGTGGTCAGCCGAAATAGCACGGACTGAGGAGATATTATAATCCGACAGAAGGTTTCCTCCCTTGGTCTCAATCATCCATTCTGTAAGTTCGCGCCAACGGCGGTCTAGGGTGTAGACCATAGCGACGCCATTCTCCAATGAAAGCAACGAGGCATCGTATGTACCGAAGATAGTACCATCATCAGCAATAGAGCCCAAAACCTCAGGATTGATATCTATATGATAACGCGAAGACATGGAGATTGTCTTCTCCACGGCACCCGTCTCAAGATTTACGCGATAATCCTGACCAATCACAGCCCATTTTCCATTGGCAGAGATTGCAGTCACTTTCACCTCGCGGGTCTGGGTGCAATCCTTGAAATCGACAACCTGATGCTCACCTTTCCAGATAGCAGCATATCGGGTTCCGTTGTTCTCAATGTAGCCTCCAAGGTAACCGCTCTTCTTGCTCACTGCAGTAATCTGACCTTTGTTGATGCCACCATCAGGCAAGTCGTAAACCGTATAGGATTCGGTCTTGAAATCATAGGTAGCAGGCTGGTTCTTGTAGGAACCGAAGAGTTTGCCATCTGGAGTGATGCCATTGACGGTCATCTCTGCTGGCTGACGGGTCCAAACGCTCTCTTTGCAGATACCCCACAGGAGATCGTCGTCGGTCATGTCCTCGCTGACCTCAGTACTCGTCAGACGCCAACCATAAGCAGTTCCATCGTCGGCAATATCATAGAGCTGATTGACAAAGATCGAAGACTGCAACTGGAATTCATTGGACGTAAGATCCCAAATAAAACCCTTTGAAGAGGTATCTGAGCCTACGAATCCTGTTGCCCATCGGCCATTCGAAGAAACAGCACGCACATGAATCGTCTCAAGGCCGGAAGGAGTAACAAGCACCTGTTCGCCCAAGTCTCCACGATCTACAACAAAGTCATTCACCAAATAGTTAGCCACCTTGCTCAATCCATTCTCAGTATAGGCTACAGCCGAAATCTTGCAGTTTTCTGAGACATTAAATGGTGCGGTGTACAAAGCTGCAGTATTCATGTTGTCATTGAACCAATACTTCAACGTAACACCAGACTGCGCGCTGATGCTGATCTGATTTCCGCTGCGGGCGAAGACTGGGGTATCAAGTACATCCTTTCCTCTTGGAGCCTCAATAATGGTATAGGTTGCGGTAGCAATGTCTGTCTGTCCGGCAAAATTCTCATCCATGCCATAAGCCTGGATGGTCGAAGTCTCGGTAATGGTAAGAGGCTCAATATAGCTCTTTGCCTTTCCACCATTGATCTTATAGAACTTATAGAAAGCCGATCCATCTTCTGGATATTCGATGGTTATAGTCAGCGGAGCATAGTATTCACCAGACTCGGGAGTAAATACAGGAATCTGGATATCTGGAGCAACCTCGTATTCAAAAGCCAGTTCCTCGTCATAAACCACGCCGTCAAGGCGGAAGACTCCTCCAGCGATGTGAAGTACATAGATGCCAGGATTTGTGACCTGATAATCCTTATAAAGATAGGCCTTGAAACGATTCAAGCCATCCATCCAAAGACCATTATAATCACTTGTGGCGATAATCTGATTACGCTGATTGGTCAACCACACCACACTTTCGCCATAGCGGTTTCCATTGCCCTTGAAATCATCAAGCAGCAAATCAACACGGGTTACATGATCCCACTGGATAGCGGTAACATAGAAATTCTCTTTACGGACGCCCTCTTTCGGAGTAGCGATCGCACAAGGTGCTGCAACTCGGTTGATCTTGATTTCGCGAGACACGACATCGGTAATGATATGGCCCTCGCTGTTGACTCCTGCCACAGAAAGTGTACAATTGTAATCAACTACGAAAGGTTCGGTGTAATAACGTGCCTGAATTTCTCCACCGTCGAACCAATACTTGCCACCTGCACATCCCTCAGGAAATTCGCAAGTAATAGTAACCAAATCATCAAAAGTGTTGCCTTCAGGCAGAATCGTTGGAGTGACCTGCAGGTTCTGCGACCATACCATCACACACATTGCCCAAAGCATGATTGTTGTGAAAATTTTCTGAATTCTCATATTCTGTGCTTAGGTTTATTTATAAACGGGCGCAAATATAATAAAAATATCCGACATTACTACATTACGACATTCAAAAACTGCATCTACGCAGGGCATTTATATATAAAATGTATTGTAAACCATGCAATTTTACAACAACAATATGCAAACACCGAACATTCTTAATATACAAAAAGCTCCGGCACATTCTGTACCAGAGCTTGCAAATAAAGTACGTATTCGTTCTAGAAAACGTCACAAGGGGAACCTCTTATTTGAAGATCTTCTTTCCATTGCTGATGGTAAGACCCTCAGCCTGCTTAACACGCTGACCATAGAGGTTGAAACGCATGCCAGAAGCAGTCTCCGACTTCACCTGCTCGATGGCAGTAGAACCGGTTACAGGAATTGTACGGGTGAAAAGAAGAATATTCGGGAAAAGATCATTCTGAATATAACCAGTCACAGCATCATGTGCATGAGCGAAGGTTGTAATACCACCATTGACAACGAAGTCGGTATTCTCGACGAACTCATAGTTGGTCATCTGAAGTTCATCGTTCTCGTCATAATAGAGATTCAAAGCACCTTCGAACCAATAGAAATGCGAGGCAACACCAGCGATTTCGGCCATCGCTGACAAATCGATCTGGTCATTGATACATTCAACCTCAACAGGAGCCTGATTGCCATAGTTGTAGATCATGTACTTATTCGATGGAATTGGCAGAGTAGCAAGAGTGAACTTGTTCTGCGACAGGTCAACAACCTCCATAATAGGATGCTTGCTCAGGTCAATGCTGGTAAGGTTATTCTCTGCAACGGCCAACTGGCGCAAGCCCGTGTATGGAGAGAGGTCAAGTTCTGAAAGGTTGTTGCGAGTCAGAGACAGGGTATAGAGCTGGCTCAGATTTGGAGCATAGAACGAACTGAGGTTATTGTCCGAAAGTACGAGCCAACCCAAACCATCCTGGTGCGAGAGATCAATCTCACTGAGCTTATTCTTTGGAAGCATCAAAGAGAAGAGATTTGTATTGTTGCTCAAGTCGATGCTAGTAAGTTTATTGTTCTCAAGGTTCAACTCTGCAAGACCTGTATTCTGGCTCAAATCGATAGACTCAAGACCTGCGCCACACAAGGCAAGGCAATAAAGATTCTTCATATTTGAGACATCGACATCAGACATCGAAATACCATCGACGCTGAATACATGGATGTTGCCATCAGCTGCCTCATAGCTATAAACCTTTACCTCGCCATTCTCGATGGACTCTACATTATAGAGTTGGAACATCTCCTGCAACTGATACTCGATCATATCGCCATTGCCCCAATCTATATATATAAATGTGTTGTCCTTCTTGCCAGCGAATGAGAGTTCACCGATCTGACCGCCGACCGGAGTCTTGAGCGATGCAACAGTATAGGTTGGCTTACCCATCACACGCACAACGGTAGAACGGAAGGTGTTCTCCTGTGCAAATGCAGGGAAGGTTGCGTTCGAGAGCTCACAATAGACATCCTTGCCAACTGCTGGCTCCAGGAAGACAAACTTAGAATTAGTAACAGTATAGTCAACATTCTCGACCAATACAGCACCACTATTAGCCTCCTTCCAAACAAATGAGGTTACAGCACCACCCACGTTAGCCTCGCTGGTAAGAGTTACGAACATCGAACGAGACGAGATAGTCATAGGATGCTGTGGTGCATAATTGTAATTGGCGATCTTTAGCTGTGGCAAAGTTGACAGAGTGAAATCATTGTTCTCGATATGGAGTTCTACGAGATTCTCGCAAGAATCGAGGTTGATGGTCTTGAACTTATTATTGCTCAAGTTAAGATACTTAAGTCCGTAGTAACTTGAGAAATCGAACTCACTGAACTTATTGTTAGAAAGATCAAGAGACTCGATGGTAATACCTACAATATCGTCGAAGTAACGAAGATTGTTGTTACGAGCTTCAACAATTGAAAGGACGTTCTTATGATGAGCATCATTAACACCTGTAAGCACAAGGCTATCGAGTTTATTTCCATTCAACTTAACAGACTGAAGCAAGTTGTTCCATGAAAGATCGATGGTATTGAGGCTATCGCCACACAACTCGAGATTTTCCAGATAGCTAGCCTTGGTAAGATCAATGTTCTCAAGAGCAACTTCATTGAGGGCAAACGAATTGATTGGCATCTCAATGCGACCACTGATGGTTACAGCACCTGTGGCAACGCCATTCACATTGACACTATTGCCGTCTACAGCATAGCTCTTTGACACGCCATTACCGAAATCTACCAGAATCTCCTCCTCTGGGAAAGCGTCACTGCGCTCTACGCCAAGGGTGAAGCTGATATTGCGCTCCGAGCCATTGCTCTTTGGAACGAAAGAAATCTGAGGAACTGGCTGTCCGAACTCCTCCTCCGAACGCACCCAGAACTCAGTGGTCTGCAACATAACGTCTGGGAAATCTGAGTTGAGGAAGTAAGCAGCAACGCGCTCCTCCTGCGGCTTCAGGAAGGTAATTTTTCCATCTTCATAGAGATAGTCCACACCCTCTACCAACTGGATAGGATCCTCAATTCCACTTGATGGAACAATTGCTAAAGCGCATGCAGTTTCGGTACCCTCACGAAGCACACGGTGGCTCAAATCCAGTGTAGTACCTTCCTTATACTCAGTACCGACCTTCATCTCACGCTGCAGGACATAATAGAAATAGGTCATTGGATCAACCTCTGGAAATGATGCGAAATCGAAGCAGTTGACAGAAATATCAAGCCATGCCAATGAATCCACATTCTCCAATCCCTTGATCTCAGTCAAATAGTTGTTTGACGCATAGAGCGAGACAAGATTCTTCTGTTTGCTCACATCGATAGTCTCAAGCAAGTTTCCATTACAGAAGAGACGCTGCAAATATGGATTCTTGCTTAAATCCAAAGACGAGATCTTGTGATCTGCGCTCACCTGACCTTCATTGTCAATATAGAGTTCTACGAGATATGGGTTCTTGCTGACGTCGAGGGTATTGAAACCACAGTCACTTACATTCAGGATCTGGAGGTAAGTATTCTTGGTAACATCAAGGCTGTTTACACCCGAGTTATCGATACTAAGCTGTACCAACTTTGGGTTCTTGCTTACATCCAGGGTCTTGAGACACTTAGAATCCCAGGCGGTAAAGATCACCAGCTGCTGGAATGGCGACAGGTCAACAGTACCCGAAGCCAAAGCAGTGTCACTAATCTTGTTGATATTCAAATACGAAAGCTTTGAGTGATTATTGCCAATCACGAGGCCCTTGTTATATGGATTATCCTTGAGATCAAGATACTGCAATTCTGGCATCATACTCACGTCGAGCTTTTCGATCTCATTGTGGGCAGTCGAGAGGATCATCAAACGGGTCAACTTCTCGATGTCGAGATCGTAAATCTCAGTACCACTCACATCCAGATAATCGATATCGGTAGCAGTACCATACACACGAACTATACCCTCTGAGCTAACCGATCCTGAAATAGTAGTTCCACCCACAATTGTTTCGAGTGAATCGTCTTCAGATACCATTCCATCATACTCGATGGTGTAGGTACGTCGACCGAAACCGAAATCAACATCGACCTGGGCAGTACCGACCGCGAAACGAGGCATCAAAGAGAAAGCTACCTGATTATCATCGCCCATTGTTTCGTAACGATGAGTCTTAAAAGAGAAAATGGGTTCATCTGTTCCTGCCGCGAACAGCGGAAGAGTCAACACTGCACATAACACCCCAAGAATTGTTCTTCTTAAATTCATTTTTATATTGTTTTAGTTCTAATTCAAGCTTAATGCCAATAACAGGAAAGCAAAAGAGAATTGGGCATTACCAAAATTCGCGTGCAAAATTACAAAAAAAAGCAATTCGGGCCAAACTTTTCTTAAAAAATCAAATATCCATTGTATATTTTTGCACAAAGGAAATACCCTCAAGTTGCATTTTGCTAACTCGAGGGTATATTTTTTATCGGTTACAACTTTTTGGGTTTCAATCCAAAGGGGACATTCCGGTCGATAACGGTTTCTTCGTCAAAGTAGGTCTCATAACCATCAGCACGAATTGTAAGAGGTTTGATCTCTGATTGCTCACTGAGCGAGAAGCGCAGCATAAAACCACCAACCGAATCGGTCAATGCCCAGAACTTTCCGCCATCGACTTCAACCCAGGCTCCTGCTATCGGTTTGTCCTGTTCAAAATCCCACACACGTCCTGAGAAAACAGCAAATTCGTCATCTCGTCTCAACTGGACATCGAAAGAGCTGGTCAAACCATAGCCATGAGTAACGGACTGGGACACGGGAATATAATAGGGAGTTGTGAAGGTGATTATCTTGTCTCTGCCTCGCAGGTATCCTGGCAATCGGCGAGAAACAATCACGGTATCGAGGGAACTGATAGGGATAACAACATTACCAATCCGCATTTCTCCGAGAATGCCATCCGCATCCCGCAAGAGTGGCAAATTGGGATGATTATCATCATGCAAAGTTATGATGACCGAATATGGGGCGGCGAAATAGTAAAGCACGGCCATAGCCGAAAGGAACGCCAGAAACATCATCGACATCGTGCGACGACGCATTCGTGCAAATCGATCCCAGAGCTTAGTATAAGGGATATCGAGCAAAGCTGAAACCACACTGTAGTAAGACTTCCTTCTACTGAACTTCTGGGTATCGATACCCAACAGTTCGTGTGATGGATTCTCTTTGAAATACTGAACCAATGCCGGCGGGAAGCACTCTCGGTCACTTCCACACATCGGTACACCAGACACAATGAATGGAATGATCTGCTTGACACGTCCATCGGCGATGAACTGCTCTACCTGACGATTGACCTCTTCTGATTTAGCGGATAACGGAGAACAGATCAAAAGCAAACATTTTGATTCTCTCAATAACTGGCGAGTCTGTTCTGTCAAATCTTCTCCTGATTCCTGGACTTCATTGCTTATAATGGGTTGAAGTCGTTTGGATACACAGCATTCATTTACCACACCACGGGGTAACCGGAAGCCCACCAGATACCGCTGGAGCGCCTCCGCCACTGCCGAATCGGCATGGCAATAGCTTATAAAAGCGTAATTCTTAAATTTGTTAGTCATGGACACTATAAAACGAGTAAAAAAATGTGTACGAGTATGCGTTGGGCAAAACGCAGAGGGTATTATCAGGCATTCTTGATCAGGTAGTCCACCAACTGGCGGACAGCCTTACCACGATGACTAATAACATTTTTGTCCTCCAATGCCATCTCGGCAAAGGTGACACTATGACCCTCAGGCAAGAATACAGGATCGTATCCAAAGCCCTTGTTGCCAGTAGCAGTTCGAGCGATTTCTCCACGGCAGATTCCCTCGAACTCCTCCTTCTTTCCATCCATCAATAGGCATATAACGGTGCGGAACTGCGCTTGGCGTTCCTTGATGTGCTCCATCTTTCGGAGCAGTTTCTCGGTATTGGCGAGATCGTTGCAGTCGTAACCCTCATCATTGGCATAGCGGGCAGAGAAGACTCCTGGTTCCATACCAAGAGACCTCACCTCCAATCCACTATCATCTGCAAAGCAATCCACATTGAAGTGGACTTTGATGTATTCAGCCTTCTGCAAAGCGTTTTCTGCAAAGCTGAAGCCGGTTTCTGGAATCTTGTCAGTACATCCGATGTCTGTTAGTGAAAGTATTTCATAATGCGAAGCAACCTCCGGACCCGCTTCTGCAAGCAGGGCTCGGAATTCTTCAATCTTATGTTGGTTATTTGTTGCAAAAACCAATCTCTTCATACCTTAAAACATATAGAATACGACCGCAAAGATAGTCATTTTTTCGATATGAACCAAGTTTTTTTATCGAAAATCGAAAAAACAACCAAAAAATATTCTTTTTTTAAGTTTTTGTCCCTATCTTTGCAGTATGCTTTACATTTACCGTGCTTCTGCCGGTTCGGGAAAGACATTTCTTCTCACCGGCTTCTATATCAAACTGCTGTTCCGAAAGGAGCTGACGCCATCATTGGAGGGAGAAGACCGCAATCTTCTCTTTAGCGAAATCCTGGCCGTTACCTTCACCAACAAGGCCACAACCGAGATGAAGGAACGTATTATCAAAGAGCTGAAAAAGCTTTGGGAGAAGCCCTCTGAATCTCCTTATTATAATGATGTACGCGGGGAGGGCAAGAACTGTCCCAGCGATGAGAAGATCAGCCAACGTGCCCACGAGATCCTTAAAGGCATGCTGACCGACTATTCGAACCTGCACATCTCCACCATCGACAGCTTCTTCCAACAGGTAGTACGCAGTTTTGCGCACGAACTGAATGTACAGGGCAATTACGAGGTAGAACTTGATGCCGACATGGTCCTCAACCACGCAGTGTCACAATTCCTGCTAAATCTGGATCCGGTCAAAGACAAAGAGACATTCGACTGGCTGCTACGCTTTTCGAACAACCGTATGGAGAACGGATCCAACTGGAACGTTCACAAGGAATTGGTCAAACTGGCCAAAGTCATCACCACTGAAGACTATCGCAAGTACAGTCAGCAGGTAAAGCAGTTCTCGTCGGACAAGAAAGAGATGGCCCAATATGTCGAGATGCTCGACAAGATCATCTTCGATTGGAGAAAGAGACTGAAGCAGATTGGAGAACAATGCAACCAGGTACTTACCAGCTGTCATCTCCAGCCCAGCGATTTCAATCGAAGCAGCATTTCTGCAGCACTTGCCTGGGCCAAAGGCACTGAAAAGTGCACTGATACGATCCGCAAATGGGCCGAAGACACCACTCTTTGGTTTGCCAAGAAGAATGCAGCCAAGCTCGACGAGATGGGCAACTCTGCCTCGCAACTTCAAGGTCTTCTGCAAGAAGGCGTCGCACTTTTCGATAGCGAACTGATACGAGAATACAACAGCGCTTTGGCCATCCGAAAAAATATCTTTCAGCTCGGTCTTCTTTCCCGCCTCGAAGAGGTTGCCAACGAGTATTGCGCAGAACAGGGCATCAAGCTGTTGAGCGACACGACTCAAATGCTCAATGCGTTAGTAGCCGAGCAGTCCTCTCCTTTTATATACGAGAAGACAGGCACCCGCATACACAGCTACATGATCGACGAGTTCCAGGACACCTCTGGCATGCAATGGAGTAACTTCTCGCCATTGCTCAACGACTCATTGGGAAACAACAACCAGAACCTCATCGTTGGCGATGTCAAACAAAGCATTTATCGCTGGCGCGGAAGCGATTGGAATCTGCTCCATTCCGAGCTGAATCACTTCAACCCGCAGATGCAGGCCAAAGATAAGCGCAACAACATACTTAACGACAACTGGCGATCCGACCGAAAGATCATCGACTTCAACAACGAGTTCTTTGCATATGTCAGCAGCTGTTTTCACAAAGAAGGAACTCCCGAGAATACCCTCAGTACCGTCGAAGAGATTTATGCCGATGTCGAGCAGACGATTTCTGAACACCGAATCAAGAAATATCGGGACGAAGGATTGAATGATGTACCTCAAGGCAAGGTGGTATTTGAGATTCTTCCTGGCGCAGAAAACAAGCCCGAATACAAAGAGGCAGTCGTCCGTCGTCTGCCGGAGTTGGTCATTGCGCTTCAGCAACAAGGACGAGAGGCCAAGGACATCCTCATCCTCTGCCGCAAACGCGATCAATGCAACCTTTGCGCCAAAGCGTTGCTCGATTACGAGGCACAGCACCCGGAGTCGCCCTATTCGATGAAGATCATCACCCAGGAGGCTCTTCTGCTCATCAAGCATCCAATCATCCGTGCCTTGGTGACAGTGCTCGAATATCTGCACGAGCCCAAATCCGATTATCGCCGTAGCGTAGCTGGCATCTGTTGGCTTTCACTTTCTACCGAAAATATCACACAAGCCATTGCTCGCTATTTTCTCCAACCTGAATCTACCCCAGATTTCGATACATTGCTTAACCTGCCATTGTACGAAACCGTCGAACGCCTTATTGCCCTTCTGCCTACAGAATGCCGTCTTGAAACAAACTTCATTCAGGCCTTCTGCGATGTGGTACTCCAGTTCAGTGCCAAAGAGGGTCCTAATCTCGACAGCTTCCTCGTCTGGTGGCACGACAACGGACACAAATGCAGTGTTACTACGCCTACGGAACAGCCTGCCATCCGTATCATGACTATCCACCAGTCCAAGGGTCTTTCGGGCAAAGCCGTCATCGTTCCGTTTGCAATGGAAACGCTCGACATCAAACTCAAGGGCATGAACCCGGACCTGCTTTGGTGCGAGCCCAAGGAGGCTCCTTTTGCACACGATAACCTCGTTCTCCCGATCGAAATCACGTCTAAAATGGAGAACAGCATTTTCCAGGAGGAATTCAATCTGGAACGCACTCGTGCTGTCATCGACAATCTCAACACAGCCTATGTAGCCTTCACTCGCGCCGAGAATGAGTTAATCATCCTCTCTCCTACCGTCGACGAGAAAAAAAGCACATCGCTGCAATCCTTTCTCAAAAGGTTCTTTGACGAAGAGAATGGCAAATGGAAACGAGGCATCGACAAGATTGTATTGAATACAGAAATGCTTGATACTGCTCCGAAAACTTCGGATAATCCAAACATTCCGGATGTTCCAACCATTAACACCGAGCAGACCACCATTCCTCACCTCCCAGCCATCAAACAGACAGATTACAGCAGCGATCAAGCCAAATTGCGAGGCACAACCCTGCACGACGCTCTTTCGGCGGTCATCGACAACACTCAGGTTGATGGCCCTGTTACCAGTCTGTTCCAATCGGGCCAAGCAGAACTTAATGGTCTCAAACTGGAGGAGATTCTCGACTACATTCACCGCGTTCTCCAAACGCCCGAGGCTGGTCCGTGGTTTGATCCAGCCAATCGCGTTCTCAACGAACAGGATATCGTTACCGAAACCACCCATACCCAGCGTCCAGACCGCATCGTGTTCACCCCTGAGGGCGAATGCATCGTCATCGACTACAAGACAGGCGAGGAACACAACTCCAAATACAAGAAACAGGTATCAAATTACATGAAATACCTCACAGGAATGGGGTTCAGTCATGTCAAAGGTTTCATCTGGTATCTTGAAACTGGTATGATTTATACCGTCTGATAATCGCTAATAGTCTGAAATTCAGCGATACTGAAATTATATTCACACAATATACGCAAAAATAGAAAATTTTGAACTTTTTGCAATCTTTTTTACGTTTTTATTTGGAAAAGTGAAAGATTCTTTCTAAATTTGCACCCCGAAACTAAACACTATTCAATGCGTATTACAGTCAAAGTGGGCAGCAATGTACTGACCCGAAATGATGGCACTTTAGACGTCACCCGTATGTCGGCTTTGGTCGATCAGGTTGCGACCCTCCATCGTCAGGGAGTACAGGTAATCCTTGTTTCATCCGGTGCCGTTGCTTGTGGACGAAGCGTCCTCAAGGGACAGGTCAACACCGATCAGCTGGACGAAGTTCAGCAGCGTCAGCTGTTCAGTGCAGTTGGCCAGGCCAAACTCATTGATAAGTATTACGAGTTCTTCCATGAGTGGGGTATCACCTGCGGACAGGTTCTTACAACCAAAGTCGGCTTGAGCACCCCCGACCAGCGCGAGAATCAGAGAAATTGCATGGAAACCATGCTCGGACAGGGCGTTATTCCTGTCGTCAACGAGAACGACACCATCTCAATCACCGAGTTGATGTTCACCGACAACGATGAACTCTCGGGTCTGATGGCCACCATGATGAATTCCAAGCAGTTGATTCTGCTCAGCAACATCGACGGCATCTACACCGGCAATCCTGCAGATCCGAACTCCGAGTTGATTCGCGTCATCAATCAGAACACTGAAGTAGAAAAATATATCCAAACCAGCAAGAGTTCAGCTGGCCGTGGTGGCATGCAATCCAAGCACAAGACTGCCCGCGAGGTGGCAGCCCAAGGCATTGGCGTCATCATTGCCAACGGCAAACGTGACAACATCTTGCTCGACTTGATGCAGGTTTCTCCTTCGGGCGAACTCATAGTGAGCCCATTGGTTCCCTGCACCATATTCAAATAAAGAATCACACACACAAATAACACAAACAACGAAGTGTCACTCCTTGTGAAAAGAGTGGCACTTATTATTTTATGATGATCGGATCAAAGAACAATGCGCTGAGCCTCGATCTGCGACTTATGTCCAAGGAAAAGTGTGGCCAACTGTTCGAAGCTCTCGACATGGCCAGTGGTATAAAAATAGGTTTTACCAGAACGCGACAGACGGGAATCCATTTCCGGATGACGTTGCAGATAATCCTTCAGTCCATAGCTTACCGGTTTACCCTGTGGCATAAGGATAATCTCCGGATGATCCAATTCCTGCAGCACCTGCTGAATCAACGAAGTAATGAGCGGATAGTGCGTACAGCCCAGAATGATAGTATCAATCTCCGGATCATTCTCCAAAAGGGCAGACAGGTCATTCTTCACCTCCTGGTACAACTCGGTAGAATGTAATCTTCCAGACTCAATAAGCGGCACCCATTTCGGACAGGCTCGAGAGGACAAGATGACTTTGGGATTGGTTCGTGTTTCGTTATCATTGATGTTTTTAATCTCCATATCATAACTCTGACTGCTAACCGTGGCTCGCGTGGCGACAAGGCCGACATGCCCGGAATAGGTCAGATTGGAAACACGTTCAACCGTAGGACGGATCACACCCAGTACGCGACGGGTTGGATCATCCATGTGAGGTAATTCGTTCTGCTGGATATTTCGGAGGGCTTTGGCCGAAGCCGTGTTACACGCCAGGATAACGAGCGGGCAACCCATATCAAAGAGTTTGCGGACTGCCTGGTTCGTAAAATCAAACACCTCCTGGAAAGAACGGTCTCCATAAGGTGCACGACCATTGTCCCCCAGGAAGATGAAATCATACTGAGGGAGCAGGCGCTGGATCTCTCTAAAGATACTCAAACCGCCGAAGCCGGAGTCAAAAATACCGATTGGATTCACACGGCAAAGGTAGTTAAATATTATGTGGAATGCAAATTTATGAGTGAAAAATTGATAAAATCGCTCCATTTTTCATAAAAAGGGTCAAATCCCAACCATCATATCATATTTTTTATTATCTTTGCGCGTTTTTCAATGCAATCGAAAACAAATAAAAACCATATAATAAACTAAATCATCGATCATGAAGCAATACAAATTGCTCAACAACATCTTCGGATGGCTGGCATTCTTCATTGCGGCTTATACCTACCTCAACACGGTAGAGCCAACCGCAAGTTTCTGGGATTGCCCTGAGTTCATCACCTGTGCCGACAAGGGAGAAGTAGGTCACCCACCTGGAAACACCTTCTTCAACCTAACCGGTCGTTTCTTCGTTAATTTTGCAGGTGGCGATGTGACTAAAGCTGCAGTCTGCGTGAACTGCATGAGCGCAATGTTCTCGGCAGCAACCATTCTGTTCCTTTTCTGGACCATCACCGCTCTGACCAAGAAGTTTGTTTGCCGCAACAACAAATTCGCAGGCACCGACAAGGAGGAAATGACCTGGGGTCAGATCATCACCATTCTTGGTTCCGGTTTGGTAGGCGCGCTGGCCTATACCTGGTCCGACACCTTCTGGTTCTCTGCTGTCGAAGCTGAGGTTTACGCCTTCTCTTCATTCATGACAGCCGTTGTATTCTGGCTCATCCTCAAATGGGAACGTCATGCAAATGGTGTTGAAGGAGACCGTTACATTATCCTTTTGGCTTATATTATTGGTCTATCCATCGGTGTTCACCTGTTGAACCTTCTGACCTTGCCAGCCATCGTGCTCGTTTATTATTTCAAGAAGAATCCTAATGCCACACTGATGGGATCTTGTGGAGCCTTGATTCTTTCCGTACTGATGGTATTCTTCATCCTCTACGGTATGATTCCTGGCATGGTCAAGCTCGCCAGTGCGACCGAGTTGTTCTTTGTCAACAGCCTGGGTCTCAGCTTCAATACCGGCACAGGCTTCTACTTCTTCTTCGTATTAGCGTTCCTTGCCTATGGTATCTACATGACCTATCGCAAGAGCACATCACCTAATGCTTTGCGCATCATGTTGCTGGCTGGCATCGTCCTGAGTGGTGTTCCATTTGCAGGCGAAGGTTGGTTGCTGGGCATTGGCTTGACGATTGTCATTGGTGGCATCATTTTCGGATTTGGCGAAAAGATCCATGCCCGTCTTGCCTCCAATGTATTGCTCTGCCTTATGACCATCCTGATTGGTTACTCTACCTTTGCACAGATCATCATCCGTTCATCGGCTCAGTTGCCAATGGATCAGAACTCTCCGGACGAGATATTCTCGTTCTCGAAGTATCTGAATCGTGAGCAGTATGGCGAGTCTCCACTCTTCTACGGACAGACCTTTGCTTCGAGCGTTATGCGCGATGCTAATGGCCAGGTCAAGACCGAGCAGGGCGCACCACTTTATGGCAAAAAGGTTAAGACCAATCCAAACGAGCCAGACCGTTACGAACTTACTGGCTATCGCGAGAAGTATCTCTACAACTATACCACCCTTTTCCCACGCATGTACAGTTCGACTGGAAATCACATCTCAGGCTACAAAGAGTGGTGCGGTTGGGACGATAAGGACAAGGGCCACAATGTCATTGGCAAGGATGGCAAACCAATCAAGGGCGTTCCTACCTTTGCCGACAACATCACCTATTTCCTCCGCTATCAAGTAAACTTCATGTACTGGCGTTACTTCATGTGGAACTTCGCCGGACGTGAGAGTGACGAGCAGTGCTATGGTGCCGTCGATGCAGGTCGGGCCATCTGTGGTATTCCATTCATCGACGAGTTGCTCTTTGATGTTCCAAATCAGAGCACACTTCCTGCCAGCATTGCCAACAACAAGGGACACAACGTCTTCTACATGCTCCCATTGCTGCTGGGTATCATTGGCTTGCTCTATCAGGCCTTTGCAGGTCGCGAGGGCATCCAGGGCTTCTGGGTAGTCTTCTTCCTCTTCTTCATGACAGGTCTGGCTATCGTGGTTTATTTGAACCAGCCTCCATACCAGCCTCGTGAGCGAGATTATGCTTATGCCGGTTCGTTCTACGCATTTGCCATTTGGATTGGCATGGGTGTAGCAGGCATCGCAGCTGGTTTGCAGAAGGCGGTCAAGAATCCACTCATCGCAGGTGCACTTGCTTCGTTGATCTGTATTTTCGTTCCTATCCAGATGGTAGGTCAGACCTGGGACGATCACGATCGTTCGAACCGTTACACTGCACGTGATTTCGGTCGCAACTACCTCTCTTCATTGGAGCCAAATGCAATCATCTTTACCAATGGTGATAACGACACCTTCCCTCTCTGGTATGCACAGGAGGTTGAGGGCTATCGTACCGACTGCCGTGTCTGCAACCTCTCTTATCTGCAGACCGACTGGTACATGAACCAGATGAAGAGTCAGGCTTACGAGAGCGATCCGTTGCCAATCGAGTTGCGTCGCGAACAGTATGCACACGACAAGCTCAACTACGCTCACCTCGTTGACAAAGTACAGGAGGCACCACTGCACAACGCAATGAACTTCCTCTACAGCGACGATCCGAAGTACAAGACCTTGCCTAACTATGGTCACATTGACTACTTGCCAAGCAAGAAGTTCACCATCGACGTCAATCCGGAAGAGGTTCTTGCCTCACCATGCATCACCGTGGCAGACTCGAGCGAACTCATCACCAAGATGACCATCGACCTGAGTCACAAGAACTACGTCACCAAGAATGAGATTGCAGTTCTCGCGATGATTGATGGTATCAGCCGTTCGGGTTGGAAGCGTCCTATCTACTTCGCCACCACCGTAGGTCGCGACATGTATATGGGTCTCGACAAGTACTTCCGTCTGTGCGGTCTTGCTTATCAGATTGTACCTTTGGCACATGGAGGCACTGGCACTCCGGATATCGACAAGAGTTACGACAATCTGATGAACAAGTTCATCTGGGGCAACATCCAGGATACGACCATCTACCTCGACGAGAACAACCGTCGTATGTGTCGTACCCAGCGTATGATGTTCTGCACTCTGATCGAGCAGCTCCTCAACATCGGTGATACAGAACGTGCACTCAAGGCAACCGAATATTGCGACAAGACCATTCCTGCTGCCAATGTTCCTTACGAGTACACCTCACTCACCTTGGCTCAGAGCTACATTCTGTGTGGCAAGCCAGAGGAGGGCGAACGCATCATCCGTGCTATCCTGACCCGCAGCGATGATTATCTGTCTTGGGCCTTTATGCAGAAGCCCCACCACATTGCAAGCATCGGAAGCGGCATCAAGGAGCAGGTTCTCACCATGCGCGACGCACTCTCGATCGCAGAGCGTTACAAGCTCTCGTCAGTCACTACCGACTACAAGGATCTGTTGGAGACCTACTTCCAGCAGGCAATCAACAAGAAAGTGCTTCGTTAAAGCGTGTTCATCGAACAACCGCCCACACTTATCCGTCAGTTGATGGCACCTGACGGCTTGTGGAGACTTCCCTCCCAGCCCAAATGTGTCTATCTAACTTTCGACGACGGTCCGACACCCGAGGTGACGCCTTGGGTGCTGGATTTGTTAGATAAGTACGGCATCAAGGCCACCTTTTTCTGCGTCGGAGATAATGTGGCGCGATATCGTGGTTTGTTCGAACAGGTTCGAGCCCGAGGACATCGCGTGGGCAACCACACCATGAACCATATCTCGGCACTTACCTATGGTTCGAAAGCCTACCTTGCCAATGTCGAGAAGGCGAACATGCTCATCCATAGTGAGTTGTTCCGTCCACCACATGGTTGGCTCCGATGGGGTCATGCCAATCTTTTACAGAAGAAGTACCGCATTATCTATTGGGATCTCGTCACACGCGACTACTCCAACCGCCTCGATGCAGGTCAAGTCGTTGAAAATGTCCGTCATTACACACGTAATGGTTCTATTATCACATTCCACGACCAACCGAAATCTTGGCACAACCTACAGCAAGCCTTGCCGCAAGCATTGGATTGGCTTATCGAACAAGGCTACGAATTCAGATTACTGTAGTCAACAACAAAACAACAAAACAACATACAAAATATGGAATCAAACAAGTATCTTGACACTCTGGCCAAATATGAGACAGAGTTAGATGACGAGGCCATCAAGGCTGAAGTCGCTCAAATCATTGCCGACGGTTACGACGCCAACAATAATCTCGAAACCCTCAAGTTCAGCCTTGGCTGTATCGATTTGACCAGCCTTAACCCAACCGACAACGAGGAACGCATCCGTGATTTCACAGAGCGCGTCAACCTCTTCGAAGAGGCCTATCCAGAACTCGATAACGTAGCCTCAATCTGCGTATATCCAAACTTTGCAGAGACTGTTTCTACCTTCCTCGACGTGAGCGAGGTGGATACTACCGTCGTTGCTGCCGGCTTCCCATCCAGCCAGACCTTCAACGAGATCAAGGTTGCAGAATGTGCCTTGGCAGTTGCCTCTGGTGCCAACGAGGTTGATATCGTAATCAATGTAGGCCAGATGCTGGCCGGCCAGTACGAAGAGATGTGCGACACCATCCAGGAGTGCAAGGCAGCTTGCAAGGATGCCATCTTTAAGGTCATCCTCGAGACGGGCGCACTCAAGAAGGCATCCCTCATTGCCAAGGCGTCAATCCTCGCCATGTATGCTGGTGCAGATTTCATCAAGACTTCGACTGGCAAGATTGATGTAGCCGCTACTCCAGAAGCAGCCCTCGTCATGTGCAAGATGATTAAGGCATATTATGACGAGACGGGCACTCGCATCGGTTTCAAGGTGGCTGGTGGTGTCAAGACCCCAGAGGATGCAGTGAAGTACTACACAATCGTCAAGACTATCCTCGGTGACGAGTGGTTGACCAAGGATCTCTACCGTATTGGTGCCTCTTCGGCTGCCAACAATCTGCTGAGTGCTATTCAGGGTGAGACGGTAAAACACTTCTTGTAAGTCTTCACCCCGGCAAAATTTGAGTTTTGCTGCTTCCGAAATTTTCGGAACAAGCAAAATTTGCGTTGCGCTGCTTCCGAAGTTTTCGGAACGAACAAAATTTGCGTTGCGCTGCTTCCGAAGTTTTCGGAACGAACAAAATTCGCGTTGCGCTGCTTCCGAAATTTTAGGAACGAACAAAATTCGCGTTGCGCTGCTTCCGAAGTTTTCGGAACGAACAAAATTTGAGTTGCGCTGCTTCCGAAGTTTTCGGAACGAGCAAAACTCAAATTTCGTACAAGCTTTAAGCAGATGAGACATTGCAACAAGCAAGTCAATCCAATAGAAAAATCAAATGCTCTACCTGCCAGACAAGTAGAGCATTTATTTTAGTTTACGTTATAGAACTCGAGAATTTTGAGTCGCATCAGGAACTCATACTTGGATTGTAATTCATCCTGTAAGCTCTTCTGATGTTTTGTCGAGGCCTGTTGGAGATCATAACTAGTTCCCTTGCCTGACTCATACCGGTCAGCCTCATACTGATAAGCCAATTTCGTTGAGGCAGCAGCCTTTTGCGCTGAAGCATAATTATCACGAGCCTTGAGTGCATTCCAGTAAGCCTGTTGTATATCCTTGTGAAGCGACTGCTGTGCTTCAGTCAAGGCGACATTCTGGTTCTCGATACTCAAACGTGCACGACGCATGGCATTACGGGTTGAGAAGCGATCGAAAATTGGAATCGAGACATTGAGCCCAATCGATTTATAGCCATGATCATTCAACTGATGACCGAAATCTTTCTGAGGAAATGGTGCATTGTACAGGTACTGATAACTGGTACTGTAGCCTGCACGCAGAGATACCGTCGGAAGATAGCCACTTCGAGAAGCTTTCAGTTCATATTTGCTACTTTCCAAACTATATTTGGCTGCCAGGATAGAGGGATAGCGTTCCAATGCCTGTGCAAAGACCGTTTCGACCGAAGAGACCTCATTGGTAACATTGGAGGTATTGATATCCTCGATAAAGAATGCCTCAACGTCGCATTCCAAATTCAAAGCCTGCATCAGATCCAAACGTGCCATCACCTCGTTGCCAATAGCCTCTGTCAGGGAATGCTGACTAACAGCCAGCTGCGCTTCAGCAGCAGCCACTTCTGACTCAGGTTTCTTGCCAGCCTCAAAGAGTGCACGAGCCTTGGTCACTGCAGTCGAATCAAGCCCGACCTGCTGACGCTGGACATCTGTGAGGCCCTTGTAGTAGAGAGCATTGAGATAATAGCCTGCCACTTGAATACCAATATCTTTACGAGCCTTCTCGAGGTTGGCAGTAGCAGCCTTGAGAGCGAACTCATTCGATTTGATCTGATTGCTTACTCGAAAACCCGTAAAGAGAGGCATCTCTGCGTTCAATCCGAAATTGGTCGAAGTAGAATTGCTGCTGGTATATGAATTACTATCCTCTGAAGTGGTTCGGCCAAAGGACCAGCCCTGTCCGATGGAGCCACTCAAAGAGGGCAGGTAATTGCTTTTGGCACTACTTAGTTCAATCTCGCTGTTCTGTCGCTGTAGCTCCTTCTGTTGGATAGAGTTGCTATGCTCGAGAGCGAAATCGATACAATCCTGCAAAGACATTGCCTGTGCATTCGCAGTCAACGTCAACGTCAACGTCATCGACAACGTTAACGCCATTGTCTTATTCAATCTTTTCATTACCGCGCAGTTTCATTGAATCAGAAATACCCTCAACAACCTCGATGTAGATGCCATCGCTCAAACCGACCTTAACTGGTACACGCTCGAATGTCTGAGGAATCACACCTTCGGCAGAGGTCAATTGGTAAACAAAGGTAGAATCGCCCGAGAATTGGATGGCAGTCTCTTTGACCGTCATAACCTGATTGCGACGAGCCAGTTCGATCGTAGCATTGGCACTATATCCGGCACGCAGAACCAGTGTATCTGGAATCTGGGCAGCCGCCTTGATCTCGAACAGGATCGCGCCATTACTCTCTGTTCCCTTAGGCGAAATATACTCCATGACTGCTGGCAGGGAAACTCCTTGTATAGCTCCAATGGTCAGTTTAAGATCCATACCTGTCTTCATACGTCCCACTTCTGTCTCATCGATGTTTCCACGAAAGATAATTTTGGACATGTCGGCAACAGTGGCTACAGTAGTACCTTCGTTCATGGAATTGGCATTGATTACTGAACTACCTTTCTTGACCGGCACGTCGAGCACCGTGCCTGCAATTGTACTACGCACGATGGTCGTGTTGATCTGGCCGGAGCGTTTGCTGATACCCTCGGTAACTATATCCAAAGCATCTTGAGCCGACTGCGCAGATTCACGCGTCTTCTCGAGCGAATTAAGGCTCTGCTCATACTCTTCGCGCGACACAACACCCTTCTGGTACAGGTTCTCAACACGGGCATGCTCACGTTCTGCCTCTTCGAGCGAAAGCTGCGACGTACGTACCTGACTCTGTGCCTGGTTGAGTGAAGACATGTCGGGAATGACTGCCACTTTAGCAATCTGGTCACCCTTCTTGACTATGTCACCAGCCTCGACATAGAGTTCGGTGATGATACCCTGAATCTGAGGCTTGATGTTGACTTCGTCGCGCGGCTCGACTTTGCCACTTGCCACGGTGGTTTTAACAATATCACGAACCTCTGGTGTAATGAGTTCGTAAACGACCTCCTTGGGCTGCGACTGCTGCCAGAGGAAATAGAAAGTGTAGATGACGAATACACCTACGAGGCACCAAATGCCAATCTTGAAATACTTTTTCATATAAGTAATGTTAGTTTGTTATAATTTTCAAATTAATCACTCCTTCCATAGCGAGGGAAGGTTAGGGTGAGGCTATCACTCCTCCCTCAGTGCCTCAATCGCACGGATCTTCATGGCGCGCTTGGCAGGCATCCAACCGGCCAAAAGTCCACCGACAATAATGACCAGCATGCCTGCAACAGCCACCGAGAAGGGAACTTCGGGGTTCTGCATCTGGAATCCATCGTTGCCAGATGAGGGATTTGCCTCCAGAATCTTGCCGACTAATGTCAATATCCAGACACCCAGCATAAGACCAGTCACACCTGCTGCCGAGGTCAACACAAGACTCTCAGCCAAAATCTGCGACAGAATCGTCAGCGGCTTTGCTCCCAAAGCTCGACGAATGCCAATCTCCTGCGTTCTCTCCTTGACTGTAACAAGCATGATGTTGGAAATGCCTATCAAACCGGCGAACAAAGAGCCGCAACCGACTATCCAGAGCAGGATATTGATGCCAAGGAAGAGTCCATTGAACATATTCATGATGTCGGAGAGATTGAAACCCCAAAAGGCTTTCTTGTCGTCGGGATGAACATAGTGATGCTCCTTGACGCTATCCTTGATACGGTCCTCCCATTCTGAAATCGGATATTTATCCTGCAAAGTGACTCCACAAATATGAATGGAGTTAAACATATTGTAGGTAAGCTGAGTGGTGGTGATGGGCAACAGAAGAGACTTGTTGACATCGCCTCCGATATTGATGTAATTGGACAATTTCTTGACAACTCCGATAATGGTATAGTAAACACTACCCACCTTGACCAGTTTTCCACAGGGATCTCCTCCTCCGGGGAAGAGTGTTTCGTAAACCTGTACTCCCATGACGCATACCTTGCGATGCTCCATTATGTCGATGTCGTTGATGTAACGACCATAAAGCACCTGCTGCGGAATGATGTTATAGTAACTGGGTTCGCTTCCCATCAGTCGGGCAGAATATTTGAAGTCATTGAAGACTACATCCTGCGAACCGACCACATTGATAGGGGTCAGATAACGAAGCCGCTTGTCGAGATAGGTCTTGAGAATCTCCATATCCTCGTTATCGAGCGTGATATACCGGTTCTTGCCAAACCCTTTGTAAGCCATCGAGGTACTTTCTCCGCCAAAGAACATTGTATTGGAGGGAATTGCATTCAGATTACCAATAATGCCATTGAAGATGCCATGTCCAAAACCAACGAGCAGGATCAGCATCAACAAGCCCCAGAAGACGCCAAAGGCGGTCATCAACGAACGCCACTTGTTGCGTCGGATGGTTTGCCATATTTCTTGCCAAAGTTCTTCCATAATGAATTATTGTTGTGCTAATGCTTCTACAGGTTTGATACTCACAGCTCGCTTGGCGGGAACATAGCCGGCAATTACTCCGGCAATTACCATGACAAGGGTGGCCATCAGGACAATGTCTATATCGACCGTAGGATCCTTGAATATGGTAAAGTCTTCTTCGCCATTGTTGGACGCTATATTTCCCAAAATAAAGTTTATGAGTTGCGTCAAGCCAATACCAAAGAACATGCCTATGTAACCGAACACAATCGTGATGGCAACAGATTCGAGCAAAACAAGCGAAACGATCTGACGCGGACGTGCGCCTATGGCCTTACGGATTCCAAACTCATGGGTTCGTTCGCGTACGGTAATCAACATAATGTTCGAGATACCGGTCACACCTGCTATCAGGGTAGCAATGCCGATGATCCAAATAAACATCTGAAGACCTGAAAATATACTCTGCGTCTGGATATAGTCCTCATAACTGTTCCAAATCCACATCGCATTACGGTCGCTGGAATCGAACTGCTTGTGCCGGCCCATCACGGCACGAATGTCTTTGTTAAACTGCTCGTTGGCCTCTTTCGTCTCAAGATTCCTCACAAGAAGTTGAATCTCCCCATAGTCACCACTTGGCTTGAAGATTCCACTCACGGTGGACAACGGCGCATAAACATGTTGATTATAAGACTTGTAGGGCGCTTTATAGACACCAACTATCTGAAAAGGAATGTTCTGGATATTGATCCAAGTTCCGAGATGTGGTTCAGTGTCGCCGAACAGGATCTCAAGTGTGTTTTCGGACAGGAGACAGACCTTGCGTCGCTCACGTATATCAATTTCGTTGATGCCACGACCAGCCAGAACCTTGTCGCCATCGCATGAAAAATAATTAGGATAGATGCCATTGATTGTGACTGAGGTATATTCATCACCATAACTGGCCAAAACACTATTCTCTATGACTGGAATGGCCTCGTAAATATGCTTGCGCATCGTACTGCACAAGAATTCGAGATCATCGTAATAGAGTCGGATCTGACGTCCTTTGGGCAAACCATCGTAGCTCATCGAAGTCCAACCTGGATAAAGTTCGACCTTGTTGACAGCTTGTGATGCAAATCGCTCCATCATGCCATGCAACAACCCATTGCCGGAACCCAGCAGCACAATGAGCATGAAGATGCCCCACGCAATACTGAATCCGGTGAGAGCTATGCGCAGTTTATTCCGGCTCATCGAGACATAGATCTCTTCGATAACGTCGGTAATCATATAGTAATGTCTTTATCAATGAGTCCGTCCTTGATGTGAATACGACGGTCGGTGGCGTCAGCAATTTCCTGCTCGTGGGTGACGATAATAACGGTCTTACCCTGTTCGCGGTTAACACGTTTCAGCAGATCCATAACCTCGAGGGTGGTTTTGCTGTCCAATGCACCGGTTGGCACGTCGGCCAGGATGATCTTCGGATTGGCGATCAAAGCTCTGGCAATGGCGACACGCTGCTTCTGACCGCCAGACATCTCGCTCGGATAATGATCAGCCCAATCCTTGAGTCCCATCATATCGAGGTACTCAAGTGCCATCTCATTGCGTTTGCGACGACCGACGCCCTGGTAATAGAGCGGCAGAGCAACATTCTCCATAGCGTTCTTGAAACTGATCAGGTTGAACGATTGGAAAACGAATCCAATCAACTGATTTCGGAGTTCGGCTGCACGAGTCTCACTGAGGTTACGGATGGGTGTACCAGCCAACATATAGCTACCCTCGTCGTAATCGTCGAGAATACCTAATATATTTAATAATGTGGATTTGCCAGAACCGGATGCTCCCATGATGCTGACAAGTTCGCCCTCATGAATATGAAGGTCGATGCCTTTCAGCACATGCAAAGGAGTAGCAGACTGGTAGGTTTTGTGAATGTTTTGAAGTTGAATCATAAGTATGTTTTTGTACCCAAATTTATCTATATAACGGAAGTTTAGCCAAAATGTGACAACAACCGAATGTTTTTTTTATTTTTTTTCACGATTGGGTCGAACCTTTCACAGATATTTATTTTTTCCGAAGGTTGGCTAACTGCGATTCGAAGTCGATACCCGTGTTCGAGGCTTCTGTCCCCTTGATGGTCTCAATAAGACATTGACGGACGAAACGGCTGGCACGTCGGCAGGAGGTGGCGAAGTCCACTCCATTGACGGCGTCTGCACCTAAGACAGAGGCAAAGACATCGCCTGTACCGGAACGAGTCTGCTCGACCTGAAGCTGTCGCTGGAAGGTCAACTGCTCATTCTCCTGGGTTGCAAGCACATTTCCGATACTACCCTCGCCCATCTGGATGCCGGTAATAACCACCTGACGCGCACCCATATCCAACAGATGACGAGCCATCAGCTCCAGTTCCTTCTTGCGCCAACCCGACTCATGATAACGTGTTCCGGTCAGGAAACAGGCCTCAGTCAGGTTCGGAGTAATGATATCAGCGTAAGCGATGAGGCGACGCATATCGCGACAAAGCTTCTCTGTGTAGGTTGGGTAGATGCGACCATTGTCTCCCATCACCGGATCAACCAACACGTGAGTCTTCTCATTCCGGAACTGCTGGATAAAATCCTCGACAATGCTGATCTGTTTGGCAGAACCGAGGAAACCGGTCATGATACCATCAAACTGCAGATCCAATTTCTTCCACTCGCGGATATAAGCCGGCATATACTCGGTAAAATCCTTACAGAAGAAGGATGGGAATCCGGTGTGGTTCGAGAAGATCGCGGTCGGAACAGCACAACCCTGTACGCCCAGATGACTGACTATCGGCAAGATGACCGATGTAGAACATCGGCCATAACCCGAAAAGTCATTGATGATAGCAATCTTTTTGCTCATTGCTTATACTTCGTCGGCTGCGTATGTGTAAAGGTGCAATGGATCTGGATAGGTGAAGAGTTCCTCCTCCTTGAAGAAACGTTTCAACTCGACAACAGCGTTCTCGGCGCTGTCCGAAGCATGCACGATATTCTCCTGAAACGACATAGAATAGTCACCACGGATGGTGCCAGGAGCAGCCTTTCTGCCATTGGTTGATCCGGTCAATGCACGAACTACATCGACGGCATCAATGCCTTCATAGCAGCAGACGATGACAGGAGTGATCATCATGGCATCCTTGATCTGCTGGAAGAATGGCTTACCTGCCAGGTGTGCATAATGCTCCGACAACTGGGCATCGGTCAGCTGCATCATCTTCATGCCAATCAGGCGCAGACCCTTCTGTTCAAAACGACGGGTCACCTCACCTACCAAGCCACGCATGAGGCAACTTGGCTTTAATATAACTAATGTACGTTGTGTCATGATTGTTGAAAGAGTAAGAATTTACTTAGACATTCTAATATACTCGGAAGAGGTACCAGCTGTGATCATCTCGGCCAGACGTGCCAGATAGTAATCCATGTTGGTGTACTGTGTAAAGCCCTTCTTCTTGCACATTGCATTTGGATCGACATTCTTACCGAACCAGTGCTTCTCGAAATAATCCGGAATTCCATCCATATCGGTATCGGTAGAGGCATTCTTGATTGAGTAGTCCGAAGCATGGAGATCTGGCCAGACATTTGGCAGGAGCGAACAACGGACATCCTCCTGCAGGTTGATCAAACCTTCGCCCAAACCAGTACCCGTAAAGGTAACGGTATCGTTGAGCACATCAGCAATCATGATTGAATCCAAACGGTCCCAACGTACCTTGTTGCCCGAGAAGCGGCAGCATCCAGCATACTTGGTGACAACATCATAAGCCTCTTCTGCAGTCCAGGTGGTAACATAAGGAGTCTCCAATGGCTTCTTCAAGTGGATGGAGTCGATCGTTGCATCGGTAGCAAGACCATCATTACCCTTGCGGCTGATGAACTTCACAACACCTTCGTTCCAGTTGTCGGCGGTAACCTCAGGGAACTTGGTATTCACATTACCATCAACGAAGAAATGACCCCACTTGTGCCAGGTAGGAACCCATGCGTTACCATTAGCAGGTGTGCCATCTGCATACCACTCTGTGATATCACAATACTTGGTGGTACGTACACCTGGCTTGAAGATACGGCTCTTAGAACCCTTCACAGCAGCAGGACCAGGCTTATAGTAGTTGTTAACAATATTAACAGACATAGCCTCACCGCCATAACAGCCCTCACCTGCCCAGTTGTAGATAACATTATTACGGAAGTCGACGCGTTCGCTGCCCTGAGTCTTTGGACGTGGACCGAAACGTGGAGTACGAGACGCATGATGAGCAATCAAATTATGTGCATAGGTAGCACCTGCACCACCCCAGTTACCTGCATAACCGTGAGCGCCTTTGCTATGACCACCATTGACCATGCTCTGGGCAATGATGCACCACTGCACTGTGAGGTTCTTGCCGCCATAGACAGAGCAGCATTCATCGACAGACCAAGACATAGAGCAGTGGTCAATGATGATATTGTGGTGATCCATAGCACCAAGAGCATCACCCTCATGCTTCTCGGCACGACGAGCGCCCAAACGGAAACGCATGAAACGGACAATCACATTGTCAGCCTGAATTTTGACCGGATAATCAGCAATACAAATACCATCACCAGGAGCGGTCTGTCCGGCAATGGTACAGCTATCTTTATCAACAATAAGGGGTTTACGAAGAAAGATGGTACCACAAACATCGAATACGATTACACGTGCGCCACGCTGAATACATGCATAACGAAGAGATCCCTCATCATCCGTATCCTCAAGTGTTGTAACATGATAAACCTTACCTCCTCGGCCACCATTGGTATAACGACCGAACCCCTCTGCACCTGGGAATGCTGGCACAGGTTCCTGTACTTGTGCTACAGCCATGCTGGAAAATGCCAGCAAGGAGAGCATCATTCCGAATAGTTTTTTCATTGTATCAAAAAGTTAAATAATTATTTCAAATAAGCTTCGATGATTCCGATGACGATATCATTCGACAGACACTCCAACTCAAGGCTCTTGACGACCTTCTTCGGATCGAGCGACATCTCGAGCATCGTCGCAGCACCTCCATCGGTCGCAATGTTGAGGGCATCGGTACGCGGACGATAGTACTGACCCGTACGGAGACTCATGCGGAAAGGAGGTTGTATATCGTTTTCGAAATTCTGCAGATAGAAAGCAGGCAGACCTTGCGCCAGTTCCTGCTCGATAGGCCACCAGTTCACTGGGTTCTCGAGCACCAGTTCCTCGGTCGAGCCATCGGCATAGCGGACTCGCAAGAGACCATTCTCAATTCGGCTCTGCATCGCATTGGTCGTACCTACCATCTTCAGGTAGAGATGCGAAGCAGACTTCTTAGGCAGCTTGAAGACTAACTTGTTCGGGAAATTCTTCCACTGACTGGTAAATGCAGCCTTGAGTCCCAACGCATCGCTAATCTTGAAAGTATCGGTCGGATGACACCATTCACCGATGCCATGATTAGGCATACGCAGCGTGATCCGCTGACGTTTGTCACCCTTGTAGCTATAATTCTGTTTGAACAGATCAGCCACCTTCAGGTTGTGCTTCTTGGCAATGCTTGGCACCATGGTCATCGTAGCATAATCCAGCGTACTTGGATCGGTGTATTCACGGATCTCTTGACGGGACACACGGTTCACCGAGGCAACGGTTCTGCGCTCCGACTGGGTCTGTTCACGAACCGAGCCATCCTCACAGATCCAGCGAACACCCTCCTTGTCTGCCAGCTCGCCTGCAAAAGCAGATTTGGCTGGAGCATAGATCACAATGCTGTCATAACGATCGAAGAAATCTCCCTGGCCCATGAAGTACCAGACGGCAGTATCGCCACGATAGCTGCGTGAAAACTCGAAATCAGGAGTAGCGAAACGGACATCCTTACCCTCCCATGCCGAAGGGAATCCTGGTTTGATGGTCAGCACTCCCGACAAGAGATCAGGTTGCATACCGATCAGACCCTGAACCATCGTGCGACAAGTAATGCCTACCGGATCGCCGAAGTCGCGATAACATTCACCACGAGCGGCATCATAGAAAGAGATCTGTCCGATATTACCAGGACAACCACCCAGATACATGCCATCGCACAACGAACCCTTAAAGAGATTGTAGGCCTCGTCCGGACGACCAGCCTCCCAATAAGCCAAGGCCATGTGCATCTCTTCGGCCAGAGCGACATTGTTGATCGACCAGCCATAAGGCTGCCAGTTGGTGGTAGCGATGGCAGTGAGATTCTCGTCGACCGCTAACCGATCGTCACTAACCGAAATCTGATAATGCGGAATACAGCGATCCACATACTGTGTGGCGCGATATCTTTGAGCAGGAGTACCGACCTCACTGTCGATCGCATGATAGATCGTCCAGAGGGCAGGATGCTTGTGCTGACGTTTCAGACCCCAACGATCCTTACATTCGGCCCAGACGCCCTCCTCTTCCATCCAAAGTTCCCGATCAATCGCACTCTGGATCTTCTCGGCCTCAGCCTCATAGCTCTCGGCCTTGTCGGTCTCGCCCAACAGACGGGCAATCTTGGCTGCCTGACGATTAGCACGGAGATTATAAGCCGAGCTATGGGTCACGGCACCACCATCGTAATAGAGGCCATCGCTTGCCCAAATGCAGCAATAGGCATCATACAAACCATCATTATCGGGATCGAAGGTTCGCTTCTCCCAGTCCAGATGACGGGTAATGGTTGGCCAGAAAGCGCGAGCCTCTTCAAGGTCTCCACTCCAGTTCAGGTGCCAGAGCAAAGCATCGATATAAACGAGGTTCATATCGTAGTGGTTCACCTTCTTCGGATTGTTCGGATAACGACCGATATAACCTGTCGTGAACATAGGATTGCCAAGTTTTTCCGTAGCACGTGCCTGGTTCTTGGCAGGATCCAGCCAAGGGATTGTCTTGTCAACCTCTACATCCACCAGCTGCGAATTGGCATAGCCCATAAAGTGACGCAGCTGACGATCCTGCCAGCCCATCACATCGCCCACATAAGCAGCACGCCAGCCAGGCAAAGGCATACGCCAGCCAATAGCTCCATGCTGCCATACGCCACTGGCTTCATCCCAGATTCCATTGGCAGCAGCAGGCAGCACATATTCGAGTGGATTGATCAGCGCATCCGGAGTCTCGACGGTATAATCAGCCACGAGAGCCGAAGCAATGCTGATGCTTTCAAAGAGCATCGTCTGCAGATTACAGATACTATCCGATGGAGTACCAATAGCAAGAATCGAAGGCTGGTCCAACGGAATCAATCCCTTCAGATACTCAACCGAAGTACCATCATTGGCCTTACCCTCAGCAATCTGCATCTGAATACAAGGCGAGAACTGGCCACGCAGAGCTCGTTCACCGCGTTTGCTTCCCTTGCCATACTTCAGGTCGAAGGTCGATGCATTCAGCGAGTAAACATTCCCCTTGCACTTATCGAAAGTAAAATCAAAGCAATCTTTCTTGTCAACGCCCATATCACCATTACGGCTGAACGAAGCATTGCTAGCGGCACCGAAACGCACCTGCATCTTTGTACCAGGCTTGACATTCTTGCCCTCGATCTGCCAGATGCCGCCTGCGGTCGGAACCTGAAGAGCAAAAGCCGAAAGACAGACAACTGCCTCCTGCTGTGCATTCTTTCGCATCGAAGCAGGCAAAACAATCTCGTAGTCACGGCTCACACCATCGTAGATTGCCTTGATGCTGGTATGTTCGATATCGAAACGGACGTTACCGCCCATATAGGGCATATAGAGACCGAATTCAGGTTCATCGGAGGTCTCCAGGCGTGCAGCCTCGCAACGCCCATATAACGCGCGCGTAAAGCGATGCTTACCGTTGATGCATACGATACCCTCCTCCTCTGGCCAGTACTGCACCTCACGAGGAGCGAGTATCTTCTGGGCAGAAGAGGTCTCATTGGCTGTAAACAACTGTTGCTGCTGAGCCACAACCGGGCCCAACATCAGAACAAACATTGCAAACAAGCCAACGAATCTATTAAGCATTTAGAACCTGAAATTATTATGATCGACGAACAACCGACAAGAGACCGGAATCAGTCTCTTGATTTGATGAGGCTCAAGAACTCCTGACGGGTCTTGATCTCATTGAATGCACCACAGAAGTCGGATGTGGTAGTCATTGCATTCTGCGACTCAACGCCGCGCATCTGCATACAGAGGTGACGGGCCTCAACGACCACCATCACACCCATTGGATGCAAAGTTTCCTGAATACACTCTTTGATCTGGGTAGTGAGTCGCTCCTGCACCTGCAGACGGCGGGCGAAAACCTCAACTACACGAGGGATCTTCGAGAGTCCTACAATATACTTGTTTGGAATATAAGCGACATGCACCTTGCCAAAGAATGGCAACATGTGATGCTCGCAAAGGCTATAGAAGTCGATATCCTTGACAATAACCATCTGCTGATAATCCTCACGGAACATCGCAGATTTCAGAATTGCATTAGGATCCTGCTGATAACCCTGTGTAAGGAACTGAACGGATTTAGCGACACGTTCAGGGGTTTTAAGCAAACCCTCGCGCTGGGGATCCTCGCCAATCAGGCGAAGCATCTGCTCCACGTTATCAGCCATCGGTTTCAACAAATCCTCGTTATATTCCATCATACTATTACATTTACAAATTATTCTGTTTTCTCCTCAACGAGAATCTCAATCTTATCCTCGACCACGAACATCTCACGACCGTAGATCGGGAACTTCTTTTTCAAATCGCGGAGGGCTGCAGTAGCCTCCTCCTGAGTGCGATAATTACCCACCAGCAGACGCCAGTTAGGCGTCTTGAACAAGACATAGGTCTGGAGGTCTGGCAAATACTGCTTCAGCTCCTCCTCGATCTTGAATGCCTCCTCCTTCGATGTGATCTGGTTGTTGCCAGAGAAAGCACGAACGCGGTAACCTGGCATGACGAGGACTTTCTTGCCCTCTTTGTTGTACTGCATGTGGGATGCGGCATTGTAAATCTTGCTGTTACGACCCAACAGCGCATCCAATCGGGCGTCCTGAATCAAGGTTACTCGACCCTGAGAACGCAGCTCCTGACAAATAGGAGAAACCGCATCGGCTTCGGCAGTGGTACGATCCACTGCCTGAGCCGACACGGCAACGGGCAAAGCCCAGAGTAGGATGAATGCAAAATGCTTCATTCTTATCGTTTAGATTACTTCCAAGCCTCGATGATTGGCATGCAAATATATTAAAGTAAAAGTAATAGACACCTTTATGCCAATATTACTTCCATGCCTCGATGATTGGCATAAAGGTGTCAACCTTAAGAGCTGCACCACCGATCAAACCACCATCGATGTTAGGCATAGCGAAGAGCTCAGGAGCGTTGCTACCCTTGCATGAACCACCATAGAGGATTGAGGTATTCTCAGCAACCTCAGCGTTGTACTTCTTTGCGATAGAAGCGCGGATGAATGCGTGAACCTCCTCAGCCTGCTCGCTGGTAGCGGTCAGACCAGTACCGATAGCCCAAACTGGCTCGTAAGCAACTACGCACTTAGCGAAGTCCTCAGCAGAGAGGGTGTACATAGCCTCCATCTGGCCCTCGATGACAGCCTTGAAGGTACCGTTCTCACGCTCCTCCTTAACCTCACCAACGCAGAAGATTGGAGTCAAACCATTAGCCAAAGCCTGCTGGAGCTTAGCAACGAGGAGCTCGTTGTTCTCGCCATGATACTGACGACGCTCTGAGTGACCAAGGATAACATACTTAGCACCAGTAGAAGCGATCATGTTAGCGGCAACCTCACCAGTGTAAGCTCCCTTATCGTGAGCTGGGCAATCCTCAGCACCAACGCCGATGATAGAACCCTCAACAGCCTTAGCAACGCTTGCTACAGAGATGAATGGGGTGCAGACAACAACGTCGCAATTAACCTTCTTACCAGCCAAAGCCTCCTTGAGACCCTCAGCCAAAGCAACACCTTCCTGGAGAGTAGTGTTCATCTTCCAGTTACCGGCAACAATTTTCTTTCTCATTTTGATTTGTTATTTTTATGGGTGAATTTTATAATTTGCATCGGCAAATATAGCAACAATGGTGCAAATAGCCAAACAATCATCCAAAAAACGCGCAATTTGCGGTCGATTGGTTGTATTTGTCCCATGGTCTGCTCACTTAACTTAGCAGATGTAAGGAGCGGTACATCGACATCCGAAAGATGCGATTTCCACAAGATAATTCCATTATGCAATAGCATAAAGCCCGGATTGCTACGTATCATAGTCTCGATAACCTGCTGATCGGCGAAGAGCATCGGGTACTCAAATCCGGTACTGAATTTCCAATGGTCGATCGAGGCTTCGTTCCTCCACGTGAGGCAATAGAACGGATATTCCTGCTCCAGGGCATACTCGTAGAGATTCTCTATACGGTCGATATCATGTTCGTCGGCCTTGGCCAGATCTGGTGAGAGCAGCAGCATGACATAGCCGTCATAACCGATCACTTCACGGGTCACATCCGTTCCATCGGCATCGAAGATGACCAGATTGCTCACCTCGGCATGAGAGCCCAGCAGAGGCTTATCGGAAGAGGTCTGTCGGGTAATGGTTTCGACAAACTCCCAACCGGAATCTTCGGCCGGAATGCTATCCAGGGCGAACTCCTTGCGGACACCCTCTTTCTCGTACACAATCACATACTCCTCTAGGGGAGCAGACTCATTCTCTTCGATCAGAGAGACACCGGGGCGATACGGACGGAAGTCAATGTAAGGGAGGGTCATCGTACCCTGCCAGAGCAAGATGACAACACCTATGATCTGGACATAGAAATAGAAGGTATGGAAAGTGCGCGAAAGCATTGCTCTCTGATAACGTCGGCCCACGTACAACCAGACAATCAACGCCAGCAGAATAACATTCTTCCAGAAGGTCTGCCAATTGGTCAGCACCAGCACATCGCCAAAGCAACCGCAATCATCGACCGGGTTCGCAAGGGCCAGATAGAGGGTCAAGGGGGTCATCACTCCCATGAAGGCAATCAGCAGCACCGAGCAAACGACACGACGACGACCGATGGAGACATAAAAGCCCAACGAAAACTCGAACAAAGCCTGCAACCAGGCCAAAGCAATCGAGAACTCTGCCAGTTCAGACATACCAAAATGCTGTAGATACTCCCCTATTTTCAAGGAAGTACCTACGGGATCAATGGCCTTAGCCAGGCCACTCACAAGGAATGTCAAACCTACCAGCCACTGGCAGGCGATGGTCAGTTGTTTCTTGATTGCCAATTGGAACAGATTATTGATGATTAACAATCCTTCTCGCAAACCAGCTTGATCAGCGCGAACAACGAGTAGTTGACCATATCAAGATAATTGGCATCAATACCCTCACTGATCAAAGTCTTTCCCTGATGATCTTCAATCTGCTTGGTACGCTGAATCTTCATCAGAATCAGGTCCACATAGCTCGAGACACGCATCATACGCCAAGCCTCGTCATAGTCATGGTTCTTGGCAGTCAGAAGATCCAGGGCAGCCTGTAACTGTTCGTCGTACAAAGCAACCACCTTCTCGGCATCCATATCCGGTTCCTCGGCATAACCCAGTTTCAGCTGGATCACACCCATCAGACCATAGTTCACAATACCGATGAATTCAGGCACAATGCCCTCTCCTACCAACGATTCACCCTTCACCTGCAACGAACGGATTCGGTTGGCCTTGATATATATCTGATCGGTGATTGACTGCGGACGCATAATACGCCATGAGGCGCCATAGTCAAAAGTCTTCTTGCTAAACACGTCGCGACAAAGTTTTATCACCTCTTTCAATTCTTCTACTGTATTCACTGGGATAAATTTTATGGGTTCAAGTTTCAAATTCCTGCATTACTCCCATTCACGGAGAATCTGCATCGCTCTGTTCTGTGCTCTCTTGACCGAAGCCGGATCCGAAGAATCAATCTTAAAGTAGGATGGATCTGGCAGATAGAGAGGCAGACCGACAGGCACATTATTAGGATTGCCCAACTGGAAGGCATTCACATCATAGACATAGGCCCAGAAAGCCTTATCGCCGTAATTGCGCAAGGCAACGAGCGTCAATCGACCGCCCTCGCCCAGCTGATCCATCTTAGGCTGGCCATTTTCCAGCAGGAGCATATCGTTCGACGGCTTAGTTCCCTTAGGCAACGATGGCTTAGAAGCACTTTGCGCTACCGGCTTGGTTGGAGCGGGTTGGGCCGCTTTGGGCTGGGTAGGAGCAGCAGACTGAGCCGGCTTGGCAGGAGATTCCGGGAGTTCCGCGGTTTCTGGATTTGCCGGACTATCCGGGCTTTCTGAAGCAACGATATTTTCGGTGGCAGCGACTTCCTGTTTAGGCTCCTTCGGTGACGATGGAACCAACAGCCAGACCAGCAGCACCAGCAACACGACAACACCCGCAATGCCACCATACAGGTAAGATTTCGGCAACGACTTGAGTTGCTCCAATTGAGGTTTGAAGTTATCCAGTTGTGGCTTGAGTTTATCCAAGAGTGATGGCTCCGGTTCACGAACACGCTTCTTGACGGGGGCTGGGGCAGGAGTCGGTTCTGGGACTGGAGCGGGAGCAGGGGCCGGCTCAGGCACTGGGGCTGGGGCGGACTCTGGTTCTGGAGCCACAATAGGGTCCGGACTTTCCGGATTTTCTGGTTCGGTTGGCTCGGTTGGCACAACTGGCTCAGTTGGTTCTGCCGGACTTTCCGGCTCAACAGGAGCCTCTGGCTTTGGTGCCTCTGCAGCGACTACCATAGGCTCAAAGCAGGCAAAAGGAGCATTTACCAGATTACGCATCTTTTCGTCCACCTGGAGCGACATCCGGCGGCCCTGCTGGCTCTCCACCCACGAGAAGATACCCAAGCCCTGGATTTCGACAGGATCGTTCGCATCCAGTCGTTCCAAGATCAGTTTAGTCACCGTATGCATAAAGAACTCAGCATCTCCCTCTGTTGCCTTGGCATAGCGAGCCAGATGGAAAGAGAACTGCGTAGCATTCAGTTCATGCACATTCGCAGCAGGATCCTGTTGCGACAACCGGTACGAGATGCGAGGCGGATACATTGTCTGCAATCCAGAATCTGGATCTTCAGCCACATACTCTGGGTGTTTCGTTGCCACGAAATGGCCGATTCCCTCCCACTCTACCGCAATCTGTTCAGTTGCCTGTTCCGCCATCAGTTTGATGGCAGACTGCATCAGGGCTGAACTCGTCTGACGGTCCAGTCCGCTGCGGTTTTGTACCTCTGTCAAGAAATCCTTGTGTGTCACGATAGCTGATTGTTTTACAGTTCTATATTCAAAGTTCAAAGCATATTATGGCGCAAAAATAACAATAATAATTCAAATCTGGACTCTTTTTCTTATAAAAAATAAAAAATTCACATTTTTTCGTGGTGATTTAGCTTTTTTGTGCTATATTTGCACCCAATTTTTAAGGATATATAATGAAAAGCGAATATACAGAACACGTAAAACAGGTTATCGACTACATCAAGAGCGAATCGGTACGACTGCACAGCCGCACCATTCGTCCGGAGCATTTCATGCTCGGCATCCTGGTCAACGGACAGGGCAAGGCGATCGAAGTCTTACGCAGCCAAGGCGTTGACCTCGAAGCTCTGCGCATCCATATCGAGGAGGCACTGATCAACGAGAGCAAGTGTTCCGACACAGATAAGAGACCCGAAGAGGGGGCTCACGACAATGTCATGCCTGATACCATTATGTCGCATACTGGTGACCGTACCCTCAAACTCTCGCAGCTTGAGGCCCGTATGTTACATCAGGACAATATCGGTACCGAGCACCTTGTACTGGCAATGCTCAAAGACAACAAGAGCAGCGTCAGCCAGCTAATGCAGCAGTACAACGTCGACTACAAGTCCTTCCACGAAGCATTGACGGGTGCCGATGGCAAGGTCGACCAAGACGATATCACCAACGAAGATATTGAGGCAATGCGCCGCAACCGCGAGAATAACGAAGAAGACGAAGAGGACGAAGAGATGAGCAGTGCCTACACACCAGCAGGCAATAACCGCCAGGTCAATACAACGACCGCCAAGACTGCCTCGGGAGACAGTGATACGCCAACGCTCGATCGTTTCGGTTTCGATGTCACCCAAGCCGCACGCGAAGGCAAGCTGGATCCAGTTGTCGGACGTGAATCTGAGATCGAACGAGTAGCACAGATTCTCTCTCGTCGCAAGAAGAACAATCCAATCCTCCTCGGCGAGCCAGGCGTCGGAAAGACCGCCATTGTCGAAGGATTGGCCCAGCGCATCGTTGAGAAGAAGGTCAGTTTCCTGCTCAAGAACAAACGCATAGTCAGTCTGGACATGGCGGGCCTCGTAGCAGGCACCAAATACCGCGGACAATTCGAGGAGCGTCTCAAAGGAATCATGCAGGAGGTAAGCAACAACCCGAACATCATCCTTTACATCGACGAGATTCACACCATGGTCGGTGCGGGCAATGCACAGGGATCGATGGATGCCGCTAACATGCTCAAACCAGCCCTCAGCCGTGGCGAGATGCAGTGCATCGGCAGCACCACATTGGCAGAGTTCCGCAAAAGCATCGAGAAGGATGGTGCCTTGGAGCGTCGTTTCCAGAAGGTGATTGTAGAGCCGACCAAAGCGGCCGACACCCTCGCCATTCTCCACAATATCCGCGACCGATACGAAGAGCACCATTGTGTTCGATTCTCGGACGAGGCGTTGCAGGCTTGCGTTACCCTGAGCGACCGATACATCACCGACCGCAACTTCCCAGACAAGGCCATCGACGTCATGGACGAAGCCGGCTCACGCATGCATCTCTTCTCGGCCCATGCCCCTGAATCGTTCGACGAATTAGAGCAGCAGCTCGAAGAGGTCCGACAGAAGAAGGATGAGGCCATACTCTCGCAGCAGTATGAGTTGGCTGCTACCTATCGTGACCAGGAACGACAGATCGACGAGAAGCTCAAGGCCGAAAAAGCCAAGATCGAACAGCAGGATCGTGCTGACGCGCCATTGGTCGACGACGAAAAGATTGCCGAAGTCGTAGCACAGATGACCGGAATTCCGGTCCAGAAAGTAGCCAGCAGCGAAGGACAGAAGCTGCTCACCCTCAAGCAGACGCTCCAGCAGCGTGTTGTGGGACAGGACGATGCCATCCAGAAGGTTGTCAAAGCCATCCAGCGCAACCGCATCGGACTCAAAGATCCGAAGCGACCGATTGGAACCTTCCTCTTCCTGGGACCTACCGGCGTAGGCAAGACCTATCTGGCCAAGAAGATTGCCGACGAGCTCTTTGCGACCCCCGATAGCCTCATCCGCATCGACATGTCCGAGTTTATGGAGAAATACAGCACCTCCCGTCTCATCGGAGCAGCACCAGGCTACATCGGTTACGAAGAGGGCGGACAGTTGACCGAACGTGTACGCCGTCGTCCTTATTCCGTCATTCTGTTCGACGAGATCGAGAAGGCAGACCACGAAGTCTTCAACCTGCTGCTTCAGCTTTTCGACGAAGGACATCTCACCGACTCCACCGGACGCAAGATTGACTTCAAGAACTGCATCATCATACTGACCAGCAACGTCGGAAGCCGTCAGTTAGGCGATTTCGGCACCGGTATCGGTTTCCAGGACTACAACGACAAGGAGCGTCAGGCAGCCAACGAGGCTGTTATCCGCAAGGAGCTCAAGAAGACCTTCTCGCCCGAGTTCCTGAACCGCATCGATGATATCATCACCTTCCGTCAGCTCAATCACGACGATATCCGCAGCATTGTCGATGCAGAACTTCAGCCAGTGCTTGACCGCATCAAGGCACAGGGCTACGATGTCGAGGTCACCGAAGCCATGAAGGACTTCCTGGCCGACAAGGGCTATGATCCTAAGTATGGTGCCCGTCCACTGCGTCGTGCCATTCAGGAGTACATCGAAGATGCGCTCTGCGAACAGATCTTGAACGATACTTCGTACGAAAACGATAACGATAACGAAAACAAAAGGCACATCGTTCTCGATGCGCCTGCAGCCAATAACTAATAGCCATTAGCCAATAGCCAATAAAAAGCCAACTCAATCCGAGTTGGCTTTTTATTATCATTTGCAAGGGATATCCTCGATACGCTGCTGATGACGACCACCAGCGAATTCGGTAGCGAAGAATTCATCCAGACACTGTCTGCAGGTCTCCTCGCTGATGAAGCGACCTGGGAAGACAATCACATTCGCATTGTTGTGCTCACGGATCAGGTGGGCGATTTCAGGCTGCCATACCAAACCGGCACGGATGCTCTGGTGCTTGTTCAAGGTCATCGAGATACCCTCGCCTGAACCGCACATAGCGATACCAGGATAAACCTCACCCTTCTCGATACCCTCAGCCAAAGCGTGGCCGAAAGTAGCATAGTTGCACGACTCCTCGGTCAGAGTACCATAATCCTTCCAGGCCAGGCCCTTCTCATCCAGGTACTTCTTGACGAACTGCTTCAATGGGAAGGCAGCGTGATCGCTTGCCAATCCTACAATCTTAACTTCCATTACTTCTGAATGATCAAATATGGAGAAGCATTCCAGAATGCAACAATATCAGAGATCTCGAGCAAAGTAGTACCATCAGCCTGTGGCTTCAAAGTGTAAGAGCTAGCTGGCTTCTCGGTGATGAGTTTTGGAGCCTTGCTTGGGATGGTGATAGTAGTAAGCTCGCGCATATCAGCCTTGGTGAACTTGCTGGCATCCATATTATCGTAGTCTGCACGCTTCTTGAAGACGCCTTCGATCAGACCATTAGCCTTGAGGTTCTTCTTGGTGTCGATTACATAATATACGGTGTTGAGCTCAATCTCCTGCTGGTTAGCAATCTCCTGGATCTGGTTACGCTCGATCTCAACCTTCTGCTTAGCAACGGTCATATCGTTCAGACGGTTCTTGAGATCCTCGATGCTTGCCTTGCTGTCCTGCAACTGAGCCTGGAGATCAGCGATCTGAGCATCCTTCTCAGCGATCTGTTCGTTGAGCTGGTCGATCATCTTCTGGAGTTCGCTGTTGCGATAGCGGCTGTTAGAGAGCTTCTTCTTCTGAGCCTCCAACTCCTCGCGCTGCTTAGCCATACGGTCACGGATGGTCTGCATACGGGTCAGAACGGCATTCTTATCCTTGAGGTCATTACCCTCGTCGTCAACGAAGATCAAACCCTCGCTTACTGCGATTTCAGACATAGCGCTGTTCACGGTGCTGATTACTTCGGTCATCTGGCTGTTAGCCTCAGCAATTGAATCGAGCTGAGCCTTGAGCGCATCATACTGTTCCTGTGGAACCTTTGGGGTACAACCTGCCAACAGAGCTGCGCAGCTTGCCATCATCAAAATCTTTTTCATTGCTTTTGATAAATTAATTGATTATTTATTATTTGGAATTTATTGTTTCCCATCTTGATAGGTCTGCCGAACAGATCATAGCGGGTTGCATTATTGCTCTTGACGGCCTGGAGGGTCTCGATGCCCGTATTATTCGATTCATGGAAGCTATGGATGACGACCTTGCTCCACTCCGACTTGTACGAACCGCATACAGAACGCACCTGGAATGAATAATCGTAATCCGTATCGAATTCCTGGTCATACATAGCGAACGAGGTAGCGTTGCCCAGAACCTGATAGAAATCCTCCTGCTTGGTAGCATTGTTCGAAATCTCGATCGATGCCACGTAGGCACGTTTCTTCGGCTTGATCTGTACATAGCATTGACCGGTAGCGCCCTCCAGTTCAATCTCCTGAACCGAACCGTCGGCATTGACCACCTGACTGGCAACGACCTGCTTCTGATCACTCAGCAAAGAGATAGTCACACTATTATCATCCGAGCCGTAAGGCACCAGTTCTGCCTTCACAAGCACCGTTCCGTTAGCCTCCAGCATAGGTGTACGCAGTGTACCCTGCGAGGTCGAAGTACCAATCTTCAGGCCATACACGCCCTGATAGATTCTGACACCATACCAACCTGGAAGCGCAGTATAATGATCCAACGAAGCAGAGATATCCTTGGTGGCATCCTTTTCAACAACGAAATTATCCATCGACTCCAACAGATAGGCACCTGCCTCGTCATGCTTCCACGAGGCAACCTTCACCTCGTACGAAGTAGCACCCTCAACAGGTTCCCAAGAGAGCGACATGCAGTAGTCGTCGGCTGTCAAAGCCAACTCTGGCGCATCAACCTTGACGCCACCCTTGAAGCTGAAACCGATCAGGCCAGCCTTTTCGGTAATACCCTCGATAGGGGCATTCAGGAACTTCTTACCATCCGAATTTTTATTATAGGTGGTAGCTGCAGGGGTAGTCGAATTGGTCAATGCAGTCTTGCCCTTCGTACCTGGCCAGGTCTGACCTCTCAGCGAGGCATCATCCGATGCATGAGAATTATTTGCAGGAACGATGGTCAGACGTGGGTGCGACGGGTCATCATTCACCGAGTTACCATACCAGGCCTGGGCATTATAGTCCACATGGGTAATCAGCAGACCATGAGCATTGCTTGGATAGCTGTACCAGCGCTTGTTCTGACGGTTCTCGAGCAGATAAGCCTCATAGTGCTCTGCCTCATTATATATAATATAGGCACAGGCAGAGTCTCCCAGGTTCGGCATATTGCTCACCACGCATGGATCTGTCAGCTCAGTCAGTTCGAGCCAACCGCCCATCCAGCGTTCGTAGGCCGACATACCACAAGGCACCTCACCCAGACCATTAGGTCCGCTGTATGAACCGGCATCCATCAGATCCCAGTCACCCGGCGAAGCTGCGCCCGAATAATCGGTATCATACATATCCGGGAATCCGAGGCAATGCGAGAACTCGTGACAGGCCGTTCCGATACCGTTAGGCGTAGAACCGCTGGTATAAGCCAGCTCCGCACTACAGGCATAGGTATCGATACGCACGCCATCCAAGGTCTGTGCACCGACCGAAGCACCGCCATAGTACTGAGAATAACTCAAATGATACTCATGTGGCCAGATGGTATTCGAGTCAGCGCCATAGTTCTCGCCATAACCGGCATAGATCACATAGACCTGATCCACCTCGCCATCGCCGTCCCAGTCATATTTACTGAAATCGACCGAGTCGTTGATCATCTTGCAGGCCTCAACGATCATCTCCTCCGGTTTGTCATCATTACCCTGACCACCAACATTCTTTCCGTAGTATGAATAGTTGTTCTTAACCGTTACAGGGCCAACAACATCGAACTCAATATTCAGCTTACCATAGCTCTGGTCGCTGAAGTAGTCACTCACCGAACCAATGTGTCCATTCCCAGAGTATCCCTTCTTGTTGAACATATCGTCGAAGGTTTTGTGGGGAGTGACCATTTGTTTGTTCTTGAAGTTTACCAGAATCACCAGACCGTGCTTATCGCCCTCACGCGGACAGCGTTCGCCGATCTCATGCTTAGCCATAGGGGCACGCTGGGCTGAGGCGAGACGCTCCATACGGAGCTGGTTGATCTGTTGTCTTTTTTCCAACGCACACTTCATCTGTGCTTCGAGAGTGGTTGCATCTTCTGGCCGATACCAACCGGTTTCGGCATCATACGTTACGACGGTTCCATCCTGAGTCATCAGGCCATGGAAATACTCGTCACCGAAAGCACGCACAACCAGTTCAGAACCGTCTGGTTGGGTTACTTTAAAGAAAGATGGTCGTGCTGGCACTGCCCAAACCGACAGTGCCACCACGAACATATATATTCCACAAAGGATTCTTTTCATTACTTCTTAAGCATCTTCTTAACCTGGTTGTAAACATTCTCACCGGTGAAACCGAGTTTCTCGTCAAGAACCTTGTAAGGAGCAGAGAAGCCAAAGCTTGAGAGACCCCAAACCTCACCATCAGCGCCAACGAGACCCTCGAGGGTTACAGGCAGACCAGCGGTCATACCGAACTTAGGCTTGCCAGCAGGGAGGATAGAGTTCTGATATGCCTTGCTCTGACGACGGAACAGACCCTCAGAAGGAACACTTACGATACGGCACTTGATACCATCAGCACGCAACTGCTCAGCGCCAGCTACGAGAGTAGCAACCTCTGAACCAGAAGCGAGGAGGATAACATCGTACTGATCGTCTGAACCAGCAACGATATAAGCACCCTTCTCAGCCTGGCTGTAGTCGTTACCAGCAGGCAAAGTCTTGATGTTCTGACGAGAGAAGATCAAGCCGGTTGGGCCATAAACGTTCTCCATAGCCATCTTCCAAGCCTGGGTGGTCTCGTCTGAGTCAGCAGGACGGAGAACCAACATAGAGTTGCGACCCTTGTGGGTACGGAGCTTCTCCATCAAGCGGATCTGTGCCTCATGCTCAACTGGCTCATGGGTAGGTCCATCCTCACCAACACGGAATGCATCGTGGGTCCAGATGAACTTCACTGGGAGCTCCATCAAGGCAGCCATACGAACAACAGGGAGCATATACTGTGAGAATACGAAGAAGGTACCACAAGCAGGGATAACACCACCGTGGAGAGCCATACCTACGCAGCAGCAAGCCATAGTGAACTCAGCAACACCAGCCTGGAAGAATGCGCCACTGAAGTCGCCCTTCTGGAGGTCGTGAGTAAATTTAAGGAAGCCATCGGTCTTATCTGAGTTCGAAAGGTCAGCCGAAGCACAGATCATGTTAGGTACCTGCTGAGCGAGCTGAGAAAGAACAGCTGCAGATGCGCTACGGGTAGCGTCGTCAGCCTTCTGCTCAACCTTGCTCCAGTCGATCTGAGGAGCCTTACCGCTGAACCACTCACGCATCAGCTTAGCCTTCTCTGGGTTAGCTGCCTCCCACTCTGCCTTCTTAGCATACTTGGCATCCATGATCTTGCGGAGTTCAGCACGACGCTGAGCGTAGAGCTTCTTAACCTCTGGGAAGATCTGGAATGGATCGGTAGGATCACCGCCCAGGTTCTTGATGGTGTTGGTGAATGCATCGCCACCGAGAGGAGCACCGTGAGTCTTGCAGTTACGCTCGTATGAGGTACCGTCAGCCTTCAAAGCACCCTTACCCATGATACACTTACCGATGATGAGGGTTGGCTGGCCCTTGGTAGACTTAGCGTGGCGCAAGGCGCCACGGATCTGCTCAACATCATTACCGTTGATCTCGAGGACGTTCCAGCCCCAAGCGCGATACTTAGCAGCAGTGTTCTCGGTAGTAACGACCTTACACTCGGTAGAGAGCTGGATATCGTTTGAGTCATAGAACATGATGAGGTTATCCAAACCGAGGGTACCAGCGATACGACCTGCGCCCTGGCTTACCTCCTCCTGGATACCACCATCCGAGATGTAGGTATAGATCTTCTGACCCATCACCTCCTCACCCAGACGGGCAGCGAGGAACTTGGCAGCGATAGCAGCACCTACAGCATAGGCGTGACCCTGACCAAGAGGACCAGAAGTATTCTCGATGCCACGCTTAACGTCCAACTCTGGGTGACCGGTTACAGGGCTACCCCACTGACGGAGGGTCTGCAACTCATCGGTAGTGAACTTACCAGCGAGGCACAACTGTGCATAGAGCATTGGAGCCATGTGACCTGGGTCGAGGAAGAAACGGTCACGACCCTCGAATGTCATGTTCTTTGGATCATACTCAAGGTACTCTGAGAACAACACGTTAATGAAATCGGCACCGCCCATGGCGCCACCTGGGTGACCGCTCTTAGCCTTCTCTACGGCTGCGGCTGCAAGGATACGGATATTGTCCGCTGCCTTGTTCATCAATTCTACTGAATTCATAACTCTCGAATTAATTATTGGTTTGTAATTATTTGATGATATTGTTTTTTATTGAATTTTCTATCCATCGATTCATCGAATTATCGTAAAATCACTCCTTGAAGAGTACAATCACATACGGTGCCTTTCGGCCCACGATGGTACCCTGTTTGTCGGCAGGAACCCCGAGACGTTCCAGTTTCACCTGCAGAGCCTCGTAATCCTCCTCGTCACAGAGCAGAAGGGTATTCTGCAGACCTCCATCAGCAATCAGTTCCGGAGTGGCGGCATGAGGATCCTCGTGCAGATAGACATCCATGTTCGACATACTCTGCAGTCGGTACGTATAGAAGCCCTCGGTCTTCAGTTCACGGCTGATTCGGTTTGCCTTCCAGCAGAGGTGGCCGTAGCAGCCCAGGCGACCATTGTTGGTCGAAACGAAGCAACCGGCCAGGAAGATACCGATCAGGATAAATCGGCACACCCACAGCATACGCCATTGCCAGACCAGAGGCCAGTTCCAATGACCCATCTGCATCACGCCCACATAGATCAGGAAAGGCAGTACAGGCAGCAGTCGGACATCGATCTTGCCCGGGATGCAGCTCAGCATAACCAGCGTGCTCAGCACCGTCATGGCGAAGAAGTTCTGCAACGGAGTCGGCAAACTGAACTGGCGGAGGAACTTGTTTCCATGCACCGGCTCACCGCTCACCGCAGACCGCTCACCGCTCATCGCCAACTGCTTATATCTCTTAATCATCGACGCGATAAGCATCACCATACAGAGAGGGCCCCACGGCACAGTATCCCACCACACGGAACCTAAGTAATAGAACCAGGGTTTCTCGTGCACAGAGAGGCTCTCGAGCAAAGGCTGGTAAACGAACGTATCCGGAATGTGGTCGAAATAATCCATGCCACCCTCAATCCAGGCTGCGCCCAGCCAGAGACCGATACCGGAGCCCAGAATCAGCCAGGTTCGCCAACCCCACACACGGATCCAGCTATTGGCTCGTCCGCTGGTCAGCAGGTAAACCGTTGTCGTCAGGAAGGCGATTGCTGGTCCCCACAAGCCCTTTGTCAGGAACGAAAGCAGGATGAAGAGACCGAAACGGAACTGGTAGCGGATCGTACCTCTTTCGCGAGGTTTCACGCCACGTTCCTCGTTCGCACCCAACGGTTCGTAGAGGATCTGCCAGAAGTTATAGAGAGCCAGCACGATCCAGAGGGTATTGAGCATATCCATGCGGACATAGAAACTCATGAAGAAGAACATGCCCGTTGTGAAAAGCATCCATTGAGCCAGATCACGGCTCTGGCTACCATCTATCAGACGCAGACCGCCCATTTCATAGCGCCACACCCATCGGTGCATCACCTGAACGATCAGCAGTGCAGGCAGCAGCGAGAAGAGGCACAGTTCGATCATGTACCAATGGCGGAAGATCACCTTCGATACCATCAGCAGCCAGAAGTAGAGCGGAGGGAACTCCGTATAAGGTTCACCCTGCAGATACATCGCAACCCAATGGTTCTCCTTCAGCGCCTCGAGAGCCACAGCGATGTACTTCAGTTCGTTGTTTGGCGTAAAGTCACGAAGAAGCAATACTGGGAGCAGCGCCAGTATGAACGGATAGTATTGATTCCAGAACCGTTTAACTTCTTGCATTATCTGTTTACTTTAACTCTGACACGATCAATTCTGCGACGATCCATAGCGACGATCGTGAATTCGATCCCCTTGAAGCGGATATGTTCGTTGACGCGTGGGAAGTTCTGCTTCACTTCGAGAATCAGGCCACCCAGGCTTTCGCAGTTATCTGCCTTACCGCCCAGTTCATCGATATCGAGGTCGATGACGTGGCAGAAATCGTTCAACGAAGTGCGGGCCTCGAAGATCCATTCATTCTCGCCCACCTTCTGCCAGGTCTGGTCATCCTCGTCATATTCATCGTGGATTTCGCCCACGATCTCCTCGAGCACATCCTCCATCGTGATCAAGCCCGAAGTGCCACCGAACTCATCCACTACGATTGCCATGTGGCGACGCTTGCTACGGAAGTCATTCAAGAGGTCATCGATCATCTTGTTCTCCGGAACATAGAAAGCCTCTCGTACCAGGTCCTTCCATCGGAAAGTGGCAGGCTGGTTCAGGTAGGGCAACAGGTCCTTGATATAGAGGATACCCTTGATGCTATCTTCGGTGCCTTCATACACCGGCACGCGGCTGTATTTCTGGTCAACGACCAGTTTCAGTACCTGGTCGAACGGTTCGTCGATCGAGAGCGAAACCATCTCGCTGCGACTGGTCATGGCATCCTTCACTGTCTTGTCGGCAAATTCGATGATACCCTCCAGCATCTTCTTCTCCTCCTTGTTACGAGCCACCTGTGGGGTAAGCTTCAAGGCGTCGCTCAGGTCCTCGACCGTCACCTCCTCGCCCATACGTTCAGCCAGTCGGCGATTGATGATACCGGTACTGCCCACAAGCATGGTCACGAACGGACCGAAACAGGTCACCATCAGCTGCATCAGATGAGCCGTCATGCGGGCGAAGCTCAAAGCTCGGTGGGTGGCATAGACCTTAGGCAGCACCTCGCCAAACAGCAGCAGGAGGAATGTCAGCACTACGGTCTCCAGCAGGAAAAGCATCACTGTGCTTGACTGTTCGTAATCGATGGCGCCATTCATGAACAGGGTGAAGAGCATGATGATTGCCACATTCACCAGATTGTTACCGATCAGGATGGCTGCCATCAGACGTTCGCTGTTCTCCAGCAGTCGTCCGATAATAGCATCCACAGGGTTCTCCTGGCTATTCAGGCTCTCCTTATCGCGAGGCGAGAGGGAGAAGAATGCCACCTCGCTACCCGAGATAGTAGCCGAAGCGAACAGCAGCAGCACTGCGATTCCCAAAGCTACCCAGGCGCTTAGATCCGGCCAGGCAAAACATATATCGTACCAATTGTTCATTTCACTTTATTCATTATCCGCTCATCGCTAACCGCTAACCGAGCATCGCTAACCGAGCATCGCTCATCACTAAACGTGACTCGCCTTCCTCTCCTCCTTCTGTCCGAATCGGGTCAGCAGGATGCGTTGCAGCATATTGGCAGTTACGGCATGCAGCACATGGTTATTGACCACCACCATCATCTGTCCCGTCTCCTCGCTCACCACGATGACCATAGCATCGCGCTGTTCACACAGTCCGATGCCCGAGCGGTGACGCAGGCCATATTCCTTAGGGATAGACATATCGTGCGAAACAGGAAGGATGCAGGCTGCTGCCAGGATTCTACCGTTCTTGATGATCATGGCGCCATCGTGCAGAGGGGAATTCTTGAAGAAGATCTGTTCCACCATTCGGGCCGAGAGTTTCGCATCTACGATTTCGCCGGTTTCAGCAATGGCCTGGAGGCTGTTATGTCCTTCAATACAGATCAATGCACCGACCCTCTTCTTGCTCATATCCCAGCAGGCCATCACCAGCGAATCGATCCATTCACGGGTCTGCACCTCGTCTGGGTTTTCACCGAACACACGCATCAGCGAGGTCCATCGACGGCGGCTTCCCACCTCCATCAGCACACGGCGGATATCATTCTGGAAAAGTACAACAAGGGCAATCAAGCCCACGCTGATCAGTGAATCAAAGATAGAGCCGAGCAGTTTCATCTGGAAGACCTGACTGACGACCAGCCAGCAGAGAAAGACTGCCAGAATGCCCTGGAAGAGGACCAGGGTACCACTCTTCTGGCTATTCCGGTACAAATAGTACATGCCCCATGCCACGATGAGGATGTCCAATATGTCCTTGAAGCCAATTTCCCACATTACAAGATAGATTTATTATCGTGCGCAAATATACGCACATAAATCCTATTCCCCAAATTTTTGGTAATAAATTCGCAAAATTGGGGCTCAAATAGACGATTTTTACGAATAATTGACGGGCGTATAAAAAAAACTGTGTATCTTTGCACCGCCTAATGATAATAAAACCATAACTCAAATGCAGCTTAAATCCACCGCTCTCATCACAGCAATCCTCGGTCTCAGTCTCACTCTTCAGGCCGAAACTTCCCAGTTTGACTCACAGGCTCCATTCGGCTTTGCCACCTGCAACAGTCGCACCGATGCCAACCCGTCCGCCAACAACATCACTGGTGGCGGTGCCTATACCTATGCCGAAGCGTTAGCCCTCAAAGAGGCTGGCAGCAAGAAGGTGATTATCCTCACCTCAACTGGCTCGAACATGGCCAGCGCCATCAGTTCGGCCATTTCCAACAACGATATCATCATCTTCGACGGTTCTGCCGGCGACTTCATCCTCAAGAACTATGTCGAGGTCAAATCCAAGCAGAACAAGACCCTATTGGGCATCAACAATGCCCGTCTCTGCACCGAATGGCACGCTACTGCCGAAGACATCGCTGCACTCAATGAGGCCGGTGTCAAGAACATGAGCACCAGCAGTGGTACCGGCGGAAAACTCTCCAATGGCACCTCCGTAAGCGAGGAGGCAGAATATCATACCCGTCAGATCATGATCGACCGCTACGGAACCACCAACGAGTGGTGGCGCAAGTCTGGCATCTTCTACATCTCAGGCTGCAAGAACCTCATCTTGCGCAACATCACCTTCTGCGGTCCCGGCGCGATGGATCTGGGCGGTGCTGACCTCGTCAGCATCATCAACAGCACCAACCATGTCTGGGTCGATCACTGTGACTTCCTCGATGGTCAGGATGGCAACATGGACATCACCCAGATGTCGGATTTTGTCACCGTCAGCTGGAGCACCTTCAGCTACACAGAACGCTCGTACATGCACCAGAATACCAACCTCTGTGGCAGCAGCGACAGCAACACGGCCGATGACGACAAACTGAACATCACCTGGGCATACAACCAATGGGGCAAAGGCTGCCAGGCCCGTATGCCAATGGCTCGTTTCGGCCGTTTCCACATGCTCAACAACTATTTCAATTGTGCTGGCAATGGTTCTGCCTGCATCAATCCACGCAAGAATTCAGAGTTCCTCATCGAAGGCAACAACTTCGATGCCGGTGTCAAGAAGGTATATGCTGCCAGCGATGCCACCAAGGTCATCTGGCGCAGCAACAACTACGTAGGCTATGGTAGCGCGGCTTCGCAATTCAGTGCAGTCAAGGACGACAACACTGCCGCCACCTCGCTCATCCCTTACACCTACCCGACCGACATGACTGCCAGTCAGGTTCCTGCCGAAGTAGGTAAGCACGCCGGCGCTACGCTCCTCTTCGATGCCAACGACCTCTACGCCATTCCTACATGCGCACACACAGACGCAAACATTTATAATCTTTCGGGTCAGCGCTGCTACAACGCTTCTGGCTTCCAGATCTGCAACGGCAAGCTCCGATTGGTAAAATAACGATACGCGTCGCTACGATACGGGCATAGCCCTACGATTAAGGCCTGGACACTGATTTCTCAGTTCCAGGCCTATATGTTTTAGAACAAGAATTTAAGATTTTGAAGAATATTTATAATTCGCTCGTTTCACAAATTTCGTGGTTAATTTATGGAAATTTATGTAGCGCCGCAGGCATAATATTTATTTTGAACAGTGATAATTTCTGTTCTCTACTATAAGAAATAGTTTCTATGTTTTCTTAGTTTCCAGTTAATCATTTATCGAACAAACTCTACCTTGCCATCGCGGATCAGCAGTCCCGACTTGGCATAGCTGCGCTGACCAGCCAGATTAAAGAAGATATCACTGTTACGTTGCAGGTTCTCGCTGACAGATTCGAGCACTGTCTCAGAATCTGCACCAAGGCCCGTAAGTTTCAGGCGAAGCTGAGGAGACCCCGTCGGGGCAGATACTCCGTACGTATAATACCAGCGATACGGAGGGATATCACTAACCGAAGTACCCACCTTGCCCAACACACCGTCACTGATGGAATAACAACTATTTGCATTCGTATTTATACCACTGCTGCTCGTCGATGCGGTTGTGGCATAGAATGCAGACATATAAGTTTCCTGATAATTAGAAACAACCTCATAGCCATTTTCCGCGTCCTCAAAGTCCTCCACCTTCAGCACATTCTGAATTGCAAAGGAGATGGCATTGCCCGTAACCGATCTCAGAATCATTGGCTCATTAATAGGTGTCGATCCAGACTGAATCTCACGAAAGGTCAACGAAATGCTGTTATCCGTCTGATTCAAGACGTCTCCAACAAACTCATAAGCCACAATACCCAACCCTTCCAATGTCGATATTGGAATTGAGAATGGCAGACAGGACGTGCGAGGAGTAGTCCTCGAGAAATTCAATACAACCTCTAGATTTTCTATATAGTACGCATCAGTCAGACCTACGACATTATCATCAAAAGAACTATGTCCTGTTGGCGAAAGTATTGCCTCGAACTTTGTCCATATACCACTTTCAGCCGTCTCATAAGCAGAACGAACAGATCCATCCACAATCAGGTAACAACCATAGAAGGAGTCATACTCATTTGATTGTGGAGGAGTTGTTGCATTGATAAAATAGAGGGCATGATCACAACTCTGCTGACCATAGAACTCCTGAAGATTCGCATTGGTCATGTGAATCTCCTTCAGTTTTTTGCTATTGTAGAAGTTTCCATTATTCACATACTCCGCATTAGTCGAGAAATAGGTCAGGTTTTTCATGTTCGAAACAGCACAAATGGAAAGCGTTCTGACTGTTTCCGGAGTCGTAAAACTAGTTACAGTATGAGCAGAAGGCAATACGATCAACGTCTCTTTTGCGGCATCATACAGCACACCATCTTCGCTCACAAAGTGCGTGTTGCCCTCATCGACCGTAACGCTCTCCAGATTCAGATTTCCAAAAAAGACATTATCTCCAATCTCCGTAATGGTAGAGGGCAAACTGACAGTCAACAAATCCGAACTTTGATAGAATGCATTCGTGCCAATTTGCGTTACTACAAACGTTTTTCCATTGGCGATGATCGATTCTGGTATGGTCAAATGGCCCTCATAACGGACACTATATTGGGCATCCTGCGACAGAACCACCTCGTTCTCCGTTTCTGGAATGGAGCAATAATACAAAGGTGTTTCGTTCGAATCTTCATCCGCATAACCAGCCTCATGGACATAATCGATAATATCGGCCCAGCCGGTTGGCTCTGGGCCAGTCGTGCTCGAAATCTCCAGCTCCGACGTCTTATACAAGTCGCGTCTTCCCAATGGGATATAGATTGACAGGTCCGGCATCGTCTCCAGGTCAAACACTTCCTTGATATACGGACCCGTCTCTATGTTGGCAAAGTCAACAGTCGTGATTCCATAAGGCTCACCCCCCCATTCCTCTATGAACTGCGGTGCTAGAATATACTTAATACCAGCACCAAAGTGGACGTGCTGCAAATAAGTACACCCAAGGAGTGCTGCCTGCTGAAGAGTTTCCGTGCTATTCGGGAATGTAAGATCATAAAAGTTTGCATTTCCCGCAAAGGCATACGAGCCAATGGTAATCACACCATCTGGAACAACAAACGTCGACTCGCCTTTTCCTCCAGGATACAACAACAATTTGGTTACATCGGCATTATAAACCACATCGTCTATGACCTTGAAAGCTGTGTTGTTCGGATCGATTGTTACAGAATTCAATCGCGGGCAAAAACGGAACGGATTGTTTGGAAGAGATACTAACGATGCAGGGAGTTCTACCTGATTCAGATAAGCACACTTTTCAAAAGCTCCTTGTCCGATTGAGGTGAGTGTAGAGGGCAAATTGAGTTTAACGATAGTACTGCAGTTTGCAAATGCTTCATCACCAATAGAGGTCACCGTAACAGTTTTTCCATCATACTCGCAGACTTCTGGAATTGTAGTCTCCGACGGGAGTTCACCGTCATAACCCGTCACCTTCACAGATTCACTATCTATCGGTTCATACGTAAATACTTGCGCCATGCCAGCAGCACAACACAACATCAGGAATGACACTAAAAATATCTTTCTTTTCATTTTCATCAAAATTAATTACCGAACACGAATCCAACGAATTGAACGAATAACAAATGAGGTATATAGAGATTTAATTCGAGTGATTCGAGCTATTCGTGGTCAAAAAACTTATTTCCGCTTCTTTCCCAAAAATACTACAGTCAAATTAATCGATATTCGTAATCTCCTCGTCGGTGACAGTCAAGACCAACTTGCCGTCTGATTGCGTGAAAGCGGTCACATTCAGCGTCACAGCGGTACCCATCATGCCCGACAGGTCCAAGTCGAAATGACCTTCGGCGACCCACGTCGGCTCATCTCCAGGATCATTATTAGCGCCTATCTTGCAGACAGCAATATACTTCTGCGGGAACACATAATTGGTAAAAACTGGCTGAAAATTCCATTCTTGACCCACAGGCGTAGCAGGCAAACTTTGACTCCAATCATAACCAAAATTTTCAGAGGCCCAATCATATTCATCACGTGTCTCGTAAGTAAATCCTTCCGGCATCGATTCGGCAACGATCCACTGGTTCTGGGTAATATTAAATTGCTCAATCTTATCACCGTACAGATCCAAACCAGCGAAATAATTAGCAAACCGATAATCAGCCGCATCCACGAAGGCCAAATTCAATGTAATCATTGTCAACAAGTGCTTGAATGAGAACGAAACCGTTCTGTCGTTGGTTGTAGCCCCAACTCCATAGGAAGTGGCTAACATCAAGTCAAATTCGCCACCGAGTTCAGGTTCAATCATAGTTAGCACCAAATCTCCATCCTCGGTATACGAAAGTTCATCCTCATCCAGCGCTCCTGGAGAAAGAGCAATGAAATCGAATTTTGTTTCGTTATCTGGCCAAGAGTGTCCCTCAACTGCATTGAACAACCAAGCCCCGGCATCATCAAAGCGACAGTAATCAGTAAAGTAATTGTTTACTTCGGTCTCGCCAACTTGACGTTGATAGTTACACCACACCAAAAAGCCATATTCTTTAAGATTATCCAAGGATTCATCGGCACGAGTCTTGAATTCCGACGAAGAAGCCTCGACGCAGATGGGAACATCTGTGTTAGTTTCTGGAGCAAGAGAATCCTCCGACTCCGATGAACAACTATTAAGTGACAGAATGGTACCCAATATAGTCAAATAGCGTAAGTATTTCATATTTAATGGTTGTTTAGCTTTATATGCGTGCAAATTTGATATTTTTTTTCGAATTAACAAAACAAAAAGCATTTTTTTCTTACAGAAAAGGGTCAAAAAAGATGCGATTTCCGAAGTTTTGCACCACAAACTTACAAAAAGAGACTCATAATTCTTCAACAATGGTGGTGGGTCCTTCCCTTTTTAAATCTCCCTCTATATCTTAATCTATATCTAATTCATCAACAAAGGTACCGGCGCATATACGGTTGGCTGCGCGGTTGGCTGCGCGGTCGGCTGCGCCCCTGGCTGCGCGGTCGCCCGTGTGTATCGGACCGTAATTTCCATGATTTACCTTGGCAAAATGACCCCCAAAAACTTCGGGAGCACCAATGCATAAGAGACAAGAAAACACATTCGTGCAATTCGTGGTTAAACAAATAGAACCAAGAAAACGTTTTATCCGTTTTAGAAGTTTTATTCATTCAATCTTATCCAAAACACAGCACAAATTAGAAACTGGACAATACAATTTCTGTGTAAAAATAGGCACAATCAATTACAAAGAGAATAAAAATGTAGTAAAATTGCGGCGTAATAAAATTATACACTACATTTGCAATCCAAACTAATACACAAACATAGCGTACTATTAACCCTAAAAACAAATACATAATGAAAAAATCCCATTTGCTTTTCTGTGCATTCTCATGTGCATTTCTGCTTGCATCCTGCAAGTCTGACAAGAACGAAATGATCGAACCAGAGACCATCAACTACACATTCAATGGCTTTAACGTCGAGTCAGGTTCCATTAGCGAATTATCTACCCGAGCAGAGGCGAACTACAACCTGTTGGCCGTGGATGTAAAAGACGGCAGCTATGTGCAGAGCATCAGCAGAGTTCAGCAGCCTATGTCCGAAGCGCTGGCAGACGTCACTCTGCCGCTCAAAGTCGGATCGCACAAAATCTACATTCTTTGCAGTTCGCAGCCATGGCATAGTTTCAACGAATCCAGTCTGCTGGTTACCTGGAACGATCAGACAGCCCCATTGGCAGATACATGGAGCACCGTAGTTAACGTCAACGTTCAGGCGGGGAACGCACAGACAAAAAGCGTCACTCTGAACCGCGTCGTAGCGCTGGTCCGCACCGTGATTGCCGATGCACTTCCCGACAACCTTGCCAAGTTCCGTCAGAGCCTCGTTGGCGGCAGCTGGTGTTTTAATCTGGCACAGCAGAGCGGCGACGTCGCCTCGCAAATCACACGCATTTCGCCCGTGTCAAGCAGTTACGCCGGACGTACCGGTGTAGGCATCAGTCTTTACACGTTTGTACCTGCTGGCGCGACCAGCGCAGCAAGCTACAGTCTTACGGCGCTGGACACAAACGACCAGTCAATCCAGTCCATTTCCTTCAACAACGTTCCGCTTGAAGTAAACCGCTACACCACCTATCAGGGCAATTACTTCGGCTACGACAACACATTCACCGTCACCCTTCAGACCGATTGGGGCGATGCCGTTGTCATTCCATTCTAAGCACCTATAACCTTTTATTGATAACAAAAAAACTGTCAGCTCCGAAGAACTGACAGTTTCTTTTTTGTATTGTTCAGATAAGTTCATTATGCCAAAGCAGCAACGGCGACGTCGGCAGAGATCTTAGAAACAAGACCCTGGAGAACGGTACCAGGACCACACTCTGTGAAGGTGGTAGCACCAGCGGCAATCATATTCTGAACAGACTTTGTCCAACGAACTGGAGAGGTAAGCTGAGCAACAAGGTTAGCCTTGATCTCGGCAGCATCGGTATGAGCAGCTGCATCGACGTTCTGATAGATTGGGCAACGTGGAGCAGAGAAAGTAGTAGCCTCGATAGCCTCAGCGAGTTCTGCACGAGCTGGCTCCATGAGTGGAGAGTGGAAAGCACCACCCACCTTGAGTGGAGCCACGCGCTTTACACCCAGCTCGGTGAACTTAGCACCAGCAGCCTCGACAGCGGCTACCTCGCCCGAGATGATAACCTGACCTGGGCAGTTGAAGTTGGCAGGAACGACCTTGCCTGCAACCGAAGCACAAACCTCCTCCATCTGTTCGTCGCTCACTACGATGTTTCGCTGCAGTACAGCAGCCATGGTACCTGGGTTGGCATCACAAGCCTTCTGCATAGCCATGGCACGCTTGCTGACAAGCTTCAAGCCATCTTCGAACGAAAGAGCTCCGCTCAATACGAGAGCTGAGAACTCACCCAGAGAGTGACCGGCTACCATATCTGGCTGAATATTAGCTACGATGGCAGGAATAACAGAGCAGAGGAACACAGCAGGCTGAGTCACCTTGGTCTGTACCAAGTCTTCGGGTGCTCCTTCGAACATCAAGTCGGTAATGCGGAAGCCAAGAATCTCATTGGCCTTCTCGAACAACTCTTTTGCCTGGGCGTTGCTGTCATACAACTCCTTGCCCATGCCTACAAACTGGGAACCCTGTCCCGGAAAAACGTATGCGTTCATAAACTTTTATTAATATTAAACTTCGAATTTATTATTATTTGGTTTCTTCAGATTGATTGATTTATGGATTCCATACTGGATGAATAGCTCCGGTTGAAGTGCGACCACGGGTATCATAGGTCGACAAATAGTATGGAGAAATTCCAACCGTGATGCATTTAACATCTGTATCCTCGCACTCATTGGAGATATAATAGCCATAATCCCCATGGCTGAGCGCGAAATGGATATATACATCCGTTTCGATATCGTATGGCACGTCAGAATTCTTGGTTGCAGTTCCATCCTGATAATAAGGAGTTATCTCACTCTCTGCCAATTTCTCAGTATCCTTGAATACATAGAAGCCCGGTTTGACACCTGTCTGTTCGCTGGCTGATTGAGAAACATACGTCCAGTACGCATTATTAACCAACTCCTTGCATTGATCCAAGGTAGGCATACTCCAATTGCCACCCAACTTGTAATGAGCAGCATCACGGTCGAGCGAAAGTTTCGATTCAGTACCATCGTATGGGCCATCACCATCCTGAAGGGCGCCCCAATAATAGAGGCCCTCGAGATTCTCGCTATGCCATAGAGTACCACTTGGCAAGCCAAGGTCCACAGCAGAGGTCATATCCGGCGTTGAAGGAGTACTGATTTCCTCATCCTTCGCCCCACCATCTTGCCAATCCTCAACCTCATCCACTTCGACGCCAATTTCGTCAGATGTGGAAGAGAGTGTGATATTGTAGGTGTAGGATATGCCAGACTGGATCGCCAATTCGGCAGAAGCGGTGAGGGTTCTCGACGAGCCATCCATATACGTGGATTCGTATTCGAACTCAAGTTTGACCTTGTCGGGGAAGGCAATCACATAGTCAGCAATTCCAACCAATGAACTATACGAGGTTGAAGCAATCTGTGGCTCTGACCCTTGTATCAATTCCAGAGGCTGAAGTCCAAAATAGACGTCTGGACATGGGGTCTGTGACGTCAGATCAAAGAGGGCGTCATAATTGGTATATACCTTAAAACTCTTCATCTGATAGGCATAACCCTCTGCATCTGTTCTGAACTTGAAGTTAAGCTTGGCAGTAGAATGCTTAAAGACCATATTGATGGTATTGCCATTGTCCTTGCGCGTAAGAGTCGCGGCGTAATGGACCATATCATGGCTAAACTCCCGGCTATATGGGGCAAACAGATGGTCTTCCAAATTGCCTTCAGCGAACTGATATATCTCGGTCCAATCCGAGTCCCACTCATTGATAAGACCAGGATATTGGACTTCTACGCCCTCGTCATTGACTGAGCTATGAGTACCATAGGCATAGATATAAACGGGCTGATTCTCGTCTTCTGGCCAAAAATAAGTAGCTCCTCCCCAAAACTCAAAACTATCGTTCGAAGCGTTATAGGTCACTGGTTCATTATCGACGACAGTCTCAAGTTCACCATCTTTCTCGGTCATGATGATAACAACGAAGCCGTTGCTCATATTATCAATCGAGGTGGTGTTGACTTCGCTGCGAGTCATATCTGCGTCATAGACGGAGAGACTAATCGGTACGCGACCGGCGGAATCCAACGATTGGTTGGACTGCTCGATCTCGTTATTGCAGGAGAACAACAAGAGGCTTGAAACGGTTATGTATGACAAATATCTTTTCATTGTCCAGAATAGTGGCTGGTTATTCGGGCGCAAAGATAATAATATTTTTTAAATCTGGCGCAAATCATCCCAAAAAATTTCATCATTGGTAGTTTCAGAGCCTTTTTACAGGCGATGCGGTGTTATTTATAATTGACAAATCGGGAGGGTTTATGCACATTTAGTTCATTTTCTCGCGCGATTGTTTGGCTATCTCGGCAGAAATAATTATCTTTGCGCACATTTTTTAATTATTTTATAAATCGAAAGAAAACTATGAGCACAAAGTCTGGATTGGATTCCAAAAACTTCGAAGCCGTTGTTGACGGCAAGAAGACCGCATTATACACCCTGACCAACAAGGCAGGCATGGAAGTATGTGTAACCAACTACGGAGGTACCATCTTGTCAATCATGGCACCAGACCGCAATGGCAAACTGGATAACGTCGTTCTCTGCTACGACTCAATCGAGCAGTGCACCCATGCACCAGAACCATATCTCGGCGTAGCTATCGGCCGCTATGGTAACCGTATCGCCAACGCTAAGTTCACTTTGGACGGTGTTGAGTACCAGCTCGCACAGAACAATGGCGTGAACACCCTGCACGGTGGTCCTAAGGGCTTCAACTTCCAGGTTTGGGACGTTGTCAGCACCAAGGAGAACCAGCTTGTGCTCGCTTACCTCTCGAAGGATGGCGAGGAGGGCTACCCTGGTAACCTCAAGGTCGAAATGACCTACACCCTGACCGAGGACAACGCTCTGCAGATCGAGTACAGCGCTACCACCGACAAGAAGACTATCGTCAACCTGACCAACCACAGCTTCTTCAACTTGGGTGGTGCTCAGAAGGTAACTCCAACCGTTTATGATCATGTATTGACCATGAACTGTGACAAGTATATCCCTGTTCAGGATGCTGCAGCTATCCCAACCGGCGAGCGTGCAAGCGTAGAGGGTACTCCATTCGACTTCCGCACCCCACACACCATCGGCGAGCGCATCGATGCCGACGACACCCAGATCAAGTATGGCGCTGGCTACGACCATTGCTACTGCGTGGATTTGAACAGCGCCGACCAGCGTGGCATGAAGGGCTTGAAGCTCGTTGCTACCGTCGAGGAACCTAAGTCGGGCCGTGTCATGAAGGCTTACACCAACGAGCCTGGTATGCAGCTCTACACCGGCAACTTCCTGAACGACAAGGTAATCGGCGCACACGGCAACCAGTTCCCTCGCCGTTCTGCTCTCTGCCTCGAGTCGCAGAAGCACCCAGACTCAATCAACCAGCCGAACTTCGAGTCTCCAATTCTCTGCCCGGGCGAGAAGTACTACTCGGTTTGCGTTTACGAGTTCAGCGTGAAGTAAACTTCATACGGAGACTTCGTACGAAAACGATAACGATAACGAAAACAAAACAACTCAATATTAATTTTTAAACTCATTAACTACAATGGCAAAGTCTGAGAAGAAGCGTAAGAAGGTTTTCGGCTTCCACACCGCTTTCAACAAGGCCAGCAAGGTGCAGGAGGCTCAGGCCGCTGCAATGGCTGCTTACTTGAAGAAGTAATTTCATTTCTTCATCAAAAAGCCTGCCCCGAACTTCGGGGTATGGCTTTTTTTGTTTATGACCTCAGAGACCCCAGCCCAACCCCTCGGATGACAGAATGAGTGGGTCAGTAGGGGCTATTACCTTTGAATAGAAAGAACAACATAACACGAATAATATACCCCACCAAAGTATCTTTAAGCTTCCTCCATCGGGAGGGCCAGAGTGGGGTTTCAATCTTATACAACTATGGATATTGAAGAAGTTCGCTCGCGTTTTGCGAAGCATTTTAACGGTGAGACCGGACAGGTTTATGCTGCTCCTGGTCGTATCAATCTGATTGGTGAACATACAGACTATAATGGTGGTTTCGTCTTCCCTGGCGCTGTACAGCAGGGCATGATGGCAGAGGTTAAGCCTAACGGCACCCGCACCATCCGCGCTTACAGTATCGACCTGAAGGACTATGACGAGTTCAGCCTCGATGATCCAGCTGGTCCTAAGGCCAGTCATTTCCGCTACGTCTATGGTGTAGCTAAGGAGATGGAGAAACTGGGTGTGAAGGTAGAGGGCTTCGACACTGCCTTTGCAGGCGATGTACCTCTGGGCGCCGGCATGTCGAGCTCAGCTGCTCTGGAGAGCTGCTTTGCATACGCTATCAATGACCTGTTCGGACAGAATAAGGTCAGCACGATGAATATGGCCAAGGCCGGCCAGGCTACCGAGCACAATTACCTCGGACTGAACTGCGGTATCATGGATCAGTTTGCTTCGGTACACGGCAAGGCTGGTCAGCTGATGCGTCTGGACTGCCAGAGCGGTGAGTTCGAATATTTCCCATGGGAGCCTAAGGGCTACCGTCTGGTGCTAATCAACAGCTGCGTTAAACACGAGTTGGCTGGTTCGCCATACAACGACCGTCGAAAGAGCTGCGAGAATGTCGTTGCTGCTATCAACAAAAAGTTCGGCACCAAGGCAGAGACACTACGTGACTGCACTTGGGAGCAGATCGAGGCGGTGAAGGCTGAGTGTGGTGAGGTTGACATCCGTCGCGCTACTTTCGTAATGGGCGAAAAGGATCGCGTGCTGGCAGTATGCGATGCCCTGCAGCGAGGCGACTACGAGACCGTTGGTCAGAAGATGTACGAGACCCACAATGGTCTGTCGAAGGACTATGAGGTTTCGTGCGAGGAATTGGACTTCCTGAACGAAGTTGCCTTTGATTGTGGCGTAACCGGTTCCCGTATCATGGGTGGCGGTTTCGGAGGCTGCACCATCAACTTGGTTAAGAACGAGCTCTATGACCTTTTCACCCAGACTGCAGTCGAAAAGTTCGAGGCTAAGTACGGCAAGAAGCCTATCGTCATCCCAGTGGTGATTGGCGATGGAGCGAGAAGACTCGCATAAATGCTCGTACGAAAACCCCGAAGGGGACGCGAAACGTAGCTTAAGCAACGATAACGAAAACGAAAACTTGAAATACTTCATCTATCTACAATACGACGGAACAGAGTATCACGGCTGGCAAACCCAGCCGGACGCTGTGACTGTGCAGGAGACCATCGAGCAGAAACTCTCGATGCTCCTGCGCCGTGAGATTTTCATTGTAGGTGCAGGCCGTACCGATGCTGGAGTACATGCCAGACTGATGGTGGCGCATTTTGTTCTGAAGGACGAAAACGATAACGTTAACGCTAACCCTAACGATAACCTTAACGATAACGTTATTGATTGCCAGAATCTAACCTTCAAGTTGAATCAGGTGTTGCCTCCCGACATCAAGATTCTGAAGATTGTTCCGGTGAAGGAGGATGCCCACGCCAGGTTCTCTCCTATCGCGCGTACCTATAGATATTATATTACGACCGATAAACCGCTCTATAACCGCAACTATGTGATGCGCACCTACGAGCCACTGGACATTGAGGCAATGAATCACGCTTGCGCCAAACTGTTCTGCTACGAAGATTTCACATCGTTCAGCAAACTGCACACAGACGTCAAGACGAACAATTGCAAAATCATGGAGGCTTACTGGACTCGCGAGGTCAATCCTGATGGAGGCGAAAACTATATCTTCATGATCAAGGCGGATCGATTCCTCCGCAATATGGTACGTGCCATCGTCGGTACGCTGATCAAAGTGGGCCGCCACCGCATGACGATTCAAGAGTTTGCACAGGTCATCGAGCGTAAAGACCGCTGTACCGCCGGCGATTCGGTTCCTGCCTGCGGTCTCTTCCTGGAGGAGATTGAGTATCCTGAGGAGATATTCATCGAGGAAGAATATTGACAACAATAAGACAACGATAACAGCTAACTTTAAGTTATATGAAAAAAATCACCCTATGTCTAGCCAGTCTGCTGGCAACAGCGAGCTTCGCTGCGGACAATACCTTTGACATTAACGTGAGCAAATTGGGTGCTCCTATCCAGAGCACCATGTACGGAATCTTCTTCGAGGACATCAACTACGCAGCAGACGGTGGTCTGTATGCTGAGATGGTGTTGAACCGCTCGTTCGAATTCCCTAACAACCTTGCAGGATGGGATGTATCCGGCAAGGTTTCGGTTATGAACGATGGTCCTTTCGACAAAAATCCTCATTATGTACGACTCGCACCTGCAGGACACGCACACAAGCACACCATGATCGAGAACCAGGGCTTCTTCGGCATGGGCGTGAAGGAGGGTGCTGAATACCGCTTCTCGGTTTGGGCTCGTTGTCCAGAGGGCGGCAAGGCTAAAATCTGGATCGACATCGTGGACAATGACACCATGAGTGATGACCAGAAGCTGGGCAATGCCGGTTTCGACGTCGAGGGCAAGGAGTGGAAGAAATATTCGGTAAAAGTAAAGGTTCGCAAGACCATCGAGGATGCACACCTCCGCGTATGGGGTGATGCCAAGACCGTGACCGACCTGGAGCACGTGAGCCTCTTCCCTGTTGACACCTGGAAGGGTCGCGAGAATGGTATGCGCAAGGATCTGGCTCAGGCTTTGAATGATCTGAAACCTGGTATCTTCCGTTTCCCTGGCGGTTGTATCGTAGAGGGCACAGATTTGGAGAGCCGTTACCAGTGGAAGAACTCTGTTGGTCCTGTTGAGAACCGTCCGTTGAACGAAAACCGCTGGCACTATACCTTCACCAAGCGTTACTTCCCTAACTACTACCAGAGCTATGGCCTCGGTTTCTTCGAGTACTTCCAGCTCTGCGAGGATTTCGGTTGCGAGGCTCTGCCTGTTATCAGCTGCGGTCTCTCTTGCCAGTTCCAGAACGACATCAAGGACGAGGCTAACTGCCACGTGGCTCTTGAGGATCTGGATCCATACATTCAGGATGCTCTCGACCTGATTGAGTTTGCTAACGGCGATGTGAATACCACCTGGGGTAAAGTTCGTGCAGACATGGGCCATCCAGAGCCATTCAATCTGCACTACCTTGGCGTTGGCAACGAGCAGTGGGACTACAAGGACAATGCTGCTTTCACTACCCGTCTGAAGAAGTTTATGGATGTGCTCTCGAAGAAGCACCCTGAAATCAAGTATATCGGTACCACCGGTCCTGACTCGGAGGGTGATGCCTTCAACATGTTGCAGCCAAAGATGAAGGAGCTGGGCGTTTCACTCTACGACGAGCACTTCTACCGCAACGAGGAGTGGTTCCTCGGCAAAGCTAAGGATCGTCAGGGCAACCCTATCAACTGCGGCGCTCTGCGTTATGATTCATACGATCGCAAGGGTCCAAAAATTTTTGCCGGTGAGTATGCTTGCCATGGCCGTGGCAAGAAGTGGAACCACTTCGAGACTTCACTTTATGAGGCAGCCTTCATGACCGGTTTCGAGCGCAATGCTGACATCGTTCACATGTGTACCTACGCTCCTCTCTTCGCTCATGTGAAGGGTTGGCAGTGGCGTCCAGATATGATCTGGTACGATAACAACCGTATGTTCAAGTCTTGCAGCTACTATGTTCAGCAGCTCTATGGTATGTACAAGGGTACCAACGTGCTCTCCTGCACCATGAACATGAAGCCCATCGCCGGACAGGAGGGTCAGAACGGATTGTTTGCTACCGCTTGCTTCGACAAGGCAACCAATAGCGTCATCGTCAAGGTTATCAATACTGGTGACGAGGAGCAGACCATCGACCTGAAGTGGGCTGGTAAGGCTAAGGACTTGAAGGCTGGTTTCAAGGAGGCCGAGATGATCACCTTCCGCGCCAACCAGATGAACGACGAGAACTCTTTGAATGATCCGCTCAAGATTACTCCAAAGACCGACATCATCGATCCTGCTACTACCGAAGTTAAGGTGACCGGTAAGACCTTCCAGATTTACGTATTCAAGAAGTAATCTAAGTTAAGCTCGCCAATCTATATAATCTAGCTAATCTAGAAAAAAACTGGAAAAATCCAGCATATCTAGATTAGCTAGCAAAACAACCATAAAAACTATGAAAAAAACATTAGCAATTAGTGTAGCAGCCTTGTTGGGCAGCTGCATGCAGGCTCAGGACGTCACCCTGACTTTGCACCCTCAGCAGGCAGAGACTGTCATTCCAAAGGAGATTTACGGACAGTTTGCTGAGCACCTCGGACGCTGTATCTACGGCGGCATCTGGGTCGGCAAGGATTCTGAAATTGAGAACATCGAAGGGTACCGTAAGGATGTATTCGATGCCCTGAAGGAGCTCGAAGTTCCTGTGATGCGCTGGCCAGGCGGTTGCTTCGCCGATGAATATCACTGGATGGACGGTATCGGTCCACAGGAGAAACGTCCACGCATGGTGAACACCAACTGGGGTGGAACCGTTGAGGACAATTCGTTTGGTACCCACGAGTTCCTGAACCTCTGCGAATTGCTGGGTTGCGAACCTTACATCTCGGGCAATGTCGGTTCCGGCACTGTCGAGGAGATGGCTAAGTGGGTTGAGTATATGAACTCAGATACCAACAGCACCATGGCTGAGGAGCGTCGCAAGAATGGCCGTGAGAAGCCTTGGAACGTGAAGTACTTCGGCGTCGGCAACGAAAGCTGGGGTTGTGGCGGCAACATGAAGATCGAATACTACGTAAACGAATACAAGCGCTACAACACCTATGCCCGCAACTACGGCAACAATAAGCTGTTCCGTATTGCATCGGGTGCTAATGGTGGCGATACCCACTGGATGGATGTTGCTATGCGCGAGTGCCGTCACAATATGGATGGTATTTCGGTTCACTTCTATGCTGTACGAGATTGGGGTTCGGAGGATGATCCTATCACAGGTATTCCTATGGGCAAGAAGGGTTCAGCCCTGAAGTTCTCGGATCAGGAGTACTACGAAATCGTTTCGAAGTCACTCGAGTTGGAAGATGTTCTGAAGGCTCACATGAAGGTGATGGACAAATACGATCCACAGAAGCGAGTAGCTATCATGTTCGACGAATGGGGAACCTGGTTTAACGTCGAACCAGGCACCAACCCAGGCTGGCTCTACCAGCAAAGCACCATGCGTGATGCTGTCATCGCAGCTTCGTCGCTCGATATCTTCCACAAGTACACCGACCGCGTGAAGATGGCAAATATCGCTCAGGTGGTTAACGTACTGCAGAGCATGGTTCTGACCAACGAAAAGAACCCTAAGGACCATTGCATCATGACTCCTACCTACTACGTCTTCAAGATGTACAAGGCTCACAAGGAGGGCAAGTTCGTACCAGGCGAACTTACTTGCGAGAAGATTCAGGTGAACGAGAAGGAGCAGGTTCCTGTTGTTTCTCAGTCTGCTTCGATCAAGGAGGGTGTCATCAGCCTCTCTCTGTCGAACCTCGACGTAGCCAAGACCCACGTTGTGGCTGTCAACATCGATGGTCAGAAGGTAAAGAACATTTCGGGCGAGATCCTTACCGCCAAGGATGTTCATGCCTACAACGACTTCGGCAAGCAGCAGGTCGCTACTACCGCGTTCAACGACTTCAAGATCAAGAAGGACGGCACACTACTCGTTACCATCCCTGCTCATAGCGTAGTTACTCTGAGCCTCAAGTAATAGCTTAATGGTTACAGACCCAATGCTGTTTACCAATCTGATTATAACACTACCAACATTTGCATGCCTGTTCTGGGCATGCATTTTCTTGTTGGAATATCGTAAAGGCCCGAAGGAGAAGAGACTGATGTGCTGGTTTATGATTACAGCCACGCTCCTCTACTTCGGACACTATTGCTATTTCAGCAAAGCCTATGGGATTCTGCCCGTAACCGACACGCTCTATTCCATGGCTAATCTGGCGGTATATCCGATCTACTATCTCTATGTCCGATACATCACAACCAACCGGTTAGAGATCAAAAGATGTCTGTTGGTTCTTCTGCCAGCGGCATTAATTGGCATCAGCAATCTGCTGGCCTACAGTTTCGAAAACAAAGAGAGCGTGGATGCCTTCATAGCAGAATACCTATACCACGAAGAACGTGCGATGGCAGATTCCATAACCTATCATTGGCTGTATGTGAATCATGCTCTGGCAAGATTCTGCTTTGCCGCCATGGTGCTGATAACGATATTGCTTTGCTACAGGATGATCAGACAGTTCGACCAAAGGCTCAAGGAGTTCTATTCTAACCGCGAGGGGCGAAATATGAATGTGATCATGACCCTCCAAATCAGCATGGTAATAACGTCGGTCGGAGCCGTCATCCTAAACGTACTGGGAAAATCATTTTTTGTCGACAACATCCTGTTGGCCATCCCTTCGCTTGCTTTTTCATCGTTGCTGTTTGCGATAGGATACGATGCCTACCGACGGACATTCACAGCAAGAATATTCGAGGACGAACAGAAGAACGCACCTATAGAAGAGCTTTCCACCGAAAAGATCGAATCAGAATTATCAGTTCGTCTTATCAAAATCCTGAACGAAGAACAGCTGTATCTGCAGACCGACCTGAAGATTACAGACCTGGCACGAGTTTTGGCGACAAACCGAAACTATATCTATCTGGCCATCAAGAATGACCTGAACACAAACTTTTCGGACCTGATCAACAAGATGCGCATCGAACATGCACAGAAGCTCATCGACAAAGATCCTTCCTGCCCCTTGTCAGAAGTTGCACTAATGTCTGGATACACCTCCGAAAGTTCATTCTATCGCAACTTCAAGAAACAAACAGGAGCAACACCTGCGGAACACAAGAGAAGAGAACAAGGATAATCCGGAGAACAGGATATAACCCAGAACCAAGATTAATCCAGAGAACAAGAGACAACCAGACAAAAAAACAAGAGGTGTACCCGTACGGCACACCTCTCTTTCTATATATATGTTTAAGTGGTTATGTAATTATTGCTTGGTCAAACGACAAGGCAGATTGGCAACATTCGAGAAGGCGAAATCACCCAAAGGAAGGAACAGACGAGTGAAATCTTTGCCAAATGGAGGCTCTGAATTCCAACTATTGGGTGAAGGTTCCTCGTAACCATTCTTATAATCATCGATGCCACAAGGACGTGCTTCATTGACGAGATACTTGGTTACATGGAAATTAATATAACCATTCTCGCAGGTAAATGTACCCTTCATACGCTGCCCCCATGAAGGAATAATAAAATCGAAGTTGTCACCATCGAAGATCATGGCCGTACGAACATCATACTGACCATCATTCCGGTCCATAAACCACAACCAGGTTCCCTGAACATCCTTTGAATTCATTTCGATCTTAGCATCCTTCTTATAGAAAACCATCATGCCATGATCCTCGTAAACCTCCACCAGATTGCCCTGGTTATCCTGGTATGTATAGATTGGAATAATGACAAGAGCCTGATTATTACGATACACCTCGATTTTGGCCTTATGTGGCTCAATCTGATTCTTATCAGAAGATGTCGCAACTGGAGTCATATAGACGATGTCGCCCTCAAGGACATAAGTACCTGCTTCATACGCAACACTATCCCAATCCTCCATGATCGAATAGGTCTTATCGGTCAGGGTGAGTATGGTGGTATAGTCCTCACTCTTCATCAACCACACACCGGCAAGCGAGGCGGCATCGCCACCAACGTTACCCGAGTCTGAATTCAATATCTCAACATCCTTAATGACCGAAACAACCGTACCATCGACAGTCTCAGCATTAACGGTAATCTTCACGGTCTCAGAAACTCCATCGCCAACGGCAACAACGACAACGTAAGAATAGGTAGAATTTGCACCACGTACAGCCGACGCATTATTACTGAGAGCTTGTGCCGGACACTCCAAATAACCATCGACGCCAGCTACAGCAATAAAGAATTTGCTTAATTCAACAGGACTGGTAACAATAATACTGGTCGATGTTTCGGTCTTGGTCACATGGTTTGTGAGACCTTGTACCTGGTCGGTTACAGCAGGAATGGATCCCTGTTTAACAACGGCATCGACAACACCCAATACCTGCTCAATTGCAGACTTTACATCGCCTGAATCATCATCGCTGTCGCAACCTGTAAAGGAAAATGCGGCAAAGGCCATCATGGCCATAACAAAATACTTTTTCATAATAATAAATTAATTAATGTGGGATTTGATACCGCAAAGATAAACTATTTTTGATGTAAAGACACTTGCAAATTCGCAAATCAGGACTCCTAATATAACAAAAAAGCACACCAGAACGGTGTGCTTATATTTTTTGATGATTTTGAATTTATTTGTCTGGGTACTTAACGAAATACTCCTCAACAGCATTTACGTTCTTCTCAATAGCAGCAACCCAAGGCTTGCGGTGAGAATCATCCTCCTCGTTAGCAGCGAGGTAAAGCTGACGCTGAATAAGGTTCTTCCATTCGTCGCTGCGGAAATACTTACGCTGGGTAAGAATGTATTCGATCAAAGACATTGAACGACCGAAGTCAGCCAACTCCCACTCGCCATTCTCACGGATGAGCTGCATATTCATGCTTGACTTAGAGATATCAAAGCCCTTGACATTGGCTACGTTCAAATATACTGATACATAATCATCAGTAATAGGAATAACGTGTGCGCTGCTGATGAAAACGAGATCATCCTCAGGATTGTTGACGAGGTAGTTGAGCTTCTCATGACGCATCTCACGGCCGAAAGCATCAATAGGAACTGCAAATGCGTGGGTCAGCAAAGCGTGAAGCTGCTTTGAGAATGCCTTCTCTACGTTTGGAAGGTTACAAGCAGCATCCTTGCAAGTGCGGCCAGGAATAGCATTGAAGAGAGCACGAACACGCTTCTCGTTCAAACCAGAAGCAATGAGACGTCTCTGAATTTCAGGCGAAGACTCGATAACGAAGGTTGGCTCCTTCTCACCTGCAACAGTGATGTTATCTGGGTACTTCTCCAAGTATGCATCGATATCGCTCAACATACGACGAGAAGCATCACGCTCCTTAACTTTATAGCGTGGGTAGTTACCCTCGAAACGCTCCTTCTCGAACCAACGGCGCCACTCTAGTGAGCGGAAGCAAAGACGCTGATCGCGGATGAAGTCCTTGATTTCAGACTTGAAACGGTCCCTACCTACAGCGAAGTCATCAATAAGCCAATGACCGCCTGAAGGGATCAAACTCAAAGTGGTTACGATGTGTGAATACTCACGAGAGTTAGAATAGCCAACGTAGCAGTAGCTGGCATATACCTTAGCGAAAGTAGAATCGTTAGAGTTGTAGATCTTAACGGAGTCAACGGTGGTTACGTCACGATCACAAATCTCACCAAAGATACTTGATGCGAAATAAGCGGTACGGAGAGGTGACTCAACGTCCATCAAATCCTTTGACTCACGAATCAATGCAGCAGCATCGAATGAGCAAAGGTTCTCCTTCTTCTCATTCTCCTCGCCCTTGAAAGTAGGCAAAGACCAGAACAAACGCTCAACGATTGAGTCAGTCAATTCTTCACAAGCTTCAATGGAGTCGTTACTTACACTTGGTACGATGACGGTCGGAGCAGACTGCTCCTTTTGTCCGGAACATGCGGCCAATGTTGCAACTGCAAAGAGACCGGCAATCAACTTAAATGAATTTTTCTTATTCATGGATTATAATGAATATATAATAATAATTGCATTCGGGTTTACGGTGCAAATATAAAGAAAAAAATTTATATGCCATCAAAAAATCATAAAAAAATTAAAATTTCCTCTTATTTTGTGTCTTTTGGTTCATTTCGAATAGATAGAGACCCCCAATTTGAGCGCAATTGCACAACAAACCTCGTCATTTTATCCCATAAACGAGGGCATGAAAGCAAGAAATCAACCAGGATTGAATTCAGCAAAAAATATACAATAATAAAATATTTTACGCACCATGCAATTTTTTTGTAACAATTCCGTTATACCTTATAATATAATAAACACACATCCAACCTATCGAATGTTAAACGCGAACAGAGAGGCAGCCCTACAGGCCATCAAGACTGAACTGGAATCGTTCGGGCCTATCGGGCTCGATCAGATGAAGAAGGTCAAATTGATGAACCGTATCGATACCAAATACGTCATCCCGCTTGCTCAATTAGCTCCGCTTCTACACATTGCGGCGCCAGAATATTTTGTGCAATCCACCGACGGAAAACGTACCGCCTCTTACCACACCATCTATCTGGACACGGCCGATCACAGGATGTACAATCTACATCAAGTGGGTCGAAAAGTCCGTCAGAAGATACGAATCCGACAATATCTGGACACCCAGAACACCTTCCTCGAAATCAAGAACAAAAACAACCACGGACGCACCAAGAAGAAACGCATCGAGGTTCCCCTGATGGATTGCATGTCGCTCGCGGATTGCGTTGATTTTGTGGCCGAAAAGTCCTGGTTCAAGATGGACGAGCTCCGCAAGCATGTCGAGAATCGGTTCGAACGAATTACCCTCGTAAACCGTGGGTTCTCCGAACGATTAACCATCGATCTGGGTGTGCATTTCCACAATTACGAAACCGGACGCGATGCAGACATCGGCCATTTGGTTATCATCGAGCTCAAACGCGATGGTGCAACCTATTCGCCGATGTATAATCTCCTGCTCCGCATGCACATCCACCAAGGTGGATTCAGTAAATACTGCATCGGATGCGCATTGACCAATCCGGCTCTCCGACAAAACAATTTCAAGGAGAAGATACATCGGATAGATTCACTTCGTTCACGATAAATATCGCTATGCGAAGTTAAAAGTTCACTTCGTTCACGATAATTATCGCTATGCGAGGTTAAAAGTTCACTTCGTTCACGTTAAATATAACATGTTAAATATTGCATGTTAAATAACCCAAACATTTAACAGTTTACTATTTAACGCCAAAGGCTTTTAACGTGAGGCAAAGCCGAACTTTTATCGTGAGTACAAAATACGAACATTTAACATTTTAATATATTATGATTTTTGATCTAATTTCTTTCGCTGCCAAAGTGGCAGACGAGGCTGATGCCCTGATGGGAGGCGACGAGCCTGTATTTGAGTTTACCGGACTGTGGGATCTGCTTCTACACTTCGGGTTCAATCTGATATTCGCAATCGGTATTATTCATTTGCTCTATTTCCGTCGCAGCCGCCGTGCCGACTACTATTTCACCTTTGCCTTGATCAGCATCTCCATCTTCCTGATGCTCTATCTGTTGGGTTCAGTCAAGATCAAAATCGGATTCGCTCTCGGTCTGTTTGCCATCTTCGGCATCATCCGTTATCGTACCGAATCGATGCCAGTACGAGAGATGACCTATCTCTTCGTGATTATCTCTATGAGTGTAATCAATGCGTTGGTACACGATTGGGTAAACCTGGTGGCAGTTGACAGTCTCTTCTTCTGCTCTTGCCTATTGGGCGAGCAGACACGTCGTTTCAAGCACAATGCCTGCAAGTATGTCAAATATGACCGTATCGATCTGATTCTCCCTTCGAAGAAGGCAGAAATGATTGCAGATCTTGAAGCTCGTTTGGGCGTCAAAATTCTTCGCGTGGATGTCGGCACAGTCAATTTCCTCAAGGATATGGCACTCCTCAAGGTTTATTACGAACCCCTGGATGACAATGAGGAGAACACGGTTGACGAGATGACCAAGATTCCATCTTAATATAACGACTTATTTTTGGCACGCAGATTACGCGGATAAAGCAGATATAAATTTCCGCGTTCAACTGTACATGTCAACAAATCAACGATTATGAAAAAATTATTTTTCATTCTATCCTTCTCCCTTTTCCTTTCTCCCTTTTCCTTTCTCCTCGCAGAGGATACTGGCGTAGGCATCGAGGTTTCGGCATCGAAGAAGATCGTCAAAGGACTGGAGGCTTCGGTCGAGGCAGAAGTCCGCACACAAGATGCAGTAAGCCAAATGGAGCGCTGGAGTATCGGCGCTGGCATAGATTATAAGATACTCAAGTGGCTCAAGGCAGATGCCGGTTATATCCTGATCGATCGTTACAAACCATCGCACTCCTATCTTTCGGACAAAGGCAACCTGAAGGAGGTGGAAAGTATCTGGTCGCCACGACACAGGGCCTATGCCTCGGTCAACGCCAGTTGGAAGCCCAACAAGCATTGGGATTTCTCGCTCCGCGAACGATATCAGTTTACTTACGAAACCGAACAGCATGCCAAGTGCATGAACCTGACGAAGAACAAACGCGATGACGACAAAGTGTATGGTGGCGAGGCAGAACACCTGCTCCGTTCACGCATCCAGGCCAAGTATATCATCAAGAAGAAATGTCCGTGGGTTCCTTTCGCCAACATCGAGGCACTCAACGATCTGGAGAAGGGATTCGAACTCGACCAGATGCGATACACCCTCGGCACAGACTATAAAATCAACAAAAAGAATTCATTGGGCCTCGCCTATCGTTTCAAGGACAAGACAACCAAAGACGAAGACAAAGGCCATTTAATCACTTTCAGTTACAGCTATGACTTCTAAATTATCATGGGCGTTGGCATTAACCCTGACGCTGACATTAACCGCCTGCAACGATGACGACAAGCCCTACATCGACCAAGGACCAGATCCAGTTGTAATTACCCGCACCATGGCCGATTCCATCTGGATGGAGCAACTCGGACAAGGCACCCCAACCATGACCGAAGCCGACGTTCCATCGGACACAGCCCAGGCCTATTACGACGACTACATCCAGAACTGGATTATGCCCGACGAGGAGATTCGAGACATCGAAATCACCTTTACCAACGATACCGTAACCTGGAAATACCCAGACGAGAAGAAACAAGGCACAGCCAAGGCGGTAAAGATGGAGGCTCATGGGGCACACCTCATTGTCCGAAACGAGAACGTAACGGAAACGGGTGAAGCCGATGGTCGCGCGCGTGTAAACTATGTTTTAAGAGGACAATCCGAGCATGCCTCAATCCGCATCTACAGCAACAAGAAGTTCATGATTACCCTCGATGATGCTCAGCTCACGAACGACAAAGGTTCGGTCATCAACGTGCAGAAGTCGCTCGAAAAGAAGCGTGTGTTTATCTGTCTGAAAGGCAACAACTATATCGCCGATGCAACACAATATAGCGATACCGTGGTTGGCGAAGACGACAAGGGAGCCATCTTCAGCGAAGGCAAGATGATCATTACCGGCAACGGAGTCCTGAAAGTAAAGGGCAACTGCGGTCATGCTATTGCCAGCGACGACCGCATCCACATTCACGGAGGCGCAATGGTCGAAATCGAAGAGGCTGCCAAAGATGGTCTTCATGCCAAAGAGGAGATAGTCATCTCAGGCGGTTGGGTTCGCAGTTTTGCAGCCAAAGATGCCGTTCAGGGCGCATCACTCTACTTGCGTGGCGGTTGTCTGATGGCTGCCGGACCCAACGCAGTTTCTGCACCTGTGTTCGACTACTCTGGCGGTCAATTCTGTCTGGTCGGCAACAGCACCGACACACCGACTTCCGGTTCTACTTCCTGGATCCTGACCGAGAATCCTGGTTGGGTAATCGTTACCAGCAAATAAGAGGACAAGACACAAATATAAACAGCCCAGTTGCAAATCTGTAACTGGGCTGTTTTTGTTATTTTACCAACTTGCCATTTCGAATATGAATACCACCAATAGGTTGAAGTAGTTTGCGTCCCTGCAGATCGTACAATTCAGCATCTCGGCGATCATCATCGACAAGAGTCTCTATTCCATCGACTGCCGTAAGTCGCAGGCATCCATCCTGACAGAGAGTCGAAGTATCCCAAGCATAGCCTTCGCAAGGAATGGCAGGCTCGACCGTAAAGGTACCTGAAAGCACTATGCCCGTAGCACCTGAGAAAATCTGGAGGATAGAGCCAGGTGCTATTGTAGAACCATCTCTACTCACCAAACGCAGGACAGGCGAAGTCATGGTAACGCGCGATGCCTTGATTTGATCACAAACTGTTCCTGCTGAGGAATAGCCGACAGAGAGGACTGCACCGGCATGGATGGTCAGATTACTGATCGAAGCGCTCTTCTTGTCTGTGCTTGCCAACGATCCGCTATAGACATGCACCGGACCAACTGCCTCTCCAGTCAAAGTCATCGTACCTGTACCATATTTATTGAGGGTAGCGCCCGTCTCAACAACGCCGCCAAAGATAAAATCCTCGTTCCGATAACCGACATTCCAGACGCTGGTACCAATCGTTCCGGAACCGGTCAATGAACCCACCTTGTGCGTATAAGAACTGGCAGTACCAGAACCCGCTTTCATGCCCGAAGCATAAGCATCCTTGTCCAATTGCAGCACAGCCTTCGAGAGATCCATCGCCTGCACAAAACGGCAATTGGCAGTAGTAACCTGATAGGTTCCCTCGAAGGCGGAAGTGTTGGTATAGACATCGCCTCGCACGTATGGGAAGGAGATCTTATAGATACCCTTACCCTTCAACGATCCCTTGATCGTACAACGGCTACCGGCTTTGAAGGTACAGGTCTTGGCAGAATCGATTTCCAGAACATTTCCGAAGTTTGGAATGGTCGAGGTCGAGTTGGCGTCGAACATAACAATAGTAGAATTGCCCGTGACGTGGATGGTAGAGCCCTCTTTGCCGAAGGTTGTTCTCCAACTACCCATGGCCAATGTTCCTGCCTGCAGGATGGTTCCAGCCCAAGTATTGGCACCATCGTAAGTGATATTCAGCTGTCCGGTACCCGTCTTGTGCAACAGGCCCTTACCAGTAATGATTCCCTTCAGTGCCGTTGTGCCCGAAGAGATCTGAATGGTAGCGGTATCGTTCAGGGTCATGCCACGATTGGTAGCCGCATTACTGTTGTTGACGGCCAAAGTAGCCTTGCCCATCTGGAGGTTAGTTGCGGTCGAAGCAGCAGCACCCAGACATGAAGGCAGACCGCCATCGGCCAGATCCTTGACAACAACCGTACCCTCGTTGATGATGGTTGCTCCCGTATAATCGCTCTTGGTGGCATTCAGTATCAGTCTGCCCGTACCATTCTTGACCAAAGAACCTGTACCCGACAATCCACCTGCACCCTGGAAGGTATAATCCTTGGTACTATTGACCTCGACACGACCCACAGGCATCAGTTCAGGGATTGTAACGGTAGTCACAGCACCACGGTCATCGAACAGGACAGAATCGGAGGTAACGAAAGCGGTTGACTCCTCTCCATGCATCCAGTTCTGAAGTTTATAGTCCCAAGTACCGCCCTCAGCACCCGTCCAGACAACATCGTTGGTAGCCGAGCGTTGTCCGTTGATGCGAAGCTGAATCCTATGATCTTCATTAACAATATCGTAGCTGATACCCGTCAGGCCGCGTACCTTAAAGAGATCCAATGAGCCCGAGAAGGAGCCTGTATAGCTGATGAGCGGATAAGTTCCGGCTTGGGCTTCATCTCCCTCGATGGTGAAGCAGGTGGTCTTCGAGACCGACAAATCTCCTTGGACAGAGAGCAGACTCTTTCGGTCCAGATTGATTTCGATGTAATTCTCCTGATTGAGCGACAGGCTGCCATTGACCCGTAATGTATCCAATGGACGGATACGACCACCTTCGTAGTTCAAAGCACCCTCGAAAGTAATGGCAGCCACCTGACCCGAACCGGACAAAGTACCACGGGCACGCAGATCCACAACGCCGGTCAAAGTGCCATCCACCTGAAGCGTTCCCTCGGAGATGATTGTCTTACCGGCGACACGGCTCGATGGATTCAGGACAGCAGTTCCCGGTTGGCTCTTCCACAAGGTGGTATTGGCCGACAAGTCTCCATTCAGGGACAAGATCTGCCCCTTGACTGGCATCACATAGACATTCCTCTTGTCGGCAGGCAGAGAGACCGTTGCAGAGCCCTCTGTGAGTCCGTACACCGCATTATCGGCCGCTGTCTGGATGAATGGTGGCAACGGTGGACGAGGCATGTCATAGCCCAAATAGAAGCTGGTATTGGGGGACTGATAATAACCTCGGTTGGTGATCTGTCCGAAGTAGTTAGGATCCTGCAACAGACAGTAGATCTTCTTGTCGGAAGAGGTAATGCCTGTGGTCAGACCGACAAAGCCGCACTCCTCGCCATTGATGATCTGCTTGAGGATCAGTTCCTCGCGCCAATCGCCATAGATATCGCCCCAGAACATAGCACGAACGGCATTCTCGGCAGCCAGAGTCCAGCTGCTTTCGCTCGAGATGGAGAAGATACGAGACCAGGTGGCCGTCTTATTGTACTTGGCGATGATGACTGGGCAGTTGTTGCCCGAACCGGAGGTCATGACGCTCTCACGTCCGAGGTCGCCATCCCACCAGATGCCTTCGTATGGATAAGGCTTTTCGGTTCCAATCTGATCACCTTTGGCATTATAGATATTCGGCATGGTTGACCACATCTCGTAGCCCTTGTGCGCAGGATCGACATCCATACACTCGCCACGGCCCACGTCGCCTACAGCCGAGAGATACCACTTCTTGATCGGTTTGCCAGTCGAAGCATCGTACAGGATCTGGCCCAACATGTCGGGCGCATTCTGCTGGATAGCGAAGATCTCCTGACCCGGACGATCGGGATCGATATCCGACATACGGAAACGGTCTCCGTGTGAGATTCCCGAAGTCCAGAGCAGCTTGCCATCGTGATCGACGGCACATTGGCCGTTCATTACCTCATCCTTGCCATCGCCATCCACATCTCCGATACGGATATGGTGGAACTCGCTCAGGTTCGAATAGTCGTGGAACTTGAAGATCCACTTCTCCTTGAAGGTTCCGTTCTCGTAACCATAGGCATAGGTGAAATAGTGGTGATTGCCATCGCTCGTACGACATTGGAACTGGGCCACGGCACTCTGATTCACACCATCCAGATAGGCTGTACCCATGGCAGGCGACGGATAGGAATACTCATCCTTCATGAAAGCCGACTTATTTGTTCGGGTATAGGTCATATCCTTATCCTTGGGCAGGGTCATGGCGCAGATATCCTTCTGCTGACCCGTCAGACCATCGATCACCACAAAATACCATTGTGGATTCTTTCCCTTGTCGTACCAGGTGTAGTTGGTGATGCCGTCGCCATCGATGTCAGGATTGCTTCCATCGCTCGAAACTGTCACCATGCCGGTACCTGAGGCTGACATCTGCTCCCCATTATAGTAAAGGTATGGGCCGAAGTCTTTCTTCTGGGCATCCCAGAAACGGGCACCCTCCGCCAACTGGATGATAACCTCACCCTTGCCATCGCCATCGAAGTCACCAACAGTCAGACCATCGTTCTGTCCGCCGAAGGAATAGTAATGGATACCGAGATTGACGGTCCAAAGATGCTTGCCCTGACGATTGTAAGCTTCGAGGCAGTCACCACCTAACTTATCGTCGCCCCAACCATAGCAACCGTTCTGGTCTTTGGCTGTATAGACACGATTCACGACATACTCCATCTCTCCATCGCCATCCAGATCGACCGGCCAACAGAACTTGGTGACGAAAGTCAATCCATCGTGGTCATAGATTGGAGAACCTGCCTGCTTGAAGTTGACTGCAACGAAGGCATTGGAGAGATTGACCTTCTCCGAAGCAGACTTTGACAAGGCATAGTTGTGAAACACAAAGGGGACAGACGACGCACCCTCCTGCCCCTGATCATCGATCAAGGTTACATAGATAGAGGCGCCCTCTGGCACTTGGGAGGTTGTCGCTGTGTAGTTGGTTAACGAAACTGGGGTGGAGTTGAGTTTGCTGTAACTGGCTCCATCCTTGGCCACATAAATATTGTAGGTAGCATCTTCAGGATCCTGAATCAATCGACGCCAGGAGATCATGATTCCTGACGAAGACTTGCTGGCTACAACACCACGGCCTAACTTCTGCACACGTTGTGCGGGCAGAACTGTCGAGAGAGAAAGCAGGGCGAATGTGATGCCCCATGTGAGTTTGTTCATAAGAGAGAGTTATTTCGTTTCGGGATTCAAGATTCGGGATTCAAGATTCGGGATTAACGATTATCGATTAGCGATTAGCGAACATCGTGCATCGTGCATCGTGCATCGTGCATCGTGCATCGGTTATCGTGCATCGTGAATCGTGCATCGTGCATCGGTTATCGTGCATCGTTTATCGGTCTACCAATCAAACAATCTGTCGCCCCAAGGATAACTACCCGGTTTGAAGATTACATGAATGGAAGGAGATTGGACGGAACGCATACGGACCACGCCAGGAGCAATCTGATCTGTGATCTCGAAGTCAGTCCAGCAGAGACGCTGCATGACGGCAAAAGCGGTAGCACCACCCTCGATGATCAGTTCTGAAGGAAGCATTTTTTCGACCAACGACAGAACGACCGACGACATCTCTGTACGCAGGCGTAAGGCTGAAGCTGGAGAACAACTGCTTTCGTATGGAATATTCAGAATCAGGCCATTGCGGGCAGGCTGGATGGCAGCACGCGAGAGGTGTCGGACCTGGATGGTAGCCAGCCAATAGGCTCCACCCTGATTGCCATCGAACACATCGCGAGGCATCGAGTTGATAGGGATCTCACGTTTGCGGATGTAGGGACGGGACGAGAGGTCGGTGCTTTGGGTAGAACCGCAGACGATCAGCGGAACAGCAGTACGGCTCATACCTGCGAACTCTTTGTCCGATGACTGGACATGTCCAAGATATTCGAGCAGTCCGGCAAACAGATCGGCAGCACCCGCCAACAAGGTCAGGTCTGGTCCCTGCATCGCCTGACGAACCGCCTGACGGATATCCTCCTGGCAGATGGCATCGCACACACGGATACGGCTCATCGGAGTAATCTGCAGACGCAGGCAGATACTGGCTGTATGGGCAGGGAACTCGGGGTCGAGCGCGAACTTGGTCTGATCGATCGGTTCATTGTCGATATAGTAACAGCCACCACGGATGGTGCGACCCTTGCTTGGATTGGCCGGAAGATAGAGTACCTGCTGATAGGCGGTATTTTCGAGCAACGTCTGCAATTCTCCCACCACATAGCCACGAAGGGCGGAATCCACCTTCTTGAAGAGAATCAGTCGCTCGGAGGCGGTAGCGAAAGTTGTCTGCAGTTTGCGGCAGATATTCTGAGTTTCGGCTATGGCCTGCACCTCCGACATCGATCGGGTGTCGGTAGCCAACACCACCAGCTGCGACTTAGGCAGAGAATCGGGCACTCGCGTCAACAAAGTTGTCGTGAGTCCATTGGCATAGCCCAAGCCTGCAATCTCGGCGGCTCCGGTTATATCGTCTGCAATTACGAATATCATTTAATAGTTTTCAGTTTTGAGTTTTGAGTTTTCAGTTTTGAGTTTTCAGACGGTGCGGTGCGTGTCGGACACGCTGCGGAGTCGGAGAGAAATGCTCAGGAATGAATAGAAAACAATATTGTTCAGCAAAGATTTCAGCTTTCAGTTTTCAGCAAGGGGTGCTCAGATGGCTTGGAAAAGCTGCAGGGATCTGATCGTCTGGCAGAAATCTATGGATTTGACAGACAAGGTTTACAGTATATCAAAAAAACTGCCGAAAGAAGAAATTCATGGTTTATCAAGCTAAATGCGGCGTGCAGCGGTATCGATACCGTCTAATATAGCAGAAGGGCATGGACGGTATACTGAAAATGAATTCAGAAGCTTCCTTTCAATAGCACATGGCTCCTGCATGGAGCTGGAAACTCAACTGGAGATATGCGTCAGGCAGAAATATCTGACAGACGGCGAAGCAGAGGAGATATTCGAACTGTTAAACGAAGTAAGCAAGATGTTAACGGCAATGATAATAAAGATAAAAAAGAAATAAGTTTTCAATTTACAAGGTGCAGTGTTCGGGGCAAGGGTCTGAAAACTGAAAACTGAAAACTGAAAACTAAAAAATTACATAAAGGAGAGAAACACATGAAAAAATTCCTTCAGGAGTTCAAAGCGTTTGCCATGAGAGGCAACGTTCTGGACATGGCAGTCGGCGTTGTCGTCGGCTCTGCATTCACCGCGATAGTGACCTCCATCGTGGAGAACCTGCTCACCCCGCTGCTTGGTCTGCTCATTCCGAACAGCACCTTTGCTGACTGGGCGCCTGCGGGCTTCGGCCTCGGTGCGGTCATCAACGCGATAATCACCTTCATCATCACGGCATTCGCGGT
>JAZQOK010000019.1:0-118231 GCA_045627865.1 Bacteroidales bacterium
AAAATAGTCACTATATTCGCCCTCGAAAAACAGCTCAATCGGGTGGCACATTTGAAATAGTTACAGGTGGCACATTTGAAAGTGTTTTTGCTGGCACATTTCAAACCGATACAAGTGGCACATTTATACCGCTATAATCAACTTTTAATTTTTCTCAGGAAAATTTGAAGAATTGAAGAGAATTGTTAGTACAGATCTTCCTATCTTCTCCTCTTCTCTGAGTTTATAAATAAATCCATCAGGGTTGCTAATAAGCAATCGTCTCTCACATTTCATTTAGAGCTTTTTATTAAATCACATTTTACAAATAATTCAACTTTTATAAAATAGAATTTAATAAATTGTCTGTTGACTGGCTTTTCGCCCTTGAATATAATAAATCCTAAGAACTGACGTTATTATGTTGTATGAAAAGGAAAATCGTAGTCTTATGCTTCACGCTGCTGGCATGTCTGCCGTTGTTTGCTCAACGTCAGGCATTGAAGAACATTCCCTATATCGACCAGCGCAGAGTGCACTACGGATTCCTGTTAGGCATAGATCTGGCCGATGCCACCTTCAGCCATAGCGGGGCGAACTCCTGGGCAGCAGAATGTCCGACGCTCAACCCTGCCTTCTGCGTCGGATTGATGGGAGACATTGCTCTGACCGAGAATCTCAATGTGCGATGCACTCCCTCGCTGCACTTCATGAGTCGCGATGTCAAGTTCCGTGACTATGTGACGGGCGAAACTCGCAACCAGACGCTCAAATCCAACTATCTCTCGTTGCCAATCAGTCTAAAGGTTGCCACCCATCGACTGAACAATTACCGTCCATACCTGCTGCTGGGTGCTCAGATTGACTACGATCTGGCGCACGAGAAGGAGCAACCTATCCTCTTCAAACCCATCGACTTGGGGCTGCACGTTGCCCTGGGTTGCGACGGCTATCTGCCATTCTTCAAATTCTGCCCAGAACTGCGATTCAATCTGGGTCTGCTCGATATGCTCGACCACAAAAGAAAGGGCCTGAAGGATGCTACCCTCATGCCCTATACTGACGCCATTTCGAAAGCTCGCAACAAGAGCGTCTCTCTCCTATTCTTCTTCGAATAATCTTACTTGGTTTCCACCAGACGGAGGCCGATGTGCGAACCGATACTCTGCAAGGAATTATCCTGGCGGCAAGAGACTCGGCAGGAGTAGCGCGAACAGTTCCAGTCACCGCCACGAATCACATGATAGAAGCCCTGCTCGCAGCCAGTAGGATTCAGCAAACTATCGCCAGCATAAGTGCCATACCAATCAGAACACATTTCCCATACGTTGCCACTTAGATCATAGATTCCCAATTCATTTGGTTTCAGGCGGCCAACTGGATGGATTCGGTCTCCACTATTACCACCAAACCAAGCCACCTCGTCCAGTTCCGACGCACCACTATAGATGTATTTCTGACTGAGGGTTCCGCCTCGGGCAGCAAATTCCCATTCTGCCTCGGTTGGCAGACGGAAGTGACGACCTGTTTTTTTATTGAGTCGTTTAATGAAAGTCTGAATCTCCTTCCATCCGACATTCACTACCGGATAGTGATCATTTTTACTCATGTGTGCGTCACCTCCCTCCATGACAGCACGCCATAGGCCTTGAGTTACCTCATATTTGCCCATATAGAATGACGAAACTGTGACAAAGCGTACGGGCGATTCATCAGGATCGACATCAGGATTGTCGGCATCGTCGCATCCCATCAAGAAAGAACCACCTTCCACACTAACCATTGGCATATCGAAGTTGCTGACCACCACACTCTCCATGTTCACCATCTCCTCTTCGACCAACTCTTGGCAAGATCTCCATCGGTCAAAGCCAATACCAATTACTGAAATTAAAGTCAACAAAAGCACCCAATAGCGCATACGGTGTTTCTTCTTCGGGGCAAAGACAGTCTCATCGTCTACGCGAGGCAGCATACTGAGAAAGACCTCGACCGACTGACATCGGTTGGCTTGGAGAGGCTCCATGGCTGCCTTAATAGCCAAAATACTCTGCTGACTGACTTTCCTTTTGACCAACGGCAAGGTGTTCAGGCCTCGGTTCAGTACCGAGATAGCGCTGGCTGGCGTTTGTCCGGTCAGTAGCTTATAGTAGGTTGCTCCCAGGGCATAGACATCGAGGGTTGGAGCGAACTCTCGTTCTCCCTTTTGATCGGCCTGTTCCAGAGGGGCATAACCAGTAGTACCCACACCGAGGTTGGTACTGGTTTCGTCGAGCGAGTCGTTGCTGGTATATTGTTTCGAAAGTCCAAAGTCAATCAGTTTGAGCATACCACTCATCTGCGAGAGCATGATGTTGGAGGGCTTGATGTCCAGATGCAGCATCTTGTTGGTATGCAAGTAGAGCAATGCCGAACCGACCTGTCGGATATAACCGATTGCCTCCTGCTCGGGCAAGCTTCCCCTTTGAACCACATAGTCATTCAAGCTACCGCCCGAAAGATATTCCATCGAATAGTAGATGGTGTTATTGGCCTCGAATACCTCCAACACTCGCACAATGTTTGGGTGCGAAAGCATAGCTAACTTCGAAGCCTCACGACGGAATTTCTCTGCATAGGTTTTGACTTTGGGCGAAATGGTGATCAGTTCTCCGCCCTCGCGTTTCATCTCTCCAGGCATGTAGAACTCCTTCAATGCCACTTGTACACCCGTATGGATCGTGCCTAACTGGCCTTGCATCGACACGGCGGTATTCACCAGATAGGTAATGCCGAATGCACCTTTGCCCAAGACCTTCTCGATGTGGTAGGTATAGTTCTTGGACTTCAGCACAGTACCTGGAGCCAACACGGAATTGCTGCTTTTCTCGTCGGAGGTATTGAGCACATCCTGCACGCGAATCACTATCGCTGTGTGGTTATCGTGATTCTCCAGACATTCGTGCAGGATGCTTTGTACTCGCTGCACATCGGCAATATTCGGATCGGTCAGGAGGTTGCAGAGTGCCTCGTCATCCATATTCTCGAACACGCCATCGGTACACAACATGAAGACATCGCCACGCTGAATATCCGAGATATGATCGATCTCGACCTCGGGCCGATAACCTTCGGCCGAAGTCATGGAACGCGAAAGCACATGTTTGCTCTGGGCAATCTTGGCCTGTTCATAAGTCATCTTACCGCTCGAAACCAACTCTTCGAGCACGGTATGATCCTTGGTCTTGAACAGTAATTGTGCTGGCTGGTTCTTGCGGGCCGGACGGAAATGATAAACTCTCGTATCTCCGATATGGCCCACCGTGGCACCATTGGCATGGAATTTCAGCACGGCCATGGTCGTGCCCATCTTCTTCACCTCCTTCGGATCATCTTCAGCTACCAGTTTCTTGAGCGCTTTCTTGACAGCATCACGGATCATTTCATCGTTGAACGAGCCCTCAATCGAGGCTGCATTCAAAATGGAACGGCTCATCGTCTGGGTCACAATACGGCTGGCTACCTCGCCTCGGGCATGGCCACCCATGCCATCGCACACGATGAAGAGACGGTCGTCGATGTGCGGAGTACCATCGTAATAACAACCTTCTCGACTGGACTCATCGTAATGACATGGATCAATAAACGAGGGATAGAAGCAATCCTCCTGATTACTTCTATATCCGATATCCTGTAGTGCGTAGGCGTTAAGAATGTAATTCATAGCTTGTCTTTTTGCGTTGCAAATATACTCATTATTTATATATGTTTGCTATCAAACACAAAAAATCCACCAACAAGGGTGGATTTCTTACACAATCAATGAAAAATGTTCTTCGTGCTTGCAACCTCAGTCGATGATGACTGCTGTGCCCGAACAGGTCACCATGAGCATGGAACCCTGAGCTCCAATGGTCTCGTAGTCGAGATCGATGCCGACAACTGCATTGGCACCCATCTGCTGGGCACGCTCGCTCATCTCTTTGAGGGCGGAGTCCTTGGCCTCACGAAGTACGTTCTCGTAGGTGCCGGAACGACCTCCGAAGAAATCCGTCAACGAGGCACAGAAGTCCTTGACAAAATTAGCACCTATGATGGTTTCGCCTGTAACTACTCCCATATACTGTTTGATCTCGTGACCTTGTACGGTCGGTGTTGTTGTCAGTAACATAATTGAAAGGGTTTAAGTTGTTAATATTTCGATAAGCCGATATGCGATAAACGATAATCGTTTTTCTTGGTGCAAAGGTAGGGTCTTTCCATCAAACGACGCCTTTCTTTGCAATGTTGTCGGTCGAAATGACGTTTGTTTTGTTCACGCAGATGGCGCAGATTAAGCTGATTTTCTTTGATTTCTTGTTAATTATTAGGATGTTTTCAATGGAACACTCCCTCGCCATTTGGAGAGGGCTGGGTTGAGGCTTTCACCACTTGAAATCCACAAGTGGGATAGGCTCTTCATTCAGGTTGGGAGCAACGAAGACCTGTTCGGCCATAGCCTTGACGCGATAGTGGTGGTCATCGTTGAACGGGATATAGTCCTCCAGATTCTCCAAACCCGAAAGTTGCTCGCGCATCTTCTTTTCCAGGCGGGCACGGATAGGTGCCAGATTGTCGGGGAAGATGACATCGCTGGTCTCAACCAGTTTCTTGCGGCAATAGATGGTGCGGTACATGGACTCAATACGCTTCGTCTCGGCACAATACGACAGAGGCAAGCCCTTGCCCGTACCTAGAGTAGAATAGTGCAAGATAAGCGTGAGGAGTGTTGCCTCCTGCTGGTTCAGTTTCAGCGTACGGCACACTACCGGGAAGGTAAACTCCGACTTGTTTGGCCAAACCACAATATGGCTCTTACGCGGAGCAGACTTGACTAGCAGTGATAGGAAGAGTTTATCGAAGCCGTCGTACATCAGTTCATTGTCTTTGGCCAAAGACAGAGTCCGCAATTCAGCATGCGAAACCAATGCCTCATAGTCAGCCAATAGTGCCGTCACCAGTTCTTGAATCGGGGCACTGTAAGGTATTTTCAGAAAATCACCACCACCAATACCCATCAGCAGACAAGGCTCGGTATTACGACAAGCATCCAATCGCATGGTGTCAACCAGAATCCTTTCGCAGAAGGTGCTACTATCCATCGAATGAATCTTGTCATAGAAGTCTGCGATCTGTCCATCGGTCATCTGAGGAGCCATATAGCCCAACAACAACTGAACCATGTCAGCATCCAGTTCCGACAGGCAATGGACCATACCCTCAACATCCGAGAACTGCATGCCTCGGCTCTGTAAGTCTTGTAACCACTCGGCATGGAGTGCCAACTCCTGATGGTATCCTGCATGATATTTCGATTCGACATAGAGGATGCGACCGCTGAAGTCTAAATTATGGAGTTCCATCTGAGTCGAAAGGACCTGACAGTCTGTATCTCGTTTCAGACAGCGACTTAAAGCAAAAAGCAAAAGCGCTTCGCGCCTGTCCACAAACCGATCTGCAAAAGCCAATGCCTTGAGATCCTCAATCATCTCCATACGGATGGTTTCATCCAACTCTTGAAGTTCGTTAACGGCTTCAGCCAAAGTAATCTTCGAAGCCTCGGTCATCAAGCCTCTGGCAAAACCGAAGTGCTCCTCCATGGCATGGAGGGCATTTAATTCCGATAGGGCAATGCATTTATCTGCAGTAATGATTTTCCCAACAATATGAACAAGTGCGATTAAGAATCGACGTTCAATGCGTTTATAGTTTTTCATTCCCAATATTGCTGATTTTCGATGCAAAGATACGTCAAATTTCGTTCTCTACAAACTGTTTGTAAGGAATTTCTAATGAAACTCGAAAAATTATGCTATTTATGTTTGGATTGTATAATATAAATGTATATCTTTGCATCGGAAACCTATGGGAAGAGATGAAATGCGTTTGCTAATTTTTTTGCAAATCCATTTCATACAAGAATACACATTTCAAAATTTGTTAAGAACACCTATCAAATTCGAAAACTAATTGCAAAAAGTTTTGCAAACACATTTCACAACTGATTTCCAAATTCAAAATATTTTGAAATCATACTACATCAACGAAAACAATTTGCAAAAAATTTTGCAAACCTAAAGCACCTCAATCCATACTTAAAATGAAAACTCTTGACAAAGTTTATTTCTTTTCTTTGAGCAAAGCGAGCAGTCAAAGCTTCCATCTAAAGATTGTCAATCTGTTTCTGGAAGCTGGCATCGACCAGGAACCGGACATCCAAGAGACCTTTGCTCTCTATCGGCAGGAAACAGAGGAGATGGAACATCTCGTATCCTTTCCTAGACAGTTAGAGCACACAAAGCCATTGCAAGAAGCACGCCAAAAGGCAAACACACTCTATAGATACATGTATGCAATTCTAAGGAACCTGGAATTGCAACCCAGGGACATCGAACCAGAAACTTGTCAAAGAGTGAAAAACGAGATTATACAAGCCTTTCCACTCAGCATACTCCGTCTGCCGTTTCACGACTCTCTCGGTCTGCTGATTGCATTCCGAGCTCATGTCCAAAACAGCTGGATGCCTCTCTTTGAACATCTTGATATAACGAAGGATTTCTCTGGCTTCTCTGAGCAACTCGACCTCTTGTTGGAATTCGAAACGGCCAGAGCGGAAGAAAAAGCAAGCAAAGAGAAAGGCCAATCCCGCCGTGTGATGGCAGAACTGGCTAAACTCTATACGGTTCTGACTTTGTATCTGGAGGCATGGAGCAATACGATCAGCTCCTCTCCGATCCTGCAAGAACGTCAACAGCGTTCGCTACAACTTCTCAAACAAATCAATGAAGTAATCTCCTCGCTCCGCCACAGCCTTGCCGTTTCTGCCAGCAATCGACGCAGGGCAAAAAGGGAAATATGACAATGAAGACAATTCGTTCGATTCGCTAGATTCGTGTCCGATAAATATTAATGGCATGCAGATTAATGAGGGAGCATAAAGAAAGCCAAGCGAATCCCGAAGGATGCTTGGCTATATTGTTATAATCTCAATTCTTACATCAAGACAGATGCCACTTTTCTTTCAATGGCATCCTTAATAAATGCATTGATAGAAACTCCTGCCTGCTTTGATAATGCAGCAATGCGACTATGTGTTTCTGGATTGATACGAATGTTCAACAAACCAGAATAGCTCTTATGCGGTTCTATACCCTCCTCTTTACAGTAGGCAACATAATCATCCACTGCCTCATGAAAGGCTGAAGTCAGTTCTTTGACACTTTCTCCTTCAAAATTGACCAATCCATCAATTCCTTCAATCTTTCCAAAAAACAGACCATCCTTCTCAGAGAAGTTGACGGTTCCAATATATCCATTGTAAGTTAATGTATTCATAAATATAATAATTATAATAAACCTCTATTATTCAATTCCTCATATACTTGCTTCAGGGCATACGCCTTTACAATATTCCCTGGATGTGGCTTGTGTAACATTATTGGATGACCAGAATCATCCTTAAACATCACTCTTGAGCCAGATGTCTTTCCTTTATTAGATCGCAAATACCCCAAACTCACCAGCAAACGCTCTAGTTCATCGAAGGTAAAATCAGAAGGAAGACTCTTGAATCGATTTAAGAGTTTCTCTTTAGTCCCCATAGTAACTTTTAGAATTTGGCGCAAATGTAACTATTATTTAGTTACACACCAAATAATTTTAAAAATATTTATCTTTAGACACCTTAAAAATTTATAAGACTACACTATTTTGCTACATTTATAATAACAATTATCCCACTATCTTACGATAATTATGACAATTGCGACAATTTGTTATTCGTTCGATTCGCTAGATTCGTGTTCGATAAATACTAATGGCACGCAGATTAGGGAGATTGAGCAGATTATATTGATTGGAAAAGAATGATTCCCAGAATGATTTAGAGTGAGGGAGCATAAAGAAAGCCAAGCGAATCCCGAAGGATGCTTGGCTATATTATTATAGTTTTTTGTACTCGTCTTTGCGCTTTGGATTCATCGGGAACCATCCTTTTAGAACACGCTCACGCTGCTCAAAGATTTCGAGAATACTCCAAAGGGCAGAGCAGCCAGTCACGCCAACGATTGAGGCCAAAAGCGTATTGGAGAGAAACAATGACCACACGAGCAAAGCAATCCCCAGGACGGCAAAAAATGGCCAGCACTTGACGCCCCAACAGTATTCTGATTTAATAACAATAGGATGAAACAATCCAATGATAAAGAAAGTGGCTACAGCAATGATTATTCCTTCGTAATACATAACAATAAACTCTGATTTTAGTTCTTCATCGAAAGAATTTCGTCAATGCTGTTTGGCTTCTTGCGACCAATGCGGGAAGCGCCATTGGCAGTGATTTGCCAATCCTCCTCATTACGCATGCCACCGAAATCCTTGAAAGACTCTAGTTTGTCGTAGTTGATGAACTCCGTGAACTTGCCAGCAGCACGCCACTGGTCGATGAGGTCTGGGATGAAATAGATGCCTGGCTCGACCGTGAAGACAAAACCTGGCTCAAGTTCACGACCCAAACGAAGCGAACGGAAGCCAAATCGCTGATCCTTCTGTGCTCCGCGTGGGTAGCCGACATAAACCTCGCCATAGTTCTCCATGTCATGAACATCAAGACCCATCATGTGTCCCAACCCATGAGGCATAAACATCGCTACAGCACCCGCTTCGGCAGCCTCCATCGGATCACCCTTCATCAAACCTAAGCCCTTAAGACCCTCAGCAATATTCGCCCAGGCTTGAACATGACACTCGCGATAGGTAATACCCGGACGAATCATCTCGGTTGCCTTGGTATAGGTATTATAGAGGATTTCGTAAACCTCTCTCTGACGCTGTGTGAAATCCTTGCCAACAGGCATGGTAGTAGTACAGTCGCCGGCATAATGGCTGTTACCTTCGGCGCCGGCATCCAACAGGAGCAGATCACCCTCCTTCAGCGTATGCACATAGCCATGATTGTGGAGTGTCTCGCCATGGCAAGTTGCTATAGTCGGAAAACTATAAAAATAACCCTCGCTAAGTGCTACCTGCATAATGGCGGCATTGATATCCTTTTCGTGCATACCTGGACGAACAATACGCATGGCGGTCTCGTGCATCTTGACGGTAGTGTCAATGCTCTTTGCAATCTCAGCCAGTTCCTCAGCTGATTTGTGGTTACGCATGTCGGCCAACTCGTAGCAGAGCTGAAGCGATGGATTGGCTACAGGGCTGGACAATGTATAGGCATCGCCTGCGGTCGAACCTACCTTTACACCCAACAGATGCTGCAACCAAAGAATATTGTAGCCGCGATACATCGGAACAAAATGCATAACCTGCTTCTGACCCAATGCCTGAGCGATATACTTCTCGAGCTCTGCCATCGGACGAGTTTCGGTCACACCTACCTCAGCAGCCTTCTCGGCAATGGTTGGCTGAACACCAGTCCAAATGATATCGTCGATGGTGAGTTCATCGCCAAAGATAATCGTTTTATTGTTATCCACATCAATTACTGCGGCAAGACCTTCGTAGTCGAGACCGAAGAGATAGAGGAAAGTACTATCCTGACGGAATGGATAGTTATTGTCACGGTAGTTCATGGAAGAGACACCATTGCCCAAGAAGAGCAACAGACCAGAGCCCATTGCTTTTGAAAGACGGGCACGACGATCAACGTAGGTTTGTTTAGAAAATGTAGCCATTATTAAAGGGTTAAAGGGTTAACAGGTTAAAGGGTTAATAGGTTAACGATTATTCGTAACACCCTATGGAGGGGAGTTCCCCTCGGGTCTGTCCATCGAGATCAAGCGGACAGGTCCGGGCTCCTGCAGACTCACCTTTACCACGTGCAGGGGAATCCTCCTGAAGATGGTAATCAAAAGTATAATTCGGTGTATCAATCAACTTAAACTTCGGATCCGACGCATTTCCGTCTGATGTCTTGTTCCAAACGGTCTGGATAAAATCCTTGTCATCAAAGCCATTGGCATGAAGCATACAATGATCGAAAGTATAGTTGAAGATAGAATCTGCAAAAATCGGATTATTGAAACGATCGACATCGACCACAACCGAGAAATATTCGGGAAGAACATCGCCACCATCCTTGTCAGGATCACTCCACTTGCCCCATACAAGCGTATTCTGGAAGAGGCAACGATGCAGAGGCGTAAGTCGGATCTGTGTTGTATCGAAGTTCGTAAAATGAAGAATCGGTGACGATACAGCTTTGGCAAAGTTATAGTTAGCCAAGGTGCAATGTACAACATCGTGCCAGCCGCCATAGAGGTCGAGAATGGCACCTGCAGCATTGCTGAGTTCGCTATTATGCAAGGTCAGCCGACTCATGTGGCAGGTCAACAGATTACCATCGGAGTTCTTGATGCGACAAGAATTGAATACCACATCGGTCGAATCGATCCAGATGCCGGCAGACATGCCATGGATATCGGTATAGGTGAATCGGCAGCCGCTGGCTGTACTATCTATATACATGGATCCCCACTGCGACGGCAAATTATCGTAAGGCAGATTATCGAACATGTTATCCGTACGATCACCTCGGATCGTGACAGGAGCACCCAGTTTGCCCTCACAGATCAAAGTTCCACGTACATAGATATTGGCCTTGTCGTGCAAATAGAGGGTTGAACTATCCGATAGGGTTAAAGTAACTCCCTGCGGAATGACCAGACTATCGAAAATCTGCGCTTCCACTCCACGCGGCCAGATGGAATCGCGATCAAGGACAGCGCCATGTAATCTAACTGCATCCTTACTCTCGGCATCAAGGACAATGGAACGGGTACGCTGATTGCAAAAGATATCGATATAGTCAATGTGGTAGGTTTTCAGCTGTCCGTCGCTGGGGAAAGTCGCTTCGACAAAGATAAACATCGAATCGCCCTCTGCAATACGAAGCAGGTCGCTGTTGGTAAATGAGGTACCATTCATGCCATCCACATTCATGCGGAATCCGCTAGTTTCGGCGTTACGAAGCGAAATAGAGCTGATCTTCAGTTCGCCGGAGCATCGATTGTAGAGTTTGACCTGATAGGTCTTGCTGCTATTGCCCGACAGAAGCATGCCCATGTGAAGCGTATCAACCGAAAGGATCGGTTGGTCCGATGGACTGATTGCCAGTTCATCGTCGCAGGACGTGAACGCTAACGATAACGCTAACGATAACCCAAACGATAACAAAAACTTTTGGCAGAAAGACATACAATCAATTATTTTCGAACTATCAGCTTATCGCCGACCAACGAGGCTTTGTACTGACGAAGCACATAATTATTCTGGTTGGCAGGACCTGCCGTTGGAGCAGGCGAACCACTAAATACATATTTGAACTCCGAACCACAATCGGGACATACAGCGGTCATGCCATCGGAAGCAATCTCCAGACGATGAATCTTGGAGGTTGCCGAATTGGCAACAACATAACATTGTGGACAGGCCAAATCGTAAGCATAGAAAGTACCCGAATCGAAGCCATGCACCAGCAACAATCCACCCGTTCCCCAGCCATCACTTACATTACGTTTTTGGGCGTCATAACAGCGGACATATCCACCCTGGCTCTCCAACGGAACCTGCGGATCGCCCTGCTCCATGATGATGTTGACCGTATAGATATTGCACGAGTAGTCCACGTACCCGGCAGGTACGGGACTCTCGAGTGTACGGTCATGACAGGCCGACAGGAGAACAAGACTAACGCACAAGGCGCTCAACAGCCTCATCAACCTTCTGGAAATTAAAGCCAGCCAGCACCTGATCCATCAAAGCCTGGATGCGATCGTTGCAGAGGTTACCCACCGAACCTTCGTGAGTATGGTTCACCTGCTTACAAGGGGTAAATTTGCCAGCCTCGATGTCAAGACCTACCTTCTTGTAGGCATCACGGAATGGCATGCCTTCGGTCGCTAGACGATTAACCTCTTCAACCGAGAACATCAGATCATAACGTGAATCATCAAGAATATGATCGTTGACGGTGATGTGCTCCATCATCAGAGTGACCATGCGGAGGATGTCCTTCAGTTCGTCGAAGGTAGGCAGGAAGACCTCCTTGATAATCTGCAGGTCGCGGAAGTAGCCCGATGGCAGGTTGTTGCAGATCATCATGATCTCCTGAGGAACGGCCTGAATCTTGTTACACTTGGCACGTGTCAACTCAAATACGTCCGGATTCTTCTTGTGCGGCATGATCGATGAACCAGTGGTGAAGGCATCATGCAACTTGATGAACCCGAAATTCTGGCTGGAATACATACAGGCATCGAATGCCAGTTTTGCCACAGTAGCAGCAATGCCAGCCAAAGCCTGCGAGACGATACGTTCGGTCTTGCCACGACCCATCTGTGCATAGACGACATTATAATCCATCGAGTCGAAGCCCAACAGATCGGTGGTCATCTGGCGGTTGAGTGGAAACGAAGAACCGTAGCCAGCAGCCGAACCCAATGGGTTTCGGTTAGTCACCTTATAGGCAGCCTGCAGTACCATCAGGTCATCGACCAGGCTCTCGGCGTATGCTCCGAACCAAAGACCGAAGCTGCTTGGCATAGCCACCTGCAGGTGGGTATAACCCGGCATGAGCACATTCTTGTACTTCTCGCTCTGCTCCATCAACATATCAAACAGTGTCTTGACCGACTTGGTGACCTCCTGCAGTTCGTGACGCATGTAAAGCTTGAGGTCAACCAATACCTGATCGTTACGGCTACGACCCGAATGGATCTTCTTACCGATATCACCCAGACGACGGGTCAGGAGGAGCTCCACCTGACTGTGAACATCCTCGATGCCCTCCTCAATCTCGAACTTGCCAGCCTCAGCATCGGCATAGATCTTCTTCATCTCGGCCAACAACACTTTAAGCTCGTCGGCGGTCAAAAGACCGATGCTCTCCAACATGGTGATGTGTGCCATCGAACCCATAACATCGAATGGAGCCAAATAGAGGTCCATTTCGCGGTCACGGCCGATGGTGTATTTCTCGATGTCCTTGTCAACTTGGACAGATTTTTCCCAGAGTTTCATAAGACCCACCCCCTGCCCTCCCTCATAGGGAGGGGGCATAATGATTTTGTCGGTACAGGACCCATCGAGTCAAGCACCAGTTGTTTATAATAATTTCAAACCGCCCCCTCCCTATGAGGGAGAGCAGGGGGAGGGTCTGTTAATAAGGGATTTTGGTTAATGCCTCAGCAATCATATCGGCAGCACCATCCAGTTTGCCGCCAATCATAGGCTTGAGGTAGAATGGAATATCAATATCCAATGTAACTCGGATCTTGGTTTCGTAGGCAGAAGCCGGCAACATCTGAATCCAGATAGTGACTGGCACCGGAGAGTTATCTGCTCCGAACTTGACACATTTAGGTTCTTCGCGGTCGATGATACGGATACAGGTATCCATGCCATTCACCTTGAAACGTGCAGTATCGGTATCGAACTGGAAATTGCTGACCTGCACCTTGCCCTGGCCCTGCTCTTCGAGTTTTGCCTTGATCTGCTGCTTCATCTCAACAGGCATATTGTCCTTCATGACCTGAAGGGCACTAAGGTCAGCAAATCGTTTATAGACAGCCTCCTGAAGGGCATTGACGGTTACAATCTTGCTTTCGTATTTTGACATAAAGGGAAAGTGAAATATTAATTTTTCTTCACCAACTATTAGTATATACTCCCCTGCCCCGATTCGGGGAAGGGGTTGGGGGGAAGGGGCTTTTATTTACCCCACTCGCTTGGATTAGCACGCCACTGCTTGAGGACCTCAATCTCCTCAGGCTTGATATAATTGAGTTCAGCAGCCTCGGCTACGAGTTCGCTATAGTTAGAGAGTGTATGGAGCTCAACCTTAGCCTCTTCGAATGCCTGCTGTGCCTGTGGGAACTGATAGGTGAAGATTGCCACCATACCCAATACGTTGACCTTAGCGTCGCGAAGTGCTGCAACTGCCTTGAGCGATGACATACCGGTAGAGATCAAATCCTCAACAACAACAACATTCCAACCCTCTTCGACCTTACCTTCGATGAGGTTACCCATACCATGATCCTTTGGAGCAGAACGAACATAAAGGAATGGAACGCCAAGAGCATCAGCTACGAGAGCACCCTGTGCAATAGCGCCAGTAGCAACACCAGCAATAGCATCAATCTTCTGACCAGCATAAATGCGCTGGATAGCATTTACCAATCCGGTCTTGATGATGGTACGCACCTCTGGATAAGCCAAAGTCTTGCGGTTATCGCAATAGATTGGGGAATGCCAACCAGATGCCCAAGTGAATGGGTTGGATGGTTGCAACTTAACTGCCTTAATTTCCATGAGCTTTGCAGCTACGAGACGTTCTACGGTTTTCATAATTTTATTGAATTTGATTATTATGGATTTTCTATCTGCGCGCAAAGATAACGAAAAAAAGCCACACTTCGTACGCGCGAAGCATTAAAAATAACAAAAGTAATAAAAAAAATGGGAAATGAGCATATTATACTCCACAAATCAAGCAATTTAGACCTAGTCAATTCTATATTTTCAGAGTCTTAATCCTCCATCATTCTGGAACCATTCTGAAAATCATTCTCTTTTCTTCGAGCAAAATAAAAAAATCCCAAAAAAATTTGGTAGATTCAAAAATACGCCCTACCTTTGCAGCGTCTAATCCATTAATTACAATTGTTATGCCGACCGTATTCATTGTATTTGGTTTCGTTATTATGTTCTATTCTGATGATCATAATCCAATTCATGTTCATGTCATAAAAGATGGTCATGAAGCGAAGTACAATGTAGATCCAGAGATTGTACAAATCTATAATCATGGATTTAAAAAACATGAGATTTCATTAATCGAGTCTTGTATCGAGGAGAATAGGGAGGTAATTGTTGCAAGATGGAAGGAATATTTCAAAAATATAAAGTAATAAGATTATGAAGACCATACATTATATTAAAAAGGTTTGGATTGATTCCGAGGCTGTTCGAGCGGAGACGGTTGATGGACTACTGGCTTCATACAGGTTGAATGATTGGCCTCGTCTGGCTACGGCATCCGAAGAAACATTGAACAATTTCTGGCTTTCGTATGGAGGTATCCATTGGAAAGAGCTCGATGAAGATTTATCTTTTGAAGGGATGTTCCATCAGCCAGGACAATGTCCTTCTCTTACGGAAGATGATCATGTATGCTTTGATATAGAGATGATTTCTGGGTTTCCCCACATGGTAGCAGATAATACAAAAATCAACTATAAACCATAACCGAATGAGGGTGTGTCAAATTGAGATGAACCCCGAAAGTTAGACAAAAAACTTTCGGGGTTTTATTATGTTGACAAAAAAGCGCAGAACGAAGTTGGTATCGGGCAGGTATCGGGAAAACTACGTAAGTTACATTCTAAATGTCAACGCAAGGGTCAAAAACGAGACACGCACCCCAGGAATCTGCAAGAGCAGATCGGAACAAGCCACAAGAGTAGCACCACTGGTACAGACATCATCAACCAACAGGATATGCTTGCCTTCGAGCCGTTCGGGGTGTTTGATACTGAAGGCCGACTGCTGGTTCTCCTTGCGTTCTTCGGCAGAGGACCGCAATTGTGATCGGACATAATGGCTACGACGCAGACAGCCCAATTCAAGTGGAATCTGCCACTCCTGGCTCAAAGTACGTACTACGGGAGTCACCTGATTATAGCCACGCATCAGAAAACGGAGCCAATGGACCGGCACAGGCACGATGACATCAATATCATACGGCCAGGGACTCTCTTTCAGTTGTTCAACAAGCAGATGCGCCAGATAGGCATTTCCTTGCGGCCAATTGCCAAACTTCGCCCGACGGATGATTTTCGAGAAATGATCGCCCGGTTGATAATAGGCCAAGGTGGTGGCATGTTCGAAACGCTGTTGTCCACAGAAGGTTTTAAACAGCGGATTCTGCTCGTTGGCGCTATCCACCAACGGGAAACGGGAAAGACACTCCAGACAGACAGTATCTTCTCCTTCGACGAGTTCTTTATGGCAAATCAGGCAACGCATGGGCGGTGAGCGATTAGGGGTTAGGGATGAGCGGTTAAAAATCCTCCTCGGGACAACCCAGCTGACGGATAGCCACACCGATGACCCCGGATTCGAAGCCACGCGACCCGGCGAAACGGTAGAGTTTGGCACGATCTTTCTGATCAAGAGGAAGCTTCATGCCACGCATCTTCGTTCGGAGCAGATCAGTCAGGGTCTCAAGATATTTCTCGTCATCAATGACATCTTCAAGCATATTCTGAACGATGGCGCCCGTCATTCCCTTCTGTCGCAAAGCATAGACGATCTTAATGCGGCCCCAACGTTCATAGATAAATTTATCGTTGACAAAAGCATGCACATATCGTTGCTCATCAAGGAATCGCTCCTTGCGGAGAAATTCCACGATACGCTCAGCATCGGTATCCGACACCTCCCAGGCAGTTAACTTCTGTTCAACATCCTGCGGAGCTCTTTCTGCCTGGCTGCAATAGGCAGCAGCTCGATTCAAAGCCTGTTCATATTCCATTGTTTTTGGACAAAAAAGTTATTAGTTAATAGTTAGGGTTAGCGTTAAAAACGCCCACCACAAAACGATCGCGGCCGCTGAAGTCCTGACGAAGTTCCACATTCTGATAACCCAAATCGCACAATAATTGGCAGGTTTCGGGTCCATAGGCAGCATTGATCTCAAAATAGAGGCCACCTCCAGGATTGAGGTGACGAAGAGCGAACTTAGCGATAGCTCGATAGAAGAGCAACGGGTCTTGATCCGGCACAAAAAGTGCCATGTGCGGTTCGTGATCGAGCACATGTTTTTCCATTGCCGCAGCCTCCCGCCGACAGATATACGGCGGATTGCTGACAACAGCATCGTACCGCTCGGTTGATAACTCGGTGGAGAAGTCTTCTTTTTCCTCCTTCAGAATATCTGCTTGAACAAACCTAACATTATTGATTCCAAGAGATTTAGCATTCTGTTCTGCAGTTATCAACGCCCCAGTGGATAAGTCGACTGCAGTTATGAACGACCCCTTGATATCTGCTGCCAGCGACAAGGCGATGCAACCGCTGCCTGTACCGATATCCACAAGGTTATAAGTAGACTTCTCAACACAGTTTTCAACCACCCTATCGACCAGTTCTTCGGTCTCTGGCCGAGGAATCAGCACATCGGGCGTAACACCAAATTTCCGTCCTCGGAACCAAGCATATCCCAACACTTGCTGGACGGGAATTCCCTGAGCCAATTGCTCCGCCATCTGGGTCAGTTTCTGGCTCTGTTCCTTGGGTAAAACATCGTCGGAACGCATCACAATCTGGGTATACGTAAGACCACAGACCTCCTCAAGCAAAAGCCTTGTAATAGCCTTTACTTCGCGAAGATCATAATGGGGAGATAATGCCTCTTTTAGTGTCTGAATTGTCTTCTTCATGGGCACAAAGATAGCAAAATTCATCTAAAAATTGTCTTTCAAATCATAAAAAATCGAAATCTAACCTAAAAAAGCACTAAAATATGATAAATATACCTATTTAAAAAGGGAAATGTCACGAAAAATTTGTATCTTCGCACCCGCAAATTTTATTTAAAATGAATTATAGCAAGAAAAGTATATTTGGTGTATTCGCATTAGCCGGAGTGCTTATGCTGACAGCCTGTTTCGACGACAACAAGTCCGAAAAGGTTGTGACCGACTATAACAATGCACTCATCACAAAGGTTTCATTCAACGCCAATACCAACGTCTGCGACGGACTAAGCAGCTATGCCTTCACGATCGACAACTACGGCATGAGCGATCCAGCATTGATCGACTCAACCCGTTCGTTGTGGGAAGTGGATGGATATTCATCAATTCCAGGAATCATCTTCAACGCTGACTCCCTCCCATCTGGCACCATTGCAGACTCCATCAAGGTCTCTCTTTCTTACGCCTCCCCTTACAAAGTGGAGTTCTTCCAGTATGACAAGGAGCTGAACCTCCAGAAGAAGACCAATTTTGCCGACACGCAAATCATCTGGTTCGATGATTATGCAATTACACGCATTCAGGTCACAGCTCAGGATGGTTTTACGAACAAGAGTTACTTCATGAAGGTTAACATCCACAAATGCATCACCGACTCGATCATGTGGAATTATCTCTGCAAAGACCTGTTCGACATGAGCGATGTCATCGACCAACGCGTAGACACCATTGGAACAACCCTCTATTGGTATTCTACCTTAAGCGATAACACCCAGCAGGTACGCACAGCCGACCTTTGCGGCGATGTTTCGAGCTGGAGCACTCCATCAGCAGTCACCTCTCCTACGCAGATCGATCTGGGAACAATGATCAACCTGAAGGAGAATCTCTATGCCGTAGGCGCCGATCATTCCCTGCTCACCACTTCCGATGGCATCAACTGGACAGTAGCCTCCAAGGATTTTGATTTTGTCAACCTCCTGGGCATCCAACTGGCCTCCAAGAAATACGACGAACACTTCTGTGGCATTGCCAAACAGGGAGATACCTATCATTTCGTCCGTTCGACCGACGGAGCCGCATGGTGCTTAGACTCGCTGATCATCGACGAAGATACCACCTCCGTTGTTCCTGCAGATTTCCCATTGAGCGGTTACACACGTCCAATCTCCGAAGAGAGCAACGCCATCAGCGGACGAACCACCTCCCGCATCTACATCAGCGGAGGAGTGAAGGCCGATGGTACATTGACTTCGAGCACCTGGAGTTCCGACGGACTTCAGTGGGCAGAATTCGAGCAGAGAATCCTCCAACCGATGAAGCGTGCCACCATCATCCAATACACGCTGGACGTCAAGTATCCAAACACTTTCTGGATCATGCAGACTGGCGAGATGGAGAACGGCATCGTCAACGACACACTCTACTTCAGTCAAGACCATGGCGTGAGCTGGAAGAATCTGCCTAACGAGTATTATCGTCTGGGCGACACCTACAAGATTGATCCATTCGGATGTTCATCTGGTTTCTACAACCCCAAGAACTACCGTATGTACTTCATTGGTGGCAAGAACAGCGAGGGCAAGCACGAGAGCAACATCGTAACAGGTCTACTGTACAACCTCGCAATCAAACAGAAGAAATAATTTCATGATTTTGAGATCCAAGAAATGAAAAGATACATCCTACTCCTGATCAGCATCATCAGCTTCTGCTCCATGTGGGCGCAGGAGAAGGAGTATATGTACGAAATTGGAGGCGGTCTTGGATCTAGCTGGACTTATGGAGACATCAACCGAAGCAGCGTCATCTACAGTCCCTCACTCGCTTCCGAACTTCTGTTCCGCTACAACCTCAACCTGCGATGGTCCATGGCCATGGACTTATCGCTCAACCGACTGGAAGGGGATAGCAAAGACTTCGACAATATCTTTCCTCAAGGCGCACAATGGTCTTTCAACCGACGATATTACCAGTTCGGCATCCGTCCGGAATTCACTTTCTGGAACTATGGCTGGGGATCAGACTATCGCGAGAAACATCGCATTGCCCCCTTTCTGACTGCCGGTATGGGATTCGGATGGGCTAATGGCAGCAGTTCTGGCGAAGACCGCAGCACCACGATGCTCTCTGTTCCGCTGGGATTGGGCATCAAATGGAAAATGGCTCCACGTTGGGATCTCCAACTAACCGGATTATGGAGCAAGATCTTTGGTGACGCAATAGACGGCATCAACGATCCATACAAAATGGGCACAAAAGCACCGACAAACACAGACTGGGTTGGCTCGATCATGATGAGCATCACATTCTGCTTCAAAGAGCGCTGTTTGGAGTGCCACAACCAAGACAATTAAGATCAACGAAATATGGCAACACTTGAACAACTCGATAAGACTCGCATGCCTAAGCATGTAGCTATTATCATGGACGGTAACGGTCGTTGGGCCAAAGCACAAGGTCTGGATCGTAGCGCAGGACACAAAGCTGGCATCGGCGCTCTTCACAATGTGTTGGAAGCTGCCGGCAAGGCTGGTGTAAAATACCTTACCGTCTACACCTTCTCTACCGAGAATTGGAATCGACCAAAGGAGGAGGTGGATGCCTTGATGAACCTGGTAGCTTGGGGCATTGACCAGGAGAAAGAGGCTTTGGTCAAGAAGGGTGTCCGCCTGATTATTCTGGGCGATATCAACCGTATGCCAGACTTTGCCCGTACCAAAACCATCGAATGCATGGAGGCTACCCAAAACGGCAAGGTAATCAATCTGGTTGTTGCCTTCAATTATGGATCTCGTTTTGAGATAGCCGGAGCCGTGCAGCGCATTGCCCAGCAGGTACAGCAGGGAGCTCTCAAGATTGAGGACATTACCGAACAGACCGTCACCGACAATCTGTTGACCGCGGGCATTCCCGATCCGGAGTTATTGATCCGCACGGGTGGTGAACAGCGTATTTCGAATTACCTGCTCTGGCAGATTGCCTATTCCGAACTCTATTTCTGCGACACTTTCTGGCCAGACTTCGGAGAGTCGGATCTGTATGATGCCATTCTCGACTATCAGGGTCGTGAACGCCGTTTCGGCAAAACCTCAGCACAGGTTCAGGAGGAGAACAAATAACCCTTTTCTGAACGGAACGCCACACTATCGTAATACACATTAAATATATAAATGAAGAAAATTTGTCTTCTACTCGCTTTGCTTACATCTACGACCTTTTCGTGGGCGCAGGACTCTATTCAAACAGCAGCTCCTGCCGTCAACGACACCGTCTATAACCCAACTGTGAACCACAACAGCTCTGTGGCTCGCAAATACACCATCCAAGGCATCGAGGTGACTGGTGCTGACAATTACGAGGACTATGTTCTGATTGGTTTCTCAGGATTGTCAGTCGGCCAGAAGGTCTCGATTCCTGGCGATGACATCACCAAGGCCATCAAACGTTTCTGGCGTCAAGGCCTCTTTAGCGACGTCAGCATCACCCTCGAAAAAGTCAAGGGCGATGACTGCTGGATCAAGATTGCCTTAACCCAGCGTCCACGCATTGCCAACATCGAATACGATGGTGTCAAGAAGAGCGAGCGCGAAGACCTGGACCTTCAGATGGGTGTTGCAAAGGGAAGCCAGGTTACCCCAAACATCATCGACCGCGCCAAGAAAATCATCAAGCGTTATTACGATGACAAGGGTTACAAGAATGCCGAGGTCGACATTCTTCAGACCGACAGCGAAGTAGGAGAAAACATGGTTGACCTGACTGTCTATGTAGACAAGCACGACAAGGTCAAGGTGCATGAGTTGAAGATCGATGGTCTGGCACATTGGGATTCGGTCGGCGTCAAAATGTGGCCTGTATTCAAGAAGCCATACATGACCTACCGTGGTGCGAACCGTGCCTTGAAGAAGACCAATGCCCGTCACAAGTGGTACAACATGTTCCGTGCCAAGAAGTTCACCGACGACCTCTATAAGGAGGACAAGAAGGCCCTGATCAACAAATACCACGAACTCGGTTATCGTGATGCACGCATCGTATCTGACAGCGTAACCAGATACGACGAGAAGCACATGGATATCTCGATTCATATCGACGAGGGTCAACGATATTATATCCGCAACATCGACGTGGTTGGCAACTCGGTTGAGACAACCGAACGTATTCTGGCCTTCCTGCAGATGCAAAAGGGCGACATCTACAACCAGGTCAAACTCGAAAAACGCATCAATCAGGATGAAGATGGTGTAGGTACACTCTACATGGACCAGGGTTATCTCTTCTTCCACCTGGATCCTGTAGAGAAGAACATCGAAGGAGACAGCGTCGACCTTGAGCTACGTATTACTGAAGGTCCACAGGCACACATCAATCAGGTTGTAATCAATGGCAACGACCGACTCTACGAACATGTTGTCCGTCGTGAGTTGCGTTGTCGCCCAGGAGAGTTGTTCTCTAAGACCGACCTGGTCCGTTCTGCCCGTGAGTTGGCTCAGACGGGTCACTTCGACCCTGAAAAGATGAATCCACGTCCAGTACCAAACATGGAGGACGGTACGGTAGATATTATCTTTGACCTCGAATCAAAGGCTAATGACCAGATCGAGTTCTCCCTTGGCTGGGGTTCTACTGGCTTGATTGGACGCATTTCGCTCAAGCTGACCAACATCTCGATGAAGGATCTTTTCCATCCAGAGCGTTACCATGGTATCTATCCTTCGGGCGATGGCGAGACATTCACCATTTCTGCACAGACAAATGCCAAATACTACCAGTCATACTCCATGCAGTACATTAACCCTTGGGTAGGTGGCAAACGTCCAAACTCTTTGAGCATGTCAGTTTACTACTCTCGTCAGTCCGACATCAACTCGAACTACTATAACAATAACTACTATAATAATTATTATGGTGGCTATGGTTATGGCGGTTATGGATATGGTGGTTACGGCTATGGTGGTTATGGCAACAGCAATATGTATGAGTATGCCATCGATCCTGACAAATCAATCCAGATGATCGGTGCTTCGTTGGGCTTCGGTAAGCGTCTGAACTGGCCTGATGACTACTTCACACTCCAGACTTCGCTCAACTACCACGCCTACATCTTGAAGGATTGGCAGTATTTCCCTGTAACAAACGGTACATCTAACAGCTTCTCGCTCGAAGCTATCCTGTCGCGTAACTCTATCGACAACCCATTATACACCCGTACAGGTTCGACCTTTACGCTCGACGGTGAGGTGGCTCCACCATACTCTCTGTTCGAACCAGCCGACAAGTATGCTGATCAGGAAAAGTATTCTAAGGATAAGATGAAATGGTTGGAGTTCTACAAGATCAAGTTCTCGACCAAGACCTATACCCCACTTACTTCGGGCACACATACACTGGTATTCCACACCCGTTCGGATATGGGCTTCTTGGGTCACTACAACAAGAACAAGATATCTCCATTCGATAGCTACTACATGGGTGGTGACGGCAACTCGATGTATTCATCTTCCTACATTACTGAATACATTCCATTGCGTGGTTACGAAAACGGTGCCCTCACCCAAAGCTATGGCGACGTAGCAACCTGCTATGCCAGATTCGTGGCTGAACTCCGATTCCCATTCATGCTCGAGAGTTCATCTACTATCTATGGCCTGGCCTTCGTCGAAGCAGGTAATGCCTGGACTTCGTTCAAGTACTTCAACCCATTCTCTCTGAAGCGTTCAGCAGGTGCCGGTGTACGTATTTTCCTTCCAATGATCGGTATGCTTGGAATCGACTGGGGCTATGGCTTCGACAAGACCTTCGGAACCAAGTCTAACTCTGGCAGCAACTTCCACTTCGTAATTGGACAGGAGTTCTAAAGACCCCAACCAAAGGCCCTTACAGCCCCTAACCCCACCCCTTCCCCCGAGCGGGGGAAGGGAGTATATAGAGGAATTTAAACCTTTATTTTTAGAGAAACTCTAATAAAATATATACTAATAAAAAAACAAAAAAGCTTCAAGTATCTACTCCCTTCCCCCGAGCGGGGGAAGGGTTGGGGTTAGGGGCTTCTAATTTTAAGACTATGAAAAAGATTATTGTAGCTTGCATCACTATGATGCTGATGAGTACCTCTGCTTTCGCACAGAAATATGCGTTGATCGACATGGATTATATCCTGAAGAAGATCCCACAGTACGAGATGGCCAACGAGCAGTTGGATCAGATCTCAAAGCGCTGGCAGTCAGAGGTAGAAGCAAAGGCTGCTGAGGCCGAAGCTATGTACAAGCAGTATCAGGCAGATATGGTCTTTCTGACCGCTGATCAGAAGACAGCCAAAGAGAATGCCATTGTAGCCAAAGAGAAGGAGGTTCAGGACCTGCGTTTGAAGTATTTCGGTCCCGAGGGAGAACTCTACCAGAAGAGAAACAGTCTGGTGGGTCACATACAGGATGACATCTACAATGCTGTAAAGGAAATCGCTGAAAAGAACTCCTACTCGATGGTCATCGACCGTTCATCGGCTGAGTCCATCATCTTTGCATCACCAAAGATCGACATCTCTAAGGAGGTTCTGTCTAAACTCGGATATTAAGAAACAATTATTAACATTAAATAAATTATTAAAACGACATGAAGAAAATCATGCTAATCGCAGTATGCGCTATGCTCGCAGTAACTGCGTCAGCCCAGAAGTTTGGCAACATCAACATGGGCGAAGTATTTGAGGCCATGCCAGAGCGCGCCCAAATCCAGAAGGATATGGAGGACCTCCAGGCTAAGTACGAAACTGAGCTCAGCAAGATGGGTGACGAGTACCAGAAGAAGGTAAGCGACTACGTCGCAGAGCAGGACAAGCTCGAGAAGAACATTGCAGAGGCTCGTGCTCAGGAAATCGATCAGCTGCAGCAGCGCATCCAGAACTTCCGCGAAATGGCTGCCAAGGACCTCCAGACACAGCAGCAGTCAAAGGTAGCTCCAATCATCGAGAAGATCAACAAAGCTATTCAGGCAGTTGGCGAGAAAGAGGGTTTCACCTACATCTTTGATCTCAGCGCAAACAACATCCTTTACTTCAGCCCATCACAGTGTGTTGATGTTCTTCCTCTCGTAAAGAAAGAACTTGGCATCCAGTAAAACGGATTTCTACTTAATCCACATAAAAGTCCCGAAGGCGTAATGTCTCCGGGACTTTCTTATTGAGAACGTCATGACGCATATAAGCATGAATGAAAATTGCTTAAAAACTGTCTAAAAAAAGTCTAAAACGAGACCAAAAGAGGGGGAAAATAATCACAAAGCGATTGATTGGACGCATATTTTCTCATGTAACATTGATTATAATTTTGTAACAAAGTGGCTCTGAGAGGTCTAAAATAGGGGTAGAAAATAATCAAACAGGTGGAAAATTGGAGTGGAGAGCCAATTTTAATACAAAAATATTTGGACAGGTTCAAGAAAAGCCGTAACTTTGCATCGCAATTCAATAAAAGAGTTGCGCCCAAATGTCTCAATATAGAATACTGACTTTTTAGGGTCGTCAGTTTTAGTTAGTAGTATTAGTGGTTGGAATCGGCACTCTGTGAAGAGCGCCGATTTGTTTTTAAACTGGATTCAAAACCTTTCGAGCAAGAATCGTCTGGAACAAGCTACGCGTTGACAGATACATAATGAACGCAAGCCATAGCTTATGATTATCGGCAAGAGGAAGAGGCAACGCCCAGACACCGAAGAACACAAGACTTCCACAGGCAAGTGTATAAAGCATATATCGGGTAGCTGTAGCACCGATATATACACCATCCCATATAAATGCTGCAAAACCTGTAATCGGAATCAGAAGCACCCACGTCATATAAGGATCAGTTGCCTTCAGGACATCCAGACTATCGGTCAGGAGAAGAAGAACATACTCCCCACCCACATAAAAGACAAGAGTAAACAGAAGAACGACACCAAAAGACCAGACGAAGATTTGACGGACACACTTAATTTTGTTTGAAAGGTCATTCGCACCTGTATATTTTCCTACCAAAGCTTCACCAGAAAGGGCAAAACCATCACAAAAATATGAAAATAGAATAAATAGCTGCATTAATAGGGAATTGGCAGCCAGAATCTGATCACCTTGACGTGCTCCAAAGCTGGTAAAAGCCGTAGTAACAGCTATGAGGCACAGCATGCGAAGAAAAATATTTGCATTAATCGTAAAAAATGATTGATACGACAGTGTTGATAGGCTATTTCCGATGTCCGAATCGTGACATTTGATCTTATGAACAAAATAAACCGATGCAAGCAGGCCTGCATACTGTGACAGAACAGTGCCCAAGGCAATACCCTCTATTCCCAGATGAAAGAAAAAGACGAGGATCGCAGAGGATAGAATATTCAGCGCATTCTGTCCAATGGCAATGACCATAGGATAATGCGAGTTCTGCATTCCAACAAACCAACCATTGATGGCAAACAGAGAGAGAACCGCTGGGGCGGCCCAGACACGAACCCGGAAATAAGAGACAGCCAACGACCACACCTCGTCCGTCGGCGTAATCAGAAGGTAAGCAAAACGCTCTATAGGACGTTGCAGAAGGAAAATCATAATACCGCAAGACAAAGCAACCGAAAGTGCCATACGAAGCACTCTACGTTCATCGTGACCGTTTTCACGGCCGAAAGCTTGAGCCGTCAATCCGCTGGAACCCATCCGCAGGAAATTAAAGAGCCAGTAGACCATATTGAAGATCAATCCTCCCACAGAAATAGCACCGATCACAGAGGCAGTGCCAATGTGGCCGGCGATACTTAAATCAACCATACCCAGCAACGGCACTGTGATATTAGTGACGATGCTGGGTATGGCAATACGAAATATTTCGCGATTCATTTAAGCGAGCACTCTCTTGAAGCGAGTGATGAACTCTTCCGCCTCAGACATCGATAGACAGAGTGGAGAGAGGAGTCTAATCACATTCGTACCGGCACAACCGGTAAAGACGTGTTCCTCGAAAAGCAACTTATTGCGAATCTCCTTGTAAGGAACGTTTAATTCGATACCAATCATCAGACCGCGACCTCGAACATCAACGATAGGGCTATTGCCGCTTGTCTGAATCTTCTTAAGTTCTGATATGAGATAATCGCCCACCTTAGCAGCGTTCTCAATCAGGTTTTCCTGCTCGATGACATCAAGTACAGCCAAAGCAGCTGCACAAGCCTGATGGTTACCTCCGAAGGTAGTACCCAACTGACCATACACAGGAGTGAACTTAGGAGAAATCAGAACACCACCCATAGGGAAACCATTTCCTATACCCTTTGCTACAGTGATAATATCTGGCTTAACGCCAAGATGCTGGTGAGCAAAGAACTTACCGGAACGTCCATATCCGCATTGGATTTCATCACAGATCAAGACAGTATTGTGCTCATCACAAAGCGCACGTAAGCCCTGAAGAAAACCAGCTTCAACCATACGAATACCGCCAACACCTTGAATGCACTCAAGAATTACAGCACAAACGTCATCCTTCTCAATTTCTTTTCGCCATGCGTCAAGATCATTGAGAGGCAGATAAGTAACATGATTATTTGCATTAATAGGCGCAATAATCTTCGGATTGGCAGTTGCCTCGACAGCCAGGGAGGTACGTCCGTGGAAGGCCTTCTCAGCGCTCAAAACACGTGTACGTCCATTGTAGAAGGAAGAAAGCTTAAGTGCATTCTCGTTCGCCTCTGCGCCCGAATTAATCAGGAAGAACTGATAATCCTCATAACCACAGGCCTTACCCAAACGTTCAGCCAGCTCCACCTGTAAAGGATTCTTAACAGAATTACTATAGAAACTCAGCTTATTCAGCTGCTCTGTCATCTTCTGAACATAATGAGGGTGGCAGTGACCAATAGAGATCACAGCATGACCTCCATAAAGATCCAGATACTCCTGGCCTTTGTCGTCCCACACCTTGCAACCAGAGCCACGCTCGATAGTTACATCAAATAAAGGATATACGTCAAATAAGTTCATTTTTTTAGAATGCTATCGCTTTCAAGTTCAATCCCGACTTTTCATCAAGGCCGAACATCAAATTCATATTCTGTACTGCCTGTCCTACTGCACCCTTAAGTAGATTATCGATTATAGAGGTGACAACCACCTTACGTCCGAAGACATCGACATGTACAAGACACTTATTAGTACCTACTACCTGCTTCAGGTCGATGGCAACGTCACTATAGTGGGCAAATGCAGCATTGGCAAAGAAATCCTTATAAAGCTGAATTATCTCAGCAGCAGGCATAGCCTTGTCCAACGTAACGACCTCGGTGCAAAAGATACCGCGCGCGAAGTCGCCTCGATAAGGTACGAAATCAATGGTCAAACCATCGGTATCATAACCCTCGTTGAGCGTGTCAACATACTTTGGCGCAGACACAGGAGCCAGCTCATTGAGTGTCTGGGTAATCTCATGCAGGTGCTGATGGGTAAAGAGCTTATAGACCGACATGTTGTCGTTGCGCCAAGAGAAGTGAGTGGTAGCACCCGGCTTCTGGCCTGCACCGGTCGAACCAGTAATTGCATTGACCGCAACATCGTGAGTCAAGAGACCAGCCTTGGCCAATGGGAGAAGCCCCTCCTGAATACAGGTAGCAAAGCAACCTGGATTAGCCAGATGCTGGCAAGCCTTGATATCCTCACGATGAATCTCTGGCAAACCATACACCCAATCTGTGGGTATAGAGTTCTCCTCCCCATTAAGGGAGAGGTTGGGAGAGGGTCTTTTGATGCGGAAATCCTGTGCCAGGTCTATGATCTTGACATTAGCTGGAATCTCATGCTCCTTGAGGAAAGCCTCGCTCTTGCCATGTCCAAAGCAGAAGTAAACAACATCCACCTGATCAAAAGGCATCTGATCCGTAAAACAGAGCTCTGTATCTCCGAGCAGACCCTCATGGACATCAGCCACACGATTTCCAGCATTACTCTCACTATTAGCAAAAACAATCTCCACCTCCGGATGATTGATCAGAAGGCGGATAAGTTCGCCGCCGGTATAACCGGCAGCACCAAGGATTCCTACTTTTACCATTACTCGTTAGGCATAAGGAGTGCGCAAATCAGATAAAGAAGAATGCCAAAACCAGCAAACAAGACTGCGCACACCCAAATAATACGAAGAACAGTTACATCTATGTTCATGTGTGCAGCCAAACCGCCGCATACACCACAAAGCACTTTATTGCTTGAAGATTTCTTCAAAGTAGCCATAATAATAAATGTTTTTAATGAGTATTAACGCTGCTCATCAGGATGAACAGAATAGTAAGCACGTAGAGGAGTTGATGTTACCTTGATGAAGCCCTTGGCATCCTCGCTAGTCCAAGCCTTAGCGGTCTCGCCATACTCACCAAGTTTGTTGTGTACCAAATCATCTGGAGTATCAGCACCTACAGTCTGGAAAGAATAAGGACGGAGCTCAAGAGTAACCACACCATTGACATTACGCTGTGAAGACTCAAGCATAGCCTCCATATCTGGCATGACTGGTTCGAGATACTGCGATTCATGCAGGAACATACCATACCAGTTGCTGACCTGATCCTTCCAATACTGCTGCCACTTCGAGAGGGTATATTTTTCGAGGAAACGGTGTGCTGCAATAATCAGCATTGGAGCAGCAGCTTCGAAGCCTACACGGCCCTTGATACCAATGATGGTATCGCCCACGTGGCAATCACGACCGATAGCATAAGCGGCACCAATCTTCTCAACCTCCTGAATAGCGTTGATTTTGTCGGTATATTCAACCCCATTGACTGAACAAATCTCGCCCTTCTTGAAACCAATGCTCAGAATCTCAGGTTCAGACTTGGTTGGGTGCTTGAGATAAGCTGATTCTGGAAGTCCCTGGGTAGAGTCAAGGATTTCTCCACCGCAGATCGAAGTACCCCAGATACCAACATTGTAGCTATACTTGAGTTTGGTAAAGTCTGCAAAATAGCCATTGGCATTCAAGTAATCAACCTCCTCCTTACGGCTGAGGTTACGATCGCGGGTCAAAGTAATAATCTCGACACCAGGAGCCATTACCAGGAAGGTCATATCGAAACGTATCTGATCGTTGCCAGCGCCGGTAGAACCATGTGCGATGGCATCAGCACCAATTTCCTTGGCATAACGGGCAATAGCCAAAGCTTGGAAGATACGCTCCGACGAAACAGAGATAGGATAGCAGTTGTTACGGAGTACGTTGCCGTAAACCATGTAACGAAGAGACTTCTCGTAATACTCCTGAGTAACATCAAGGGTGACATACTTAACGGCGCCCAACTTATAGGCATTCTCTTCATTAGCCTTCAATTGTTCAGCCGAGAAACCGCCGGTGTTAGCGCAGGCAGCATAAACCTCGTATCCCATCTCCTTGGTGAGATACATTACATTGTAACTGGTATCAAGACCGCCCGAGAAGGCGACAACTACTTTTTTCTTTGCCATAGTGAGACCCCCTCCTAACCTCCCCGAGGGGAGGAATGAATTGACAGAAAATGTCACCGCGGGGGTAAACGGGTTTTTAATAATTACGAAATTAACAAATGAACCACCATCCAATCTTTACTACTCCCTCCCAACGGGAGGGTTGGGGTGGGGTCCTTGGGAAAAGGGCGTTAGATCTTATCCAAATCCTCGAGCTTCTCATCTGGATGCTCTTCTGGATCATACAACATTGCGGTGCAGATGCAACGCTTGAAATCGGTGCGAGTCAAAACATCGTAGTTCACACAGGTCTGGCATCCACGCCAGAAAGCAGGATCGTCGGTCAATTGCTCGAAAGTAACAGGACGATAACCCAACTCATTGTTGATCTTCAGGACGGCAGCACCTGAGGTAATACCAAAGAGCTTGGCCTGAGGGAAGAGTTTGCGGCTATAAACAAACGAGAAACGCTTGATACGCTTTGACAAACCGATTCCACGATATTTAGGCTTAACAATCAAACCGGAATTGACAACATAGGTCTTGTTGCTCCAGCTCTCAATATAACAGAAGCCAGCAAACTCATCACCGCACAATGCGATGATAGCCTTGCCTTCCAGCATTTTCTGCGAAACATATTCTGGCGAACGACGAGCAATACCCGTTCCGCGGGCCTTGCTCGACTCCTCGATGACATCGAGAATCTCGTCCACATAGTGGATGTGCTGCTTACCAGCGATGTAGATTCGTACTACAGGCTGATCTTCAGACGAAGTGTTCATTTCTTTCTATAATAATTAAATTGTATTTCCGGAACCTTTTACTTGCGTGGCAGGATGTTCACCAAAGCCTCGGCTACCTGGTTGGTAGTATAGCCTCCGCGTGGAATAACCAGAATAGTATCATCACCGGCTACGGTACCCATCACCTCTGGGAGCATGCTCTGATCCACATCCGAAGCGATGCTGCTGGCATAACCTGGTTTTGTACGAACAACCACCAATACAGTGCTACATTCCACGCTCACAACGCCCTTGATGTTGTGAGGTGAGACAAAATGATTTGTCAAATTGCTCTTCATCGAAGCCGCAACATCAGGCATCACATAAAGATAGCCGCCATCACGAAGGCTCATCTTTACAATCTGCATCTGCTTAAGATCTCGGCTCAAAGTTGCCTGGGTTAACTTATACCCCTTCTTCACAAGAATATCGAGCAATTCCTGCTGACTGCTAATATCTCGGCTTTGAATAATCTCACGAATAGCCGAAATACGATCCATCTTTTCTTTCATTTGCCTGTAAATTTTGAATTAGCGGGCGCAAAGTTACATCTTTTTTGCAAAGTCGCCAAATTATTTGCAAGAAAAATGATAAAAAGTGGAATATTTTAAAACTCTAATGTATATTTTCGCAGCTATTATACGAAAATAATCAAATTTTAGCGATTGTTTCTGCTATGACATGTGGAAAATGTGCATATTCGAGGGCATGAACCTTGGTAGCCACAGCATGTGCATCGTCGCCTGCCTCAACCGGACAAGTGGCCTGGAAAATGATATCTCCATTGTCGAAGAATTCGTTCACATAATGAATCGTAATGCCAGATTCCTTGTCTCCGCACTTGATGACATCTTCGTGTACCTTATCACCATACATACCCTTGCCACAGTGTAGTGGAATCAAAGCTGGATGGATATTGACAATAGCCTTCGGATAGGCATCAACCAGATACTTCGGAACAAGCAACAGATAACCAGCCAGAACGATGAAATCGATATGGTATTCCTGCAACAGCGCAAGCACTGCTTTTTCATCCTGCATATCGGCCTTGGTGACGAGCTTGGAAGGGATGCCTAACTTCTTTGCACGTTCAAAGACAAACGCATCTGCCTTGTTGCACACAATCAGAGAAATCGAAACCTCTTTATTACCACTAAAATAATTTGCGATGTTCTCAGCATTTGAACCAGAACCTGATGCAAAAATAGCAATATTTTTCATTTTTACCTTACAATTTAGCACATTTTTTCGTAAATCGTGCAATTTTATATATTTTATACGTGAAAAAGTTTGTGCATTGATTTTTTTTTCGTTTCTTTGCACCGTGATTTTCTGGCGCGAAGATACATATAATAATTTAAACGCGCACGGAAACGCATTGGAAAATTTGCAAAAACAGGCAAATTTACCTAAATTGAAACTGAAAAATATCAATATTAACCCTTTTAACAAACTAAAGATTATGTCTGAAATCGAAGCAAAAGTAAAAGAGATTATCGTTGAGAAGTTGGGCGTTGAAGAGTCAGAGGTTACCCTCGAGGCATCTTTCACCAACGACCTTGGTGCTGATTCTTTGGACACCGTTGAGCTCATCATGGAGTTCGAGAAGGAGTTCGGAATCACTATTCCAGATGATCAGGCTGAGAAGATCGCCACTGTTGGTGACGCTGTAGCTTACATCGAGAAGAACAAGGAATAATCCTTTTTCCAAATCTACAAATTACAAGCGAATACTTTACCCACCCGGTTTAGTGTACCTTGTAATTTGTATTTTTGTTTATACAGACTTTAAACAAAAAGGGTGAATATCCCTATTAAAACAAGAATACAATGGAATTAAAGCGAGTTGTCGTAACTGGTTTAGGTGCAATAACCCCACTCGGTCTTAATGTTGAAGAGACCTGGAACGGTCTTGTCAATGGTAAGAGTGGCTGTGGCCCTATCACTCTGTTCGATGCTTCAAAATTCAAGACACAGTTCGCTTGCGAGGTTAAGAACTTTGACCCAACCCTCTACTTCGAAAAGAAGGAGGTTCGCAAGGTTGACCGCTATACCCAGTTGGCTTTTGCTGCTGTAGATGAGGCAATCAAAGACTGTGGCATTGACCTCGAGACCGAGGACAAGAACCGCGTTGGCGTTATTTATAGTGCTGGTATTGGTGGCATCAAGACCTTCCAGGAAGAAGCTGGTGGCTACGATCCTGAAGTAGGTCCTAAATACAATCCATTCTTCATCCCAAAGATGATTGCAGACATCGCTGCAGGTCAGATCAGCATCAAGTACGGCTTCCATGGTCCTAACTATGGTACCGTAAGTGCATGTGCCTCTTCTACCCACGGCATGATCGATGCTTTCAACCTGCTCCGTTTGGGCAAGGCAAACATGATCATCACCGGTGGTGCTGAGGCTGCTATCTGCGAGGCAGGTATCGGTGGCTTCAATGCCATGAAGGCTCTCTCTACCCGCAACGATGATCCAGAGCACGCAAGCCGTCCATTCTCTGGTAGCCGCGATGGTTTCGTCATGGGCGAGGGTTCAGGCTGTCTCGTACTCGAGGAGCTTGAGCACGCTAAGGCTCGTGGCGCAAAGATCTACGCCGAAGTAGTAGGTGGTGGCATGTCAGCCGACGCTTATCACCTTACTGCAACCCACCCAGAGGGTCTCGGTGCAAAGCTTGTTATGACCGCTGCACTCGAAGATGCCGGCATGAAGCCAGAGGACATTGACTACATCAACGTACATGGTACCTCTACCCCAGTTGGTGACCTCTCTGAGGGGCTTGCCATCAAGGAGGTATTCGGCGATTGGGCATACAAACTTAACATCTCTTCAACCAAGTCTATGACTGGCCACCTCCTCGGTGCTGCTGGTGCTGTTGAGGCTTTGGTTTGCGTCAAGTCAGTAGTTGAGGATATCGTTCCTCCTACCATCAACCACGCAGAAGACGATTTGGATGAGCACATTGATTACAACCTCAACTACACCTTCAACAAGGCTCAGAAGCGCACCGTACGTGCAGCGCTCTCTAACACCTTCGGTTTCGGTGGTCACAATGGCTCAATCATCGTTAAGAAGTACGCAGAATAATAAAATCCTCAATCAATGAGATATTATACTAACGTGAGCGACTTGGGGGATCTCCAGGTCGCTCTTGCTGAAGCATTAGAGGTCAAGAAGCACCGCTATGACTACCAGCATCTGGGCAAGAACAAGACTTGCCTGTTGATCTTCTTCAACAACTCACTTCGCACCCGTCTTTCAACCCAGAAGGCTGCCCAGAACCTCGGCATGAACACCATCGTACTCGACGTCAATGCAGGTGCCTGGAAGCTCGAGACAGAGCGAGGCGTTGTCATGGACGGCGACAAGGCAGAACACCTCCTGGAGGCAATCCCGGTTATGGCTTGCTATGCCGACATCATCGGCGTACGTTCGTTTGCCCGTTTCGAGAGCAAGAAAGATGACTACGAGGAGATGATCCTTTCACAGTTCATCAAGTATTCAGGCAAGCCAGTATTCAGCATGGAGTGTGCCACAGGCCACCCATTGCAGGCCTTTGCCGATCTCATCACCATCGAGGAGAACAAGACCAAGGATCGTCCAAAGGTAGTCATGACCTGGGCTCCACATCCAGGACGTCTTCCACAGGCTGTCCCGAACTCATTTGCTCAGTTCGCAGTAGCAGCTGGCTACGAGGTAGTCGTTACCCACCCACATGGCTATGAGCTGGATCCACGCTTCACCAAGGGTGCTACCATCGAGTACGATCAGATGAAGGCCTTCGAGGGTGCAGACTTCGTCTATGCCAAGAACTGGAGCTGCTTCGAGGATGCGCACTATGGCAAGAACCTCGAGAAAGACTTCCCAGAGCTCTATCCTGGCTTCGATTGGCGATCATGGACCGTTTCAGACCGTCAGATGGCAGTTACCAACGATGCACATTTCATGCATTGTTTGCCAGTACGCCGCAACATGATTGTTACCGACGATGTCATCGAAGGTCCACGCAGTCTGGTTATCCCAGAGGCAGCAAACCGCGAGATTTCGGCCGAAACCGTCATCAAGCGCATTCTGGAAACCGAATGTCAGTATTAATAGCAACATACTAAGCAAAATAAAAACACCGGACTTCCGGTGTTTTATTGTATAAATCGGGAGATGGACCGATACCATTCCCTATTTGACGCACGGATAGAGAAGTTATTTAAACGAATATAGCTATGAAAAAGACTTTTGCAATGATCCTGTTGGCAGGTGCAACTCTTGCCAATGCTCAAAACATCCAACTACATTATGATTTCGGTCGCAATATCTATGCAGACGAAGAGACTGGACGCCAGAACTTCACTTTAACTTACGAGAAGTTCTCGGCCGATGCACTTGGTTCATGGTACTATTTTGCAGATTTGGATATTGACCAACATGGCATGAAGGGGGCTTACACTGAGATTAGCCGCGAATTCAAGGTCGGGCAAAAGGGCTTTGCTGCTCACATTGAATATGATGGCGGTCTGAATCTGGGAACAAGCTTCCAGACATCAGCTCTGATTGGTCCCGCTTGGAATGGCCATAATGAAGACTTCTCTACCACCTATTCGGTTCAGGTTCTCTATAAACAGTTTTTCGGCCAGAATGGGAATGATGCCTATGCCAGTGCACAACTCACAGGCGTATGGAGTACAACATTCGCATCTGGCAAGTGTACCTTTGCTGGTTTCATTGATTTCTGGCGTGGACAGAAATATAATGGCCATGGCCAACTGGTAATATTGTCAGAACCTCAGTTATGGTATAATGTAAACAGCAAGATCTCTGTTGGCTCAGAAGCAGAATTCAGTAATAACTTTATCTTCAACATGGCCAATGATAAGTCATTCTTTGTGAATCCTACGTTGGCTGTGAAGTTCAATCTGTAACCATTTCATTCTTCGACGATGCTAAATAAACTAGCATCACCTTTAATGCCATTTGCCAATAGAAACGACTGTTTATTTTATTTAATAAATCAAAGTTTCCAGTTCTTGATGCGATCCATTGCTTCGCGAGTAGCCTCATGAGTAGCAAAGGCGGTGAGGCGGAAGTAGTTCTGTCCCGAAGGACCGAATCCCACACCCGGAGTACCAACAACGTGGCATTCATCGAGCAGACGATCGAAGAAGGTCCAACTGTCAAGCGGAGTCTTGATCCAGACATAAGGACTATTAACGCCTCCGAAGGCAGGAATACCGATTGACTCGAAGGTGGCCTTCATCAGCTGAGCATTCTCGCGGTAGTAAGCGATATTCTCCATAATCTGCTTTCTACCCTCCGGACTATAGACAGCCTCGGCAGCACGCTGAACGATATAAGGAGTACCATTGAACTTGGTAGACTGACGACGATTCCACAACTTGTTCAGGACAACCTCTTTACCCTCTTTGGTGTAAGCAACCAGATCCTTCGGCACAACGGTAAAGCCGCAGCGAAGACCCGTGAAGCCTGCAGTCTTGGAGAAGGAACGGAATTCAATAGCGCACTGACGAGCCCCTTCGATTTCAAAGATTGAATGAGGTACGTTATCCTCGGTAATGAAAGCCTCGTAAGCGGCATCGAAGAGGATGATGCTCTTCTCCTTCAATGCATAGTCGACCCAGACCTTGAGCTGATCCTTGGTCAAGGTGGTACCCGTTGGGTTATTTGGGAAACAAAGATAGATAATGTCTACATGCTGTGTAGGCAAAGCAGGCACAAAGCCATTCTCCTGAGTACATGGCATATAGTAGATCTTATTATACTTGACACCATCAAACTCACCGGCACGACCACCCATCACATTGGTGTCGACATATACAGGATAGACTGGGTCGGTCACAGCGATGATGTTCTGTGTGCCGAGGATATCGCCGATATTGCCACAATCTGACTTTGCACCATCACTCACAAAGATCTCATCAGAGTCGATATCGATGCCACGGCTGCGGAAGTCATTATCTCGGATGGCATCACGCAGGAATGCATAACCCTGCTCCGGACCATAGCCGTGGAAACCCTCGGCTGTACCCATCTCATCGACTGCCTTATGCAGTGCATCAATGACTGCTGGGACAATAGGACGAGTCACATCGCCAATACCCATCTTGATAATCTTGGCCTCTGAATGAGCCTCCTGATATGCCTTGATACGACGAGCCACTTCGACAAAAAGATAAGACTCGCTTACTTTGGTGAAATTTGTATTTACGTATGCCATAATATGGTGTTGTTTTGTTCTTTTGTTATTGCGTTGTTTTGTTGTTGCGTTGTTTTGTTCTTTTGTTACTTCTTTCGTCGCCAATGCTTAACAAAACAACAAAAGAACAAAACAACAAAAGAACGAATTAAAATTCTATTGATCCCGAGAAGACCTCGGTGGCAGGTCCAGTCATGAATACACAGTTCGTAGCTTCATCCCAAAGCAAATCCAATGAACCGCCATTCAAATCAAGTGTTATTTGACGTTCCGTGAGGCCATTCAGCACACATGCCACAAGGGTAGCACACGAACCCGTGCCACATGCCCAAGTCTCGCCAGAACCTCTCTCCCAAACACGCATACGTGCATGTGTACGATTAATGATGTGTACAAACTCTGAATTGACACGAGCAGGAAAAGCGGAATGATTCTCGTACGATGGACCAAACTTCTCCAGTGGCAACTGTTCAACGCGTTCCAACGAGTCAACAACATACACTGCATGTGGATTTCCCATCGAAACTGCAGTACAACGATTGTCGACTCCCTCGACAACTGGCAAACCGAGATTCAGACTTACGCAACGCTCAGCATCGCTGCAATTGACTGGAATATCGGCCGGCTTCAGAATCGGTTGGCCCATGTTGACGGTTACCTTGGCTACCTTGTCGGCAGCAGCTGTACCGGGCACTGCCTGACCTAAATCGCCGTAAGTGTAGACAGTCAGAATCTTGCAACCAGCCAAAGTTTCGAGCGTGAACTCCTTTTTGGTTGTGAGTCGATGGTCGTAACAATATTTTGCCACGCAGCGCGAAGCATTGCCACACATCTGGGCCTCACTTCCATCGGCATTGAACATACGCATACGGAAGTCGCAGGTCTCGGAAGGCATGATCAATACCAATCCATCTGAACCAATGCCGAAATGGCGGTCGCTCACAAACTGCGACAGCTTCTCGGGTTCTGCAATATGTTGTTCGAAGCAATTGATGTAGACATAATCATTGCCACATCCATGCATCTTAGTAAATTTGATAGTCATTTGCTGAGTTTTTGATTAATCACGGTGCAAAGGTAAAGCAATTATATGACTTTTACAAACTTTTTGAAATTTTTCAGTCAATTATGATTACGTTTTGTCATTATTAGTAAGTTTGTTTGGCAAAATGACTTCAGGATTAACAGACAACAACGGGCTAAGATTTGGGAATGAAGAAAAAAGAGGTCCGCACCGAAATGCGAACCTCATTATATATATTATAGTATGAAACTTACTTCTTAGCCTCCTTCTTTACCATGAATGTGTAAGCAGAAGGAACAGCAAGGAAGATAGTAGTCAATGGGTCAACAACTACACCGAGCAACATAGCGAAGATGAAGCTACGGATTGAAGCACCACCAAATACGAAGATTACGATCAATACCAAGAGGGTAGAGATTGAAGTATTCAAGGTACGTGGCATAGTTGCGTTCAATGCATCGTTGATAACACCAGACAACTCCTTGGTTGGATAGAGAGTGCGAACCTCACGGATACGGTCAAATACAACCACGATATCGTTGATAGAGTAACCGATAACGGTCAGAATAGCAGCGATGAATGCCTGATCGATTTCCATTGAGAATGGCATGAATGCCCAGAAGCTTGAGTAAACACCCAAGATCACAAGGACGTTGGCAGCCAAACCGATGATTGCACCGATAGAGAATGCTACGTTGCGGAAACGGAGCAGGATATAGAGGGCGATAGCAATCAAAGCTACGATGATAGCGATGATAGCACCACGAGTGATATCCTCAGCAATTGAAGGACCAACCTTCTGTGAAGATGGGATGTAATCCTCGTTGTTGAAAGAATCGAAGTCAGCAACTGAAACATAGTTCAAAGACTTGCCAGCCTCGTAGATAGCCTTCTTAACGGTGGTAGTAGCAGCCTCATCATCCTGTGCATTGAGCTCGAAGTTGGTGGTGATACGAACCTGGTTAGCGTTCGAGATGGTGATAACCTTGATTGAAGCACCATTCAATGAAGCGTCAGTCTCGAGAGCCTTCTGGAGCTCAACTGTATTAACAGCCTCAACATCGTTGAAAGAAACTACAAAGTTACGACCACCAGTGAAGTCGATACCCTTCTCCATACCTGGGAAGAACATCAGGACAGCACAAACAACAGCGATAACACCATAAACCAACTGGCTACGCTTGCCTGCCTTGACGAAGTCGAAGTGGGTAGGCTTGAGAAGACCAGATGCAACACCAGTAAAGGTGCAGTTCTTGAACCAGCCCTTAACTGAACCCTCGATGAAGAGACGGCTCAAGCAAACAGCTGAGAAGAACGAGGTGATAATACCTGCAATGAAGGTGAAGGCGAAGCCCTGGATAGGACCAGTACCGAACTTGTAGAGGATGATACCAGTAATCAATGAGGTCAAGTTAGCATCGAAGATAGCAGAGAATGCATTGCCATAAGCAGCAGTTACTGCCGATGCAAGATTCTTGCCAGCTGCAAGTTCCTCCTTAGCACGTTCGTAGATAAGTACGTTAGCATCGACTGCAATACCCATTGAGAGTACGATACCTGCAATACCAGACAAAGTCAAGACAGCCTGGAATGAGCAGAGGATACCGATGGTCAGGAAGGCATTGATCAAGAGGCAGCAGTCAGCTACCAAACCAGCCTTGAAGCCATAGAAGCAAATCATATAGATGAACAGGAGCACGAGCGCGATAACAAATGAGATAACGCTCTCCTCGATAGCCTCCTGACCAAGTGAAGGACCTACAACATCCTCGCTTACGATATTGACAGCAGCAGCCATCTTACCAGACTTGAGGACGTTAGCCAAGTCAGTTGCCTCCTCGAGCGAGAAGTTACCAGTGATGTTAGAACGGCCACCGTCGATCTGTGCATTAACACGTGGAGCTGAGTAAACAACACCATCAAGAACGATAGCAACACACTTCTCGATGTTAGCACCAGTGATCTTGCTCCAAGCAGCACCTGCCTCAGGAGTCATAGTCATGTTAACCTCGAACTGACCGCTGATCTGGTCATACTCGTGATTAGCATCCTCGATCATGGTAGTACCGATGGTAGCATCAGAAAGTGAAGGAGTAGTGTTGTCGTTACCCTTACCCTTGAGGGCATAAAGTACGATGTAGTTCTCCTTGTTGCCACCCTGAGGGTCAAAGCCCTTAACATCCCAAGCGAAAGCCATGCGGCGTGGGAAACGTGAAGCCTGAGCAGCAAGCATCTGGTTGATTGCAGCGGTATCGTTAACCAAAGCAATACCTACACCACCGAAGCCTGCATATGGCTGCAACTTAGCGAACAATGGGTTGTTGGCAGCATCAGCAGAGGTTGAATCAGCCTCAGCAACAGCAGCTACGAGCGAGTCAACCTCGGCAGCAGCCTCAGCTACAACAGCGGTATCAGCAACTGGCTTAGCAGCCTCAGCAGCGAGACGTGCATTAGCCTCAGCGAGATACTGATAAGTCTCGTCGAGATTATAGGTCTCCCAGAACTCAAGGTTTGCAGAACCCTGCAACAACTTCTTAACACGCTCTGGCTCCTTAACACCAGGGAGCTCGACCAAGATACGGCCAGCCTGCTCCAACTGCTGAATGTTAGGAGCAACAACACCGAAACGGTCGATACGGTTACGAAGAACGTTGAATGAGTTAGCCAAAGCGGCATCCATCTCGCTCTGGATGATCTTCAGAACAGCCTCGTCTGAATCATCCTTCTTGATCTTGTCGCGGAGCTGATAGGTGCTGAATACCTTAGCCAGACGGGCATTAGGATTCTCAGCACGGAAGTTCTTAGCGAAAGCCTCAAGGAACTCAGCACCACTGACAGCCTCACCAGCCTGAGTCTTGGCAATAGCAGCCAAGAAAGTTGGATCGTCGGCGTTCTCAGCAGCCAAAGCCTTCAAGACGTCAGAGACAGAGATCTCAAGAATAACGTTCATACCACCCTTCAAATCCAGACCGAGACCGATCTGCTTCTCCTGGGCCTGCTTGTAAGTCTTACCAGCCCATGACCAATCTGAGGTAAGGGAATCAAGGTAAGTCTTCTCCAAATTCTCGTTGCCTGCAGCAGCGGCCAATTCCTTTGCCTCATTCTCAACTCCACGCACTGCGAAAGAGTAAGAAATCTCAAAGCAACAAGCCAGCGCAAACAGCACGGCAATCACGGATATAAATCCTTTGTTTTGCATTGTTTTGTTGGTTTTTATTATTGATTATTTAAATTATTTTGCGTATTCGAGCGGCAAAGTTAGTAAAAAAATCGACAAAAACCATAAAAAATCACGAAAAAAGTAAAATTCAAGGGCATTTTTTATGCAATTAAGCTTTTTTTGTGTATCTTCGCGCCATGTTTATATCAAAAATTGCACGATCTTCCATCAAAACGAGTAGCCTGTTGGCTCTTTTTGTGACAGGTTTGACCGGGTGTGCCAGTGTCGGTTCACCAGGCGGTGGACTCTATGACGAAACTCCTCCTGTGCTCAAAAATTCAGAGCCAGCAGAGGGGGCAATCAACGTCAAGAAAAAGAAGATCACCATGCATTTTGACGAAAACATCAAGCTCAACAATGCACAGGAAAAGATGACCGTATCTCCTCCACAAGAGAAGGCTCCGATCATCATGAGCAATGCCAAAACCCTGACCATCGAACTGGGTGATTCGCTCAAACCGAAAACCACCTATAGCATCGATCTGGGCGACGCCGTACAAGACCTCAACGAGGGCAACCCACTAGAGGGACTCTCGTTGCTCTTTTCAACGGGCGACCACATTGATTCGCTTCAGATCAGCGGTTATCTGTTGAATGCCGAGGACCTCGAGCCTATTACAGGTGCCTATGTCGGCATCTACCGCGAAGAGGACAACCAGAACGACAGCATTTTGCTGACTCAGCCTTTTGAACGTGCCGGAAAGACCGACGCCTATGGCTACTTCAAGATTCTGGGTTGTGCACCCGGTCGTTACCGGATGTATGGTCTGACCGATGGCAACACCAACTATCGCTACGATCTCACGACCGAGAATATCGCTTTCTTCGACACTCTGATCACACCGTCGATGGATTCGATGCAGGTTTTAATGTTTTCGTTCAACGAAGGCAAGTTGACCCGTTACCTGGACAACTGCGTACGTCCGGACTCCGTTCATATCAATGTACGCTTTGCCACCCACATGGATTCATTGCCAGAACTGACCCTCCTCCTGCCAGACGGAACCACCTTGCCGGGCGACAGCCTCCTGATTCCAGAAATCAACCCAACCTACGATACGCTGAGTTACTGGATCAAGGATAGCATATATTACACGCAGGACACGCTCGACCTGGCCATGGCCTATTATTACACCGATACTGCCGGCATCGATGTGCTGCGTACCGATACCTTCTCCCTTGTCAAACCGATCCAACGCAACGTCGGCAAGGAGCAGGACAAGGAGGACAAGAAGACGGCCAAAAAACGTAAAAGCAGGAAAGACAAGGCTGCACAGGATTCTGTTCCTCAGATCCAGATTACCTATATGAAGATGGAGCAGATTGCCGGACGAACCCTCGACATTGGTCGCAAACCTTGTTTCGAGGTATCTGCCCCACTCGATTCCATTCACACAGACAAGTTCCATCTGCAATATCAGAAGGATACAACGTGGGTAGACATGAAATTCCAATGGGTAGCAGATTCGCTGCATCCGCGCAGATATACGCTGTTGGCCGATCCGCATTATACCCCAGAATTCAGTTATCAGTTCGTAGTTGACTCGGCAGCAATGCACGACATCTATGGTAATCCTATCAGCAAGACGGTATTCAAGTTCAAGGAGAAGTCTACTGAAGACTATGCCCACCTGCTCTTTAACATCGAAGGCGTCAACGAACCGGCCATCGTCCAATTGCTGGACAGCAAAGACCGACCTGTCCAGGAGGCCAAGGTCGCCAAGAACCAGGCCCGTTTTGTCCATGTTCCAGCAGGCACCTATTATGCCCGCATGATCATCGACAGCAATCAGAATGGCAAGTTCGATGCCGGAAATCTCTTTAAACGTTTGCAGCCTGAAAAAGTCTATTATTTGAACGCTCAGCTTCAGCTTCGCGCCAACTGGACCATCCAGCAATCCTGGAATCCTTATGAACTCCCAGTACTGAAACAGAAGATGGAAGAGGTCAAGCAGAACAAGCCGAAGGAGAAAAAAGAGAAGAAGAGCAAGAACGAAGAATACCTTAAGAAATTAGGCAAAAACTAACAACGTGGAAGCAAAAAAGAACCATAACCGAACCAAGACAATTGTCTGTCTGATCATTGGCATGTTGATGCTGGGCGCTATGGCTCAGCCTGCACAAGCTATCAGCAAGGCCAAGTCCGTCAAACAGGTAGAGCAGCTCAAATACAATGCATACTGGCATTGGGGGTTCATCTGGAAACTGGCCGGAAGTGGCTCGCTCACTGTCAACGAAGAACAGGTCAACGACAGTACCACGCGTTACCATGCCCAGATCTGTGGCCGTTCATTGAGCATTGTAGAAACAATCATGAAGGTTCGTGACACCCTCGATAGTTATTACACCAAAGAGATTGTTCCTATCGAATACTCTAAAAAGACACACGAGGGCAGTTACAACGCCATCGAGCGTAACTATTACCACGCTTACGTCAATGGCGAGGCACAACGAAACATCTTCGGCCTGAACCGAAGCGACATCGACAGCACCAAGATTGACATCTACCGCTGGCGTTCGAAGAAAGGCAATGACCGCAAAAAGGTCAGCAACATAGGCGCCGGCATGGACATGCTTCTGATCATCACCGAGATGAGAAACCTCGATTATTCAAAGATGAAGAAGGGCGAAAAGCGTGCCTATTATGTCACCTCTGGTGTCAAGAACCGTCCGCTGTTCCTGACCTACAACGGTCAGGAGACCTGCACCTTGAAGAATGGCAAGAAATACCCTTCGCACTCAATCACGTTGACCTTCGGCACCAAGGATAGCGACAGCACTCCTCTTTATGCCTGGTTATCGACCGATCCGGACCAACGCCCGCTCAGCATCATCATCGACCTGAAGCGTATCGGCAGTGTACAGGGTGAGATTGTAGAGTGAGTATAGAGTAACTGGTATAAAATGGCGGAAGATACATATTTGACCATCGACACACCCTCAGAGGGTCTCTACAAGGAGAAGATGAGCAAGTTTCTGGCATTTGCCGAGCCTTGCCGCACCCTGGACGAAGCCAAAGAGATTGTGACACGCTACAAGAAGGAATACTTCGATGCCCGTCATGTATGCTGGGCTTATATGCTGGGCGCCGATAGACTGGTCTTCCGCAGCAATGATGATGGAGAGCCATCAGGCACCGCCGGCAAACCGATTCTTGGTCAGATCAACAGTTTCAACCTGACCGACCTCTGTGTAATCGTAGTCCGTTACTTCGGAGGTATCAAATTAGGGACAAGCGGGTTGATCGATGCCTATAAGATTGCCGCACAAGAGGCACTGAATGCGGCGCAGGTGGTCGAAAAGATCATCGAAGAGCAATTGATCGTGCACTTCGAATATCCATTGATGGGCGAAGCAATGCGTATCGTCAAGGAAGAAGATGCAACGGTGCTCGCACAGGACTTCCAGATGGACTGCCGATTGACGCTCAGTCTGCGCAAGGCTGGCATGCCACGCATGCGACAGCGTTTCGAGAGCACCTATGGAATCAGCATCGTGGAGAACGAGAACGAAAACGATAACGTTAACGAAGAATAAATGAGAATAGCATTATTTGGAGCATCCAAACCGGAAGCTTGCGCACAGGTCAAGCAGATACTTGATCCATTGCCCGGCATAGAGTATGTCTATGTCGATGGCGACTTGCTCTTTGAGGAGAGCAAGGGCGGATGGTCTGTCGACATGGCCTTGAGCATCGGCGGTGATGGCACCTTCCTGCGTACAGCTGCCAAAGTGGGCGAAGCGGGCATTCCGATCCTGGGCATCAACGCTGGACGATTAGGCTTCCTGACTGCTATCTCGCTGGACGAAGCTGCCGAGGTGCTGCCTCAAATGCTTGCAAACAATGACTATCACATCGAGAATCGCGCCATGCTGAGTCTCGAAATCCCAGAATGCAAGCAGCCCTATCAGAAGTTCGCACTCAATGAGGTAGCCATCCTGAAACGTGACGTTTCCTCGATGGTATCTGTTTCGGTCTATATCGATGGCGTATTACTCAACACCTACGATGCCGACGGTCTGGCCATTGCGACACCAACCGGTTCAACGGCCTATGCTATGAGTGCCGGCGGTCCGATTCTCGAACCAGGATCCAACTGTTTTGAGATTGTTCCGATTGCGCCTCATGCCCTCACTACCCGTCCGCTGGTCATCCGCGATGGCGGTGTGATCGAGGTAAAGGTCAAGAGTCGCAACAACCTCTTCCTGGTGGCGGTCGATGGTCTGCCAGTCCATCTGACTACCGAATACTCTTTGCGTCTGACTCGTGCCGACCATACCATTCGGGTTGTACGTCGTCCAGACCATTCCTTCTACGACACTCTCCGTCAGAAGCTCTATTGGGGAGCCGACGGACGTTATTAACCTGTCTATTAATCAAAAATACTATACAACAATGATGATGATTTCTTTTTTACAGATGATGATGCCTGGCGCTGCCGATAGCGTAGCTCAGCAGGCAGTCGAAACCACTGCTACCGCTGAGGTAGAGGCTCAGGATGGTTTGAACTTCCTTGACATGGCCATGAACGGTGGCTGGTTGATGATTCCATTGCTTTTGCTCTCCCTGCTGGCTGTCTATATCTTTGTTGAACGATACATTGTTATTCATCGCGCGCGTAAGGATGCACCTTACTTTATGGACCGCATCAAGGAATACCTGGCCGACGGCAAGGAGGATGCAGCCATCCGCGTTTGTCAGCAGACCAAAGCTCCTTATGCAGCCATGATCGAGAAGGGTATCACCCGTATGGGCAAACCTGCGGCCGATGTTCAGACCGCTATCGAGAATGTAGGTAACCTTCAGGTTGCTAACATGGAGAAGGGCTTCACCATGCTTGCTACCATCTCGAGTGGTGCTCCTATGATCGGATTCCTGGGTACTGTAACTGGTATGATCCGTGCATTCTACGACATGGCTCAGGCAGGTTCTTCAGCTGATATCACCCTGCTCTCAGCTGGTATCTATCAGGCTCTCACCACCACTGTAGCTGGTTTGATCGTAGGTATCATCGCTATGTTTGCTTACAACTATCTGGTCAGCGAGTTGGACAAGGTTGTTAACGAAATGGAGGCCAAGACCCTCGAGTTTATGGATCTGATCCAGAAATAAAAGACCCCCATCCCCCTGCTTAGGGGGCTTAATAAAAATCCATTAAAATGGCACTTAAACGAAGAAATAAGATACAAGCTACATTCTCGATGTCGTCGATGACCGACGTCATCTTCCTGCTGCTCATCTTCTTCATGGTAACCTCGACCATCGTCTTCCCGAACGCCATCAAGGTATTGCTGCCACAAAGCAAGCAGCAGACCTCGGCTTCACCTCAGGCACGTGTTACCATCGATCAGGAGTTGAACTACTATGTAGCTTTCGGCAACGAGGCCCCAAGTCCCGTTGCACTCGAACAGATCACCCCTTGGCTGCAATCGGTCAAGGCTGAACACGAAGACATGTATGTCACCCTCTTTGCCGACGAGAGCATTCCTTACAGCAAAGTGGTCGAGATACTGAACATTGGTGTAACCAACGACTTCAAGATGGTCCTGGCAACACGACCTATTAAGTAGTTAGCTGAGAGTTGAAAGCTTAAAGTCTAAAGCTTAAGCTTAAAGTTAAAAGTTGAAAGTTAATTTTAACTGATGAACGAAGATAAGAAGAGCAAATCGCTCGGAATCATAATCACCCTACTGGTACACATCCTTGTAGCGTTATTGCTTTGGCTGGCCCATTTCGGGTCCGTCAATCGCGACGAGGAGAGTGGCATCATGGTTATGGTAGGTGTGGATGCCGAAGGCGGTGGCGAAGAGATGCTGGCAAGCGATATGACCGACTTGCAGCCAGAGCCATCACCTGAAGATGTTCCACCTACTCCGCCATCGGCCGAAGCCACTCCACAGCCAGCCACTCCAACCACCGAGCCTCTCCTGGCTCAGGACGATGCCGAGGCCCCTTATGCCGAGGCTCAGAAAGAAGAGGAGTTAAAGAAGAAGAAGGCCGAAGAGGCCCGACTGCAGGCTTTAGCCGAGGCACAACGACAGGAGGAACTCCGCAAACAGCAAGAGGAGGAGGCCCGACGCCGTGCCGAAGAGGAGGCTGCACGCAAGAAGGCTGAAGAAGAGGCTGCCAAGCGTAAAGCCATCAATAATCAGATGGCAGGCTTGTTCAATAACAACGGCACAGGCAACAACAGCGGATTGCAAGGTGCTGCCAATGGCAACAGCACGACTGGAGCTACCTCGGGCAGTCCTGGTTACGGCGAATTTGACCTGGGTGGTCGTGGCATGGTAGGTAGTCTGCCTCGTCCTGCTTTCGACCGAAACACCAGCGGTAAGGTTGTCGTTCTAATCACGGTCGATGCTGCCGGTTTAGTGAAATCTGCTACCATCGGACAGGGCACTACAATCTCCGATCAGCAGATCCGTAACTCAGCCAAAGAGGCAGCACTCAGGGCTCGCTTCAAAGCTGTGAGTGGTAGTAGTCTTACCCCAGGCAAGATTACCTATTACTTCGACAGCAACAACTAGTACATCGCATTCCAAATCAAATCACTATATACATTATTATTTGCCACTCAACTATGGAGACACTTTTGACCTCAGCCATTTACCTGCCCGTTCTGGCGGCCTTCGTCGGAACGATAACGGTATCGCTATTCGCGCGCAAGAACTGGACTATCCGAATCTTGATTCAGTTGGCCATAGTCACGTTATTTTACTATTTGTTCCAGGCACAGGCCATCGATCCACGTGCGCCACAGTACTGGAGTGGATTAGCCACCTTAGTTATCCCATTCCTCTCTCCTGCCGCACTCTCCTTCCTCATCATTTTCCTTTGGAAGGTTTACAACGAGAAGCAGTTGCCTTGGTATCAGTACATCTGGTTCATTGCACCAATCTCGATTGGTTTCACCTCGACATTGCTTTATTGTTTCATGGGCATCGAGGCCCTGATTCAATATCGCGAGGTGTTCGACCATCTACGCTTCTTCCCACCTCAGTTCGAAGAACAGCCCATCTACCAGATCGTGTTCTTCCTCCAGAACCCTTGCTACAAGTTCGTGGCAGGTATCTATGCCATTTGGATCATCGGATTCTCGATCAATGCTCTGAACCGCTCGGGATTCACCACACAGGCCATCAAGGGTTTCCTGTTCAAGCGTGCCAGTCTTCCTCCTATGCACATACTGCTGCTGTTCTTCATCGCACTGATTGCAGCCAATGCAACGGTCATCATGTATGGTCGTTACTATCTCTTCAACCATAGTATCCTGAATGCCTCACTCTCGATTATCCAGACAATCTGTCTGACGGGCATTATCATGTCCACCTTCGGTCTGGACTATGTGGAGTGTACCTTACGTCAGTTCCTTTTCATTGATCCGAAAGAGGATTTGGCCGAGGTAGCCAGCATTGAGGAAAAAGAGATTGCTGAGGAAGAAAAAGAGATTGCCGAAGAGGAGGCTATTGCCAGCAACGAAGACAATATCGACAACGATGCGTTCCGTCAGGTTCAGGAACGTATTGAAGCCGGTCTAAAGGAGCTCATGGACGAGAAACGAACCTTCCTCGACTGCGAGCTTCGTATGGTCGACGTTGCCCGTATGCTCTGCACCAACCGCAACTACCTGTCTCGTCACATCAACGAGAAATACGGAGTTAACTTCAACGAGTATATCAACCGCATGCGCATTGAATACGCCAAGAATTATATGCTCGAGAATCCGAACCAGCTGCTTGATACCATCGCCGTCGAATGTGGATTCGGTACAGCACAGTCCTTTGGCCGCAAGTTCAAGGCCATGGAGAACATGACGCCACGAACCTGGCTGGTACGCAACCTCCGAAAACACTAAAACCTTCATAAATAAAACAAACCCCGAAAGTTCATATCCAACTTTCGGGGTTTGTTTTCAAATCGAGTATACCTCGTTATCCTTTTATATACTAAGATTTAGATTCGGTCCAGCACCTTCTGTACAAGCTGGCGCATTGCGTCCTTGTAGTTCGGGTTGCTATTGAGCGCAACGCGATTAGCCACTACACTGCAAACAGTGACTGCCTTATGCCCCATCATACGGGCAAATCCTGCCAAAGGAGCAGACTCCATCTCGTAGTTGGTAATCTTATGTCCCTGATACTCGAAACTCTCAACTCGCTGGTTGAGAAGCGGAGCTGCAATAGGCAGACGCACCTCGCGTCCCTGAGGTCCGTAGAAGCCAATCGCTGAAATCGTTACTCCCATCACACAGTCATCGCCACAGATGCGCTGTGCCAGCTCTTCGTCAGCATGTACAACGTACGGATCAGCTGCCTTCTTGGGATAACCGATGTAGGTTGTCAGGGCACGTTCGAAGTCAAGATCGGCCACTGAATCGCGATCAGCATACCAGTTCAACACACCATCGAAGCCAATGCTGATGCCACTCACGATACTTGATCCGCAAGGCACATTAGGCTGCAGACCACCGCAGGTACCAATGCGTACCAGCTCGAGCGTAGTATGCTCTGGTTTGATCTCTCGCGTCTGGAAATCAACATTCTTGAGGGCATCGAGTTCTGTCACGACAATATCGATGTTGTCAGGACCGATACCATGGCTGATAGCAGTAACACGTTTGCCCTTGTACATACCGGTGATGGTATGGAACTCGCGACTACTAACCTCACACTCCTTGCTATCAAAGAATGAGGCAATCATATCTACTCGGCCAGGATCACCACACATGATGATCTTGTCGGCCAATTGTTCCGGACGAAGATGGAGGTGGAAACAACTTCCATCGCTATTGATGACAAATTCAGAAGATGGAATCATAATATTGACGATTAGGGGTTAGGGATGAGGGGTTAAGGGTTAGGGGTGAGCTCAAGGCTACGGAATTTCTTCTGTGTAGCATGAAGCTGATCCATGAGCTGCTGTTCTTTCTGCTCGGCGTCAAGGATAGACTTACGAAGGTCTGTACGACGCTTGGCATTGGCCGAATGATAATCCTGTCGCATGGAATCCAATTCTCCCTGAACAGTCAGCAGATCCGACTCTATACGGAGCGAAGCCTCATACATTTCACGGGCTTTCGGATTACGGAACTGATCGACCGAGGCATAGACTACAGCATCACTGATTGGAATACGGATCTCCTCTTTCTCCTCAACAAATTGTGGGGCAGACAGAACCTCCTCTACCAAGGCTTCGTATCCCTTCGGATCACGCCAGGAATCAGCAATGCTCGACACTCTTGCACGGTCCGGATTACGTCCGTCGAGGTAACGAGGCTGCTCATCAATCAGGAAAAGATAGATGCAGACCAATCCTTCGGCAGTGTTTCGGTTGGTAGCCCACCAGCCCACCTGATGTGTCTCGTCGATGGCAAGCATGTAGTCATCGTAAGGCGAGTTGAATGGCATCGGCATACGTTCAGGCGTATAGTAGGACTCATTCTCGGTGCTGTAATGCGTCTTGTAGATATCGAAACCGCCATAGCCTGGCGTACTGTCACAGGCAAAGAAAAGCGTCTCACTGTCACTACGCAGGAAAGGATAGCAGAGCGAGCGTGTACCGGCATCGATCGATGCAATTGCCTGCAGTTCCGACCACTCGCCCGAGAAGAGGTGTGACTCGTAGAGGTGATAACCCTCAGCATCCGAACAGGCCAATACGCGATAATCGCCTGCCTGGTTCTCAAACACCGAAGCAAAGGTGCTGTCTGCACGGCTCGAGAAGAGCTCTCCACACTGACGAGGATTCAGGATGCGACCCGATTCCGGACCAAGTTTATAATGCGAAAAGAACAATTCCTTCGACACGATCATACTATCAATGACAGCGATATCCTGCACATGTCCGACGCCCTTCAGGCCTACCTGACATTCTGCCACCACGCTATCTATGCGAGGAATCCACATCGAACCTTTGTTCATCTGCGAACGATATTTCTCCATCGCTTGAATAGCACCTTCAAAATCGTAGAGATGCTGACGACTGATGCCCAGATACCACCATGCACCCGTTTTATTCTTATTGGCAGCAAACTCCAGATAAGGGATGGACTCCTCGTAGGCACCCGTCATGCAGAGAGCCTGGCCAAAGAACTTGTTAACGTCGGGATTTTTGGCCAAAGTTTTCTGCTGGATCAAGGCTCTATAAGCCGTGACTGCCTGGGGATATTGCTGATTGGTAATATAGGCACGAGCCTCCTGTTGCGTGACCGCCGACAGGGTCAAACAGCTCCACACACCAAATAACAGGGTAAGTATATATTTCATTTTCGTTATCGTTTTCGTCATCGTCTTCGTTATCGTTATCGTTTTCGTACGAAGTGATTTTGCGCTACAAAAGTACAAATAAATATTAGAAAACGTGCATTTCTTCATAAGATTTTTTAAAATTGACTAAAAAAAAAGGGCTTGTTGCTCATTAAATACAATAATTTAGTATCTTTGCGCGCAGAAAAATTAATTATTGCATCAGCAACACATAAAATGAGCAACACAACAAATGCAACTTCTGACCGTTGCCTGGTCATCATTCCGACCTACAACGAGAAGGAAAACATTGAAAATATCATCCGTTACGTATTCGGATTGAGCCATCCATTCGACATCCTCGTCATCGACGACGGATCTCCTGATGGCACCGCCAATATCGTCAAGAACCTGCAGAAAGAATTTTCACAGCTTCACATCATCGAACGTGCAGGCAAGCTTGGCTTAGGTACTGCCTACATCACAGGCTTCAAATGGTCCCTCGAACAGGGCTACGACTATACATTCGAGATGGATGCTGACTTCAGTCATAATCCAGACGATCTGATCCGTTTGCACAAGGCATGTCACGAAGAGGGAGCCGATCTGGCTATCGGTTCGCGTTATGTGACTGGTGTCAACGTCGTCAACTGGCCAATGGGCCGTGTACTCATGTCCTACTATGCATCGGTTTATGTACGTATCGTGACCGGTATGCAGGTGCATGATTCAACAGCCGGTTTTGTTTGCTACAGCCGCAACCTTCTCTCAAAGATGGAACTCGACAAGATCCGTTTCAAGGGCTATGCTTTCCAGATCGAGATGAAGTTTACCGCTTCGCAGATGGGTGCCAAGATCGCCGAGGTACCAATCATCTTTACCAACCGTGTATTGGGTACTTCCAAGATGTCGGGAGGCATCTTCAGCGAGGCTGTATTTGGTGTAATTCGTTTGAAAGTAGGCTCGTGGACTCGCAAGTATCCCAAATTATAAAGAACGTCCGGATTGTAACCAACGGAGAGATTATCGATGGCAGCGTTGTCATCGAGGGTGATCGCATTGCCGCTATTCTGCCAGCAGATGGTCCTTGCGAACAGTATCTGATTCCAGGCTGTGTTGACGCACACGTACATTTCCGTGAACCTGGATTGACCCAGAAGGCAGACATTGCCAGCGAGAGCCGTGCCGCTGCTGCCGGTGGTGTAACAACCGTGCTCGACATGCCGAACGTCAATCCTACCACTACTACACCCGAGGCATTAACCGCCAAACACAAACTCTACCAGGAGAAGTGTGTTGTAAACTATGGCTTGTGGTATGGAATTACCGCCGACAACATCGACGAGGCCCTTCAACTCTATGGTCAGCCAGACTCTCCGCTACGCGACCAGATTTGCGGCTTCAAGGTATTTCTCGGTTCTTCGACCGGTGGCATGCTCATGAACGACAAGGAGAAGCTCCGTAAGTTATTCAGCAGCACCCGGCGAGTGATTGGCATCCACTCTGAGAGCGAGGATGTAATACGTCGCAACAAAGAGAAGTTCCAGGCCCTCTATGGCGAAGATCCTGCCGTCGAGTTCCATCCTAAGATCCGCGATGTTGAAGCCTGCATGGAGACTACCCGCATGGCGGTAGAGCTGGCCATCGAAACAGGAGCCCACCTGCACGTCTGTCACCTGACCACACAAGAGGAACTTGAGTATGTGTCGAAGGTCAAAGGACAAGGGGCAGAGTTGATTACTACCGAGGTTACTCCAGCTCACCTCTGGTTCAGCCAAGAGGACTACAAACGTCTCGGCACACGCATCAAATGCAATCCTGCCATCAAACGAATGCAAGACCGTGATGCACTACGCAGTGCATTGAAGGACAATCGCATCTTCAGCATCGGAACAGATCACGCACCACACCTCCTGAGCGATAAGCAAGGGGGTTGTCTGCGTGCCGCTTCGGGCATGCCAAGCATTCAGTTCAGTCTTCTTTCCGTACTTGAGCTGATGCGTGAAGGATTCCTGACCTTACCTAAATTGGTGGAATTGATGTCTAGTCATCCGGCACAGCTCTTCGGATTCAATGACCGTGGCGAGATTGCGGTCGGCAAACGTGCCGATCTGGTTCTCATTGATCCGTCACAGACGACCACCGTCACCAAAGATTCCATCCTGAGCAAATGTGGGTGGAGCCCATTCGAGGGCACAACCTTCAGCCATAAGATTGTCAGCACCTGGGTGGGAGGGAAAGACCCTCTCCGGCCATAAAGGCCACCTCCCCCTTAATGGGGAGGAGTGATATGATAAAATAACCTACACATACTTCCCTCCATTTCTATAAAATTCTCCCCATTAAGGGGGAGATGGCCGAATGGCCAGAGAGGGTCTTTTAATCTTATGTACGAAGCTAAACTCATAGATCTGGATGCCGTCATCCGCAACAAGGTACCTCAGCACTATCCGAAGGTACCCAAATGGCTGATACGTTTTGCCGAATGGCTGATCTGCCAGAAAGAGATGAACCACACCATCACCACATTAAAGGAGGTCGAGGGTCCGGATTTTGCCGAGGGAATGTGCAAGCTATTGAACGTAAAGTACAATGTGCATGGCATGGAGAATATCCCCGACGAAGGTAGATTCATCTTTGTTTCGAACCATCCATTAGGTGCCTTCGATGGCATTTCATATATCAATATCCTCGGACACAAATATCCGAAGTTCAAAGTAATCGTCAACGACCTGCTGATGTACATCGTGGCATTGCAACCGAACTTCCTCCCGGTCAACACGCTCGGACGTCAGAAACGCGAAGACATGGAGGCTGTCAATGCTGCCTACAACGATCCAGACACCCAATTACTCTCTTTCCCTGCCGGTTTCTGTAGCCGATTTATGGGCGGAAAGATCCAGGATATTGAATGGAAGAAATCGGTGATTACACAGGCTATCGAGAGCAAACGAGACATCATTCCTATGTACTTCGAGGGGCGAAACAGCCTCTTCTTCTATGGTCTGGAGTGGTTCCGTCGTGTGTTGGGCATGAAATTCAATATCGGCCTCATCCTCTTGCCTCGACAGATGATGAAGACGGCCCAGAACAAGACTTTCGGTATCTATGTCGGCAAACCTATTGCTTGGCAGACATTTACCGACAACAGCAAAACAGCATTAGAGTGGGCCGCCTGGCTTCGAGAGCAGAGCTACTCACTTCGCAAATAAACTTACACAAATTTGGAACAGATTATTTCTCCTGTCAACAAAGGAGTCCTGAAAGAGGAGTTGCAGCACAAGGCAGAACTCCTACGCCATTCCCGCAAAGGTGGCACCAAAATCTATATCTTCAGCGCTGCTAATTGTCCAAACCTCATGCAGGAGGTTGGCCGATTACGCGAAGAGGCATTCCGTGAAGCTGGTGGTGGCACCGGACTGTCGACCGATATCGATGAATATGATACCATGGAGAAACCTTATTGGCAGCTCATCGTTTGGGATCCTGCCTCGGAGGAGATTTTGGGCGGTTACCGCTACATCTATGGTCCAGATATCCGTATGGACGAAAAAGGGCAGCCAATTCTGGCCACCTCACACATGTTCCATTTCACCGAGAAGTTTATACAGGAATACCTGCCCTATATGATCGAGTTAGGACGTAGCTTTGTGGTCGTAAGTCACCAATCTTCACGGTCCGGAGCCAAGAGCCTCTTCACACTCGACAACCTTTGGGATGGTCTTGGTGCTTTGGCGGTCAAACTGCCGAACTGCCGTTACTACTATGGCAAGTTCACCATGTATCCAAGCTACCCGACTCAGGGCCGCAACGCTATCCTCTACTTCCTCAAGAAGTATTTTCCAGATACCGACCAGCTCGTTTGGCCATACAAGCCCCTTGAGACGCACACCGACGAAGTGGCCATGGCACAGTTATTTACGGGCAAAGAGTTCAAGGAAGATTACAAGATCCTGAATGCCGAATGCCGACGTTTAGGCTACAGTATTCCACCGCTGGTCAATGCCTACATGTGTCTGAGTCCGACCATGAAGACTTTCGGCACCGCCATCAACGACGAATTCGGCGACGTTGAAGAATCGGGCATCCTCATCACCATCGATGATATTTGGGAAGACAAACACCAACGTTACATCGAGTCTTACATCGAGGAGGTAAATAAGATTGCCGAAATTCTCGACGTAGTGGGGTAATAGAACTATAGCGACTATAGCGACTATAGCATCTATAGCGTCTATAGCGTCTATAGCGTCTATAGAAACTATAGAAACCCTTGTTCCACCTGAAGGCAGATATCCTCCAGTTGCTTATCTTTGCCATCCGGTTCCCACTCACTCTTCAGACTCACGCCAAAGAGTTTGCCAAAGCCCTGCCAGAAGGCAGCACGCGTCTTGCCTAAGAACTCGCGGATGATAGCATACGACTGCTTATTGCACTCTCGATCAATAAGTCGTACCAGGAGTTTGCCCTGTCGGTAGTTCAGTTTTACCAATTGTGGTTTATACTGTTTCCACAGATCTTTCTCCAACTGTTTGAAATATTTCGATTGCTCGCGATTCGACAGCACCTGGCACGTATCGTAAGCAACCACCAGCAGACGTCGAGCCTCTTTGGCAATAGGCAGAGTCTTCTTGACGTCGTTCACCATACGCCAGTACTCGCGTTCATACTTCGCTCCCGGGAAACGCTTGCGATTGAAGCAGTACAGATTCTTCAAGACCACGACTGGGACTGTGTCACCCGTCACTGGATCAATATGAGCTGGAAAGACCTCCTCTCCTGCCTCATTTATATAGTGGATGTGCTGTGCATTCAGCACAGCTAGCATTCCCCAAAGGGAAACTAATACGAACAACAGGAGTCTTTTCACTCCGCAAAGATACACACTTTTATCTAATGCTGATGCGAACTATAGTCAATCTTTGCATTTTTCTTCTCTTTTTCTCCGTTTCGATGCCTATATGGGCCCAAACGGAGGAGGAAATCTTGGAGTTGATTGACCCGGAGGAGTTCTCCGAAAACGCATACGCACGCTTGGTCGAAATGATCCATGACCTGCAACTGGAAAATCATCTATCCGACACCCTCCCTGACTCCCTCCGTCATCGGCATTGGCCAAAACAGACCTTGATCCTATCTGCCAACGGCAACCTTGACAATCTCGACAACCACAAGCAATCCATCCGTTACGACATTCGTTATACCCAAGACCGGAACCAATGGCGTGCCGGATTGGTCAATAACCACTATTACGCTTCACTCACCCGGCGGCAAGGCTGGCTACGACAAGCCCTGGTGGGTCATTACCGTCTGTCTTTGGGTAGCGGTCTGATCTGCAATCAACGATTCTCTATGGGCAAGAATCTGGCCAGCGGGAGTTTCTTCCAGAAGTCTGCACCACTGTCTGTTCACGCCAGCTCGCTCGATGATGGTTTCATGCAAGGGGCAGCACTGCGCGTTCGTCCGTGGCGACACTGGGAACTATTACCTTTTGTCTCCGTCCGGAAGATCGATGACAGCAAAGGCATCATGACCAACGCCGGCGGACGTGTACGCTGGCTCAGCGAATGGTTCGAAGTCGGAGGGAATGTACTCTACTCCCAATTCCAGCACGATTATATCCGAGCCAACCGGCAATACAACCAGCACTGGTTCCGCGGCCATCAACTCCTGCAGGGCTCTGTCGACTACGAAGTCCGATGGATGGGCATGCACCTGCGAGGCGAAACAGCCCTCTCCTCCCCTCACTTCCAGTGGAACGAAGGATGGGCAACTATCAATGCCATCGAATATACTCTGCTCGACAACTGGCGCATCACAGCGCTCTATCGGCAGTACAGCAATACCTATCAGCAACTATTGGGTAGCAGCGTATCAGAATCGAGTGCCATGCAGGGCGAACGGGGCGAGATGCTGACCATCGATGGAGCCATGTCTCGCCACTGGCAACTGCAGGCCTCGGCCGACTGGTTTCACTTCACCCAGGCACAGTATGGCATCTACCAACCCTCCGACGGTTATGAATTGGCAGGCAAACTGCTCTATCATCGCACACGGCACCAGCATGAGTGGCAAGGCTCCCTCCATTACCGACTCAAAGCCAAGTACAAGAACAATACCCTGACCGAAGCCTCAACCGATATCACTCCCTATTATCGTCAATCCCTCGACGGACAGTTTAAATATAACGCGCCCTGGGGATTACTCCTCAAGGCGCAGTCGCACGTTCGTTTCTATTCTGCCCAGAACACCGGCGGACTCAATCTGGGCTATGCCTTCAGTCAGGCCATTGGCTTCAACCGAGATTCCTTCCCACTTCGTTTCGACCTGCAAGGAACCTGGTTCCATACCGACAACTACGACTGTCGCGTTTATCTGTCGGAGAAGAACCTCCTCTACGGATTCACCATTCCAATGCTGAATGGCGAGGGCATCCGTCTTTCTGTCCTCCTATCCTACCGCATCGGCACGCACTTCCAGCTACAAGCCAAGTATGCCCACACCGAATATCTTGATGCTCCGCAGAAGAATCAGCTCTGGGCACAATGCATCATCAAGCTTTGATGTTCTGTTCGCGGAACAGGGTTGGAGTAATGCCGAATCGGGCAGAGAAATTACGGTAGAAGGTTGAACGGCCACTGAAACCGCTCTCTGCCGCGATAGCATCGACCGTATATTCTGGATGATGGCGGATCTGTTCGGCAGCATACTCCAGTCGCAGGTTCAACAGATAATTGGAGAAGTTCTGACCAGTCACATCCAAGAAATCCTTCCAGAATCCATTCTTTTGCAGATGCAGTTCTTCGAGCAAAGCTTCACGATCGAACTCTGCCGAGCAGAACAGCTTGCGGCTCGTTAACTGATAGATATAATACTGAACCCGGCGAGCAGCTGCATCGACATCATCCTCAGTTTCTTCTGATTCCTTCTTCTCTGCATTCTCCGAAACCAGGCTTTCCACCGGAGCCACCACATACTTCATCATAGCCAGTTCTTTCTGGTGGGCATCAAGCATCTCGTTGATATTGGCTACCAAACTGCGGTTCTTCTCGGCAATGTCCCTGTTTCGTTTGATGACCACCAAAGCCAGGATGATCAAGAAGATAATCACACCAACAGTACCACCAATGATGTAGCGCTGGCGCATAATCTCTTTTTCCTTCTCTTTGGTTTCATAAAGAGTCTCATATTCAGCTCTTGCATGTGATATCTGATCATTCATTTGCTCTGTGAATATTGAATCCCTCTGATCATGGCAATAACGCAGAGCATAGTAAGCATTCTCAAAATCATTAGCATCGACAAAAAGAATAGGAATAACAGCCCTGGCTTGATTTTCTCCCATTGTTAGAGCCAAATCATAGGCTTCTTCCACTTTACCCTCGCGTGCCAACTTATGAACCTCTAATCGCTTCAGATAATGCGAAACTGGGCCAAATCCGTGTACTGAAGGGCTCATAGACTTCGCCTCTTCATAATGCTTGAAGAAGCCATCCCAATCACCTTGCCTATGGCTGTATTTGGCCTCTATGTATGGCTTAACGATAAAGTTTGAATCAAGTTCTGCTCCCAAATTCGCATAATATCGGGCAGAATCCATTATGGACAAAGTATAATACATTTGCGCCAATGTCGAATACAAAGTAAGATAGCTTAACACTTCAACATCTTTTCCTTCCGCGAAAACCAAAGCCTCTTGAGCGACTTCAATTGACATTCTCGGATCAACAGTTGTAGCATAAATTACAGCCAAATGAAGGAAACAACGAAACATTTCTTGTTCATTGTTAATTTCCTTGCAATATGCATTCAATTTATCTAATTCTTCTTTCGCTAAATCTAACTGATCGGTATGGATATAATATAGAACTATAACATCCCAAATACGTTCATAATTATCATAACCATATTTCTTGGCCAAGCGCATAGCTTCTCTGGCACAACTGACGAAATTTTCATCATATTGATAATATAGGAATATGTGTTTAATATTAAGGGCCATAAACAGCATCTTCTCGTTCTCTTGCTTTATTCCCTCCGCATAAATGGAGTCGGCAACAAAAAGAGCCATAGAATCTTCCGCATGATCGACGGCATAGCAATATCTATCATAGAATTCATCAGAAACTCCATATCTGTTTTCTGCCTTCAAGTAGATGCCAGATGCTCCCAACAGCATCAAGCCTACGAGTAAAAGTGTTTTGCCAAAATGTGTCATCATATAATAATTAAATTAGCATGTATATAGTGGCGCAAATGTAACTAAAAAAGGTCATATTACCAAAAAATGTATCAAATTAACAAAATGGGACACCTATTTTCTTCATTTGGGACATAGATTGGCTGCTAATACTTCCAGTATTGATAATAAATTCGTATCTTTGCAAAAAGAAAAAACTTACAGAATATGGAATACAAGCATTGGTTAATTCTGACTATCTTGATCATCGTGTTAATCCTGACGACAGCAGGAGGCTTCATCCTACTCTTCATGCAGAACAGAAGGCGAGATAAGACTCTCTCCCAGAACATCAGGCTCACCTTGCTACAGTCCCATGAGCTGGAAAAGATGCGTAATAGTATGTTCCGGAAGGAACAATGATTCAAGTTTTCGCTTTGTAATCAGGGGGAGTAAAAAGGAGTAAAAGGGACGGTCAAGTCTATAACTTCTCGCAGAGTTATGGGTGTTTAGCTTGCATTAATTCATGCAAAGTTAAAATCACTTCTTTTCACTCACTTAATCTCTGCGAGAGATATTAGAGAACAAAAATCACTATAATAAAAGAGGAGGTATCGCTACCCCCTCTTTTGTTGTATATTTAATTTCCCCAAAATCCATCGCTGTCTTCATATTGGCTGCCCCAGCCGCCTCTATTGCTGCGCTGTCCCAAACCACTTTGTTCTTCGACATAAGTACCTCCGTAGCCGCTGGCTGCGAATACTTTCGTACAGTCGATGTCAATCACTGTTATGGTAGGCTTTATATATTTCTTTTTCATTTTCGTACGACCATTTTGTGATTGATGATAGTAAAACCTCTGTAATCAGTATTTGACACCGAACGACCCAACAGATCAAAAGCGTCACTCTGTGACTGAACAACGGGCATCTGCTCGATATGAGTCTCCTCTTCGGTCGAGAACTGGATGGTTCGCATTTGAGCTGCCTCCAGTGGGTCAACATCCATGATAAAGGCACGGAAAGGGAGCAAGTTAGCCCTATTGAGATAGACGAAGGCATCGTAACCCTCCGGAGTAATGGCCGACTTAAGCAAAGACATCGGTTGACTGAGCATTACCTGATAGGTTCCTACGAAATCGCAGGCAGCACCCTCGCCCACCGTTGGGACACAACCAGTACTGGCCTTCAATACATCCGAAGCATTGACAAAAGTAATGGTCTGATCTTCCATATTGAGCGTGTAATCAATCTCGTCGATGTTCTTTACAAAGTTACGGCCCGGCATCGTGAACAGATAAGGCACATGGGCCTCAAGCCCATCTCGATGAAGTTGGAAATGTAGCTCTTCGGCATTGCCACCTCCGAAGCTGAAAGCCCAATATCCTGTACCTTGTTTCCATTCTTCGTCCGATGGCGAAAGACTCTCCAACGCAGGCACAACCGTTTCGCCAGCCAAAACCTGGGCATCGAAAGGCAGCACCACTGTATTCCAACCAGACTTACCATCGGCATAGAGCCAACCTCCGGTACGGCGGTAGATAGCGGTATGTCCATCGAGGTCAATATCTATCGGGCAGAAGAATGGACGTGGCTGTGACGGAGTGCCATCCTCCAGATGAATATCTGTCAGAGCCTTGCCCTCCGATACGCAATTCTGCCACCCGGCAGGAACCTCCTTCTGATCATCGGGCAGGATAATCATGCAGTTGGGATTCAGCCCGTCGAGAGCGCCTTCGATGTTGCCCGGCATTGTCTCAATATCTATGCACTGCAAAGAGGAACAACCATCCAGCAGGTCTGCAATCGAGTTATCGCCCCAATAGTCCTTCAGTTCAACACGAACAGCATTCTTCAGGGTGGCATTGGTTATCTCCGATGCATTCGCTACGATAGGCTCTGCCGATGGATCATTCAGCCAATAATTTACCTTAGGTTCAACCGGTATCTGAAACAGAACTGGATTTTTTGGGGAACCGATGATGTCATTGGTTAGGAACGGAACGGTATAGCCCTCAATCCGTCTGATTTGCGGGTTCTCGAAGTCGCCATACAACACCTCAAAACGGAACACATCACCTTCCATACCCAAAATGGTCAACAGGCAGAGCTGTCTATCGGCCGTAATGCTTCGGCAAGTGCTTCGCAACTTATCCTCCTGATCATACACGGCAATCTCGTAGTTTGGAACACGGGTTCCGTTGGGAGAGACTACGCTGACCAGTACATTCATGTTGTTCGGATAAGCAACAGGAAATTTGAAGTCAGGGAAATAAGTAGGACGATCAAATACTTCATCATAGAAGTTGCTGCCGGCACTCAAGGTGCCGACAGTCAACGTTATGATTGAGAGTAATGAAAGAATTCTTTTCATTTACTTTTTAGATTTAGTTCATCATCTTGAACACAGCTACGGTACCATCCTCGTAGATGACTCGCTGAATAGCAGCCTTGGTGCCCTCCAGTTCCTCAGCCTTCAACATAGTCGAAGGAGCTGTAACACTCTGGATCAGCATGCCGTTGGCATCGTAGATATCGATACGGCTGATAGCCTTGCCGAACTGAGCCTCTGCCAATGGAGTAGCGTTGTCGAGATTGATCAAGTATGGGTTGCTGACAGATCCGACAATGGCATCAGCCTGGTAGTCGAAGTCGCTGCTTACAATATACTGTTCATCCTCAATCTTCACTACGAAGGTCAGCTGACGTGCATTACTCATACCTCCGATAGTCACAAAGTGACGACCCTCAGCATCCGATGCAGCCGAATAGCCACACAACTCGTTGCCGGCATATACATAGACAACTGCATCTTCAACAATCTGACCATTCTGCTGTACGTTAGCCACCAAAGCCATATTATCCTCGCAGGTCAACCACAACACATCCTTTTGTGCTGCTTTGGCAGTAGCCTTGCGGGTACTCTGGACTGGAGTCTGATAGTGGAAGCTCTTGGCACCTGCTGCATTCGAATAATACTTGTAGCCCTGGCCCGGAGTCATAGCGCTCAGTGAACCCATCCACTCTCCCTCGGTGTACATGGCGAAGAATGACTGGCTCATCACGACATCACCCTCCTGAGGATCAGCCTCGGCAAAGGCAGCAGCCAGTGAATTGGTAGCAGCCACAGGATAACCGATCCAGTTCCATCCGTCGGAGTTCAAGGTGATTTCAACCTCCATAGCGGTGGCAGGAGTACCGACAGTCGTCTCCTCGAAGGCGGCATTGGCATTGAGCTTGTACATGGTGTTTACCTCCAATGTCTTGAGCTGACCAAGCCACATGCCATCCGAACAGAGAGCAGACTTGCTATTGCTCTTGATGGTGCTTATCTTGTCTGCTGCATCGGCGAAGATGCTACCAACTGTATTATCATCAGGAGCCACATACATAGAGAACCACTTCCAACCTCTACGGTTCAACGACAGATCCTGTTCAATCTGATTGAGCGGTGTGAACACAACCCAATTGGTAAATGTACCAATCCATGAACTTGAGCGGTAGGTAAATACCTCCTGCTTGGTAGCTGAGACAGCTGGATAGACAGTACCAGTGCTTGCATCATAAACCTTGTAAGTCAAAGCTGCACCCTCAGCGCTACCATTTCCGTACACAGTCATCGAGATGAAGTAGGAATCATAGCGTGAACTATATACAGGCTTAGCGACACCCACACACTCCTGTCCACGGAAGGCAGCAATCATATCGTCTGGATCTGAGCTTACCTTGCCGTCCATCAAGAGTTGAGCAACGATAACCATAGCCTCCTCGTCAGGAACTGGGTTCCAGTCAGGCATCTCACCAGCCACCTTGAGGGTAATGTTCAATGGAGCTGCAATGTTCTGGGTACCGGTCAGGAAGAGGGTAGCCTCATAGTTACCTACTGCAGTCGAAGGATCGACTGTGAAGCGGAGTTTCTGGCTTGACAGCGGAGCCAAAGTTCCACTCTCAGCGCTTACGGTCAGCCACTCAGGCATGCCATCCAGAATCCAGCTATCGGCATTAGCGCCACTATTCTCGATTTCGACAACGAAGGTTTCAGCCTCACCACAGGTAGTACGAACCTCCACCTCATTCTCCGACCAGCTCAACTGATTCTGCTTAACGTAGATGGTCCAGCTGATAGGCTGAGCAGTATTGCCGTTTGCATCCTGTACGTTGCGTACGGTGAGGTTGATATTGCAGTTTTCGATCTTGGCAGGCTGCTCAACCAGATTAATGGTAATCTGACGTTCGCTGGCTACAAAGTCGAACTGAACATTCTCCAAGGCAGGAGCAGAAGCCAGAGCAGGAGCTTCAGTACCGAAGGTTACTTCAGTAGCAGCACCCTCGCTGATAGCCTGGAGTTCCAGATCGGAAGTCATATCCTTGGCCGAAACCTCGCTGACAATCTGGTTATAGCTATCCAGATGACGGAGTTCCATTGGATAATAAGCCTCCAGACCTACAGCATCAGCGGCTACTCGCTTATACATATTATAATTAATAGCATCAGCTGTACGGCGACCATTCCATACGCGAACCTCATCGATCGCACCTGTCATGGCACCCAGAGTAATGTGGTTAATCATACCCAAACCAGGCATTGAAGAGGCGGTGAACTGGCGACGGGCCTGACCATCCACATAGAGGATAGCGGAACCGTTGCTTCCCTTCAGTACATTCAGAGCCAAGTGGTGCCACTGGGCATCAGCCACGTTCGAAGCGTAGGCGGTGATGGTGTTACCTCCGAAGGTCATCTCCATCTGTCCCTTTGCGTTCAAATCAATCTGAACCAGATCCGACATGTTGATGATGCTCTGTGCAGACTTTGTTTCCGAAGCATTGAACCACAACTCAATCATGTAGCTGTCATCGTCGGTAGCAGTGGTGCTCAGAATGGTGCTGACGGTAGTCTTGCCATCCAGTTTCAAAGCATAGTTCTCACTACCCTCCATCCACCAGGCATTTTCAGCCGACAGAGTCATCGTGCGGTTGTGTGCACAATCGGCAGCGGTCTTACCGTGGCCTTCATTCATCTTCCAGTAGCCCATCAGGCCGGTAGTGAACTGATCCTTGGTTCTGTTACGCTCGCTCAAAGCATCAGCCAAAGTACGTGTACCATCCCAAAGCGAAACCTCGTGCATCTTAGCCACCAGATCATTGCCACCCAGAGTCAGGGCTCCATTACCATTGTATTCAGGTATGACATGCTCAAAGAACAGCGTCTTGCTTTCGTCGGCCGAAGCATAGCAGGCATTCACCGTAGGCTCATTACCACTCATATCGTAACCCAAGGCAAGGAAGAACCATTTGTTCTGAGGCAAGGTCTCTGCACTTACCACCTTGGTATCCTCGATGGCCAATACCAGTTTACCCTCCTCGATCGAAGCTGTGAAGCAGTTGCCCTGTGTGCCATGCATCAGGATGCGACCATCGTGGCTGTAGTTCAACCACATATTGACTGCGAACGAACGTCCGCTCAGGTTGATGGTTGACTCGGTCTTGGCGGTAGCATTACCAATCAGGCTCATAGCCACTGCATGATCCACCTCGCTCTCGTTCATGATACCTGTCACAATGAAGTTATTGGTAGCCGAGAGGCTGTTGTGACGGATATCCTCATTGAACATGATGGTGATATTGTCCGAAGCAGTCAGCACACCGGTAGATGGTGTTGGAGCTGAAAGCAATTGTGGACGGCTCATATCACGAACCACACGGATCTCCTCGCTGCTGTTGGTAATCTCGTTACCATTGCGATAACCTACGGTCAGAGCACGGAAGATATAGTTCTGATCCGAGAACTGGCTATTGCGGAGGTCGGCTGCATAGGTCAGCTTATTGCCATTCTTCAAAGCTGTAAACAACTTCAGGTTTGCATCAGCAGCTACACGAGCAGGATCCTTCACAAAGGTCTGCAGGGTGGTATAGTTGGCATCATTCTCGCCCTTATACTGCAGGCGGATCTCCTCGAACGAAGACTGATTATAGTCATAACCACTCATCTGGAAAGTTAAAGGAGCGATGGAAGCAGTATTGACAACCGACTCGCTGACCGCCAGCTCAATATCCGAGCAGAAAGGCTGGAACTGAACAGTTACGTCGCCCGTAGCATAGATACCTGGGAAGATACCTGTATCATCTGGCTGCGAAGTTGAATAGTAATACAATTTGATATTGTAATCCAACACATCCAGATTGGTCTGACGCAGAGTCAAGGTCTTACGCACCACACCAGCAGGGAAGAGAATAACTGCACCATCGGTAATGTTCAAACCATCCACATAGACAGCGGCGCCATTTGGATTTGATTCATTGACCACCTTGATACCGTAGTAGTTATCCTCGCCCGTTTCCGAATCGTTGAAGAAGTCAACACGGAAGACGGCATCCTTGCCTGCAGGCACACCCGTCACAATCGGATCAATAACCTCCATACTGAGTTTCTCGATCTGCTTTGTCTTGCGCTGGATGACAGTACCTGGCTCATAATACTTGGTTCTTACCTCATCCTCGTACGGAGCAGAGGTTGCACCAGCACGAGTGTAGAAGATAGGACCGAAGCCATCAGGGGCATTCAGCACATCGACCGACAGATAGTCATCGTCGCCATCCTCCTGCAGGGTGTAGCTGTAACCAGTGGTCTCCGTATGTTCTTCCGTTGTAGAAGTCTCAACCGAAGTGGTTACAGTCTCCGTAAGGGAAACATCCACACCACAACCCATGATTTCAAAGTCAAATCCAGTATTTACGACTACGCTTATATCTGCCCCAATGGTCAAAGTATTTGTATTCGTAACCTCTGCTTCAACACTATTGGTGATAATGGCACCTGCATCGAACGAATAGTTTTCAATCAGGTACTTCGAGCGATTATTGATAGCCTCGACCTTGGCAGCTTCGTTCTGGGCCAGGATGTCGCGCCAGTTTTCGATCTGCGAGTTCAGATATCTGATGGAATCCTGTATGATGATATATTCTTCAGGCATGACAATGGTGTACGACGGGCCAATCAGGCGATCGCAATGCATGAAGCTATAACCACCAAAGCGGACTCGCTTGTCACCCCATACTTCATCATCGTTGTTGCTGCCATAGTTCTCGTCATCTTCATCGAGCAAGGTGAGGTAGATGGCCGATGTGCCATGATTCTGATAAGAGCGGAGCGTAGCCTCATCTGCCACATGAATCAACTGGCTGTTACGACGTTCCTCCAGACTTGGAATCAGGTGATTCTCGATATGGTTGGTCGTATAGTTGAAGGCAGTCGTAAACTTCTCGTTCGATGTAAAGCACTGTGCTACCGTTGGCTCATACTTGCGTTCGTCAGGATTCCAGCCGATACGCAAATCATTGCATTGGCCGATGATGACGTTGGTAGCCATACCGATGAAGACATCACCCTGCTCACCCACAAACATCGGATCATCGCTGGTCGAAATCTCCTTGGTGGTCGTCAGTGTACTGGTGGTACCTTTCTCCTTGTTCACCACGGTCGAGACTGACAATCCAGCGGCAGCCACGGTCTCCTCTTCCATCTCTTCGATGATACCTGCACCTAAGCCCACAAAGGTTTCGACCTTCACACCGGTCTTGATCTCTGCCTCGGTTTCGCTCTGTACTTCGAGCTGATGCGAGTAGGAGGTGGTGATTGTAGCGGTTGTGCCCTCGGCATAGGTTGTCTTCGACATGGATCCCGGAGGGTCACGAAGAATCATCATCGGTTTATCAGGACCTACAGTGACGAAGTCCGAACCGAATGGAATCAGACCAAGCACGATGGCGCGGAACGGGTTTCCGGCTCTCCATTCCTGGTTTTTGCTCCAGATGCTGATGCCACGGGTATAGTGGCTCGACTCCTGAAGGTTTGGCATACCGGTACGGAACACATATCGGGCATGGCCCAATGAGTCCATCTCAATGCATCGGGTGTTGACCTCGACAAACTCGCCTGTGCTTTGTTCAATGAATGCTTCAGACGACATGGCATTGTCAATCCACACCGTATCACCACCCAGAGGGACATCGTTATAGACCGGCTGCTCCGGATCATCCAGGTTGCTGTATCGCTCGAACAGTCTGATGTCGAAGGTATAGAGCTGGAATTGTGAATAGACAGGATAATCAAATGTATATTCCCAATCGCCCTGGGCATTCAGCTGCTTGGTCTGGATGTATGTCCTCTCTCCCAATCCGTCATAAGCCGAAATGGAATCTTCGCCGAACGAACCATCGGCATGCTCTGCTATCTCAAGACATGAGGTGCCGCGATGGGTTACAATGGCCGATGCACAATACTCGAAATAGGAAGTCTCGCCATTTTCATCGACCAACGAGTCGGTCTTGACAACGGCCGCCTTGGATGCATCCAGCGTGAAGAGCTTATCGCTGAAGTCGATGCTTGGCTGCGATGGAATGCTGATGCTCTTAGCCCTATAGTTGAGCGGAGGAAGCAGTGCTGCCCACTCACCCGTGGCCGAATCGGTCTGAATGGTGATATAGTTCGCCTGGGCCTGTACGTAGGCCTTCGAGTTGACCATAGGGCTACCCTGCTCGTAGTTGAGCTGCTCTGAGCTCATGTCATAGCTATAACTCAATCCATTCTCAACGCGCACGGCATTGAGCAAACGGTCATTTCCACCCTCAACCTCCAGTTGGATCACAGCCGAACCGATATTGGCTATACCGACACCCAGGCACAGAGGTTTTTCCTCTTCGTCAAGGCCACCTGCCACACGGCCTGCCACAACGACCTTGGTCTGGTCCATGAAGGTAAGACCAGACAAAGCCTTCTCGAAGGTGTATTTGGTACCTACATTGTCAGGATCGGCAGGGAAACGGCCACCATCTGCAAAGGTGTGACCCATGAGGCTGATGCTGATTGAGTGATCGCCGATAGGCACATCGACCACGAACGAACCCTCGGCATCGGTCGAGATGATCTTGCCCTCACGCGAAGCGGTTACACCATCGATGGACACCATAGCACCCTCCACAGGGATCGTTGTGCCCTCGTAGTAAACCTTTCCGCTGACGGGGAATGAGCTGACATCCTTGAAGTCAACGCCCGAGTGTACCAACGACGAGGTGCTGACGAAGCGCGAGGCGCTGCTTGGCGAGAATTCATGCACTCCGAACACTGGAGTGACCACATAGTTGGTACCATTGCCCGAGAATGGAACGCCTCTCAGCACATAGTTACCATCGGCATCCGTGTTGGCCGAAATACTCAACAGGCTCTCTTCTGGCACGATGCTCGACGAACGGGCCGATCTGACCTCTGAATGGCGCTCGTTGGCCACACTATTGGTCTGGCTCAAGTCATAGGCGATGATCTGGTTCTCCAATCCCTCGTCCATTTGCCAGTAGATAGCCAGGCCATTTTCCTGACCCGACAGGGTGTGCCAGAAGTTTCGCTCTACCTCCTCTGGGGTCAATGCCTTGCTCCAGAAGCGGAACTCATCGACCAGGCCGCCATAAGTTTCGGCAGCATCGTAGGCTGCGTTGTTGCCGAGTGTCAGTCGGATATCTTCGGCAGCAGTTGGGAATGTGTGTGCAATGCTGTAGGTGCTTGCTTTGTAGTTTCCATTATCGTCCAATTTAGGCACAAAGGCATTCAGCACCTGTTTGTCGGCCTGATAGGTCACGGTCAGATGCGTCCACTGGCCTTCGGCTATGCTCTGATCCTCGATCACGTTGACTGGTTCGCCACCCTGGTTCTTAACCTGCAGCACGTAGTATCGGCCATCGGCACTCTGAACGGGCATCAATCCGAACTGAGCTACATGGTCCAGATCGAGCAGAGTATGGAAACTGCCCGGTGTGGCCTCGGCCATAGCCGGACGAACGAACAGCTGCACAGCGAAGTCCTTGCCATTCAGCAGACGGCTGAAGTGGTTACCCTCCGACTTGTACTGCACACCGGCATCCTGAGCTCCGAGGTCCAGTGAGCGGAAGCTGGATTCGATATTGCCATCCACATCATTGGGCCTGAGGCGAATCCTGGCATCTGCAACGGCGGTACCATTGCCATAATACACGCGACCTGACAATATGCCGGTAGCAACACTGAAGCCATCTGTATAATAGTTGAATATACTCTTCTCTACATTATTCTTCAGTCGATAGATTCTCAGATGGTACTCGTAGTAGGAACCCGGCAGTGCGGTCACGTCGTCAAAGTTGTAGGTCGAGGTGACGCCATGAGCGGTATGGACGATGGCCCAATCGGCATCGTCGGTGCTGCCCAACGGGCGGCGACTCAATTCGAAGTAGGTGTCATCAGCACCTATCTGGTTGACATTCCAGTACAGACGGACCAGGTTACTGTATGTGCCTCGCGAAGCTTTGAGCTGGCTGACTTCCGAACCGCCATCGAAGAAGATCCTACCTTGTTCAACGTCGCTATAGAAGTTGGACTCCTGCACATAGATGCGCAGACGGTAGTAATAGGTCTCTTCCAGACGCAACGTAGGGTCACTGTCGGCATAGCTGCCCGACACGATGCTTGGACTCTCGATGCTGTACGACTTCAGCAGTGTCCAGTTGGCATCTGCCTCGGTGGACATGCTACGTTCCAGGTACATGGTATATTTCCTCTGCGCAGAGGCATCGGTGATGGATGGATGTTCCCACGAGAAGTTTATGGTACCACCCTGATACCCAATCTGCAGATTGGAGAAGGCAAAGTCTCGCTTGAAGTCAACTTCATTGGATACAGCCGAGAGCCCCTCTGCATCACTCTCCTTTTCGACGGTCCACCCATCTGGGCAGAAGACTACCGTGTAGGTGTACTTATTGTCATAAGCCAAATCCTTATCCTCGATAGAGGTTGTCGTGTAGTCATACTCTCCGACGAAGATACGCTCACCATTGCAGTCACGCCATACCTTCCACTTACCATTGGTATCTACGTGGTTGGCATCGGCACACTCGCTCACCCAATTGACACTGATTATCTTTTGAGTAGCATCTTTCGTTGTGGCTTCAACCTCTTTAGGACGAGGGTAACCGTTGACAACAACAGGTTGTGCCCCCACTATCTTGCCGACCACTTCATCCGATATCTCTCTTTCATAACCAATATTCATATTACCTCGCTCCATAACTTGAACGACAACAGGATAATAGACGTCATAGTTATTGACTGTAGCCGTAAGATTCTTGGGTTGTCTTGCACTTGTCGTTGTCGATCCCAAACGGGAGCAATCGGCATCAGTATATAATTCCAGATGGTAACTATAATTGTATTCAACACCAGAATTATCGGTACCAGAAATAAGATCACCAGTTCCGTAAAATGCAATCTTATTATTCGATCTAATAATACTTGGGTTTGTTACCACCTTACCATAGCTACAACCTTTTGCTCTAGAATACGAAGTAATAGGGCAACGTGTAGTAATACCATCATGAAACCAATCAAATTCGCCAATAAGGAGGAGTCTCACACTCGTATCAGTAACAAAATAACGGTCAATGGCAACTTTGAAGGAAGGTTCATATTTATGTGGTTCGTATTCATATCCATAAAGTGCAACATAACCATGATGTGAAAAACAATTCTCTTGACCAAATTCTCTCTCACTTATAAAGCCATATTCTAGAGCATCATAATCACTTGTCCAGTCAGTCAGTTTACCTATGTAGTAAGATTGTTCTGTTCCATCACTACTTTCAAATACGATATATATTTTTGCACTTGACGGATCAATATGACCGCTAGAAATGGTAGATTGACCCCACATAAAACCAGTAGTTGTATCCGACTTAATTGTTAAATGATCAGAAAATACATAGTTTTTACCATAACTATTATCACTTGGATAAGGAATACTACTATCCCCAAATCCAATAGCCCTCATCTCCCTCGGCACTAAAGCGAGGAGCAATATGAGCAGAAGCAGCCTTAGTGCTCTTGCCCACGTTAAATGTCTCAATTGTTGTTTAATTCCCATAATAATTTTTTGTTTATAGTTGATTTGTTGTTTTTCAATCCCAATTGTTGATATTTGACGGTGCAAAGTTACGGCTTTCTTCACACGCGACAAAACTATTTAATAGTAAGTATGTCCCAAATGATTTTTTTACATGTCCCAAATGGACTATTTCATCAGAAATCTTTTCCTATGTTACATAGAATGTTACAAAAAGAGACACGCTGATTATCACAATCAACGTGTCCCACCAGTAATCTATATGCTTAAGTTAATTAATTAATCCCAAAGATTGCTACGATAGCCACCAGCACCAGCCACGATTTCTTCGCCTTCCGATAGGCCGAACGTTGTTCGGTAGTTATCCTGGGTCAACGCATCTCCTCCATAGGTGATCGATGCTTGATTTAATGAACAGCAGATTACCTCTGAACTGTCAATATCGATAATCTGGATGGTTGGGGTTATATATGATTTTTTCATTGTCTTGTTATATTTGAAAGTTAATTATTAAAGTTGTTTATCACTTCGAGCCCACAAGGACTTTTTTACCATTCTGGATCATGAAGCCAGACTTCTGGTTCTTGACCAGACGGCCCTGTAGGTCGTAGGTGCAAGGGGCAGCGGATTCTGCCTGATTGTTGATAGTTTCGATGACGGTGGTCATACCCTCCTCTTCGATGACGATGTTACGCATGCTGCTTGCCTCTGTGTTCGACGAGGTCAACCAGGAACGGAAAGGTAAGAATGTAACTGGTGCTGTGCTCGAATAGTAGAGTTTATCCTTGGCCAGGAACCAGAGGTCCATCTGTCCAGTCAGCTTCTGGTAGGTACCATGCATCTGCATGTCTCCTGGTTCTCCATCCACCTGAGGTTGTGCCATTGCGCTCAATGTGACATTCTCGCCTGTAATGACAACATCCTCTCCCTTAGTAGCAAGGAAGATGCAAGGGGTTCCTGCTGCGATGGTCTCTGCCTTTTGGAATGTGACATTCTCATTGTTCACCTCAGCGAGGGAATAAAGAGTTACTTTATTATCGCTCTTGGCTTCGAATGGCAGGATCAATGATCCGTAGTTGTCGCTCATCTTTCGGGTGTAGGTGACACTCTTGGCAATGAAGTCAACAGGGGATGTATAGTCATAGCTATCGCTCAAATGAATCTCTCTATCTGCATACCAAGCGCCCTCTCCGTTCTTGGTGACAGTTACAGTATTCTCGCTATCATAGTGGAAACACTTTCTCAAAGTCTCATGGCAATTTTGACAGACGATGTCATAGGTGTCATCATCCCCTTCTTTTGCCTCAGTATGAGGAGCTATGATTGGTTGGTCATTTGAATTGCTATAGCGAATCTTGGGCGTTGTTCCATCACATGCGAGATCATTGATACAATAGACAGTATTGTCTTTAGAATCAACAAACACAGGATGAGCATCCTCACCGATCTTTTGGTACCATACCTGAGCGCCATCGGTCTGACCCTTGTTCAGCATTGAAGTCAATGCACCATTGGTAAGTTGTTCTGCTGTAAGATTAGTGCAATCTGTTTTGCTGTTGAAGGACATTGTAGAACTGCCTTTTACTTTATATTGCGAATCTGATATATAATTAACTCTATTGTTTATAGCGTTAATTGAGTATATTTCTTGACCTACTAAATTTCCGCTGTTCCAGCAATCTTTGATCTCTATCTTTTCCTGGGGGATATCAATCTGTCCACAGAACATAGAAACTTTATATTCTGCAAACACATTACCACAGTTGTAACAATCTACGATATGTAGTTCATCTGATTCTCCATTATACAACATGCAACCCACTATACCAGCTACTACCCTAGGTGCCTTTACGGTTGCTTCATTGCCGCATCTACGGATTGTAAGAGAGCCAGGAATCTTGCAAATTCCAACTATGCCACCTGCAGTCTGTTTGCCAGACTCAATTGAGGAAGTAGCATCGATAATGAGGTTTTCAATGATGGCACCACCACCTGCATATCTAAAGAAACCGATTACGGACTCCTCTCTATATAGTTGCATGTTGCTGATACAATGGAATTGACCATCGAAATGGCCACTGAATGTATTATCTGTATCACCAATACCTTTAAAATCAATGTCCGTAAGATCAATATCAGCAGTCAGTCTACCATTGATTGTGGTATTGCCACTGTTCACCTGGTTGCGGAACCAAAGGAGTTGGTTAGCATTGCCGATCTCATAAAAGCCATCTACCAATGAAGGCTCTGTTAAAGAAGGCCCTATTTCATCTGCCCATGCACCCAATGGTAAGAGCAAGGATGCGAGCACGGCCCAAAATGTGCAAAGCATCTGCTTTTTCTCAAATGTGAAGTTAAATTTCATAATTTATTATTGTTTTATAGAATGAATATTAAACCCAATGTAAGTTGCGAATGCCCTGATTTTGTTTTCGCGGTGCAAAGATACGAGCATTCTTCAATGCTACAAAACAATAATATCGTGTGTATGTCCCAAATTAGTTTTTTACATGTCCCAGATTGCCTTTTCAACCGAAATCTTTTCCTATGTTACATGAAATGTTACAAAATTTATCTATCAGGAACAATAATTTTATGGTAATTCGTGAGCCATTGTGATAATTTTTGTTCAAAACATAATGTATCTTTGCGGCATGAAAAAGATACATCCCCATCCGCCATAGCGGAGCTACTAAATTCGAGTTTTGCTCGAATCTAAAACTTCGGAAGCAACGCAACGCAAGTTTTGCTCGTTCCGAAAACTTCGGAAGCAACGCGACGCAAGTTTAGCTCGTTCCAAAAACTTCGGAAGCAACGCGACGCAAGTTTAGCTCGTTCCGAAAACTTCGGAAGCAACGCGACGCAAGTTTAGCTCGTTCCGAAAACTTCGGAAGCAACGCAACGCAAGTTTTGCTCGTTCCGAAAACTTCGGAAGCAACGCGACGCAAGTTTTGTTCGTTCCGAAAACTTCGGAAGCAACGCAACGCGAATTTTGCTCGTTCCGAAATCTTCGGAAGCAACGCAACACGAATTTTGTTCGTTCCGAAATCTTCGAGTTGATAATCTGCGTAATCCAGATCAGCGTGAAACCACAATCAACTCAAAACTCGAAACTCAATCCATCGGAGCGATGCAGATGGAATCGGTATTGATCTCCTTCTTACCCAAGAGGAACTTGTCGATGAACGCCTCGACCTCAGGGAACTGAACCTCGGGCAGACGGCAATGCGGGTGGTCTCCGATAATAGAATAGCCCATGCGGTCAGCAATACCGAACCGCTGCCAAACAGTACGGGCAACATTGACCGAAACGTAGGCCGAAGAATCAGCCAACCACTTGTAGTCGGTATTACCCAGCATCAGGAAGGCACGTGGACAGATCATTGAAACGAGTTCATGATGGTCATAAGGCAGATAATAGACACTATCGCCATGGAACTGCTCTCGCAGACTCTGCTTGAACCAATGGTAATCGGTTCTGTCCAAATCCTCGACACCCTCGATGGTATGCGACACACGCCAGGCGGCAGCTCCTCCACCACCAGGCTCCTGTGCGATAGTCAGGCAGACACGTGGGTCGAAGGCGCCACAGAAGAGGGCCATCTTGCCGGCATACGAACATCCGGTAACACCGATATGTCGGGTATCAATCATTGTTACATCAGGACCTAACAATTCAAGGCCGTCGATGAGACGTTGGAAACCCCATGCCCACATACTGTAAGCTCCATTATCAATCAGATGGGGATAAAGACGCACAAAACCGTAGTTGCTGCGACAAGTATCACCACGGAACTGAGAATAGCCATTGACCTGTCGTTCGTTGAAGTTCATACGGGCAATAGGACGATTGGCGAAGAGTGTGTCCGGCAGCGAGATGCGGCTGCTACCAATCATCAGCGGGAAAGGAGTCTTGCCGCTTTTAGGATATTGGATGTAGGAAGAGAGGGTCAAAGACTGATCGCCTACCGTGACGGTCACATAGAGCGTATCGTTGGAGATACGGGCAGCAAGCTGTTTTTTGCTCACCTGTGGAATCTCACCAATCTCATACTGCTGAATCAACTGGGAGATCTCCGCACGTCGGCCACTCCATTCCTCGAGGTTCGTGACTTGAGCATCACGGTTCAACCATTGCAAAGGGTCACGCAGTTCGCGTACCTCTTGATGCTGTCCCATCAACGATGTGCCAGCTGACAGCAAACCCGCCAGCAGCACCAAGCGAAAGCACTTCATAGCCATCTTACTTCTTCTTTCTGGATGAAAAATATAGCAAGATTCCAATCACGATGCCCGTAATGATTCCCAACAGGAGCCAATCGGTTTCACCTTCCACAACCGGAGCGAACTGAAGAGTGCACAAGGTTGCGATAGACTTGCCCTTCGCATCGGACTTGAAGCAGAAGTAGAGTGCATGCTTGCCCTCCATCGGAATCAAGTCATCGGCAGGCAGACAATCGGTGCGAACCTCTTGTGGCGAAGCGGCAACGACCTTCAGGGTAGAAATCAACTTGCCGCCCTCCTCGGTCGATGGGCGATCCACCCAAACCTCAATCTCGCCATCGATGCCCTGAGGAATCCATGACAGCTGAAGGCTCAGATGCTCCTCGCCATGGGTTTTCGAGAAGTTGAAATACTTATAGCCGACCGTCGAACCATCCACATTGTTGACCATGTAACAACGGTTGATGGATGGGTCGTAGAGAGGAGTCTTGCAATCGTAATCAATGCGGAAGATTTCGGTATGCGAGCCAGGATAGATGACATTAGGATACTCCTGGTGGGCTGGTTCCGGGCCAACGAAGTAGCAGGCAATGCCGGCTGGATAAAGAGTGTATGGATCGAGACCTTCGGTGGCGAAGCCTTCACTGGTGAACTCACCCTCGCTGATGCGGACATAACCCTCAGCTCCCTCCTGAACTTCGACATCGATAGGAGCCACCATAGCCTGACGCGAATACTCGTTAGTACCTGCCTGACGATGGTAGAATACCCACCACTGGCCATTGATCTCGCAGATTGAGCCATGGGTGTTGCCCGAAGGTGTTGCTGTAATCTTGTAACTGCCATCGGCTTGTAGCTCTTTGCCACGGCCATCGATGATGGTGCCGCCATAGGTCCAAGGTCCCAGCGGATGGTTGCTCCAGCAGTAAGCCAACGTGTAGTTGGTTTCGGGCAAGCCGAGTTCGCCCTCGGGAGCAAAACGGCTATAGATGAACACATACTTATCCTTGATCTTACGGATCGAAGAGGCCTCGAAGAAGTGATAGATGCCCTCCTGATATCGTCCAGACACCATATCCTCGACCACCTGAGTACCTGGCTTGACGGTGCACATCGTGGCAGGATCGAGTTCGGCGCCATACGAACGCTCGAAGCCCCAATAGCCATACACTCGGCCATCGTCATCGACAAAGACTCCCGGATCGAAACGCAGTATGCCGGTAGTGCGGTTCGGATCGGTTTCGTCCCAGTTGCAGGTCACAAACGGGCCATCGGGACGGGATGATTTGGCAATCAAGCCTGCACGCAGATCGTGCTGCACGTTCGGATAGAGATAGTAGGTCTTCGTTCCATCGGGAGCCGTGACAAGGGTTACATCTGGGGCATAGAGCACATCGCCCACGCTGTCGGCATAGAGGTATTCGCCCTTGGCATTGGTCTTATTCTCGAAAATCACGCCATCCAGTCGCCAATCCTTCAGGTTATCGACCGGAGCCGACCAGACAACCTGATCACGTCCGCAATAGTACTGCACCAGATTATCGTGCGAACCATAGACATAGACACGATACTGGCCGGGGTGGTCAGGATCCTCGAACACATAGGGTTCTCCATCGGGAATAAATTCCCAAAGCGGCAAATAGGGGTTTTGGGCCTCTGTAAGGCCAACGCTCATAGCAAAGGCGGCAACGACCGCCATCCATGTTTTCTTCATGATTGATGTAAGAGTTTTTAATGAATAGGCGACACAAAGATAATACTTATTCCGTTTGTTAGGTTATTTTTTGAAGAAAAACTTGTTTGTTTCACAAAAAGTCTTTACCTTTGTGGCCAGATTTAAAGCACATCTTTCAACTTTAATCTTTCAACTTTCATCCTGACCTATGTCCATCCCAAGATTACGCGATACCCAATTTGTTGACCTGATGCAGCGACGCATCTGCAACGTGCTGATTGTGGCCAACCCTTACGATGCCTTCATGCTCGAGGACGATGGCCGAGTTGACGAAAAGATTTTCCAGGAGTATGCAGAACTGGGACTTCGCTTCCCACCACGCTTCTTGCAGGTAGGCAGCCAGGCAGAAGCCGACATGATCATGGAGTCGAGCAACATCGACCTCATTATCTGTATGCCGGCCAAGGCCTCTACGCCCGAAGATGATGTCTTCGACATTGCCTCGTCGCTCAAGCGCGATCACCCTTCGGTGCCGATTGTGGTGCTGACCCCCTTCAGCCATGGTATCACCGAACGCATGAAGAACGTCGATCTCAGTATCTTCGAGTATGTGTTCTGTTGGTTGGGCAATACCGATCTGCTCATCTCCATCATCAAGCTGATTGAGGATCAGATGAACCTCGAACATGACGTCGAGGCGGGTGTTCAGATGATCATGCTGGTGGAGGACAATATCCGTTTCTATTCCTCTATCTTACCGAATCTCTACAAGTTCGTGCTGCAGCAGAGCCAGAACTTCGCCACCGAGGCATTGAACGCCACACTCGAGACACTCCGCATGCGTGGTCGTCCGAAGATTGTGCTGGCGCGTAACTACGAAGAGGCGTGGAACCTCTATCAGAGGTATTCGGACAATGCGTTGGGTGTCATCAGCGATTGCCGATTCCCATTGACCGAAGCCAAAGGTGCCAATCCGACCGAGGAGGAGAAGGATGCGGCTGCCGGATTCAAGCTGTTGGAGGCCATCAGACAGACCGACCCTTACATCCCACTCATCATGGAATCGGCCGAAACCGACAACAAGATCAAGGCCATCTCGCGTGGTTACCACTTCATCGACAAGAACTCGAAGAAGATGGATGTCGATCTGCGCGACATGGTGCGTAACTACTTCGGCTTTGGCGACTTCATCTTCCGTGATCCCGAGACTTTGGCCGAGATTGCCCGCATCCACAACCTGAAGGAGCTGCAGGACAATATCTTCACCATCCCACGCGAGTCGTTGCTCTATCACGTCAAGCACAACAATGTGTCGCGTTGGTTGGGTTCGCGTGCCCTCTTCCCGATTGCTGAGTTCCTGAAGGGAATCACCTGGACTTCGATGCAGGATGTCGATGCCCACCGCCAGATCATCTTCGATGCCATCGTGTCGTACCGCAAGATGAAGAACCAAGGCGTGGTGGCAGTCTTCCAGCGCGAGCGTTTCGACAAGTACAGTAACTTTGCCCGTATCGGAGACGGTTCATTGGGTGGTAAAGGTCGTGGTTTGGCCTTCCTCGACCGCATGTTGACCCGTCACGAGGATCTGCAGGGCGAGAATCATGTGACCTGCATCCCGAAGACCGTGGTGCTCTGTACCGATGTCTTCGACGAGTTCATGGATCAGAACCAGCTCTACCAGACGGCACTCAGCGATCTGCCCGACGAGGAGATTCTCCGTGCCTTCCTGCACGGACATCTGCCACAACGTCTGGTGGGTGATCTGGAGTCGTTCATGGAGGTGGTCAAGGGGCCGATTGCTGTGCGCAGTTCTTCGTTGCTCGAAGACTCGCACTACCAGCCTTTCGCCGGCATTTACAGCACCTACATGATTCCGTACGTCGATGATAAGTACCACCGCATGGCACTCTTGGCCAATGCAGTCAAGTCGGTTTATGCCTCGGTGTTCTATCAAGGGTCGAAGGACTACATGACTGCCACCAGCAATGTCATCGATCAGGAGAAGATGGCGGTCATCCTGCAGGAGGTAGTCGGTTCCCAGTACGGCTCGCGTTTCTATCCGATTATCTCGGGCGTGGCTCGTAGTGTGAACTATTACCCCATTGGCGACGAACAGGCCGACGAGGGTACTGTATCGTTGGCTTTCGGTTTGGGCAAATACATTGTGGATGGCGGTGTGAGCCTCCGTGTCTGTCCGGCGCATCCCAACCAGGTGCTCCAGATGAGCGAAATGGAGATTGCCTTGCGCGACACCCAGACGGCCTTCCTGGCACTCGATCTGGAGTATTCACAGCATACCTCCGACACCGATTCAAGCTATGACTTCAAGGTCGATGATGGCTTCAACCTGAAGCGTATTCCTGTGCGTCAGGCAGAACAGGACGGCACGCTGCCTTGGGTTTGTTCGACGTTCGATCCGAACGATAATGTCATCTACGATGGTTACTACGAGGGCCGCAACCGCAAGATCATCTCGATGGCCGGAGTGCTCCACAACGGCCTCTTTCCTCTTCCTGAACTGATGCGCAAGGTGCTCCAGTATGGTCAGGACGAAATGCGTCGTCCAGTCGAAATCGAGTTTGCCATCAACCTGCACAAGGGACCTAACGGCGAGAATCTGGGCGAGTTCAACCTGTTGCAGATCCGTCCGATGGTCGATAACCGTATGTCGATCGGCATCGAACTGAAGGATATCCCCGACGAGGAGTGCATTATGCGCTCGCACTCTGCCATCGGACACGGCATTACCAACGATGTGGTCGATGTCGTCTATGTCAAAACCGAGAACTTCAATGCTGGACAGAACCAAACCATTGCCGACGAGATTGAACGCATCAACCGCTCGTTGCTCGACGAGGGCCGCCGTTGCGTCCTGATGGGTCCTGGCCGATGGGGTTCGAGTGATCCGTGGTTGGGCATTCCAGTCAAGTGGCCGAACATCTCGAGTGCCAAGGTGATCATCGAAGCTGGCTTGAATAACTTCCAGGTCGATCCGAGCCAGGGCACCCACTTCTTCCTGAACCTCACTTCATCGGGTGTCTGCTACATGACCATCAACGATTTCCGTGGCGATGGCTGCATCCGCTACGATGAACTGAATGCTATGCCTGCCATTCAGGAGACCGAACATGTGCGTCACGTACGCTATGAGCAGCCTCTGGCTATCCTCGTCGATGGTATCCATCGTGAGGGTGTAGTGTTGCATGAGCAGCCTCACCCTGACCGTCAGGGTTAAGGTTGTTCCCTTTGGTCACGTCCCCTTCGGGGTTAGGGTTAAAGTTAGGGTTAGGGTTAAGGTTAAAGTTAGATTTGAAATGCAGATCAGGGAGCTTCTACGACAGATTAGGGAGGAGGACTCAGAGCGGGCCTTCCGTCTGTTGTTTGACTCCCACTACGAACGGCTGTACCGCATCGCTTACTTCTATCTGCAACGCGAGGATTGGGCTAAAGAGGCAGTGCTCGATGTCTTTGCTACCCTCTGGCAGAAGCGCAAGGAGATGGTCATTCCACAGGACTTCCGTGCATTCAGCTACACCATGACCCGCAATGCCTCTTTCAATCTCTTCGAACGCGAGCAACGACATGAGCACGAGGATGCCATGTTGGCTGATGTTCAATCCTCGTCCGATTCGCCTCTCGTTGACCTCGAACAGGAGGAACTTTTTGCCCTCTACCAGCGCACCCTCGACACGCTTCCCGACCGTTGCCGCGAGGTCTTCATCCTGATCAAGGAGGAGGGGCGCTCCTACGCCGAAGTGGCCGAACTCCTTAGCATCTCCCCCAAAACCGTCGATGCCCAACTCCAAAAGGCTCTCCATGTCCTCCGCACGGCACTTGCTGACTATCGACCAAAGACTCCATCCGGCCACCACCACTACCAGTCACTCCTGCTCCTCTTTTCGGTGGTATAAATATTTTTTTTGCTCCCTTACATAGGGAGATTTTCAATTGGAGCTGTCTTCATTACGTACAACAATCAAAAACATAATGAAAAAAAGACATTTACTGTTAAACGGCCTGCTACTTCTGGGCATGAGCCTCATGGCACAGCAACAAGGAGAGCGAACATTCATCTATGGGGAGGAGGTGACCCCACGAGAGGGATGGAAGATTGACCCTTCAGACAGCCGCCCCATCGAACAGCAACTCGACGAGATGCTGGCTGGCACCGACATTACTTACAGAATTACCTCCCACCACATCTTATTATTTAAAGCCATCGGCAACAACCAGTCGAAAGTGCTGCACAACCTGCACGGCTATGTGACCGACGCAATCTCTCAGGAGACGCTGATTGGAGCCAACGTCTATTGTCCTGCCTACCGCACCGGCACCGTGACCAATGCCTACGGCTTTTTCACCTTGCCATTGCCCGAAGGTCGCCACACGGTCATCATCTCGTACGTGGGTTACGAATCGGTCATGAAGACCGTGACCTTGCAGAGCAACGAAACGCTGAACTGTCCGCTCAGCCCTACCAGCGAACTGAAAGAGATCCTTGTGGAGAGCGACCGACCAGAGACAGGAGCTGCCTCGACCCGCATGAGCGGTCACACCGTCTCGTTGCAGCAGATCAGGGAGACGCCCGCCATGCTGGGAGAATCGGATGTGGTCAAGGCGTTGCAGAAACTGCCTGGTGTACAGACAGGCTTTACCAGCACGAGTCAGATGAGTGTGCGAGGCGGTAACCTCGACCAGAACCTGATGATGCTGGACGGCGTATCGCTCTACAACGTAAACCATGCCCTCGGTTTCGAGTCGGCCTTCATGACCGATGCCGTCAAGCATGTCGATTTCTTCAAGGGATCGTTCCCTGCCCGCTATGGCGGCCGTTTGTCGTCGGTGGTCGATGTCCGTACCAAGGATGGCGACATGCAGCACTACCACGGCCTTGTCTCGGTGGGAGCATTGACCACTCACCTGGCGCTGGAGGGGCCGCTGGTCAAAGACCGCACCTCGTTTCTGTTCTCCGGCCGACGCACCTACGCTGGCTGGCTGATGTCGCTCGCGGTACGTCAGGTGGATGACGTGAGCCGATTCGACATTTACTTCTACGACCTGAATGCCAAACTGAACCACAAGTTCAGCGATACCGATCGTCTCTATGTGGGCTACTACCGTGGTCAGGACGGATTGCGCGTACACTTCGACTTCAAGGATGCTTATGTCTATACATCTGATGAGTACGAAAATATGTATAACGAAGATGCTCCGGTCGATCCTGACCACAAAGTCGTTCAGATGGAATATCAAATCACCAGCATCGACCGCAATAAACAGAGCGTACATTGGGGAAATACCCTCTACACTCTGCGCTGGAACCACCTCTATTCGCCTGACCTCTTCTCGAACCTGACCCTCAGCTACACCCAGTTCAAGATGCGATCGGAGATTAGTAGCCACAACATTTACAGGCAGAATGACCTGATGATGCAGAACGACAGCTACAGTTACAAGTTCCGTTCGGGCATCGACGATGTGATGGCACTCTACGACTTCGACTATCACCCCGTGCAGCAGCATCACATCAAGTTAGGTGGCAGTTACATCTGGCATCAGTTCCACCCGGAGGTACAGACCTTGCGCAGCTCGTGGATCGAAGAGGGTGAGATGGCTCACAACAATTCACGCACGGGCAATGATCCCAACCGCAGTCACGAGGTGGCACTGTATGCCGACGATGACATGACTCTGGGCGACCGCTGGCAGCTGAATGCAGGTTTGCGTGGTGTAATGTATGGTGTCAAGGGGAAAGTCTATCCGGGCATCGAGCCGCGTCTGTCGGCTTCCTACCTTTGGACACGAGGATTGCACGCCAAGGCCTCCTACACCCAAATGCACCAGTATGTGCATCAGCTCACGACTTCACTCATTTCCATGCCGACCGACCTTTGGGTGTCGGTGACCAAAGATTTCCGCCCGATGTCTGCTCAGCAATGGGCTGTCGGTTTGGCTTGTGACCGCTATCGGGGTTGGGAGTTCCTGCTCGAAGGCTACTGGAAGGAGATGCATCATGTACTCGAGTATGTGGATGGAGCCAACTTCTTCGGTTCGTCGTCGGGTTGGGCAACCAAGGTTGCTTCAGGCAATGGCCGCAGCCAAGGCCTGGAACTGATGGCACGACGCACGCAGGGACGTACCACCGGTTCAGCCAGTTATACCCTCTCGTGGAGCGACAGATGGTTCCCCGACGGTTCAATCAATGGCGGCAAGCACTATCCCTACGATTACGACCGCCGTCACAATCTGCAGTTGTTGTTACAGCACCAACTCACCAAGCGCATCGACGTGAGCGCCAACTGGTCGTACCTTTCGGGTGGACGAGCTACGGTTTCCACACAGAAGACCTGGTATATTGCCCCCAGTCAGAACAATGGTGATCGCGAGTATCCCGCTCAGGACAATTACTACAGCGGTCGAAACAATTTCCGCCTTGACTCGCGTCATCAACTGGATCTGAGCATCAACTTCCGCCGTCCGACCAAGCATGGCGAACGCACATGGAACATCAGCGTGATGAATGCCTATATGCACAAGAATCAGGACCTCGTCTGGCTGGATGAGCACAAGGGCCGCATGCGCATAAAACAGATTACATTGATCCCGATACTGCCATCGTGCTCGTATAGCTATAAGTTTTAGTCCAAATCATCGAAATATCGAATCATCGAAAAAATAAAAATGAAAACAAACATACCCTACCTATTCCTGATAGCGTCCCTTGCCAGCTGCACAGAGACAGCCGGATGGATCGACGAGATGCAGGTGACACCCAAACTGGTCGTCAATGCCCTTTGGAGCACCGATACCCCAGAAGAGCAGCAACTGGAGTTGCACATGACCGGGATGAAAGAGGCGCAGAGAGTCAGCGACGAAGCAACCTTCAAGATGACAGTAAATGGCAAGGAGGTGGACGCCATCCACGCCTATGAATATTCGGACGAGTATTTGTTAACTTCATCGACGGCTGATAATGGCTTATATTTTTCGAACTACGACTTCCAGCCGGGCGACAAAGTCAGCCTTTGGGTTCAGGTCAATGACCGTACCGTCGAAGCCAAGACATCGGTGCCTTACCCCATCGAGATTACCAGCGTGGACACTCTGCATATCCAAAAATACATCAAGGATCAGAAAACCCTTGAGGATTGCATTCGATTCCTGATTCATCTGCGTCAACCTGCCGAGATGCGTGGCAATCAGTATTTCCGTCTGGCACTCACAACGACCACAACCTGTTATGAGGCCTTCTTCGACAGAACTTGGGATAACACCGTTGGATACCCGGTATTTGATAACATTGTGGATCGTATCTACAATGTTAAATACACTTCCACTATCTACGAATACGATGCAGATATTGCGCTGAAAGGCAGCGAACACAACACCGACGAAGATGATTCCTACATCGAGTGGAGCACTTATCCGAAGAACATCTATGGCTTGTTCAACAACTCGATCTTCAAGCAGGGCGAATATACTCTGTGTATTGATGTCGAGAACAAACTGCCTTGGTCGTATGTCCAATTGTCAGATATCGAACTGAACGATTTTAACTGTCTGCGTGCCGGATACGAAACCCAGTTCTGCATCGAGGTTCACACCTTGACCCGCATGGAGTATTATTACCTGAATGCACTGGCTGCCTTGGCAAACTATGACAGCGACGAACTCACTACCCTCCCGCCAGTCGTTCCATCCAACATCGAAGGTGGTGCCGGTATCTTCAGCATTTCGGCCAAAGCATCCGCCACCCTCACCGAGGGGCCTGGACAGACACTACAAGAGGGAGATGAAATTCCCGGTCTTGTCGAGTATTGATTACCCTTCACCCTTTACCATTTACCCTTTACCCTATAACATGGAATGGTTTGACAAAATAGCCAAGCGAGTGCGTTCGCCTCGTGGTAAGATGGCCGACAAGGAGGCTGTCTATCAGGAATTGTGCCAACGGTTAGGCATAGAGCAGGATGTAGAGCGTCAGACTTCACGTCCTATGCTCTGGCGACGTGTGGCCGCTGCGGCATGCATCGTATTGGTCGTAGCCATCGGTGTGGCAGGCATCTTCCAGTACCAGACTCAATACGAAGAGGCCGGAATGGCAACATCCGTCACCACCCCGACCTCAGAAAAACTGGCACCCTTGGCCTTCGACAACCTACCTTTGTGCCAGATTGCCGCAACACTCTCTAAGCGCTTCGGTACAGAGGTTACAGTACAGGACAACAAACTGGCTCAATACCGCATGACGGCTACCTTCGCTGCCGATGAGCCATTGCCCGAAATTCTTTCATCCCTCGCCACAGCCGGTCACTTCCACTTCTGCAAGACCGTTAAGGGATACGCACTCATCCCTTAACGAAGCATCATTGCAAACTCACCAACTGCCAGTGTCTCCTGCACCGCCGCCTCCACCAGCGAAACCGCTACCTGCAATATCGACATGTTATAAAGCATATAAAATTGAAGAAAAATAGAGGAAAGATGCAAAAAATAATCAAAAAAACTTGTTCATAACTTAAAAAGTTACTACCTTTGCACCCGCTTTTCGCAGCCTATGGCAAGGAACGCTACTTGTGAATGCTACGAAAACACATTATTAATATATAATATAAACAAACAACAAATTCAACCATTATGGCAGATTTGATGAAGATCGCTGAGGAGGCATTTGCTACCGGCAAGGAGCTCCCAGCATTCAACTCTGGTGACACTATCACTGTTTCCTACAAGATCAAGGAGGGTAACAAGGAGCGTATCCAGCAGTACCGAGGCGTAGTTATCCGTATTTCGGGTCATGGTACAAAGAAGCGTTTCACCGTTCGCAAGATTTCTGACGGCGTAGGTGTAGAGCGTATTTTCCCAATGGAGTCTCCATTCATTGAGAACGTAGTAGTTAACAAGGAGGGTCGCGTACGTCGCGCTCGTCTGTATTACCTCCGCAACTTGACCGGCAAGGCTGCTCGTATCAAAGAGAAGCGTGTCGCAACCAAGGCTTAAGTAATTTGACTACGAAAAGCAACAAGAAAGATTTGGCAGCACTTCCCTTTTGGCGTCGTGCTGCCATAATCTTATATAGGACATTCAGGTGGTTGGGCCATACCGCCATCACCTGCATCACACTATTGGCAGCACTGATTCTGCTAGCTTCGGCTTTCAGCAATCTGATCAGTCCAACAGTGTGGATTGTTGCTGCCTACCTGGGATTGTTCTTCCCAGTCTTTTTGATAGCCAACTTATGCTGGCTGTTTTTCCTGCTGCTGACACGACACTGGAAGATGTCTTTCCTGCTGTTGGCAGCCTTCCTGATCAGTGGAACAAGCATCTGGCGTTATTGCCCTCTGAATATCGGCAATCCCGACCCAATCACGAACGTAATGGTCGAAAACGGCATCGAAACGAGTTGTCCGATCGATACCTTCCGTGTGATGACCTTCAATACCCGATCGTTGGGCGATGCCAAGGTGTGGCGCAACGATATCGAACTGCCTATTATAGATATGGTTCGTGATTGCGGCGCCGACGTGGTTTGTCTGCAGGAATATACTTTCAGCAAAGAAAAGAATTCCGGCCACCAGGAAGACGATCTGCGTAAAATGCTCAAGAAGCAGTATCCGTATTACCATTTCCTATCGTATGAGAACCCTGCACACATGGGTATTGTCATCTTCTCCAAGTGGCCATTGAAACGCAGCGAGAAGATTGACAACCGCGAAAAAGGTTACTGCTGGAGTTCCTACTACGAACTGGATGTTCGCGGACGACGCATCGCTATGGTAAACTGCCATCTGCAAAACCAAGCCATATCGAAGGAGAACCGCACCCTTTACAAGGAGCAGTTGAAACACTTCCATACCGACAGCCTCATGAAGATGGACGAAGGGTTACGACAACTGGGGCCATCGTTCCGCGGTCGTACCCAACAGGTGGCCATTATCAACAAATTTCTGGAGGAGCGTCGCAAAGCATGGAAGGAACCGATGCCTATGCTGATTTGCGGAGATCTGAACGATACTCCCGCCTCCTTCACCTATCGTTCGCTGCGAGGTGAATTAGATGATACTTGGGCCGAAGCAGGTTTCGGACCTGGCATCTCGTTCCGCGAGGCGCCATTCTGGTTCCGCATCGACCATATCTTCCACTCGAAGGATTTCCATGTCCTCGGTGTCAAGCGAATCACGGAGATGAAGCTGTCCGACCACTATCCGGTCATGGCAACCTTCCAGCTCCTGCCGTATGAGGAATAGCCTCACAAGTTATTCATTTTATAGCCGTTTCACTCCCGCGGCAAGCATATCATTATGCTCCCTCCATTAAGGGAGGGTTGGGGGTGGGTCTTTATGCTTTCATTTATTCCCTATTTAGTTATCTTTGCATTGATATGCTTGGTGGGCGACCTCTATAGTTGGAGGCCGGAGGGGGTAATGCGTCGTCAGTTGGTTAGCATGGTGGACATCAAGAACGAGCGATCATTCAATGCCGATGAAGGCGGATTGGACATCAGCCGATTCCTGCTGATTTCACAGTTCTTTGTATTCTTCGGACTGGTTCTTTATACCAACATCAACCCCGATTATTTTGAGGATCTGCTCAACCCAGACCAGGACACCTGGTACGAGTTGGCGATCTGTATTGCAATTCCTTCGGCTTGGTTCTTCATCCAATGGGTGTTATACCGTTGGTGGTCATACATCTTTCATGTAGAGGGCAAAGCCGTCATTTTGTCTCGAATCTATAAGGCCATTCACATGTTGGCCGCACCTATTGCTCTGATGGTCTTCCTGTTGGAAATAGTAGATGCAATTTCTCCCGATTACAGCTGGATTTTGCTTCTACTGACTTTCATAATTGCTCAAATTGTATTTATTTTCAGCGGAATTAGAATTTTTTGGAGCGGAATTGGTACATTATGTTTTATTTTTGTGTACCTTTGCGCGTTCAAAATCGCCCCTATTTTGCTGTTATTGTCAAAATTGGGCTGACCCGACCACATAAATTAGACAGATTTTTGATGAAAGTAAACTCTATCCTCGTATCACAACCCACGCCCCCAGAGAAGTCTCCATACTTTGACTTGGAACGTAAATTTGGGGTGAAGTTGACCTTCAAACCATTCATCCGCATAGAATCGTTGAGCACAAAGGAGTTCCGCGCACAGAAGATTTTCGTGCCTGATTATACCGGCATCGTATTCACTTCGCGTACTTCGGTTGACCATTTCTTCAACCTCTGCAAGGAATTGCGTGCTCCGATCAACGAAGAACTTCAGTACTATTGCTTGAGCGAAACCATCGCTCTCTATTTGCAGAAATACATCACTTACCGCAAGCGCAAGATTCACTTCTCGAAAGTTGGACAGATGGATGACTTGGCCATCGTGATGAAGAAGCATAACACCGACAAGTTCCTCATGCCTGTGGCTGATGTGCACAAAGAGGACTTGACCATCTTCACCAAAGCTAAGGTGGCTGTGACTACGGCTGTCTTCTATCGCACCGTAAGCGCCGAGTTCACCCCTGAGGAGATCAAGCAGTACGATATGCTCTGTATTTTCACCCCAACCGGTATCCAGTCGATCTTCAACAACGATCCGAACTACGAGCAGGGCGATCAGCAATTGGCGGTATTTGGTCCTTCGACCCAAGCTGCTGCCGAGGCAAAAGGTCTTCGTGTTGACCTGTCTGTTCCAACTGAAGAATGTCCTTCAATGCCCACCGGCTTGAACGCATTCTTGCTCAAGAACAATTAATATAATAATGTATAGATGAAAACCTTTACGCTGCACAAGACCGAACGCCTCTATTTGCGTGACGCCGTTAGCGAGCTCTTTGCTAAGGGTAGCAGTTTTATGGTTTTCCCCTATCGAATCATATATCGCGTGCTGCCCGAGGAAGATCCTCAGGTGGCGCGTGTTGCTATTATGACGGTTGCTCCCAAGAAGCGTTTCAAACATGCTGTGGATCGCAACCACGTGAAGCGTCTCAGCCGCGAGGCTTACCGCATCGCCAAACTTCCAATTAACAAGTTGTGCGAACAACAGCACAAGAAGCTGGCTTTTGCCATGCTCTATTGCGATAACAAGTTCCTCTCCTTTGAGGAAACGCAACATCGCATGCACAAAATTCTGAAAACCCTCAGCCAGAAAGTAGCCGAATGAAGAAAGTAATGATCTGGATGATTCGCTGGTATCAGTTGTACATCTCCCCGCTTACTCCTCCTTCGTGTCGGTACACGCCTACCTGTTCGCAATATACGTTGGAGGCAATTCAGAAATATGGACCCATCAAGGGCGTTTGGTTAGGCATCAAACGCATTGCCCGCTGTCACCCTTGGGGTGGACATGGGTATGATCCGGTGCCGTAGACCCACCCCCAACCCTCCCTCGTAGGGAGGGAGCAATTTGATAGGGTCTTCACAAAGTATTTTTCATTAACATATAGCCGCTTCACCTCCGCGGCAAGCATTTTCAATATGCTCCCTCCCTACGAGGGAGGGTTGGGGGTGGGTCTTTATGGTTTCTATCGATGGCCTCACAGTAGAATTTGGAGGCACCACACTATTCAAGGATGTTTCGTTTGTAATCAACGAGAAGGACCGTATTGCTCTGATGGGCAAGAACGGTGCGGGTAAATCTACCCTGCTGAAGATTCTGGCCGGCGTACGTACCGCTACCCGTGGTACCGTGAGTGCCCCCAAGGATTGCAATATCTGCTATCTGCCTCAGCACCTGATGACCGAAGATGGACGTACTGTCTTTGAGGAGGCTTGTCAGGCCTTCTCACACCTCAAGGAGATGGAGGCGGAGATTGATGAGATGAACAATCAGCTCGCTACCCGTACCGACTATGAGAGCGAAGATTATATGGCTCTCATCGAAAAGGTGGCTATGATGTCGGAGAAGTTCTATGCCATCGACATGACTCACTTTGAGGAGGATGTCGAGAAGGCATTGTTGGGCTTGGGCTTCAAGCGCGAGGACTTCCATCGTCAGACCTCCGAGTTCTCTGGCGGCTGGCGTATGCGTATCGAGTTGGCCAAGCTCCTGTTGCAGAATCCCGATGTATTGCTCCTCGACGAGCCAACCAACCACCTCGACATTGAATCTATCGGCTGGCTGGAAGACTTCATCATCAACAGTCCTATGGCTGTCGTCCTGATTTCGCACGACCGTAAGTTTGTCGATACCATCACCACCCGAACTATCGAAGTTACTCTTGGCCGCATCTACGACTACAAGGCCAAGTACAGCCACTATCTGGAACTGCGTAAGGAGCGTCGCGCCCAGCAGCAGAAGCAGTATGAGGACCAGCAGAAGCAGATTGCCGAAGCCAAGGACTTCATCGAGCGTTTCAAGGGTACTTACTCTAAGACTTTCCAGGTACAATCTAAGGTCAAGTGGCTGGAGAAACTGGAGATTGTGGAGGTGGACGAGGAGGATACCAGCGCTCTGCGCCTGAAGTTCCCACCAGCACCTCGTTCGGGCAACTATCCTGTGATCTGCGAAGAGGTTGGCGCGGGCTACACACAGCCTCTGAAGGAGGAGGATTGTATCTTCCACAATGCTACCTTCATGATTGAACGTGGACAGAAGATTGCCTTCGTGGGTAAGAACGGTGAGGGTAAATCGACCATGATCAAGGCAATCATGAACGAAATCCAGCACACCGGACAGCTGACCGTAGGCCACAACGTGCAGATTGGCTACTTTGCCCAGAACTCTGCCTCATTGCTCGACGAAGAGGCTACCGTCTATCAGACCATCGATGATATTGCTGTAGGCGAAATCCGCAAGAAGATTTCGGATTTGTTGGGTGCCTTCATGTTCGGTGGCGATGATACTCAGAAGAAAGTCAAGGTCCTGTCGGGTGGCGAACGTGTCCGTCTCTGTATGGTCAAGCTCTTGCTGGAGCCTTACAACCTGTTGATTCTCGATGAGCCGACGAACCATCTGGACATGAAGACCAAGGATATCCTAAAGCAGGCTCTCAAGAACTTCGACGGTACCCTGATTGTCGTTTCGCACGACCGTGACTTCCTCGACGGCCTTGTCGAGAAGGTCTTCGAGTTTACCGACGGTAAGGTTCGTGAGCACCTGTGCGGTGTCTATGAATTCCTCGAAAAGAAGAAGATGGAAAGTCTCCAGGAACTAGAACGCAAAAAAGGCTAACTATTCCAAAATACAAATCTTAGATTATGAAGAAAACATTTGTTTTAACCTTGGCCATGAGTTTAGGACTTATGGCATTGGCTGACACAAAAACAGCCAGCATCAGTATCAATTCGAACATCAAGTACCAGCATGTGACTGGATTCGGTGGCTTTTCGCCAAGTCCAACCTGGTCCTATTGGCTGACCGACAGCCAAATGGATCAACTCTTTGGCAAAGGCGAGAACCAACTGGGTCTGAACATCCTGCGCCTCTACATGGCCAACAGCGAATATGCTTGGGGTTCAAGTGTGGCAAATGCCAAACGTGCCAAGAAGCATGGTGCCTTCATCTTTGCTTCGCCTTGGTCACCACCAGCTTCGTGGAAAGACAATAACAGCGATAGCAACGGTGGATCGCTCAAAGAGGAATATTATGACGACTGGGCGTTGTTCCTCAACAAGTATTATACCTACATGAAGGGACAGGGCGTGACCATCGATGCCATATCTATACAAAACGAGCCTGACTGGAAAGCAGAGTACCAGAGCTGTATTTGGACAGGTGTACAGATGGCCAAATTCCTCAAGGAACAAGGCAGCAAGATAGAGTGTAAGATCATTGCACCTGAGGCTATTCACTTTACCCGCAACATGCACGAACCAATCTTGAACGATGATGCCGCTTGCGCCAATCTCGACATCGTAGGCGGACACTTCTATGGTTGGGACGGATCATCGTACCCTCTGGCCGCCCAAAAGGGCAAGGAGGTCTGGATGACAGAGTATCTGATTAACGAACGCCAGCAGAACAACAATCAGGACATCAACTGGAAGGACGACGGCTTCCTCTTTGCACAAAGCATTAACGATGCCATGCTTGCTAACATGAGCGCTTGGGTACATTATTCATTGAAACGCTATTACGGCTGCATAGGCGATGGAAATTATGGCACGACCGACAATGCCATCACCAAACGTGGCTATATCCTGTCGCAATATGCCAAATATGTGTCAGGCACAACCCGAATCAACCACTCATTGGAGGATGGCACGGGTGCACTTTCCTCTTCGGCCTACCTCTCGGCATCTGGGGACAGTGTGGTCATCATGGTAATCAATCCGTCGGAAAACATCTATCAGATCAATCTGACTCTGCCTTTCTACACACAAAGTGGACAAAAGGTGGTTACAAGCGAGAGCGTTGATGCCAAGAAAGGTGCACTCTCTATTACTGCAGAGACCTACAAGCCACAGGTGAAAGTGAATGCCTATACAGTTAACACCTTCATCTTCGTCAAGAGTGCTCCTCGCACCGATCTGTCACAGGAGGAAGAACAGGGTCAAAGCATCTTCAGCGATGGATTTGAACTTTATGGAGCTTCTGTCATTCCTGCAGGTTGGCGTTCTAAATATGAATCAGGTGTGCGTACTTCAGGCAACTATTCGCAGGGGCCACGCATCATGAGTTTCTCGGCCGAAGGAGCCATGCAATATGCTTTCTATTTCCGCTCAGGAACAGATGGTGAAGGCTATGTCAGCTATGGCGAGGAGTCAAAGTACCGTTTGGCCCTTGAACCAGGCAAATACTCTCTCTCCTACTCGACCGTCGGTTGGAAAGCCAATCCAACCCTTAAGGCCCAGGTTCTGAAATCAAGTGGTGTTGTAATCAAAGCCCTTGCATCCACTCCGAAGTCGTACGTTTCGACCAATGGTTCGTCCTCTCGCATCACCCAAACCACCGACTTCAAACTGGAATTTGAAGTCACTACCGCAGGTAACTATCTGCTGAAGTGGATTGTTAATCAGGCATCCGGAGGTTTGAACGAGGCTCTTGTGGGCAATATCCGATTAGTACGCCACGAAGAGTCAAATGCTATTGATGTTCTCGAGGAGGAGATCGCAACCAGCATTTCTCCACTTTACGACCTTTATGGACGCCAAGTAAATACGCCTTCCTCTGGTTCTCTCTACCTGAGCAAAGGCAGGAAGAACTTCATTATACGATAACAATTCTCTTTTTATCCAATTCGGGCGAAATCGATAAATAAACTGTCGATTTCGCCCGAATTGTTAGAATAAGACTAAAATAAATTGAAAAAATATTGTCATCTAAAGAAAATTGCTTATCTTTGCGGCGTAATGTACGTATAGATGAAGAGAGAATATGATAGGAGCTGTATCACAAGCGGTTTTGTCCATTAAAAATGAAATGACATCGTTTAGAAGCGGAGAATATGAAATCCGCTTCCGGACTCCTGCTGTTCTGAAGAGATATACTGAAATCAAAGAATGGGATAATGGCTACCTAGTTGTCATGGCAGATTACGGACAATTAGGAATAATGGAGGAGTACATAGACCTAATTCCTATCTTACAAAACCTATACATTAATCCAAATACATTCCTAAAGAATATCAAAACTGTAATTATTGAAGACTATGAGCAGCGAAGAACTTGAATCAATACGATCTAATTCAGATATGATTGTTTGTGGCTATGCTTTTTCGTATTTAGAAAACTCCAATATACGTATCTTGGATCTTAAAGCCCCCCATCACGCATTGGTTCTTTCGTCAGAAGGCGAAGTGTTAGAAACATCCATGAATGATGTGGAACTCAGCATCGTTATCGGCTATTGGAAAAAAAACCATCAATATATGGAGGAAGCTTATGCCAAAGTATTATGATTTTATGATATGTGGGTATTACCTATATTTTACCTCCCACTGTATTATCGAAGCAATGCACGTACATGCCAGTAATAAGAAATTGACAGAAGCTGGTTCCGCCAAACTCTTCGTAAAAGGAGATGGTGATACAGTAGTGCAAACGCAAGGAAATCTATCCGATAAAGAGATGCGCATTATCCGTGCATTTATCAAAGATAACTATAAGGAGATGTACATAAAATGGGCAAGTATGAGCCAACAAGGTTTCTATAATCGATAAACGAAAATTCGGGCGAAATCGATAAATAAATTGTCGATTTCGCCCGAATTGTTTGGTTATAGAAATATCATTTCAAGAGCTGGAGAATTTCATCCTTAGTCAACTTATGGCTGGCATTGGTACCCGTCAGAAGAGAATCGGCAAGAGATTTTTTGGTGCTGTGCAGATGCAGAATCTTCTCCTCGATGGTCTGCTGGGCAATGAGGCGATAAATGGTAACAGGGCGTGTCTGTCCTATACGATAGGTACGATCGCTTGCCTGATCTTCGATAGCTGGATTCCACCATGGATCAAGATGGAATACATAGTCGGCAGCCGTGAGGTTCAAGCCCGTACCACCCGCCTTGAGCGAAATCAGGAAGAGCGGCATTGTACCTGTTTGGAACTCTTTGACCAAACGTTCACGTTCGCGTGCCGTGCATGCTCCATCCAGATAGAGATACTCAATATGAGCAGCATCCAAAGCCTCGCGCACCAAAGCCAAATGACTGGTAAACTGGCTGAACACCAAGGCTCGATGCCCATTGGAGATTAGATTGCCGACCATGTCCATGAGCATAGTTAGTTTGCTCGATGAAATCTTCAACTTGTCATTGATAAGACGCACATTGCAGGCAGCCTGACGCAATTTAGTAATCTCTGCGAGGGTTTGCATTGGGGTTGATTCGCCACTCTCAAGACTGAGGATAGCATCGCGACGCAGATTCTCATAGACGGCCATCTCTTCGTCCGAGAGTTGAACTTCGACGGTCACCTCGCTCTTCTCAGGAAGTTCGTCAAGCACCTCGTTCTTCGTGCGACGCAGGATGAATGGAGAGACAATTCGTTTCAGTTGGCGCATACGCTCATTGTCCTCCAGTTTTTCGATAGGCATGATGAACTTCTCGAGGAACTGTTTGTTCGATCCCAATAGCCCGGGATTGCTGAACTGGAACAGGTTCCACAACTCACCCAGGTGATTCTGCAGCGGAGTACCCGTCAGGAGCAAACGGAAAGCTCCCTGAAGCTGCATAGCCGATTGCGACATTTTGGTCTCCTTGTTCTTGATGGTATGGGCTTCATCGAGCACAATCATATTCCACTCCTTGCCCGTCAGAAGCTCCTCTTCAGTCACCAGAAGACCATAAGTAGCAATGACAACATCACAGTTGCCAGCATCGTTGATCATCTTCTCTCGGTCAGTACCAATAGTATTAAGTAGTAAGACATTTAACTGAGGTGCAAACCGTTCGATCTCGTTCTCCCAATTCAACACGACAGAAGTAGGTACAACAACCAACGATGCGCCCTCGGACTTACGTGAAAGCATCAGCGTGATGGCTTGCAAGGTTTTGCCGAGACCCATATCATCAGCGAGACAGGCACCAGCGCCCCAACTGGCCAAACGATTCATCCACTTGACACCATCCAACTGATAATCTCGCAATTCAGCCTGAAGACCTTTGGGCAGAGAGAACTTCACCTCGTCGGCCTTGTGGATTCTTTCCATGAACTTGAGATAAGATTTGTCGGCATCGATTGAAACACCAGCTTCCTCCAAGCACTCGAGAGCACTTGTCGAATAGAGAGACAGCTGCACCTTCTTGCGCTGTACAGAGGCCATCGATTCAAGCTGAGCCAATTGCTTACGGAGCTGATCGCTTATGGCAATATATTCGGTATCTCCAATCTGAATGAAACGTCCCTTTCCATCGCGCAGACGTTCCAGCAATTCGGCCATGTGGAGCACCTTCTTCTCGTTGACTTTGATTTCGCCATCGACCTCAAACCAGCCTTTGGCTCCCTTCACGGTCAGTTGCATATCCTTGGCCTCAAGGCGACGTGCAATACGCATCTTCTCGCCCTCAGGCCACTCCAGACGACAATGTTCGTTCAGCGGATAAAGCGCATCGAGAAGACTGAGAATGCTAAGCGGAGAGAAACAACTGTAACTGGTTTCACCATCCGACTCATCGGAATACTGATACAACAAAGGCTGAACTGCCGACAGATGTTCCTTCTCGAGTTTCAGGTTTCGTTTGGTTTGCAAAGGTTTGCCTTCCACTATGGCAGAGATAACCTCCGAACCACGTCCAGGAATGAATCCAGGACCGTTGATACCCAATGGCCGTACCTGAACATCGGCTTGTATGCCCTCGCCTATAGGTCGCAATCGGATGGTCAGCAAAGATTCTGTCTGAACCATTTTGGTATCGAGATTATCTGCATTGCGCAACATGTCGCTCATCACCGTGGTGTGTCGACTGATGTTACCAAGCACCTTGGTCAGTTTGGACTCTGCCTCCTTGGGGAAAGTCCGATGTTCGCTCAAAGCCTTGATGAGATCACGCTGCTGAGAGGTCAGTTTGATAATCTTGAGACTATAGGTATTCTCTCGTACCACGTTGACGTATGGAACAGACGGACTCATTTCGACATTCGACTTGATGACAAACCCACCCTTGGAGCGATCTACCGTAATCTGCAGATTCTCTTTGGCAATCTGTACAGGAATACTGGGATCTCCACCCCGTTCGAGATAGACATGCGGGTGACCACACAGCAGTTCCAGCACCTCTTTGCCTCGCAGTTCGTAAGAAGTCTGTCCATACCATCCCTGTGTATAGGCTTTAACATGACGCGAAATCTGGATATCAATTTCAGTCATTCCCTCCGAAGTTTTGCCGAAATTCTTGAGTGCAATGTTACGCCCACCTGTCCAACTGATGCCATCTTTCGATTTCTGCAGACGAGGGGTAAAATAGAACTCCGTGCAATCTTCATTGATCCAAACGTTGTAGATGACACGGGCCTGGCTTTCGGCCTTGACGGCCTGCTTAGTAGTCTTGTCTTCGACAGAAGTCTGCAGAACCAACTCATCCAGGAAACGCTCCCATTTGGGCACAAAGACTGCTCCATTGATCAATGGGGACTTGACTCCAATGGATGTAGATAGTATTTCATACTCTGACTTATGTGCAGGCATGCTATGCAACAACTCCATTCGCAAAAGCCGATAACAAGATACATCTACTGAAGTTTCGGCAATCTTCATATAGTCGGACAAAGGCTCTTCATAGCCATAATAGTACCGCAAGACAATGTCGGTCAAGAGAGCCTCCAAAGGCATTAGGAAACCTCCTACCAACTTAGGCAAAGCTTTCTCTTTTTCGATTGGAGTATCGAGTACCTTTGCCGCAATTAGTTCCATCCAAGGTTTGTCGCACTTCTTGAGATCTTTCTGAAGCAACTTGATGCGACGGATTGCCTCTTTGCTCATATCTCCTAAATCCATCTCAGCTACATTCTTGAGACAGATGGCATAGACAAAGATAGAAAAGGTTTCAATATGCTGAACAGAATGGTCTTTGTCTATCGTCAAGTACTGATTGAAGATCTCCACTGCTGTACGCGAATCACCATCATAGGCAGCCCTAATCGCATCACAAAAACTTGCCCCTCCTACCTTTTCCGCAAGGTTCTTGGATAGAGCCATATCTCCGCACATGAATGCCAAGAAAGATTCGGCCAAATAGAATCTCCGAGTTTCTTTATTGGCAAGAAACAAAGGATCTGCCACAAAGTACCTTTGACTACAAAACTCATCAGGGGACTTTAATGACAATATCGGAACATAGCGAAGATTAAAATGCAATAAATCAGGAAAGAGCCGGCTAAAGGCTTGCATAAAGCAAACCCATTGCTCCTGTTTCATGGCATACTCCAATAAGGCGACAAGATTACTATGTGTATTGAGAATTGCACTTGACTGTCGCAACTCCTCACTGACCTTCTCTGGCTCCAAGTATGATTCGCCCTGTAGATAGGCTACCATCTGCTGCAAAAGCCAATCAGGAAATGAAGGCAACAAGTCTACTCCAAATAGACTCTCATCCTTCTCTATGCGTTCTGCTTTCCATACTTTTGGATCCTTATACCGTTCAATAATCGAAAGGTGTATTTCTGGAGTCAACATCCAATGTACATGGAGAACAATATCTTTTTGGATAAACCCATAGTTCTCCAATTCATTCAGCCTCACATTGACATACCAAATGGAACGCCTCTCCAAGTGATAAGTTTTCACTACCAAGGGCGAAATGTCCGATTGCTCTATTGACACCATCTGCTGAGCCATCCTGACGAGCACAGGCATTGCCTCCTTCTTATACTTGTCCAATGTAGTCTTTGAATATTTTACAGCCATTGTATTTTGATTTTTGTCGCAAAGATACGCTTTTTTTCGCTACTGGACAAACTTTTGACCATAATTAGTTATTCTGATGCAATTAGATGGAGAACCTCCAGGAATTGGAACATAAGAAAGGCTAACTATCCAGAAATACAAATCACAAATTATAACAAAAGACCATCTCGCTATGAGGTGGTCTTCTCTTTATGTACTTAACAGATGCTGCATTATTGCCCCAACTTTCGATAGCAATAATCTCAATACCTTCTTGCTTCAGAGTGTTCAGATATGGGATGGCAGCTTTGCATTGGCCACCTGCACCAAGATGCAGGCTGCCAACAAATATAATGTTTTAGTGAATGTCATAATCTGTAGAAATTTACTTCAAACGGAAAGTGACAGGCAGTACGTACTTAACACGTACTTTGTGACCACGCTGTGTGCCAGGTTCCCATTTAGGCATGATAGAGACAACACGCTTGGCTTCTTCTGTGAAGAGCGGATCTGGAGATCTCATCTCCTCGATATTGGAGACTGAGCCATCCTTTTCGACCACAAAGCTGAGAATCACGCGGCCTTCAATACTTTTATTTGCACATTCAGCTGGATAGCGCAGGTTGTTCTTCAAATGTTCCATCATAGCTTGTTCTCCACCAGGGAACTTTGGCTGAACTTCGCATATAGTAAAGACTTGGTTGCCTTCGTTAGAGATAGGCTCGTCTTTCATTTTGGTCAAAGCAGACGCATTATAGGAAACCCTCGTTATTCCGAGTTTGCGCAATTGGTTCTTGGCATTATCTACAGTCTCCTGTTCTGTATTTTCGGGCACATAAAGATCCAAATGACTGTTCTGTGCATATTCGGACTTCAATTCTTCGTCTGTCATGGCTTTTGAACCCTCAGGTACTGACCCGTTCTTCTGCTTCAAGAATACGTACTGGCCGTTGCCGAACGAATGAAGTTGAATACGATTGCCTAGATTTTGGCTTTGATTAAGATTTTCTTCATCCAAAATTTGGTCATTTCCGAAAATCTCACTAACTTTGCACTCGGAAATCTGGTCGCTGATAGACGCAGATTCACTACAAGAGAACACGGCTATACCAGCGATAGCCACAGGGATGGCAAAGAGCACTTTGGCTCTTGCCCAAGGATTAGATTTTTTCTTAAGCATCATAGTGATACGTTTTTTAATTGAACTTTGATGTAGGCTACAGGTAATTGATTGCAGTCGAGTGCCTGTAGCTTTTTCTATGAGTAATAGTTGATACTGACGAGCATCGATGCCCGTATTCAGTACCTCTTCGTCGGCTTGATATTCGTGAATGGTTTGCAATTCACGGCGCATGAGCCAGATGGCAGGATTGAACCAGTGGAGAATAAGACATACTTCGGTGAAGAGCAGATCCAGCGTATGATGATGCCGGACATGGCCTAGTTCGTGATAGACAATCGAGTTGCCGTTGCTCTGCAGATCCTCTTCATTGGCCACAATATAGTTCATCCAGCTGAATGGAGACATCCTATAGTGATGTACCAACAAATGAATCCGTTCCTTACATTCAATACCATATTCATCCAGTGATTTTTTTTCGCTTGAATGCAATATTCGAGCCAAACTGAGGTACGAAATAATAGTCTTCAGAGCGAAAAAGGCGATGCCTACCCAATAAAGGAGTATTCCCCATGCAATCCAGGAGAAAGAAGGTGCATCATCTTCGATGACAGAGATACCCGTCATCGGATCCAGCTCGATGGTGACTTGTTCTTCGGTTATAGCTACTTCGTGGCTAAATTCCACAAGAGGCAACCCAATAGACATCAGCAACATGATCAACAACGCATGGCGATTGAAGCGATAGAAGGTATCGCGACTCAATAATAGCCTATGAAACAGATAGAAGGCTATGACATAGAGCGAAGATTTAAGTATGTAGGCAAGTAGGAAACCCATAATAGTGTGCTGGTTATAGACTTATTTATAATCTCTCAAAGAAGAGGAGAAGATAGGAAGATTTTCTGCTCAAAAAAAACTTCTTTTCTTCAATTCTTCTTGAGAATAATAAAACTCATCAAGATAAAACAGTAGTTCTTTATTTTTCTCTTTCTGGATCCTGTTTCTCAATGCGATTGAGAAGCTCCTTGAGTTCCTCTGCTGAGATCTCCTCCTCTTTGGCAAGTGCAGAGATGGCATTCACGAATGAACCCTGGAAGTAACGGCTGATGACCGACTTGAGAGTCTTCTTATGGTACTGTTCTGCAGTAATGGCTGCATAATACTGGTAGGAGGTGCCCACTGATTCGTGAGCCACATAGCCCTTCTCCTCCAGTGTGCGTACTACGGTAGAAAGTGTATTAAAATGAGGTTTAGGTTCCTCATAGTAGTTGAGCATCTCGCGCACGAACTGCGGTCCATGCTCCCAGAAGATGTTCATAGCCTCTTCTTCCTTGGCAGTTAAATCTTGTTTCATCAGACCTTCCCCCAGCCCTCCCTCATAGGGAGGGTGCAGATACCTTCTGCTAAAGGGGATTTTATGGTATTGGTTATTAATATTTCGTTGTTTTTTTCAGGAGGATTATTCTTTCCCCCTTGGAGTGGATTGAGAGGGGCTTTTCATAAATAGCACCTTGCGGCACTCTTCGACTGCCTCTCGGGCGTATTGCAAGGCATTGGGATCCTCATCTGGTTTGGCCATTTCGAGAAACTTCTCAAAGCACTTCATCTCGCTGCGATAATCCTTCAGGTGATGGTAGGATATTGCCATATTGTAATAGACATTGTAGTGCTCCGGTTCATCTTCCAATGACTTTCGGAAATACTCAATGGCTTTCTTGTCTTCACTCTTCCAGAAGTACATGTTGGCAATGCTATTGTGCAGATAATAGAGTACCTCCGAGGCGGGATACATCTTTTCGATGGCCTCATGGATATCGGCTATGCCTTGCTGATTGATCTCCCCGCAGATAGAATCCAGTCGATTATATTCGCCGATCACATCCTTGTTGTCCATATCAAAGAGGTTCAGGATAGAGAGTGAGTCGGTACATGGCCGATGATTGTTGACCCAAGTGATTTGGTCACGTTTGATGTTCAATTCCACGACTCCAAAGCGGGAGAGAATGTTCGTATTGTTGCGTCCACTCTTCTCCACCGCCCTCTTGAGCAGATCGTACGCCTCGGCTACGTGCTTCTTGCGATAGTAGGAGAGGCCCAGATAGTAGAGAGTCGAAGCTCGCGTATCGCCCTCTGCCACCAGTTGTTCATAAAGTCGTATGGCTTCGTCGAATCGGTTGGCCTTATGTAGCGCGTAAGCCTTGACTGTGTTGACTGCGGCATTGGTCGAATCGATAACACAATAGCGATCCAGCATCGTGAGAGCATCTTCGTACTGTTCGTTGCCGATCAATGTCTGGCAGAGGCTCAATAGATTGTTATAGTTCTCGATGTTTCGATCGGCCACCAGCATCTGATAACGGAAAGCCTCGGCTGTCTGTTCGAGTTTCTCATAGCATCGTGCCATCAGGTAGAGATCCTGTTCGAGGGAATCCGGCTCAAGCAACGACTGACAGAGCTCAATGCATCTCTTATATTGCCCACGCACATAGAGACAACTGGCCAGTTCGCGTCTGATGGTATCGTTGCTCTGCATCGAATCTGCCCGTTGCAGATACTGCAGAGCCCGGAAACTGTTGCCATGCTCCCTATAGTAGCGACCTTGGGCAAGCACTTGCTGCCAAGAGAGGGAATCTGATTGCGATGCCTCGTTGGATTGTGCAAAACTCAAACTCCAAACGAGCGACAACCCTATGATGATGAAGAACTGCTTCATGATATTAATCTTAATACTTGTTCACGGTGCAAAGATAACTAAAAAAAATAGTTCATAACGATTTTTCTTCGTTACAAACTATTTCTTATCAACTAAATTTGTTAGTTAGTTTACCAAAATGCAAACTTCGTCTTCCAATTTAAGAATTATTGAAGTTCCTCAAGCTCAGCTTCAGCATGATCGGCGAAGCCATAGTGTTCGTCGTGCTGTGAGATATCCAAACCGAGAGCCTCTGATTTAGCTGAAACTCGCATTGGAATCATCTTGTTGGTAATCCAATAGAGACCCAAGCTGACTACGAAAGTATAGACGCATACAATGGCCAAACCGAGAATATGGAGTCCCATGCCAGCCCAATCGGCATTCTTTTCGTGCAAGATGCACATGAACACACCTGTCAACACAGTCGCAAAGATACCACCCATACCATGAGTTGGGAAGACATCGAGCGCATCGTCGAAACGTCCCTTCTTGTTCTTCCAATAGCAAGCGGTATTACAAACCATGGTGGTAACCAAACCAATCATGATTGCCTCACCCGGCGTAACCTGATCAGCCATTGGAGTAATAGCCACCAAACCTACAACCGAACCTACTGCTGCGCCCATAGCCGATGGCTTACGCCCACGCAGACAATCCATGAAGATCCAAGCCAGCATAGCGGTTGCAGCCGAAGTATTGGTGTTGAGGAAGGCCAATACTGCAATATGATCAGCAGCTAACGATGAACCACCATTGAAGCCGAACCAACCCAACCAAAGGAGAGCAGCACCCAAGATGACGAATGGGATGTTGGCAGGATTCTCGTGGGTAGCACCCTTTCGTTTGCCAAGAAACAAGGCACCAGCCAATGCAGCAACACCCGAAGAGGCATGAACTACAATACCACCAGCAAAGTCATGCACGCCCCAAAGGTTCAGGAAGCCCTGTGGATGCCAGGTCCAGTGTGCCAAAGGGAAATAAACGAAGAAGCAGAACAGAGTCATGAAGACCAGATAGCCCGAAAAACGGACACGCTCAGCAAACGAACCTGTAATCAAGGAAGGTGTGATGATAGCAAACTTCATCTGGAACAAGGCGAACAGGGCAATCGGAATAGTTGTGGCAACACCACCCATAGCCAATTGACGAATACCCTCAACCGAAGAGGAAAGCGAAGCCTCATGCGCGCCAACATTATTAAACATAAAGAAAGTAAATGGGTTTCCAAGAATATGAAGTCCGCCCAAGTCCTCGCCGAAACTGAACGAAAAACCAACGGTTACCCAAAGAATAGAGACCAGACCCATGGCAATAAATGACTGCAGAATAGTAGAAATGACATTCTTCTGTCCTACCATACCACCATAGAAGAACGATAGACCTGGAGTCATCATCAAAACAAAAATAGTAGCCGTAATCATCCAGGCTACATTAGCCCATTGCAATTCTTCCCCTTCGGCCAATTCCCAAAGACCATCGGCATATTGATACGTACAACCCAAAATAGCGAACACAACCAAGATAGCGGACATGATTATCCAACGTTTCTCTTTCATTTTGCTTAATTATTATTATTTGATTTTAGAATTATGATATCATTTGTTTATTTGTCGTTGCAAAAGTACACATTTTAAAATAATAATGATAATATTTGATATTATATCTGCGAAATCTACGTCATTTTGATTTCTATATTCAAGTTTTGATAACAATACATTACAATTTTAGGTAATTTGCTTTCATATTGAAACTATTTTAAATATTTATTTATATTTTTTTGCAAACAGTTTCGTCTTTTTAAAAACATTTTGTTACATTTGCAGTAGTTTATTAACCCCAAGTGTGGATAAAAAGAATGATATGGAAGAACTTTTGAAAAGTAGAGATTCGGTTAACCGATGGATGGAACGTTATGGTGTGCGTTTTGGTGTGTATAAGAATGGTGTGTTCAACGAACAGTTGTTTCCATTTGATTCCATTCCACGACAGATACCTGCCGATGAGTGGGCTATGCTCGAGAAAGGATTGATACAGAGAGTCAAGGCACTGAACATGTTCCTATATGATATCTATCATGACAAGAAGATTGTGGAAGATGGAGTTGTGCCTAAAGAATTTACCTACGAGAGCAAAGGTTATATGCCCGAATGCGAAGGAATCACACCAACTCACGAGATCTATGCTCATATTGCCGGTATCGATCTTGTACAGGCCCAAGATGGCAAATGGCTGATTCTGGAGGACAATCTGCGTATCCCTTCTGGTGCATCATATCCGATGATCGCCCGCAAGGTGACACGTAAGGCCGCACCACAAACCTTCCGCGACAACCTGGTAGCTGACAATCGCAACTACGGAGATATGCTCCGAGAGATGATGGATTACATCAACGACGGACGTGGAATCAACGTTATTCTCACCCCTGGCCGATACAATTCAGCGTTTTTCGAGCATTCCTATCTGGCAGAACAGGCAGGAGCCATATTGGCCTTCCCTGGCGATATGATTGTTGAAGATGGGAAAGTCTATTATCTCGCCTTGGACGGAAAGAAAGAGAGAGTGGGTGCTATCTATCGTCGTGTGAGCGATGAATACCTCGATCCGTTGGCCTTCGAACCAACCTCCCTATTGGGAGTTCCGAATCTGATGGAGGCCTATCGTGCCGGCAACGTAGGATTGATCAATGCCTTGGGTAATGGTGTAGCCGACGACAAAGGCATCTATTACTTTGTACCCAAGATGGTAAAATACTATCTGAATGAAGAGCCTATCCTACAGAATGCGCCCACCTATCTTCCTTTCTTCAAGGAGGATTACGATTACATCATCGCCAACATCTCTAAGCTGGTCATCAAGGATGTAGCCGAAGCCGGTGGCTATGGTGTTATGTTTGGTCGTGACATGACCCCTGAACGTCTTGAGGAGGTCAAGCAACTGATTATCAAGGAACCTCGTCGCTGGATTGCCCAAGAGGTTGTAGATTTCATCGATCTGGACATCATCGACGAAACAGGCCAGCCATCGCCTCGCAAGTGTGACCTCCGTGCATTCGTCGTTACTGGCAAAGAGACCAAGGTCTGGAAGTCGGGCTTGACCCGTTTCTCGCGCAATCCGAATTCCTTTGTAGTCAATTCCTCACAAGGCGGCGGTTTCAAGGATACGTGGGTGTTATCTTGTTAAATTAACAAGAAGTTATTAGTTATTAGTTAATAGTTATTAGTTAAGTTATTAATAAAAGCTCCCCAGCATTATGCTCCCTCCCTATGAGGGAGGTCGGGGGGTGGGTCCATATTTATATGAAAGAAATATTAAGTGCCAATACGGCAAACAGATTGTTTTGGTTAGGAAGATATGCAGAACGTGGCTACCTGTTGCTCCACCTGATGCGCAAAGCCTACGACGAAGTGCTCGATGTACCCGAAGGTGAAGTACCTGTATATAGTGATTTCTTGAAGAAATTGGATGTATATACCGAAGGTTCGTTGGATACATCGTACCAGATCATGGATCAATTGTACAATCCGGAAACTGTTACTTCATTACGTTCCATCATCGAGCGAATGATGGACAATGCCATTGTGCTCCGTACTGAAATTCGTACTGAGTCGTTCTCATACATCGAGATATGCAGAGACCTGATTCGTGCCAAATCGCAAGTCTATGACATGAACATCACCGATCTGCAGCCCATTACCGACGCCTTGCTGGCCTTCTGGGGCTCTATCGGCGAACGTGTCTATGGTCAAACCCGAGTGTTGCTTATGTTAGGCAAACAGATTGAGCATTTGGACATGAACATCCGATTCGACTATAAGTACTACCGAATCGAAGAGGCAATGGCCGTACTCGAAAAGAGCGTTGCCAACGAACCCAATCTGCTTGACCAGAACCTCTATCGTAAACTGCGTGCACTTCTGGCCGACCAGGAGACTTACGAAGCATACACACCAGAATACAAGAATAAAGTATTGAACTACTTGAACCGATTGGCTTTGGTTTAATGACATATAGCTATTCGTACATAACCGAGTCGAAGTTTTATCCAGCTATTGGACGGCATTTTTTCAAACTGCGTGCCTGTCCATGCGAAAATGAGTTCCAGCATCTTCTGGAATCCAATCTGGAAATCACACCAGCCTGTATCCTAAACCAAAGCAGGGACGGGCTGGGTAATTGCGTGCAATGGGGAAGCTTCGACCAGAGTCACGACTTCTTTAGGGTAGCATCAACGGGCAGAGTCGAGCAATTACAACCCTATCGCATCCAGGGGACTCCGGAGCCATTCTATAATACGGCAACCCGACTAACCGAGCCAAGCCAGGAGATGTATTGCATCGTAGATCGCATATTAGGCAAACGAAAGGAATCGCCCTTCAAGCAAGCCAACCGACTGATGCATTGGGTGCATCGTTTCCTGCAATACACTCCCGGAAGCACAACAGTTGCTACCACGGCAGCCGAAGTCTTGCATCAGCCCTATGGCGTCTGTCAGGATTATGCCCATCTGATGATTGCGCTTTGTCATTGCCGAGGACTTTATGTCCGATACGTCAACGGTCTGATTGCTGGCGAAGGCAAGACACATGCTTGGGTTGAGGTATCGGATGGTCATGAGTGGATAGCTTTTGATCCGACCAACAACGTTGTCGTCGAATGGGGTTACATCAAGATTGCTCACGGACGCGATGCCAACGACTGTCCGACAAACCGTGGCCGCTTCTTCGGTTGCACACAAGAGAGTATGATTGTAAATGTCATTGTAGAACCCCAATAGTCATCGTCTTTGTTAACGTCATCGTCTTAAAATATGATACAGAATGTAACAAGCATGGAAATGCCCATCGATGAGCAGTTCCGCATACAAAAGAACCATTTCCGTGGAGGAAAAGGACAACGTCGCTTCTGCGTCGTCACCGGAACACATGGTGACGAACTGGAGGGACAATACGTAGTATTCAAGATTGCAGAAATGTTGCGACAACACCCCGAAAAACTGGATGGCATAGTCGATCTCTATCCTGCCCTCAATCCATTGGGCATCGACTCCATACAACGAGGTGTGCCTGCGTTCGATCTCGATATGAACCGAATCTTCCCGGGCAATACCCGAGGTTCGATGATCGAGAAGGTTGCTCACGACATTTACACCGACCTGAAAGGGGCAGACATGGTAATCGACATTCATTCGTCGAACATGTTCCTGAGAGAGATTCCCCAAGTGCGCATCAGCGAACAAACAGCCGATAAGTTGGTACCATACGCCAAGATGTTGAATATCGACCTTATCTGGGTACATCAGGCAGCCACCGTACTCGAATCGACCCTAGCCCACTCGCTCAACTCAGTTGGAACGCCTGTGTTAGTGGCCGAAATGGGTGTCGGCATGCGTATCAACCATGCCCTTTGCCAGCAGCTGTTCGATGGCATCGTCAACCTGATGCATCAGATGGGCATCTGGAAGGAACCTGTCGATCCTGCCTGCTTGCATGAGCCGATCCTTTCGCAAGGTGACTCAGTCGATTTCCTCAATGCAACCACCTCGGGTATCTTCGTGACCGAGGCGCACAACGGACGAACTGCCATCGTCGAGGCCGGAGAATCCATCGGTCAGATCATCTCTCCGCTCGAAGGTCGCGTACTCCAGGAGGTCCGTGCTCCACATCGAGGCATACTCTTCACCATCCGTGCCTATCCAGTCATCTACGAAGGATCACTTTTAGCTAGAATACATAGGATTGACATCTAAATCCCAGCCTATTATGAAAGAACAAACCATATTCACCATGTCGTCGCCCTATCGCGATGACTTCAGAATCAAAGCCTACACATTCGGCACAGGCGAAAAGACACTTGCCATCGTCGGAGCTATGCGAGGCGATGAAATGCAGCAGCAGTATGTCGCATCACGTTTGGTCTATCGACTGAGCGAACTTGAGGACAAAGGCATGATTGCAGAAGGGGTCTCTATCAGCGTTATTCCTTCGGTCAATCCATTCTCCATGAATATCGAAAAGAGATTCTGGGCGTTGGACAATACCGACATCAACCGCATGTTCCCAGGATACAATCTGGGCGAAACCACACAGCGTATTGCAGCTGCCCTGTTCGAGTTTATCCAGGATTTCAAATACGGCATCCAGCTTGCCTCTTATTATCTGCCCGGCAACTTCATGCCACACGTTCGCGTAATGGACACTGGCACTGGCTTGAACAATGCGCAGCAGGGAGCCTTGTTCGGTTTCCCGTATGTCACTACCCGCAAGCCAGAACCATTCGATACCGTATTGCTCAACTACAATTGGCAGATCTGGAACACTCAGGCCTTTTCGCTCTATGCAGGTACAACCGATGTGATTGATCCGGTGACGGCACAACAATCCATCGACGGCATCCGTCGTTTTATGCTGGCTACTGGAATGATTTCTGGCCTCGATTTGCCACAAGGCATGGAATCGGAAATTGTTGACGAAGATCAATGGATTACCATCCAGTCGCCCCATGCTGGCATCCTGACTCATGTAGCCGAAGCGGGACAGAAGGTAATGAAAGGAGAGACAATTGCCATCATTGTCCACCCTTACGAGGGCAAGGTTATCTGTGAGGTCACTTCCCCTTGCGATGGCATGATCTTCTTTGCACGAAACAAATCCATCACGTACCAGAATACGGTATTGTTCAGAATCCTAACACAATAAAAAAGACGGGCCAAATGGCTCGTTTTTTTGTATTTATCGTCAAAAAACAGGTAATTTTCAGTTATTTGCAACAATTTATTGTTTATATTTAGCAAAAATGATTATCTTTGCACTCCATTATAAATAGTAACAATTACCTGACTTATATGAAGAAACTATGTATCCTCGGATCGATGTTGCTGATTGCAATGACGAATCTTCAGGCACAGTATGTTGACAAAAAAGAGAGCAAAAGCGGTACGAACTATCCGCTCTCCTCTTTTGTCTCACAGCAGAAACAATTGTTTAACTTTGACTGGCGTTTCCAGTTCGGTCCTGCCGACGAGAAAGCCGTCACCTCCCAGAGTTTTGATGACCAGTCATGGCGTACCCTCGACTTGCCACACGACTTCCAGTTCGAACAGCCATGGAACGAACAGGCAGGCGGTGCCCGTGGCTTCAAGGAGCAAGGCGAAGGCTGGTATCGCAAAACCTTTACCGCCGATACCCTTTGGCGTGGCAAACAAGTAGTGCTTGACTTCGGTGGCATCATGTACTATGGAGATGTCTATGTCAATGGTCGCAAGGTGGCATCGACCGAATATGGTTACATTGGTTTCGAAACCGACATTACCCGTCATCTTTCGTACGACAAGCCCAATGTTGTGGCTGTCTATGCCAATACAGGCAAGAGCAAAGGTTCGCGTTGGTACACCGGTGGTGGACTTTTCCGCGATGTTTATCTAAGAGTACAGAATCCAACCCATATCGCACACCATGGCGTGTTTGTTACCACACCCGAAGTTTCGGCCGAAAAAGCTACCATCCAGGTACAGGTAGAGGTGGCTGGTTGGCAGAATCAGAATGCCTCTGTGCGTTGCAATATCTTTGCCCCTAACGGAGAACTGGTAGCTGTGTCTGGCAGCGATATGCCAGACCACACCAAAGCCTCGGTCGTAGAGGTTTCCATGCCTGAGATGTATGTCAACAATCCTGCCCTTTGGGATCTCGACACTCCACAACTCTATACAGCCGAGGTAACCCTGTTTAGCAACGACATGGTGGTCGATAGCATTCGCGAGGAGTTCGGCATCCGCAGCATCGAGTTCAACAAGGACTTCGGTTTCAAACTCAATGGCAAGAAGGTGATGCTGATGGGCATTGCCAATCACCACGACATGGGTGCTGTGGGCGTAGCTGCTTTCGACAAATCTATCGAACGCGAGATGCGTCAGCTGAAGAGCTTCGGCTACAACTGCATCCGTTGCTCACACAACCCTTATTCCGAGTCTTTCACCAAGATTGCCGACCGTGTGGGCCTGCTCATCGTCGATGAGTTGATCGACAAGTGGAGTGACAATGAATACTGGGGAGGACGCAAACCATTCATGAGCATCTGGCCAGAGCTGATTACCGAATGGGTGAAGCGTGACCGTAACTCCCCAAGTGTGGTACTGTGGAGTTTGGGCAACGAATTGCAGACACGTCCCGACTGGAGCGGTTATGCCACCAACGACTGGGGAATCACCACCTACCGCATCTTCCGCGAGTTGTTGCGCCGTTGGGATTCTACTCGTCTCACTACCGTCGCTATGTTCCCTGCCCGTGCCGGTGCACAACGTGGCACACCTGACTTCGATACCTATCGTGTCCCACCGGAGTTGGCTCAGATCAGCGAGGTCTCTTCGTTCAACTATCAGAGCAACTGCTACAAGGATTACCTGAAGAACTGCCCTTGGATGACTCTCTTCCAGAGCGAGGCTCAGACAGAATGGCTCTTGAAGTGCCTTTGGAATATGCCAGAGAATGTCTCGGTGGGTCTTGCCTATTGGGGCGCCATCGAATACTGGGGCGAGAGCAACGGATGGCCTAAGAAGGGCTGGAACTACAGTTACTTCCGTCACACCCTCGAGACCTATCCACAGGCTTACCTCATCAAGACGGCTTTTGCAGCCGAAGAACCTATGGTACACATTGGTGTGCGCGATGGCAAGGGCGAAACCGTAAACTGGAACGATGTCAAGGTGGGCAAACAGCGTCTCACCGAGAACTGGAACTTCCCAACCGGAAGCACTCAGAGCCTCTATACCTTCACCAATGCCGACGAGGTTGAGCTGCTGGTCAATGGCAAGAGCCTCGGTGTCAAGAAGAACGATATCAGCAACCCGAACAATCGCAACATGATCCTCTGGGAGGAGATTCCTTATGGCAACGGTGGTACCGTAGTGGCCATTGCCCGCAATCAGGGCAAAGAGGTAGCTCGTCACCAGATTCAGACAACGGGCAAGGCTACTGCTATTCGTTTGGAGGCAGAGAAACTCGGTCCTGACAATGCCACCTTCACTCTACCAACATGGAAGGCCGATGGCATGGATCTGCAATACCTGACCATTCGTGCTGTCGATAGCAAGGGCAACACGGTGTTGTCGGATTCTGCCAAGATAACCATTTCGGTCGAAGGCCCTGCTTCGCTGGTCGCACTCGACAATGGTGACCACTATACCAACGAACTCTTCACCTCAGACATCGTGACCAAGCGACTCTACGATGGCACCCTTCAGGTCATTCTGCGTTCGAAGCGCGGTCAGGCAGGCAAGGTCACAGTCAAGGCCGTTGCAGACAATGGTAAGAAAGCAACACTGAAGTTAACAACCAAATAAGTTAAACGTAAATTCCAGACCGCCCTCATTTCGATTCCTGGCTGAAATATTGCCACCATGCAGAAGTACGGCGTTCTTAACAATAGCAAGACCAAGGCCGGTTCCTCCAAGTTTGCGGGAACGGCCTTTGTCTATTCTATAGAACCGCTCAAAGATACGTGGCAGATGTTCCTCGGGGATACCGGGGCCGTTGTCATAATATCGGAACATGCCATTCGGCTCTAAAAGAATCGTAATCGTAGTTCGCTGGCCAGCGTAGGCAATACTGTTGTCTATCAGATTGCGGAAGATGGAATATACCAACGAGGCATTACACTCCCGTCGGATAGAATGTGGCAACAGGTTCTCGACCGTCATCTGCTGCAGTTCCAGTTTCAAAGCAACCTCATCAATGATGCCACGCACCAATTCGGCCACATCGACCATCTCTCGGTCAATACCATGTCTCTCAGACATACGGTTGAGTGTTGAAATATCCTGCACCAGAGCATTGAGTCGCTGAGACTGCGAGTAGCTTCGTTCCAGGAAATGGGTTAATTGCTCCTCCGCAATGTTTCCAGTCTTACGGGCATCGATAATCGTCTCCAGATAACCTTGAATGGATGCCACTGGAGTCTTCAGTTCATGAGCGATGTTGTGGCTTAGCTCATACTTAAACTGATTATACTGCTGCTCCAGTTCCAACTTCGTCTGGAGTTCAATGTTCGCCGTTTCGGTCTCTCCGATGCGGCGTGTCATGTACAGGAAAAGTCCTAACAGAATAAGCGTGATCAGAATAGCAGCATAGAGATAATGATGATCTGAGGCAAAGCTTTGACGTAACTCTGTATCATAAGGCAAAGCGCTGCGGACAATGCAGTCCTTGAATCGGGTGGCATAATAAAAGTAATCACGACCCGTGGTCTTGGAGCTACGGATCAGCGCATAGCCATGGCCATTCGAGAGTGCCTGTTGGACCTCCTCTCGGTCACGGTGATTGGCATGATATTGGCCTGGAATCGAATCCGTCGAATCGAAGATTACATTACCTTGCAGATCGATGACCGTCAGACGTATTTCCTTGCGTGGAGCAATCCAGCCAAGACTATCCTGAGTGAACCGGTGTATCTCATAAGCACCATTGTTGTAGCTCTGCAAACGAGTCTGCAGCAGTTCTATATGTCGGTTCTCTTCGCGATGCATCAAATAGATGGTCATCGATGCAGCAAAGAGCAGAAAGAGACTGATGATGGCTATAAAAAGCCGGTAATTAAGTTTCATGCTTACTGGGTGTTATCCTTTGAAAACATAACCATAACCTGATCTGGCCACGATGAAACGGCCATATTCCTCGCCAAGTTTCTTGCGCAGTCGGGCAATAGTCACATCGACCGTGCGATCCAGCACACACACGTCGTCGGGCCATACCTTATCAAGAATCTCCTGGCGATTGTAAGTACGACCTGCGTGTTTGGCCAGCAATACCAGAGTTTCATACTCCTTGTGCGTAAGTTCCAGGTCTCTTCCATTCATGAACGCACGATGATCATCCAGGTCGATGATCAAAGCATCAAACGTGAGCGCATGCACAGCATCCTGATCATTGCTTTTAGGTTCATTGGGTTGCTGCTCACATCGTTTCAGCACAGCACGTACTCTGGCAACTACCTCGCTAAGCCTGAACGGCTTGGTGATATAATCATCTGCACCGAGATTGAATCCCGTCAAGGTATCATTTTCTGAGTCTTTTGCCGTACAGAATATCACAGGAATCCGCTCCAACCCAGGAGTGGTATTCATCTGTTGTGCCATCTGGAAACCACTCATTCCCTCCATCATTACATCAAGAAGTATCAGATCCGGCAGACCCTGACCAGTATTTATCGAACTGGCCAATTGTGCCAATGCCGCCTCTGCTGAGTTAGCAGTCTCTACACTATATCCTTGGTTCTGAAGATTGAACTGTAGAATTTCGCACAGATCCTGTTCGTCGTCAACTATGAGTATTTTTGCCATGGAAAACAAATGGATTAATTGTTACACAATAGAATTTCCCGGTGCAAAGATAGATATAAATTTCCAATATTCATATTTCTTGGCATTACATTTTTATTACAAATTATTTTGTAATTTTTTTGTAACATCTTTGTAATAGCCCCGTAACATAAATGTAATATCTTTGCACCCAGAAATCAAACATTATTATTTATGTTAGTAGACATTCTTTCCTTATTAGGATCGTTGGCCCTCTTCCTTTTCGGTATGAAGACCATGAGTGAGGGCCTCGAAAAGTTTGCCGGTGACCGACTGCGTTCCATCCTTGCTGCCATGACACGCAACCGCGTGATGGGTGTGTTTACGGGTGTGCTTGTTACTGCTCTCATCCAGTCATCATCGGCAACCACCGTCATGGTAGTCTCCTTTGTCAACGCAGGACTGATGACCCTGGCCCAGTCTATCGGGGTCATCATGGGCGCCAATATCGGTACAACCGTGACAGCATGGATCATATCGGCCATCGGATTCAAAGTCAATATCGCCGCGTTTGCCATCCCTCTTTTAGCCCTGGGCATGCCCCTGATCTTCTCGGGCAAATCCAGTCGCAAGAGCGTGGGTGAATTCATCTTCGGTTTCTCGTTCCTGTTCATGGGACTTTCGTTCCTGCAATCGGCCGCCAACGATATCGGTATCGGTACCCTGGTGGCAAACATGCTGGCACATGTGTCGGGCGAATCCTTCTTCACCATTCTGCTCTTTGTCTTTGTGGGTGCCATAGTCACCATGATTGTCCAAGCCTCGGCAGCTACCATGGCCATTACCCTGATGCTTTTCGATATGCAGATTCCTGGCTTCGGTTTTGAACAGGCTGCAGCCCTGGCTATGGGCCAGAACATCGGTACCACCATCACGGCTTTCATGGCTTCGCTCACTGCCAACACACAGGCACGACGAGCTGCATTGGCGCACATGTTCTTCAATGTATTCGGCGTTGTAGTGGTACTCTGTATCTTCTACCCAGCCTGTCATGCAGTCTCCTGGTTCGTAACCGATGTGATGGGCACTTCCGGCAACGACCTCTACAAACTATCGGCTTTCCATACCGCCTTTAATATCGTCAATACCCTCCTGCTGATTGGTTTCGTAAAGCAGATCGAGCAGTTTGTCTGCAAAGTACTTCCAATGAAAGAGACGGGCGAAGAACATTATCGTCTGCAATTCATTTCGGCAGGTTTGCTCTCCACGGCCGAGCTCTCAATCATGGAGGCCCAGAAAGAGGTTCGTCATCTGGCCGAAATCTGCCAGCGTATGCTCGAAATGGTACATGAGTTACTTGATGTACATGCACTCGAAGGTGAGAGCAGCAAGGACAGCAACCAACGTGAAGAACAATTTACCAAACTCTACAAACGCATCGAACAGTATGAGGGTATTACGGATCGTATGGAGGTTGAGATTGCCAACTATCTGCACAAGGTATCCGAAGGACGATTGTCGGACGCCTCAAAAGCTAAGATTCAGAAGATGCTGACCCAGATTACCGAACTGGAATCTGTAGGCGATAGCTGCTTCAATCTAGGACGAACCCTAAACCGCAAACTCAAGCATGCAGCCGAACCTTATACCCCAGAGCAGCATCAGCATATCCAGTCGATGCTCAGATTAGTAGATGAGGCTATGGCCGAAATGATCCGCATCGTATCTTTGCCAGAGAATGAGACGGTCCATCTGGAAAAAGCACAAAAAACGGAAGAGGTCATCAACAGTTTCCGCAAGGAACTGAAGGGACAGAACTTCCGTGATGTAGATGGTGGTATTTACAACTATCAGCTGGGGGTCTATTATATGGACTTCATCGGCGAGTGCGAGAAACTGGGTGATTACCTGATGAATGTCGACCAGGCCGGCATTGTACAGAACAACGACCATTAACAGATCTCTGCTCCGTTAATCAAAAGTTTGAACTTGAGCTTAAGATATTCAGCTGCCTTCTGGCACAACTTCATTCGGGTCAGGAAAATCTCAAAATAATCCAGCACCGAACAGATTGATGTATCCAATGTCAAAGAGAGCACCACTGAGGTTTGATCTTCTGACAGAGCAATGTTATTCTCTGTCACTGCATAGTTTACACGATCGTGGATATCAAAGTTCTCCTTTTTCTGATTACGCACACGACTGCGGCGCACATCTCCCTTATCGGCAATTATCAAGGCTGCCGAAATCTCACTGACTGGCCATGCCGTGCTCTCGTCATGATTTCCGATGGCCGCAATGATCTTAGCGATATCAGCACTATTCATTCCTAATTTATCCAGAATTCGGAATGCCATGATTGCACCCGATTGAGCATGGTCAATACGATTAATAACATTACCTATATCATGCATATAACCAGCAATACGAGCCAGTTCAACAATGCTCTCATTGTACCCCAATTGCTGCAGTATATCTCCGCTCGTTCGTGATACACGGCCTACGTGTACCAGATTGTGTTCAGTGAATCCCATACGCTCAAGCGACAGGTCTGCTCGCTTGATATAAGTACGAATCTCCTCATTATGAAGTATCTCTTCAAACGTTACTCTTTTATCCATTTATATTATTGTTTAGATTTTCGGGGGCAAAGGTAGAATGAAAGCATTACAAAAGTGTGTCAATAAAATGAAATAATGATTACAAGAGCAAATGTAATCAAATTGCAACATCTTGTCACAAGCAAGGTCTTGTTTCCGTTATTCAACTGACAACATTGCAAACAGGTGCGGAGGTCCGAAAAAAGGCCCTATCTTTGCACCATCAAAAAAAATTACACAAGTTTGCAACCAAACGAGAAGTCAACCCGTCTAACTTGCAAACAAAGCAAAAAATTCAAAAACAATTAAAAACAAAAACAGTTATGAAAAAGATGATGTCTATGGCTATCGCAGCCGTTATGGGAATGATGATGAGTGTAAACGCAATGGCAAGCTCAGTTGCACCAATCGATCCATCAGAGATGAATGCAATGATCTCGACCAGCCATTCAGACAATGCTGAAGCTCTTGAAAGCCGTTCAATGCTCTTCACGAACAACCAACACACCAACAAGTTCGTCTATGTCATTGACGCTAACGGAGTAGTTAAAAGCAAGACCATGTACAGATACAACAACGATACCAACGAATGGAAGCCTGTATGTATCTATCGTGCAGTATATGGAGAGGACAGAAACATAATCATCTGCGCACAGTGGAATGAAGCAGACAATGCTTACACTTCAAACATTGCTACTGCTATCTATTCCAAGAGCGAGTGCCCAGTCCTCTTTAAGTTACCAGAAATTATCAATTACTAACAAGAACTAAACTTAGTACAATTAATATCTAACAACAACATTCAAAACGAGGCCGCAAGCTGTCAACTCGACAACTTGCGGCTTTATTTATAATTCTAGTATTACTCCTTACATTAAATCCTCATCAACCAAATAGAGAAGAACTTATCATAAACCTGGTACTCACCCTTATCATTCGTAATAATGTGCGAATTGGGTCCCGAATTGGAGAATTTGAGAATTATTTCTGCCTCAATTTGAATATTTTGTCTCGTAGAGTAAACAGAGAAAGCAGAGTATATCCCTTTACGATCTTTGCGACCTTTGCGTGAGCCCCATTCAAAGCTCTTTTACACTCCCTTACACGCTGCGAGCCACAAAAAAACCTCAAAATTTGGAGATATGGAAAAAGATACGTAACTTTGCGGCGCAGATTATAACTTCCAAGAATATGATTAAGTATCCAATAGGCGTTCAAGCGTTCGAAAAACTCCGAGACGAAGAGTTTCTATACATCGACAAGACGGATCTTGTCTGGCAGTTGGCTCAAATGTCCATCTGTTTCCTTTGCCGTCCCCGCAGGTTCGGCAAGTCGCTGCTCATCTCTACACTGGATTGCTACTTCAGCGGCAAGAAGCATTTGTTCGAGGGATTGAAGATCATGGAAATGGAACACGATTGGAAGGAATATCCGGTGTTCCGTATTGACTTTGCAGCTGGACGTTATGAACAAGAGGGAGAACTGGAAAAGCGTTTGAATACCTATCTTTGTGATTGGGAGAAGATTTATGGAAGTGATCCAGTCCGAACTACCATTAGTGAAAGATTCGCCTACGTACTCCAAAAAGCCCACGAGAAGACAGGGCTCCGTTGCGTCGTCCTCATTGACGAATACGACAAGCCCCTGCTCGATGTGCTCGACGAACCGCAGGAGTCAGAGAACCGCAATGTACTCAAGTCCTTCTACGGAACCTTCAAAGCAGCCGACGAGCATCTGCGCTTCGTACTCCTGACCGGTGTGACCAAGTTCAGTCAGGTGAGCGTCTTCTCAGGCTTTAATCAACCATACGACCTCTCGATGGATGCCAAGTACGAAAGCATCTGCGG
>JAZQOK010000020.1:0-17716 GCA_045627865.1 Bacteroidales bacterium
TTCAGTCAGGTGAGCGTCTTCTCAGGCTTTAATCAACCATACGACCTCTCGATGGATGCCAAGTACGAAAGCATCTGCGGTATAACAGAAAAGGAGCTCTATCGCGATCTGGCAGAACCGATTCGTGAGATGGCTGTGAATTATGGCGTTGATGAGACAGAAATGAAACAGCTCCTCAAACAACGATATGACGGCTATCATTTCAGCAAATCGATGACCGATATCTACAATCCATTCAGCCTAATCAATTGCTTTGCCAGCAATGAGATGCGTAACTTCTGGTTCACGTCGGGTACACCTACCTATCTGGTTAAACTGATTGGCGGTCATCAGATCAATCTGCAACGCGACCTTGCTAAAAGCTATGCTCCAGAGCAATTTGCCAACTATCGTGCCGATAGCCAGCAGCCAATCCCGATGCTCTATCAAAGCGGTTATCTGACAATTTCCGGCTATGAGATGCGAACTGAATCGTACAAGCTTGACTTCCCCAATCAAGAGGTACGCAGAGGCTTTCTCGACTTGGTTGCCACCGATTATCTCAAGCCTGCAGATGACATCAATAACTGGCTCTTGAATTTAGATGATATGCTCCGAGAGGCCCGCTTGGACGATATGCGCGATGCCTTCACCTCCTTCCTGGCCAGCATCCCCTACGAGGCAAACAAGAACCAGATTGCGCTGAACTTCGAGACGCACTTTCAATATACTTTCTACCTCATTCTGCGTCTCCTATCGTGCTACACCACCCTCATCGAGAAGCAGAACTCGCATGGCCGTGCCGACCTCATCATCGAAACACCGGATTATCTCTACATATTCGAGTTCAAACTGGATGGCTCGGCCGACGAAGCACTCCAGCAGATTGAGAACAAGGGCTATGCCCAGCCCTACCTCTCCGATCCTCGTCCGCTGTACCGCATCGGCGCCGTCATCTCGAGCCAGACACGCACTGTGAGCGAGTGGAAGGTTGTACAATAATTTTATTGAAGGTAAATGATTATTTCAACCAAGTTTCAGGTGCATATAGAGGTTTATTCTCCATCCACTCCTGATCTTGATATCCTAACATAGATATGCGCAATCCGCGGAGGTCAGGATTGTCCGCAATAAACTGACGCAGGGCTTTTGCCTTGACATTGACTTCCGCTTTCACTTCGATTGGTATGATATGGGCATCCCGCTGCACCAAGAAGTCTATTTCGACCGCAGAATCATTGGATGAGTAATAATACACAGAGACATCCATAGTCTTAAGCTGAGAGAATACGTACAGTTCGGTGAAAGCACCCTTGTATTCCACTATCGCATTATCATTGACCAATGCATCTCTTGCTGGCATATCGACCATTGCGCCCATAAGGCCCACATCGAGCATAAACAGTTTGAAGACCTCCATCTCTTCGTAGAACTTCAGAGGCAGGCGTGCAGCAGTCACACGAGACACCTTGTAAACAAGGCCAGCATCGATGAGCCATTGAATAGCAACTTCAAACTCCGAAGCTCTTGCACCCTTCTTCATAGCGCCATAGATAAACTTGCGGTTTTCTTTGGCCAGCTGTGAGGGGATGCTATCCCACACCATATTGATGCGCGGCACCTGATTGACAGGAGCATGCTTTGAGAAATCGCGACGATAGTCAAAGAGAATCTGCTTCTGTATGTCACGCACTTTTTGCAGGTCATGACTATTCACATATTCCTTGATTGCAGCTGGCATACCTCCTGTATAGTAATATTGTCGCAGCAGTTGTTTGTATTTTTCACCCAAAGTTTCTATCAACTGCATATCATCTTTCACCCAAAGTTCCGCCAATCGTTCTTCTCCACAAGCCATTAGAAATTCTCCGAATGTCATGGGATACATACGCAGCATATTTACCTTACCAACAGGAAACGATGCTCCCTCATGCAACGACAGTCCTAAAAGCGATCCAGCAACCACAATATGATACTCTGGCGCATCTTCACAGAAATACTTTAGCGAAGACAATGCCTTAGGACAATCTTGTATCTCGTCAAGTATGATGAGCGTATCCTCTGCCTTGATATTGACATCAAGCAAAGCAGAAAGAGATAAGACTATACGTTGCACATCATAGTCCTTCTCCCAGATGGATGCAGCCTGTGCATCTTTATCCAGATTGACATACGCCACTTTCTTATAGTATGTCTGGCCGAATTCATTAAGAATATAGGTCTTACCTACCTGCCTTGCTCCATTAAGAATCAACGGTTTTCTTGTTGCCGAATTCTTCCATTCATATAGATGTTGAAGTATAGTACGTTTCATTTCTTCGATGCCTTTCTACAATTATTCTGACGAATATTTTGATTAGTTTTACATTTATTTGGACGAATAATCGCCGCAAAGATACACTTTTTCCGACGAACGACAAAGAAATTAAGTCAAATATTTGTATTTTATTATCATAATTTGGCAATAATATACAATTTCCACAAGTTTTACTGTTGCCGGTTGGCCTTGTTTTTTACTCACGCAAATTTGAAGATTAAAAGATATTTGTTAGTACAGATCTTCCTGTCTTCTCCTCTCCTCTAATATTAAAAATGTACTGATGAAGTCATGATGAAATCGCGATCAGTTCACGATGAAAGATCATCTTTTATCTGCCAAAATACGCATTTCAATCGTTGTACTGCGGATATTTTGCACTATTTTCCGCAGTACACTTGCATAATTGAGAATAATTGCGTACTTTTGTGCCATCATTTATATCACAAAAGATTATGCTCACGACCATCAAGCAACAACGTCTGGAATGCGAACGCCTCCTGTCTTTACCCTACATCAGCAGGCAGTCGCGCTATGACATACCATTACTTTTGCAGAATCCACAGATAAAGTTGATCACAGGACCTCGGCGAGCTGGCAAATCCATTTTTGCACTCATGATGCTAAGGGGTCATAACTTTGCGTACCTTAACTTTGATGATTCCAAACTGCTCACTCTTTGGAATGAAGATCTCGTGATGTCAACTCTTGACCATGTATATCCATCCTATCAGTACCTGCTGCTCGATGAGGTTCAGAATCTCGAAGGCTGGGATTTGTGGGTCGCAAAACTATATCGCCGAGGTGTCAATCTGGTCATTACAGGCAGTAACGCCAAGATGCTGAGTAGCGAAATGGCTACGGTGCTGACAGGTCGATATGTGGAGATTGAGATGCTGCCGTTCGGTTTGACTGAAACACTAAGCTATTTCGGAATATACGCACCGGATGTCCGACAGGAGCAGGAGGCCAAAGCAAGGATTATCTACGAAGAATATCTACGACTGGGAGGCTATCCGGAGACACTGCAAGCTCGCCAGATGACTGGAAGCTACCTTCAGACACTCTTTACATCTATCATCACAAAGGATGTGGCTCAGCGCCACAAGATACGCAAGGTAACAGAACTGTTCAACCTTGCCAACTATCTGCTTTCCAACTTCTGCAATCCATTCACCACCTTGTCACTGAGCGGAGATCTCGGTATGAATAGTGAGAATACTGTCAAGAAGTTCTGTGGCTATCTGCATGAGCCTTATTTGTTCTATTATTTGCCACGATACAATAACAAGCTGAAGGTGATGATGAAGGCTCCGAGAAAAGTGTATGTGGTGGATAATGGCTTTGTTCTGGGTGCAGGATTCAATCAAAGCGAGAATCTCGGACGTCTGCTCGAGAATGAAGTATTCCTGGAACTGCGTCGCCGAGGCTATGACGAAGAGAAGTCGCTCTTCTATTATCGATCGCGTAATGATAAGGAGGTGGATTTCGTCACCCGCAAAGGCGCGCATGTAGAGCAACTCATCCAGGTATCATACGACATAAGCAACGAACGAACTCTCAAACGCGAGTTATCGGCTCTGGTGGAATGTGCAGACGAACTGCATTGCGATAATCTATTGTTAATCACTTTCGACAAAGAGGATACAATCGCATACAACGGCAAGACCATACAGATCCACGCTTTCAATAATTGGTGACTCATATACTATGAAACCCAGGGTGTCGCTTTGCTTTACCCTGGGCTGATAGCGCTTTGCGATTGCCCTTTCAGGGCGAAAGGTTAGTGGCCAAATGAGCACGAAATTGCTTTGTTTAATAAACCTACAAGGCGCAACCGCACCTGACTGTCACACTGTAACTGTCACGCCTTTCGATAGTTTTCAAATTCAATAAAAATAAGGGTGTGTCTTGGTACAAGCCATAAGACACACCCTCATTAATAATTATAGTGACCCTTAGTTTTCGTAGTCATGCCAAAGTTTAGAGCGATAAGAAGATGATTCCATATCAGAACCATCACCCTCGTCATTAGAAAAAGAGATGCTTTGACAAACAATTTGGTTCAGTTCTATTTGCACGACCGACAGTTCTGGTGCGATATATTGCTTTTTCATATATGCTCAAGATTTGTAATAAATGTTAGCGTAACAGAATTAGTTTATCGCTCACCAACTGGATGCCCTGATTTACCTCATTCTGACGACGGCCATTCAGGTCAAAGGCCCTCAGTTCCACTCGACCATCCTCCAGTTCGGTGATGGAAGTCTCAGACTCAATCTCCTCGATTGAGAAACGAGTCGGTGCACTTGCAGCAGAACCAGAGTACAGATACAATGCCTTGAAAGCCTTGACCGTAGCCTCCGAAGCTACCCCCTTGAAACTGTCGCTGCTGATGTAGTAGAGCTGACCACCCAGTTCCGATTCAATCACCTTGCAGGCACGATAGAAACCGAGCATCTTCCACTCTGGGTTTGCTGTCGTGGTGGTTTGATAAGTCTCGACAGTCTTCTGGATAACGACATTCGTCGCATTAGCACTAAACTGAGCATCGGCCAAACGTCTGAACATGACAGGAACACCAGCATCGACGGTAGCGACAGGAGCGAAAGACATCCTATCAGAAGTCACAGATTCAAGCTCGTAATACTGGATCTTATCGTCCGAAGATAGAGCATAAGGCAAGCAAACTGTGCCCCATTTAGAGGTCTGACCCACACGGGCATGACTGACAGTTGCAGCCGTAAACTCGATAGGAGCAGCAAACGAGCATCCATCGACCAGAACGAGATTTTCACACTCATTGCCAATCACTACGTTTTGGGTATTAGCCAACCCGAGATCCTGTTTGGTAATAATCAAAGCGTTCTTGTTCTGGGCCGTCAGCATTGCGCCCTCAGGTACAGCCGAGACACATGTCAGGTCAATGGTCGTCAGTTCGTCGTCAGCAGGCAACGCAGCTGCAAGCAGAGCGAACGAAGCCTCAGACGAATAGTTGCCACGGAAAGCAACTGCTCCATTGTCGATCACTGCCTTTGTCAAACCGACATAGATATCACCGACAAAAGGATCAGGCATATATACCATTCCATCCACACCCTTGGCCATCACATTGTCGATAGTGATCTGGTAGATACCATCAGCTATCGAGTAGCTGCCGTTCACACCTTCACCCTTCTGGCGGAGAGTGAAGTAGCCGACCTGAGTCGAAGTGACATTGCCGAAGTAACAGTCCTCGCTCTTGGCAACCAGAGTAAAATGGAAAGAGCCATCCCCCCTTTCAATAGGATCGGGTACTGTATAGGATTGAGTATTGAGCGAACTGTTCTTTGCCACACTCGCAACTATACCATTATCATACCACTTACTGTCCAGTTGAAGATCAAATTCGATCTGCTTAATCTGAACAGACGTTTCCGCAACCTTGAACCTGACACCAACCGTCGTCTCACCTTCTGCATCGAGGTGGAAAGGATCAAACTCCACCACATACCCGGCACAGGCTTCTCCATACACAGCCTGTGATTCTGTAGGCTGGTTTGGGTCCATTGCAGGCTCGCTTGGATTGGTCGGATCATACTCAAAATAGGCCATGAAGTCGAGGTTGCCATCCTCATCAGCCAACGTGAATGAGAACCTCTGCGGCAAGTCTGTCTTAACGCCATTCTTGGTCCAATAATCAAAGTGATAGAGGCTCGACTTCGGTGTAGCAGACAGCGACACCACATCACCTACCGAATAGGTTCCACCACCCGTTACTGTACCAGCCAGAGCATCAGCAGCGCTGACAGACACTACATACTTGTTAGGCACAGGCAACGTGACAAAACGAGCCGTCAGCGTCAGATCGCTGTATGGCATTGAGCTGACCGTGTAACTCGGCACTGAGCTGACCAGCAGCTCGCCCTGATACCAACCGGCAAACTCATAACCTGCCAGAGCAGTAGCCCTGACCACGACCGATGATCCTACCGTGACGCCAGTACCGCTGGTAAGGTTGAACGTACAGGCATTGGCAGGCTCGCTCTTGAGGAAGAGGTAACTGGTGATAGGCAAGACACCTGGTTCGCCTGGGTTTAAAGGTTCGTAGTCGAAATGCGCCTCAAAATTCAGGTTGCCTACACCATCCTCCAGTACAAAGGTACAGGTCTGCGGCAAGTCGGTCTTTTGGCCATTACGACTCCAATATGCAAATTTATAGGCACTTGATTTAGGGGTAGCCTTGATGGTAATATTAGATCCCACCTTATAGGTTCCGCCACCCGTTACCGTACCGGCGAGAGCATCGGCCGATGACACAGCAACTACATACTGAGCCAGCGGTCTATATTCGAACTTCGCCGTCAGCGTCATATCGTGGTAGGGCATCGAGGCAACCGTGTAGGTCATTTCTTCACCCACCTTGATATCCGACTGGTACCAACCGACGAAATAATAATCAGCCATAGCCGTAGCCTTCACCAAAACACTTGATCCCACCTTGTAGGCAGTTCCGCTGGTAATGTTGAAGGTGCATCCCCCCACCGGATCACTCTCCAGATAGAGACGGCTCTTCACCACATCCCCAGGTTCACCTGGCGGTGTCGGATCAAAGTCTTCGGGAGTAGCCATAGCCCCCTGCATGCTCCCTCCCATCAGGAGAAGGAGCAGCAGAAGTCTTATGTTATACAATAATGTACGCATACGCAAAATGATAATCATTTACCTTGCCAATCATTATTTCACAATTACCTTGGTCGAGAGCTTGTTGACAGCTGCCACATAGATGCCCTTTGGCAGGTTGATGCTGTGGCTGCCCGAGGTACGAGCCACCACATCGCCCTTCAGCGAATAGACGGTTACCTCTGTATCGTCGCTGGCGCCTTGTACCAGGAGCTGGCCATCGCCACCCTTCAGGGTCACACCTGTTTCCTCCTTGAGGCGTGCCAGACCATTGGTGCTGGTGGTGCAATGGAGTTCAAAGCGGTTATCGAAAGTTCCAGCCTCGCTGTGGAAGGTATAGTCACCCAACCTAAGGTCGATGTCCTTGCCAGTCACATTATCGTGCAGCTTGGCCGAAGCATCCATGCGGGTAGCCTTGATGGTGTATTCACCAGCCTTGCGAGCCATATAACCCAGAGGAACGATACCATTTGAAGTCGGACGTTCATTGATGGCATAGCGCTGCTTCTGGCCGTCGAGCGAATAGAGCTGTGGCACATCGTTCTCGATCGAGATGAACTTTGAGGCATCACAATCCATATCATAGAGCACACTCTTCTCATCATTATAGACGATACGTGTGCGGTCGGCAAGGCTATCGATGCTGAGTTCGAGGTTGAAGAGCAGACGGTCGAGAGCCTTTGGCATCATACGGCGCTTGGCTGCCAGAGCGGCAATAGCCTGTTCGCCCTGGATCTTGGTCAGACGCTGATCTCCATCGAATACGAGGCTGCTGGCATCGACTGGCTTCTGGACGAAGAAGGCCTGGAATGGTGACATCAGATAGACATCATCCTCCGGACGATAGGCCACGTATGTCTTGCCATCCCATACAGTGATTGGAGCAGAGTAGTTCATGCTGCCGATGCTATAGTAAGAGGTCGAGACATTACCCGTGAAGTTCCAGCTGGCATTGGCGGTGACGGCTGCTTCGTAGGTCTGCAGATCGGTAGCACGGTTCACGTTGCTGAAGTCAGGAGCATTCACTGGCACGGTGAGCGTACCGGTCGTATTGCTCTGGTAGATGTAGCCCATACCGGCATGCAGATATGGATCCTCTTCTTCGCTTGGCAGCTTCTTCCATGAGTTACCCGTACCGTTGGCAGCACGTTCAGCGCTGTCGTAGTAGCGGAACACATAGCTGCCTGGGCTGGTCACATCGCGACGCTGTGAATCAAATGGGAAGCAGAAGAAGTACCACTGGTTAGCCTTGACATCAATCTCCTGATAGAGTCGGCATCCCTCGGCTATCTCGGTGTCTGAGTCATAGAGAAGCGAAGCAGCATAGGTACCATTATTCTTCATGTGCACATCGCCCAGCTTCTGACCGATGTTGTTCTTCAGGATCAAACCACCGCCGGCATTGAGCATAGCCTCTGGCGTACCGTCGATCTTGCCGGTCGATTCGTCGAGAGTGATGTCGTTGTTGGCATAGAAGTAGTCATACATTTCGAGGAAGCTTGAGAGCGACAGGAACTTGTTCCAGCCCGTATTGTAGTAATAGGTGTACCATGCCTGGGCAGGGATGTGCAGCGTGGCGGTCGTCCAGGTGCTGAAGGTGGTCTCGTTGATGGTAGTTGGCTCCAGGGTGTAGCTATACACGTCGTTCAGAGCGTTACATCCGGCGAAAGCATTTGTTCCGATGCTCTCCATGCTGCTTGGCACCTTAAATTCCGTCAGCTTCTCACAGTTCCGGAAGGCATAGTTACCGATCTTCTTGACAGTAGATGGCATTGAGATGTGCTCCAGATTCGTGCAACCATCCATCATGTAATTGCCGATAGCCGTAACGCCTGGAGAGATAATCATCTCAGTCAAACCTGTACAATTCTGGAAGGCATAATCTCCAATGGTGGTCAAGTTGGCTGGGAGAGATATTTCCGGTATAGCAGAGCAATTCTTGAAAGCTGAGTTGCCAATGCTAATCACGCTTGAAGAAAGAGAAATCTCTGACAAATTTGAACAAGATTCAAAAGCACTCTCTCCTATAGATAGTGGTGCTGTTTGTGGTATCTCAAGAGAGGTTAATGATTTTTGCAAATAGAATGCTTTACTGCCAATTTTAGTTAATTTTGACCCATTTTCAATGATTATATTCTTTACAAAGGCTTTATCGTCATACCCGTTACTATTTAATTGAAAGGCTCCATCTGCAATGGTTTCAACAGAAGATGGCAATACAATTGTCAGGCTTGGTCTGGAAGGTCTATATTCTTTTGTGTATGTAACACAACTGCTTACTTCTTTCAATCCTCCAGGAAGTCTTAAGTATTCTAATTGGTTGCAAGCATAGATAGAATTAAAACCTATGCTAATCTGATTCTCTAAATCAGGGAAGACGAGTTCGCTAAATGTGCATTCTACGAACGTATTGTTATAGATATTAGGCATAGAAGTGACTCCACTTAGATCCAGTTCCTTAACTTTATAAAATGTGAATGGGGCTGGATATCCCAATTGGCTAATTGTACCAGACAGGACGATTCGGCAGACAGAAGATTCTCCCATATAGAAAGCTCCAGTAAGGATACAATTTTCCAATTCAAGGGCCAGTTCTGACAAACTTGTTGTGCCAGAGAATGCAGAACCACCTATTTTCTGCAACTTGCCAGGAATAATCAACTCTCGCAAAGAAGAGCAGCCGGAGAAAGCATAAATTCCGATTTCCTTGACGGATTCTGGCAGGATGACTTTAGTGAGCGCCTTCTGGTTATAGAATGCGTAACCGCCCAAGATGTCATCCTCGCTGTGGTAACCGGTATAATAGATGTATGGATTTTCCACAATGCGTGCCTCCGACAAGTCGAGTTCGCGCAGGCTGGTCATCTTTTCGCGCATATACATGATGTCGTAGCCATTAATAGTGCCACGAACCTTCAGCTTAAATACCTTGTCGGTATTCTGGTCACCGATGCGCTTGTGCAGGGTGGACATCTGCTCCTCTGCCACTACATCGACGGTCATGTCCGAATAATCGTTAATTGGCAGAATCTGACGGTTGGCGGCATAGTCACTCCAGCCGTCAGCCGTGCAATAATCCTCCAGATAATCTGCGGCTACCATAAACAATGTCGAACTTTTAAAGGCATTCGTATTGGCAAGGGTGACAGGTGTATGGGTAGAAGGCAGATAGACGGCAGACATAGCTGTATTTGCAAACGCGTTGGCTCCAATGGTTTTCAGGCTGACAGGCCAAGTTACAGTAGCAAATCTAATGCAACCGTCGAATGCTTGAGCCTTAATATCCGTCACTTCTTCCGGGATAATCAGGTCAACAACTTCTTCGCCATCTACATAAAGATGTTTCGCAATGTACAGCGGATTACTGTCAAGATTGCCAAATGTCATGTTATTGCAATACGCGACCACGCTTGAAAACTCAGACTTGGTAATAGGACAACTCTTGAAAACGTCAGTTCCAAAAGTGCAGGTTTCAGAGAGTAATTTGACATCGGTAAGTCCAGTACAGCCAGAGAATGCAGAGCTGCCTATGCTGGTCACACCCTCTGGGATTGTAACCGAGGTAAGTCCAGTACAGCCAGAGAATGCAGAGCTGCCTATGCTGGTCACACCCTCTGGGATTGTAACCGAGGTAAGTCCAGTACAACCAGAGAATGCAGAACTGTATATGCTGGTCACACTCTCTGGGATTGTAACCGAGGTAAGTCCAGTACAATCTTCGAATGCATAGCTGCCTATGCTGGTCACACTCTCTGGGATTGTAACCGAGGTAAGTCCAGTACAGCCAGAGAATGCATAGCTGCCTATGCTGGTCACACCCTCTGGAATCGTAAGTTCTTTTACCTCTTCTCCATTGAAATAAAGATTATGAGAGTAGTAAATTGGATTAGAATAGAATGAAGAAAAAGTTATTTTGCACAATGATTCTATGCTGGCAAATTCCGATTTTTTCAAGCCCGTACAGTTCAGAAATACACCGAATCCTATTCTGGTCACACTCTCTGGAATTGTAACCGAGGTCAGTCCTGAACAATTTTGGAATACATAGTCCCCTATGCTGGTCACACTGCTGCCGATTACAACCGAGGTCAGTCCTGAACATTCATCGAATGCATTGCTGCCTATGCTGGTCACACCCTCTGGGATTGTAACCGAGGTAAGTCCAGTACAGCCACCGAATGCCTTGCTGCCTATGCTGGTCACACTATATTCAACACCCTGATATCGGATAGAGGCAAGAATAACAACATCTCCAGTGTATTCGTTAGAATATGAGCCGGATGAAGAGCCACGGTAGCTTACAGAAGCTGTCTTTGCAGTTTTATTGAGTGTGTACCAAATGCCATCTACATAATAATGGCTGCTCTGTCCATCTTCGTATGAGCTGGAAACGGTCACGGTGCAGGTGGCAGAAGACTCACCGTAAGTTGCGGTGATGGTAGCGGTGCCACCAGCAAGGCCGGAAACAACGCCGTACTCATCCACATGGACAGTGGTTGGCGCACTGCTGCTCCAGGTTACGTCTGTGGCAGGGATGCCGGCTGGGAGATTGGTCTTCAGCGTATAAGCCTGTTGGCGATAGATGGAGACACTGGCCTCGGTGAACGCAATGGAAACAGGATCAGACACTCTTAGCCTAATCTTGGGATGTGCGTCGGCATAGGCGATTACAGCAGCAGCATTCGATGTCGTGTAGAATGGGATGGTCGATCCATCGGCCTTGAAGTCGAAGGCACTCTCTGAGATGGTGGTGACACTGGCAGGGAAATGGAACGACATTGCGTGATCAAAACCAAAGAAGGTGTAATTCCCGATGGTGGTTGTGCCGGCAGGGATATAAATATCGCATGTGAGAGTGCCACCTACATACAACTCTTCGCTGCTGAGACTATAGCAGAAAGGCGAAGAATACTGGTTACCCAGCTCGACCTTGAGCCATGAAGCGACATTCGGGATGTAGAGTTTGCCGACACTCTCGGTAGTACCATTGGTGACATAGAAGGCATCAGCACCGATGGACTGAAGCGTGGAAGGCAAGGACAGGGAACTTGGCGCATGACCAAATGCGCGTGCACCGATAGTAAGCAGGCCTTCGCCAAGAACGATATTGTTGGCTTCACCCGGAAGGGCTCCCTCGCCGATAGCAGTGATGCCCTCGGTTGTGAAATTTCCGATAGTCTTCACATTGAAGGCATAGTCTGGAAGTTCTGTAGAATTGAGCTGATAGACTACGGTGTACCACTTCTTTGAAGTTGGCTTGAACGTAGCATTCGGGCTTACGCTTACACCATCAATCTTCATAGAGCTAATCGATGATCCGAGAGTTTCTGCATTGTAAAGACGGAGGTCTTTCAACTGACCCTCCATCGCTCCACTTTCATACTCTTCGGGCCAATAGGTCGCAGTAATGGTCTGCGCCTGCAGCGATTGTATAGCCAGCAGACAGAGTCCTGGCAATACTGTTTTGACAAATAGATTTCTTTTCATAGAAAATAGAAATATGTAGATAGGTAAATAAAAAATATAATGTACACAACGGGAAAAGATAAAACTTTTCTGCTCGCAAAATTAGTACATTCTGCTTTAACGTCCAATTTTATATTCTGCGAAATATCTGCGAAATTTGCGAAATGCAGAATTGGCTGTTTTGTGACTATTTTCATTAAAATTTTGGCATATTTCTTGCACATCTACATATTTTTCTCTATCTTTGCGCCAAAACGTTGCCAAAATAGAACACCAATAACGCCATGCAGATAATAGATGCAGCTACCATACAACTGATCAAGCAGAAGTCAGGTTTGACATTTCAGCAAGCAAAAGACTATGCCAAACTGTCGGAGCTTATCGAAAAAGAGACAGAAGAATATGTGAGCGAAAACACCTTGCGCCGTCTGATGGGTGCTACGCCCAACAACAGCGAAGCCCGACAGTCAACGCTCAATGCAATTGCCCGCTATCTGGGCTTCCCGAATTGGGAGGCCTTCTACAACAATAACCATGGTTCAGGTTTTCGCGCAACGCGCAAAGCCATCCTCGCCTCCGAACTGCAGCTGGGTCAGCACCTCGAGATCATCTATCCGGTCAACCGACTGCTGCGCATCCGTCTGATACGTGAGAATACCTTTCTGGTCGAAGAGTGCACCTCGACCAACCTGCAACCTAACGATGAGGTCTGCATCAGCGAGGTGGTCGAAGGCCAGACGCTCTTTGTGTTGCATGTGTATCGCAATGGCAAGGACATTGGCCAGTATGTGGCTGGCGAAGTGGATGGTATCACCTCGTTCCGCACCTATTGAGTATGTCGGTTTTCCGCGAAGTCAGCGAGACGCACCTGTTGGAAACAGCAGAGCCATTGGCAACCAATGGCTCGACTTGTCTGTGCTATAAGGTGAAGTTATATGACCGCTGGCAATTCATCAAGCGGTTGCGCCCGGAATTGGAGAGTAACTCGCGCTATGTGTCGCTCTTCACCAAAGAATATATGGTGGGCTCACGCTTGTCGCACCCCAATCTGGTGAGCTACAACGAGATGGATACATCGGACGAAGGGGTGATGATGCTGCTGGACTATGTGGAGGGCAAGACGCTGGAGCAGAAACTGGCTGAAGAACCCCTGTACTTCGCTCACCAGCGCAACCTGCAACGCTTCTGCAGCCAGGTGCTCTCGTGTCTGGATTATCTGCACAGCCAGCAGGTGCTGCACCTGGACCTGAAACCCGGCAACATCATGATCACACGCGTCAACAACGATGTGAAGCTGATTGATCTGGGCTTCTGCCGTACCGACTGCTTTACGGACAGCGAGGGCAAGACCCGAGGCTTCGATGCTCCCGAACAGGCCGACAACCAAGATACCCAGGTGGACGCACGCACCGACCTGTATGCCTTCGGACAGATTCTGCACGAGATCGAGAAGACGCTGAATGGCGTGGGCAAATCCATGCCCAAACGATACCGACAGGTCATGGAGCATTGCCTCGAACATGACCCCGACAAACGTCCGCCGCACGCCGCCGACTGTCTGGTGATGCTGATGGGCAATCGCCACCACTGGCGCTTAGCCATCCTGTTCACGCTGCTCGCGCTGGTCGGCATGAGCCTGCTCTATGAACCCTGGCGCAAGGAGATCATCTTCGCTACCCGCAACTTCGGATTCAGAAACTACCAATGGGAGGATCAGGTGACACGAATGCACATCCTCTCGGACGAAGAGATGACCTGCCAGGTGGTGGGTCGTGGCCCTATATACCCCGGACAATTGAATCTGATGATCCCAGCCAAATCCAACTTCGTGGGCAGGGAATATCAGGTGGTGGCTATTGGCGACAGCGTCTTTCTGGGCGACACTCTGCTCGAGACTGTCTATCTGCCCGAGGGCATTCGCCAACTGGGTGCACAGGCCTTCAAATACTGTCGCTCGCTCAAGATGGTTAACTTGCCGAACAGCGTGACACAGTTGGGCAGCGGCTGTTTCCAGGGGTGTTGGGACTTACATAACCTACACCTGTCGGACAAACTCACCGAGCTGCCGTCGCGTTGTTTTGTCGATAACTCGCTCGAAACTGTACTTATTCCCGAGGGGGTGACAACACTCCACGAAGATGTATTTGTGAACTGCAGCAAGCTGCATGACGTGAGCCTGCCGACGTCGCTCTCTGCCATCGGCCGAGGGGTGTTCTATATGTGTTCTTCGCTCGAGGAGATCACGCTGCCGGCGCAGGTTGCGAGTGTGGGCGAATACTGTTTCTATCATTGCGACAAACTGCGCGACATCTACTGTCTGGCCACAACTCCGCCTCAGGCCATCTCGACATTCGACCGCCAAGACATCCGTCTGCATGTTCCTCCTACCAGCATCGAGGCTTACCGCAACCACTCTGTGTGGGGCAAGCTCAATGTGATGGGCGAATGATAGTTCACGCAGATTGCGCTGATTCCTCAGATATTTTCTTTGTTTTCTTGTTGTTATAATGCCTAAATATAATACTTGGAATATGTGGGAAATGTAGAAAAGTTAAGAGCCATCAGCAATGTCAGCATTAAGCCTTCCACACTTTCAACATTTTCCACAAGAGAAAATAATTATGCTAACCAGAAATTCACTAATTCTCTAATTCTTGATCATAAATTACTGATTTCTTGACCTCTTTCTTGTATAATTCAAAATTTCTTCTCATCTTTGCAGCGTGATTCTCAATTCTTTTCTCATGAAGAAAGGAAGAGAAGAAGATTTTGCCTATGTGATAATATTCAAAATCACTAAGGTAGCGTCTTGATGTGATATTTTATTTTTCTCAGGAAAATTTGAAGAATTGAAGAGAATTGTTAGTACAGATCTTCCTATCTTCTCCTCTTCTCTGAGATTATAAAGAAATCCATCAGGGTTGCTAATAAGCAATCTTCTCTACTTCTTAAGATTAAAATAAAGAGGGTCTTTCTACGTTTGAAAAATAATCATGTCAAAGCGAGATCGGAACATATTGGAATTTTTAGTGGCGCTCGTGGCAGAGTTTGCTGCTCATTTTGGAATCTCACAGGATGTAGCTTTCAACTACATCCGAGAACATCATGGGCTGGATTATTATTTCAAGCATTATAACGTATTGCATACCTTATCCTTTGAAGAGAATATTGAGGACTTGATACAGGTTTGCTCTAACCATGGAGGACATTTGCAATGAAACTATATCATGGATCAAATATTATTGTTGACCATCCATCGATAGACAAAGGTAAGCCCTTCAAAGATTTTGGGCAGGGATTCTATCTGTCTGATGATCAGTTGCAGGCGATGGAAATGGCAGAAAGAGTGGTTGAACGTGTTGGTGCTCAACAAACACCAGTTGTCACTACTTTTGAATTTAATGAGTCTGCCATGACCGATGGTTCGCTTGAGGTAAAACGGTTTGAAACTTATACCGAGGAGTGGGCGGAGTTCGTACTTCGCAATCGAGATCGAAAAACGCCACAGCCTTATCATAAATATGATATTGTATATGGACCGATAGCAGATGATGGTATTGTTCGTCAAATGCGTAGATTCGAGATGGGTGCTATAACTTTAAAAGAGTTGATGCAGGAACTTCAATATCCACCCAAGATAACTTTCCAGTATTTCTTTGGAAGTGAGAAAGCTCTTGAAAAACTGAAATTCTTATGTTAACAGAAGGACAGATTCAATGTATGAAGGAAGATTTGACCATAGCATTGGTTCAGATTCTTATCGAAGAACAGCATTACACCATGGAGGATGCATTGAGTGCTGTGTATAACTCCAAGGCATTCCTCAATCTTCAGAATTCTGCTACTGGCTATTATTTCCAGAGTGTCGGTTATATTTACGATGATTTGAAAACAGAACTCTCCATAATGTAGTCAAATTGTTATTAATTTAGTCAGGCATCCTTCGGGATTTGCCTGACTTTTTGATCTATATCCTCCACCATTCTGAAATCATTCATAAAATCAATTTGATTGTTCCTGATACTAACTGAAAATTCACTAATTCTCTAATTCTTGATCATAAATTACTGATTTCTTGACCTCTTTCTTGTATAATTCAAAAATTCTTCTCATCTTTGCAGCGTGATTCTCAATTCTTTTCTCATGAAGAAAGGAAGAGATGAAGATTTTGCCTATGTGATAATATTCAAAATCACTAAGGTAGCGTCTGAAGTGGTTATTATAACACTCAGAAGATTTGAAAATAAAACGAAATTTATGGGCCAAATAGCTTGGATATCTGTGTTTTTGATTGTTGTATTACCCATTGACATCAATGATAATCGTCGTCATGTCCATGTCTTTTACCGTGGCAAGCGCAATCAGGAATGTGTAGCAAAGTTTTGGATAGAATCGAATGGTGAAAAGAATATCGAGATTGCGTACTCTAGGCTTTCGGCTAAGGAGAACCAAGAAATAATGGATGCTATTGACCATAATTGGGATTTTATTAACAATCAAATTGAGAAAACCTTTGCAGGACAGAAGACGAAAAGCAAGAAAATTAAATAATTCTGATATTATGTGCAAGATACCTAATTTGACAGTTGGAATTAAAAGCCTCGACTTTAATATGAGAGGTAAGTTCTGTGTGCAACTTACTGACGGACGTCAGATTATTGTGCCAGTCGGCATGTTCCCTGATATCAAGGAAATGTCTCTTAAGCATCGCAATGAATGGATGATTCTCGATCATCAGTATTTCACCTTCGAGCACATGACAAAAATTTACTCCATCCTTGACATTATGAACATCACAAATCCTGCTGCATAATGCACCCCATTCCTCTGGTAATAATTGTTCAAAGAATATTTGAAGATCCCCTTAAATATAGTCAGGCATCCTTCGGGACTTGCCTGACTTTTTGATCTATATCCTCCACCATTCTGAAATCATTCATAAAATCAATTTGATTGTTCCTGATACTAACTGAAAATTCACTAATTCCCTAATTCTTGATCATAAATTACTGATTTCTTTATAATTCAAAAATTCTTCTCATCTTTGCAGCGTGATTCTCAATTCTTTTCTCATGAAGAAAGGAAGAGATGAAGATTTTGCCTATGTGATAATATTCAAAATCACTAAGGTAGCGTCTTGATGTGACTTTTATGATAGCAGCGGATTAAATGTGCCACCCATAACAGGAACAAATGTGCCTCCTGTAGCGGAATTAAATGTGCCGGTCATATCGGTTTCGAATGTGCCACCCATAACGGAAAGAAATGTACCACTTTGAAAGTGGCTCCCCA
>JAZQOK010000021.1:0-12387 GCA_045627865.1 Bacteroidales bacterium
CGGGGCAGATATTTGCCTACGGCTTCCTTCAGATTCCACCTCACGATGGACACCCTTGCTTTCGGCTGTAGCCTTCCCACTGTTAGGGCGGCTTGGGGACTTACACCCGTTAGATTACGTTCGTGCTGGGCGAACAAAAAATAGCGCAGATCTTAATCGATTTGCGCTATTTATTTTTTTTGCGGGATTCTATTAGAGCAACTTCAAGAGGTTACCGTCGTATTCAAACTGACCCTTTGACATGCTGCCTGAGCTCTTACGGCTCTCAAGATCCTTGAGGCTCAAACGACCCTCCTCAATCTTACGGATTGGAACGATACAAACCTCAGATGGGCTCTCAGGCTTGCCACCAAGACCAACCAAGAGGAATACGTTTGGACGCTTGATATCTTTGTCTAATCTATCCTCGTTCTCTACTGCATTCATGATGTTCTTGAGCTCACCTTCGGTTGCCCAATACAAACCATCGGAAGGTACACTCTCAACCCAGATGCTCTCGATGATGATACGGAAGACTGAAACTTCGTTCTCACCCTCGACCAAAAGGCCTCGCCAATTATTCTGTGCATCCTGACCCTGCTTCAAGATAGACCAGTCGAGAGCAGTAAACAAATCTACAAGATGATTCTCGAACTGAAGGCACTTCTCAGGGTCAACCTTTGCGGTTCCATTACTGGTTACATTTGTGAGTTCTCCACCAACAACCTGTGCCTTTGGTGCAGTTGCCTCCCAGAAAGCCTGGGTTACGAATATTCCGAGAGCAGTGACTGCTAAGCCAATGACAATGTCAATAAAAATTTTCTTCATAGGGCTATTTAATATAGTATACTTTACGGGGGCAAAGATAAGTAATTATTTTAATCTTTGCAACATTTTATTCGATATTTTTGTTGTTTGTACCGCAAATCACGCGAAAATAGGGGAGATTTGATATCAACGCTTGCTCAAATCGTCATACAATGTCTGTAAATAAGCCTTACCCCAAAGCTCTGCTTTACCCGTTGGGTCGTTGCTGCCGGATAGTCCCTGACCCGACTTGGCATTATCTTGAATATAGCTAACACTATCGGTCATGAGACCAAATCCATCGCTGAAGGAATAGAAGGCATAGTGACCAATAGCAGGATCCAAAAGGTTCTTACTGAAATTGAAATCGGAGCAGTCTATGCCCATCTGTGCGAACAGGGTAGCAGCCAGATCGGTCTGGCTACCATAGGTATCGATGAGGGCAGAATGACGGATGGCGCCACCGGTCCAAAACATAGGGATACGATAACGGAGCGGCTCGTGATTCTGCACTCCAATCGGGTAATTGGCATAGGCATGATCTGCCACACCAATGACGAGCAGATTGTCCCATTCAGAGGTACGCTTCATGCGATCAAGGAAACTACCGATGCAGCTATCTGTGTAGGCGATACTGTTGACGTATTCGTTATCAAAATGATGATAATCAACATCGAACGGTTCGTGGCTGCTCAAGGTAAGCATGACTGTCAGTGATGGTTCTGTAGCTCCTGTAGTCAGTTCGTCGTAGAGGTAGTTGAACATCTTATTGTCTGCCACCCCCCACTTGGACAATCTGTCACTGACAGGGAAATCGGTATCGCCTGTGATATTGGTAAAACCACCTGCCGTCAAGAAGCCACGCATATTGGTGAAATCAACATCACCACCATGCACAAAATGAAGGTTATATCCATTCTCCTTGAGGCGTTTGCTCATGTATTGCAAGTTGTTGCATTTCGCCTGATCCTTCATTACCGAGTTGGTTGGCTGTCCCGGATAGGATGCCATGATGGCAGCTACGCCACGATCGGTACGGAAACTGTTGGCAAACACGTTGGTAAAGCCTATGCCCTCGTTGTAGATCCGATTGATATTCGGCATGATAGTCGAATCTGCCTCAGAATAAACGCCACGACACGCAGCGCCAGAGAAGCTCTCCAAAATCAGAAGAACGATATTCGGACGAGGATTTCTAAGCAGAGTATCAGGAACAATCCGAAGGGTATCTACTGCCATAGTCAGCGAATCGAAAACCACAAGAACAGAGTCGTGTGCTGCCGCAGTATTGAGTTCTGCATAGGCAGTTTGAGCCTCTTCGGCCGACATGAAACGATATTGCTTAGAGTAGTCTTTCTTCTTGTGCATCATGCTGTGCATAAAACTGAACAAAGGATTGGTAGCGGCCTGATTGAGCGGCATCTCGCTACTGAAATAGACTCGACCGACATTCAGTGTGGAAGTTGTCACGCCGCCACGGATAGCAACAAACAGCAAGCCACAACACAACAGACACAGGCCGGAATGAATAGCCGAAAGACGGACGGAAGGGAGTTCAAGTTTGGCTCCACGTTTGCGTGCTGGATAAAAAAGACAGAATACGCGCTGCAAGCACCACCACAAAACAAAATAAAGTACCGGGAACAGAAACATCATCCATACAGGCATCTGTTCGAGGGCCTCAACCGGATTGTCGAGGAAATAAATCATAACGGTACTATCGATACGGAAGCCCCAGTAGCCATACAGGAAGAGGTCACTCAAATAGTTCATCAGGACCAGAAACAGCATCAGTCGAAGCCAGAAGCGCATGAAATGACGATGCCACTCACCCTTGATCCAGATAAAAGCGAACTGAACCAGGAAAGGCACAGCCATCACATAGCCCGCACATGCCAGGTCATGAGGCAGACCATTCCAGAGAGCAGCCATCCGATCTGCAAATGCATAGGCGCCGTAGATGTCGCCGTAATAACACATAAACAGAAACTTGCCCAACATGAAAAGAAGGACAAAAAGGACATATACAACAATCTTTTTCCGCATTATCTTTAAGTTTTGGGCCCGTGAAGGCAATTTTTCGATGCAAAGATAATGATTTCCAAAAAATAATCACTATCTTTGCGCCAGATTTTCAACAAAAACAAACATTTTTACACAGAAATGGAGAAACTGGAACGTATAAACAAGTATTTGAGCGAGTCTGGTGTCTGCTCACGCCGTGAGGTGGATGAGCTGATAGAATCCGGCCGCGTTGAAGTCAATCGCCAGCCAGCACGTATCGGCATGCAGATTGACACAGAGAACGACAAAGTTTATGTTGACGGACAATTGGTCAAGCCAGAGAACAGAGCGTCAAACGCAGTCACCAAAGAGGCCCTTTTAGCACAACAGGAACGCCCATGGTGGGAGGCTCATAACGAAGAGAAACAGGCTCGCGAGGAGGCGCTGAAACAGAATCCGAAGAGCAGACTGCTTCGCAAGGGGCGCAAAAATGCAGGCAAGACAGCCACTGCCAATCAGAACAAGTCTGGCAAGGGTGCCACCAAGAAGACCCTCAGCGAACTGAAGGAAGAGGCAACACGCGCTGCAGCCATCAAGACCCGCGGACACAGTGCGGCCGACAAGATGGCCAAGAACGAACTGGTACAGGCAACCCGCAAGGAAGTAGCTGCCAAAGAGGCTAAGCGCGACGAATTGCGTCGTCCAAAGACATTGGGCGAAATGATGGGTGCAATGACCAACGTACAACGAGATCGCACCCTGAAGGAGCGCCGCGTGGAGGGTGTCAACCCGAAGGCTTCGCAGTTGCGTGGCAAGAAAACCTGGTCTGGATCATCGCGTCGTACTCGTCACAAGTGATCACTTTTTCAGACTACTTAAAGCAAACCTTCCCCAACCGGAAGATCCAGAAGCTCACCGTGGACGGAGGGTTCTCCTGTCCGAATCGAGATGGATCGAAGGGACGGGAGGGTTGTTCGTTTTGTAACCCTCGAGCCTTTGCCCCAGCCTATTGTCGAGATACCCACGACATCTGCCAGCAGATTGAATTGGGCAAGACATTCTTTGCCCATAAGCACAAAGGCGAGGTGGGCTATCTTGTCTATTTTCAATCTTATAGCGGCACTTACGCTCCTATCCATATTCTACGGGAGAGATACAGTCAGGCACTCTCATGCAAGGATGTGTTAGGCATTGTAGTCGGCACTCGTCCCGATTGCATGTCGGCCGAAACCCTTGCTCTTCTCAAAGAAATTCACAGAACACATTTCGTAATGGTTGAATATGGGGTAGAATCCTGTTATGATAGTACGCTCGAGCAGATGGGACGAGGACACGATTTCGAATGTACCAGAGAGGCAATCCTCTCTACGGCCCAATCTGGGATTCCTGTGGGTGTTCACCTGATTCTGGGACTACCAGGCGAAAGTCGGGAACAAATCTTACAGGAGGCGAACATGCTTTCTACGCTCCCTATCGATGTACTAAAGCTTCACCAACTGCAAATCATGAAGGATACACGTTTAGCCCAAGAATGGCAAGACCATCCGGACGCCTTCCATCTCTTCTCTGCCCAAGAGTATGCCACCCTGGTCGCAGACTTCATCCGTCAGCTCCGCCCAGACATAGTATTGGATCGATTTGCTGCCGAGGCTCCTTCGCAGTTTCTTCTGGCACCCCGATGGGGACTGAAACCGCAAGAGATACAGAACCTCGTCGAACAAGAACTAAGAAAATAACCTTCGAGCTGAGTGCTCGAAGGTTTTCTATTATTTCAAATGACCAATCAATTCGTAGGGTTCAGCCCGATCGATGACCACGTCATAGAATTTACCAATCTTAAGGTCTATATGTGTCTGAACCTCGGCATCCATAGCAGTACGGACATTGGGTAACGATTCGACAGGAATAAGAACCTCCGGATCGACTTCCGGACTATCGAACTCAGTTCTTCCCACATAATATTCGCCATCCAGACGATCAATAATCACCTTGTAAGTATTTCCTACCTTCGACTGCTGGGAAGCCAACGAGATCTCCTGTTGCAAGGTCATCAACACATCGAGACGCCGCTGCTTAACCTCTGCCGGCACATCATCTTTATAATGATTAGCGGCATAAGTTCCCTCCTCTTCACAGAATGAGAATGCACCCATACGTTCGAAACGCTGCTTCTTGACGAAATCTACCATATTATCGAAATCTGCCTCGGTCTCACCCGGGAAACCGACCATCAGAGTGGTACGCAAGTGGATGCCTGGTACCTGACGACGGATTTCTGACAGCAGCTGTTCAGTCTCCTCTCGGGTTATGCGTCGCAGCATACGTTCCAATACCGGATTAGAGGCATGCTGAAGGGCGATATCCAGATATTTGCAGATGTTGGGATACTTAGCCATGACAGGCAACAGATCCATCGGGAAGTCATTCGGATAGGCATAATGCAAACGCAACCACTCAACACCCGATGTTTGTGCTATCTTCTCAACCAGCTCTGCAATATTGTATCGGCCATAAAGATCCTTGCCATAGGCGGTAAGATCCTGTGCAATGAGTTGGATTTCTCGTACACCTTTCGACACAAGGCCTTGCACTTCGTCAAGTATATCCTCAATGGAACGACTCTTCAGGCGACCTGTAATGAGCGGGATGGCACAGTAGGCACACATGCGGTTACAACCCTCAGAGATCTTAACATAAGCATAATGCGAGGGTGAGGTCTGGAATCGTTGTCCACGCAAGGAGTCATCCCACTGATGACCCAGATCGCTTACAATCTGTTTCCAGTCATACTTGCCATAGATGCGATCAATCTCTGGAATCTCGTCGGCTAACTCTTTGCGATAACGCTCACTGAGACAGCCCATCACAAAGATCTGGCCAATCTTGCGACGCTTTTTCAACTCCGTTAGTCCAAGGATGGTATTGATGGACTCCTCCTTGGCATCGCCTATAAATCCGCAAGTATTGACAATGACGATCTCTCCCTTCAGATCCTCTGGGTCATGATGCATCTTGTAGCCACAAGCAGCGAGCTGTCCCATCAGGCGCTCGCTGTCCACCAGGTTCTTGCTACAACCCAATGTTATAAGATCTATTCTTCCTTTGATCATTAGAACAATGATTCTACGAACGCCTTGTTGTTAAACACCTGAAGGTCTTTCATTCCTTCGCCCAAACCGATATAACGGACTGGGGTCTTGAGCTGATCACTGATACCGATCACGACACCACCCTTGGCCGTTCCATCCAACTTGGTGATGGCAAGAGCTGTCACATCGGTCACAGCCGCAAACTGCTTGGCCTGCTCGAAAGCATTCTGACCGGTAGAACCATCCAACACAAGCAGAACCTCTGGATTGGACTCCGGCATCACCTTGGTAATTACCTTACGGATCTTTCCAAGCTCGTTCATCAAACCTACTTTGTTATGCAGACGACCAGCAGTATCTATAATAACCACATCAGCACCAACTTTGACGGCATGACTCACGGCATCGAACGCAACACTGGCTGGATCAGAACCCATCTGCTGCTTGACGACATCAACGCCGACACGATCGCCCCAGATCTGCAACTGATCGATAGCGGCAGCTCGGAAAGTATCAGCTGCACCTAAGACCACCTTGTTACCTGCCTCCTTGAATTGATAGGCTAATTTCCCGATGGTTGTAGTCTTTCCTACACCATTCACACCTACCACAAGGATAACATAAGGACGATGGGTATTGGCCTTCAAATGGAATCCCTCCAACTCCTCACGCTCATTCTCTGCCAACAAGGCTGTAATTTCTTCGCGAAGGATACGATTCAACTCGCCAGTACCTACATACTTATCGCGCTGCACACGATCTTCGATACGCTCAATGATGCGAAGAGTTGTCTCTACGCCTACATCACTGGTCACAAGAGTCTCTTCGAGACTATCCAAAACCTCATCATCGACAGTATCGCGACCGGCAACAGCTCGGGCCAACTTATCGAAGATGCTCTGTTTGCTCTTCTCGAGACCCTGATCGTAAGTCTCCTTGTTTTCCTTTTTGAAGAAATCGAAAAATCCCATCTTTTGTCAGGATTAGCGTTATTGTTTTCGTTATTTAACGCATAATGACCGCAAAGAGGCAGCTGCTTCCTTGCGGTCATGTATAATAAATTTGAAACTCTTAAGTAATTACTTACTTAGCGAGAGTCTCCTTAACCATTTCATTTGGAACCATCTCCTCAACGAATACATAAGCACCAGTCTTAGGAGACTTTACCATACGGATAACCTTGCTGAAAGTACGGCCATCACCTGTCTTGAGGGTAGCCACGGTTTTCTTTGCCATAGTCTATATATTGTATTAACTATTAACTTCTAACTATTAACTCTCAGAGATTACTTGATCTCCTTGTGGATGGTATAACGCTTCAGGAATGGGTTATACTTCTTCAACTCAAGACGCTCAGTGGTGTTCTTGCGGTTCTTGGTAGTGATATAACGAGACATTCCAGGAACACCTGAAGCCTTCTGCTCGGTGCACTCGAGGATAACCTGTACGCGGTTGCCTTTAACTTTCTTTGCCATAGTTCTATTAGCCGATTACATAACCTGCATCCTTAAGAGCTGCAGAAATACCCTTCTTGTTAATTGTACGTACAGCGGCAGCAGATACCTTGAGATATACAAAGTCATCCAACTCCGGAACATAAAACTTCTTCACCTGCAGGTTCACATTGAACAAGCGCTTGGTGCGACGCTTTGAGTGTGAAACGTTATTTCCACTTCCTGCCTTTTTACCAGTAAGCTGACAAATCTTAGACATTGTTGTTCGTTTTTTTGTTATAAAACCGGACGTAATGGAAACCCCTGACAGTAGGGCGGGAATATCCGATCTTAAGAGTTTGTTGTTAAAATCGTTGTTTTGTGGAGGTTAGCTCTCTTCTTCCTACTGGGCGCATCACTTCCCAAAAGGTCGATTTTTGACCTAAATCCCTCAAAACGGGATGCAAAGTACGTGTTTTTTTGCTAATAATCCAAATAATCTATCTATTTTTTTCTTCGACAGTGGCAATTAACTCCTTTAGAAGTCTCAAAGCGACATCTGCAGCTTGCAAAATAACAGTCTCTCTATCTCCTACGAAGTTAAAAGTACGGGACAATTCCAGTGTTTCAGGATTGCCTATGTTATCACAATTCTCACATTGGATCACTGCTGCCATACAGACTGTTCCTTGTGGGTGTCCATCAGAAGGTCCAGGACCTGCCACTCCGGTTGTGGCGACTGCACAATCGGAGCCACACACGCGGATGGCGCCACGTGCCATTTGAAGTGCGGTATCTTCGCTGACTACACCGTCGCGCAAGGTAACGCCCAATACCTGTTCTTTGACCGAAACTGCATAACTGACCACGCCACCCTTGAAGTAAGCTGATGAGCCAGCAATAGCCGTTACCATCGATGCGATGGTACCTCCTGTGCAACTTTCGGCTGTGGACATAGACAAACCTCGGTCAGATAAAATCTGACCGATTTCAAGCCCCATTTCATTGCCATGTAAAAATCTTTCCATAGGCTGCAAAGATAGACATTTTCACCCAATTAGCAAAACTGAGATTCAAAAAGATGAATAATTTTTGGTAACTTAACAAAAAATAGCTATCTTTGCAGCCAAAATAAATATAAAAAGATGAAAAAGATATTTCTTCCGTTATTCCTTGTCAGCCTGATGGCTTGTCAAGTAATCGCAGCCCCTCGAACCAAGCAGCAGGCACATCAGATTGCCCGCCAGTTCCTTGAGCGACCACAAGCCGTTTCGCTCGGTAATTCTCTCTATATATATAATAATGAGGAAAAGCCTGGTTTTGCCATCGTCAGCAGTTCTGATCTAACCCGTCCGGTTATTGGATACAGCGAAACCGGCACCATCGATCCAGACCACATGCCAGACAACCTCCGCAATTGGTTAAACTGGGTCGACGAAGCTACTCAATGGCTCGAATCTCACCCAGAATGTCAATTGACAGAGAGCCAGATGGGTGCAACCACTGCCATTGCTCCTCTCTTGAACGATATTGCCTGGGGACAAGACTCTCCATACAATCTACAATGCCCCAACGGCTCACCTGTGGGCTGCGTGGCAACGGCTGCAGCGCAATGCATCTATCACCACAGATACCCATCTAAGGGTGTCGGTAGCCATACAAACGAGAACAACACCAGACAATCTGTGAACTTCGGTCAAACGACCTACGACTACAGTCTGATGTTCGACACTTACAAAAAGAGTTCCAACATCTCTGAGGCAAGTCTGAATGAGGTAGCTAAACTCAGCTACCATTGTGGCGTGATGTCGGACATGAAGTACGGAACTGACCAGTCGGGTACAACCATGATTGCTCTGCGTCGAGGACTGGTAGAGAATATGAATTATGATCCATATTGCGAACTGATTTATCGTGCCAGCCATTCGTACGACGAGTGGCAGAGCTATCTGCAGTCAGAGTTGAAGGCCTCTCGTCCAATCATCTTCGCAGGTAACTGCAATAATGGAACAGAAGGACATTGCTTTATCGTCGATGGCATCAACGAGAACGGTCTCTACCACGTTAACTGGGGCTGGACCGGCTCATACAACGGCTATTACGACATTACAGTTCTGAACCCGGAAGGTGTAAGTACAGGTGCGTCAATCAGCGATGATGGATTCTGTACAGATCAGACAATGTTGATTCAGTTAGCACCTAAGGGACAACTGACGGACCCGAAATTCTACACATCCATCTCTGCTCCTACCGGTGCTTTCACGATCAAGAATACAAGCATTTCTTTAGGAGGAAGTACAACCTTTTCGATAAGCAATGCCTACAACTACTCCAAGAACAGCATTACAGGCAAACTTGGACTTGCTTTTGTACAAGGGGACAGGATCGTCAGCTATACGCTCTATAACTACAATGCAGCAACATTCAATGGCATGGTTGGCGGATCTGTATATGGTGGCAACTTTAATGATATGTCCATTACTATCCCATCTTCAATCCCTGCCGGCAACTATAAGGTTTATCCTTGCATCGTTCCAACCAGTGGAGAATTCGAAGGGGAGTGCGGAATTATCTACAGCAAGGCAACTGCGCCAAGCTATTATACCTGCAGTATTGCCAATGGCAAAGCTACATTGAGCAAGGGCTCCTACACAGCATATCTCACCGTTGATAATTGGAGTTTCGATCCAGAAGAAGTTACCACTGGTGTTAAGTCAACAATTAGCTGTTCCGTATTAAACAACGATCAAGAAAATACCCTGGTTGGCAAATATTATCTTTATGTTACCTCTCCAAGCAACAAAAAAGAATACATCGAAGCCAACGATGTCTTGACATTGGCTCCGAATGAGACAGGAACACTCTCATTCACTCATACCTTCAACGAGTCAGGAAATTGGAAAAGCCAGCTCTATATCTTCTATCAGAACATTGATGTCAATACGACCAATCAGAAGAAGATCGTGAGTGGCGCTTCTAAGACGTTCTCTGTAGCATTAGATGCTACCACAGGAGCTAATTTCACAATGACAGCAACTCCTACTGTTGTAAACGATCCACAACACAAGGATTCTCTCTTTATCGGCTATCCTGCCTCTTTCAACCTTCCATTGAAGAATACAGGAGAGAACTATACAGGAGAGTTCCAGATGCAGCTATACAAGACCATTTCATCAACAGCGATCTTAGGAACTGTAACTAGCCAAGTATCAGTCCCTAAGAACGGAGAAGGGACATACACAATTACAGGCAACCTCGAGAAGCTTTCAAGCACATTCTCGCCTGCCAAATCAGGCACAATATTCTATGCCAAAGCCTTTTATCGCTTCGCCGATGAATTTAAGAACATCCCACTTGCCTCAGGCATTTCAAGCCGTATCAAAGTTAAGGTCTTTGGCGGTGATCCTTCTGCTACAGGCATAGAATCGGTCGAAGACACTTCGAATCAAGTAAACGCAAGTTTCGATTTCTTCGGACGTCGTATCAAAGCAAATAACACTGGATTATATATCAGAAATGGACAAGTGATCCTCCAGAAATAAAAACTGGAATTATATTAACGTGAGTTCGATGAAAATAATTGATTGAAAATTTGGTAATTAGCGATATTGTTCGTATCTTTGTAATCGCTACAAAACAAAAAATACAAAACAATATCGCTATGTTTACCGAGGCCAAAGTTACTGAAATTTTCTGTCTTGCAGATGATTTTATCCATTTTTTTGATTTAGAAATGAAAAAATGTGTCATAGAAGATGAAAATGCAAGCAAGAAGAGAAAATATCATCGAGATTCCAAGTTGTCGAGAGCAGAAATAATGGTCATTTTGATCATGTTTCATTGTTCTGGACACAGATGCCTCAAGCACTTCTATCTGAATTATGTATGCGAGCATCTAGGTCATATCTTTCCTAAACTTGTCTCTTACAACAGATTTGTAGAGCTTGAAAAGACAGTAGCCTTGCCTCTCGCCATATTCATCAAGCAGGTTCTGCTGGGCAAATGCACAGGAATCAGCTTCGTTGACAGCACGCCATTGAGGGTTTGTAGAAACCAAAGAATTCATATGCACAAAGTCTTCAAGGGCATTGCAGCCAGAGGCAAATGTTCCATGGGTTGGTTCTTTGGGTTCAAGCTTCATCTTATCTGCAACGAAAGGGGAGAACTTCTCAACTTCATGTTCACTCCTGGCGATGTCGATGACAGGCAGCCTCTTGAATTAAAAGAGTTTATTGATGCGATATATGGCAAACTCGTAGGTGATAAAGGCTATATCAAAAAGGAGCTGTTTGATAAGTTATTCGTTGATGGTATCCAACTGATCACTAAGCTAAAAAGCAATATGAAAGGTGGATTAAGATCTGTTTCTGACACTATTCTTCTTAGGAAGAGGGCTGTCATCGAGACAATCAATGACGAATTAAAGAACATCGCACAAGTTGAACATTCCAGACATAGAAGTTTCGACAACTTTGTCGTCAATCTCTTTAGTGCGATCGCCGCTTACTGCTTCTTTCCTAAGAAACCTTCTATCAACCTTGTTCGTGTATATGGCAATCAGCTTACAATCTATTGATTGATTTCGTCGAACTCACGTTATATTACAAACAAAAAAAGAGATGCAGTTCTATACTGTATCTCTTTTTTCATATACTCATATAAATACTGAGCAATGGAGGAACAAGATATCTATAGACAAGCAGGAAGAACTAAGATAATGCAGCAGCTTAGAAAATTCAGAAATAAAATTCAGATTGAATAGCAATCGAGTTACTCTAGACAATCAAAAGAATCTCGCCAATCTAAAAAGTCTAGAAAGTCTAGATAACCATGATTATCTAGCACTAGACCAAACGAAAAAGAGAGGCCCAAGCGAAATGCTTAAGTCTCTCATAAAGTGGCCAGCCCAACGTCTAAGCAACGTTACGTCACATAACAATCGAGTAGGAGGAAAACGAAGTGGTTTTCTTCCTACTTTCGTTTTCCGACCTCTCACACCACCGTACGTGCCGTTCGGCATACGGCGGTTCTCTAATTGCGATGCAATTTGGTATAGATGCCGATAAGGGAGGGGT
>JAZQOK010000022.1:0-90625 GCA_045627865.1 Bacteroidales bacterium
AGAATGAGGCCCAGGTAGGCGATCGCGTCCTGCTGATGGAGACTCGTCCGCTGAGCAAGACCAAGCGTTGGCGTTTAGTAGAAATCCTCGAAAAGGCTAAGTAAATATTATGATACAGACTGAATCAAGACTTAAGATCGCCGATAACTCTGGCGGTAAGGAGTGCCTCTGCATTCGCGTGCTTGGTGGCACTGGTCGCCGATATGCATCTGTAGGTGATATTATCGTAGTGACTGTTAAGAGTGTTATTCCTTCTAGCGACATGAAGAAGGGTACTGTCAGCAAGGCTATTATCGTACGCACCAAGAAGGAGGTTCGCCGTCCAGATGGTTCTTACATCCGCTTCGATGACAACGCTTGTGTTCTCCTCAACAATGCTGGTGATATGCGCGGCTCTCGTATCTTTGGCCCTGTGGCCCGCGAGCTTCGTGCTGCCAACATGAAGATTGTCTCACTTGCACCTGAGGTGCTCTAAATAACGTAAATGCAGATATGAATACATTGAACGTAAAGAAGGGCGATACCGTATACGTAAACTCTGGTGAAAGCAAGGGCAAGACTGGCAAGGTCCTCTCAGTTAACGTTGAGAAGAAGACTGCCATCGTTGAGGGTATCAACATCGTGAAGAAGAGCACCAAGCCAAATGCCAAGAACCCTCAGGGTGGCATCATTGAGAAGGAGGCTCCTATCCATGTTTCTAAGCTGAACAAGGTTGTCGACGGCAAGGCTGTTCGTGCAAACGGTAAGGCTATGAATGTTAAATTTTAATTCGAAGGTCTAAATTATGGCAAATACTGCATCACTTAAGCAATATTACAAGGAGACCATCGTGCCTGAGCTTACCAAGCAGTTCGGTTATACCACTGTAATGCAGGTACCTGTTCTCGAGAAGATTGTCATCAATGAGGGCCTTGGTATGGCTGTTGCTGACAAGAAGATTATTGAGACTGCTATCAATGAGCTCACCGCTATCACTGGCCAGAAGGCTGTGCAGACCCTTTCTAAGAAGGATATCGCTCAGTTCAAGGTTCGTAAGCAGATGCCTATTGGTGTCCGTGTTACCCTCCGTCACCAGATGATGTACGAGTTCCTTGAGCGTCTGATCCGCGTAGCTCTCCCACGTATCCGTGACTTCGGTGGCATCGAGTCTAAGCTCGATGGTCGTGGCAACTACACCCTCGGTATCACCGAGCAGATCATCTTCCCTGAGATCAACATCGATAGCATCCAGCGCATTCTTGGTATGAACATTACTTTTGTAACTTCTGCCAAGACTGACGAGGAGGGTTATGCTCTCCTTAAGGCTTTCGGTCTCCCATTCAAGAACGCTAAAAAGTAATCGAACAGACTATGGCAAAGATTTCAATGGTAGCCCGTGAGGTTAAGCGTGCTAAGCTCGTAGCCAAGTATGCTGCAAAGCGTGCCGAGCTCAAGAAGGCAGCCAACGCTGGTGACTTTGAGGCAGCTCAGGCTCTTCAGGCACTTCCTAAGAATGCATGCCCAGTCCGCCTGCACAACCGCTGCAAGGTAACTGGCCGTCCTAAGGGATATATGCGTCAGTTCGGTCTTTCTCGTATCCAGTTCCGTGAGATGGCTTCTGCCGGTCTCATTCCTGGTGTAAAGAAGGCCAGCTGGTAAATTCAGTTTCTCTGGATTGCGTCCCCAAGGACTTACTCTCTAGATATGTCGGATGTCAGCAGGGCTGAAATATGCCCTGCCGATTTTCGCGTATATAAAATTTATTAAATATTGTCCGGAAAGTCCGGATTAATTTAACAAAAAAATCAAATGACTGATCCAATCGCAGATTTTTTGACCCGTCTCCGCAACGCTATCGCTGCTAACCACCGCGTCGTTGAGGTCCCAGCGTCAAACTTGAAGAAGGAGATTTGCAAGATCCTCTTCGAGAAGGGTTACATCATGAACTACAAGTTCATCGAGGATGGCCCACAGGGTACTATCAAGGTTGCCTTGAAGTATGATCCTGTAAAGAAGGTGAGTGCTATTAAGAGCCTTACTCGTGTTTCTACCCCAGGTCTTCGTAAGTACGTAGGCTATAAGGATATGCCACGCGTCCTTAATGGACTCGGTATTGCTATCCTTTCTACCTCACGTGGTGTGATGACCGATAAGGAGGCTAGCGCACAGAAGGTAGGCGGTGAAGTTCTTTGTTACATCTATTAATGAAAGGAGGTATAAGCTATGTCAAGAATTGGTAAGTTGCCTATTACTATTCCTTCAGGTGTAACTGTCACCGTTAAGGATAATGTCGTTACTGTTAAGGGTAAGAATGGCGAGATGAGCCAGGCCCTCACCGGTGGTATCACCGTTGGTATTGAGGATGGTACTCTCACTGTATCTCGTCCAAATGATGAGAAGCAGACTCGCGCGCTTCACGGTCTTTATCGTTCACTCATCAACAACATGGTTATTGGCTGTGGTGAGGGCTACAAGAAGGAACTTGAGCTCGTTGGTGTAGGTTACCGTGCAAGCAACACCGGTAATGTTCTCGAGTTGTCTCTCGGCTATTCACACGCTATCTATATTTCGCTTCCTAAGGAGGTTAAGCTGACCACCAAGACTGAGCGTAACCAGAATCCTCTGATTACCCTCGAGTCATGTGACAAGGCTCTCCTTGGTCTGATTTGCAACAAGATTCGTTCTTTCCGCAAGCCAGAGCCATACAAGGGCAAGGGTGTTCTCTTCGTTGGTGAGCAGATTCGTCGTAAGTCTGGTAAGTCTGCCGGTGCTAAATAATTAACTCTTAAAATTTAGACGATTATGATTACTAAGAAAGAAAGAAGAATTAAGATTAAGCACCGTATTCGCAAGAAGGTTAATGGTACCGCCAGCCGTCCTCGTCTGTCTGTATTCCGCAGCAACAAGGCTATCTATGCACAGGTAATCAATGACCTTGAGGGCAAGACTATCGTTTCTGCTGCTTCTAAGGGTATGACCGAGGGCACTAAGTCTGAGGTTGCCAAGAAGGTAGGTGAACTCGTTGCCCAGAAGTGCATCGCTGCAGGTATCACTGAGGTTGTTTTCGATCGCAATGGCTATCTCTACCACGGCCGTGTTCAGGCTCTGGCTGAGGGCGCTCGCGAGGCAGGTCTCAAGTTCTAATATAAATGACAGGTATGAATAAAGTAAAGAATGCCAACGATATCGAGTTGAAGGACCGTCTGGTAGCTATCAACCGTGTTTCTAAGACTACCAAGGGTGGCCGTACCTTTACTTTCGCTGCTATCGTTGTAGTAGGTGATGGTAATGGCATTATCGGTTACGGTCTTGGTAAGGCAGGCGAAGTTCAGGCTGCCATTGCTAAGGGCGTTGAGTCTGCTAAGAAGAACCTCATTAAGGTTCCAGTTCTCAAGGGTACTATTCCTCACGAGCAGATCGCCAAGTTCGGCGGTGCTGAGGTCCTCCTCAAGCCTGCTTCTGAAGGTACAGGTCTTAAGGCTGGTGGCGCCATGCGTCCAGTACTTGAGAGCGTAGGTATCAAGGATGTCCTTGCTAAGTCAAAGGGTTCTTCTAACCCTCACAACCTTGTAAAGGCTACTATCGCTGCTCTCGCTGAGCTTCGCGATGCCAAGGAGGTTGCTGAGAACCGTGGTGTTTCACTTGATGTTGTATTCAAAGGTTAATATATTACAGTAAATTATGGCTACTATTAAGGTTAAGCAGGTTCGCAGCCGTATCAATTGCCCTAAGACTGAGAAGTTGACCCTTGATGCACTCGGACTGACCCGTATCGGTCTCGTCCGCGAGCTTCCTGACAACGAGTGCACTCGTGGTCAGATTCGCAAGGTGTCTCATCTCGTTGCTCTTGTTGACTAATATCGCAAAATATCAACTGTAAGGTTTGGCGATTACAGGGCAACCAAGTCAAACCTTGCTCATATTACTAACTTAAAACAAGTTTAAAGAATATGAACTTAAGTAATTTGAAGCCAGCAGAGGGTTCAGTTAAGACTCGCAAGCGTGTCGGCCGTGGTGCCGGTTCAGGCCTTGGCGGTACTTCTACCCGTGGTAACAAGGGTGCCATGCAGCACTCTGGCTATAAGAAGAAGATTGGCTTCGAGGGCGGTCAGATGCCTATTCAGCGTCGTTTGCCTAAGTATGGTTTCAAGAATATCAACCGTGTAGAGTATAAGGCAATCAACCTTTCTACCATTGATGCTCTTGCAACTGCCAAGTCTTTGACCAAGGTTGATTTCAACACTCTCCGTGAGGCTGGTCTCGTTGCTAAGAAGGACCTTGTAAAGATCCTTGGCAATGGCGCAATCACCGTAGCTCTTGAGGTGTCTGCTCATGCTTTCTCTAAGAAGGCTGAGGAGGCTATCGTTGCAGCTGGTGGTTCAGTAGTAAAAGTTAATGCTTAATTCCCATGAGAATTGTTGAGACATTCAAAAACATTTGGAAGATTGAAGAGCTCCGCAATCGTATCCTTTGGACTGTAGGCCTTTGCGCAATCTATCGTCTTGGTTCTTTCGTAGTACTGCCAGGTATTGATGCAAATCTCCTGTCAAATCTGCACAACCAGACTCGTGGCGGTCTGATGGCCCTCTTGGATATGTTCTCGGGTGGCGCATTCTCGAATGCCTCAATCTTCGCGCTGGGTATCATGCCTTACATCTCAGCTTCGATCGTTATTCAGCTTCTGACGATGGTTCTTCCTTCGCTCCGTAAGCTTTCGATGGAGGGTGAGAGTGGACACAACAAGATCAATCAGTACACTCGTCTGCTCACCGTTGTAGTGCTCATTTTCCAGAGCTTTGCATATCTGACTAACCTTCGTTATCAGATCGGTGATGCTATCAGCAACAATGGTGTTTGGTTCAATCTCTCAAGCATCATTATCCTGACTGCAGGCAGTATGTTTGTAATGTGGCTTGGCGAGCGTATCACTGATCGTGGTATTGGCAACGGTATTTCGTTCCTTATTATGATTGGTATCATTGCCCGATTCCCAACCGCAATCTCACAGGAGTACGTGCAAGCTGTCTCTTCTGGCGGCAACCTCATCATGTTCCTCCTCGAGATCGTATTCCTGCTTGTTGTGATTGGTATCAGCATTCTCTTGGTTCAGGGCACTCGCAAGGTTCCTGTACAGTACGCAAAGCAGATTCGTGGCAACCGTCAGTACGGTGGTGTTCGTCAGTACATTCCACTTAAGGTTAATGCTGCTGGTGTAATGCCTATCATTTTTGCTCAGGCAATCATGTTCATCCCAATCGTGCTTGCTAACTTCGGTTCTCAGGACACCCAGAGCTTCTGGTCAGGCTTCTTCGATAATACTACATTTACTTATAATGCAGTGTTCTTCGTCCTGATCATTGTGTTCACCTATTTCTACACCGCCATCACAATGAATCCTCAGCAGATGTCGGATGCCATCAAGTCTCAGAATGGCTTCATCCCAGGTGTAAAGCCTGGTAAGAAGACTATGGAGTATCTTGATACTATCATGTCTCGTATCACCTTGCCAGGTTCTATCTTCCTCGGTATTGTGGCTATCCTGCCATGTTTCGCTCGTGTATTCGGCGTTACTCAGGAGTTCTCACAGTTCTTTGGTGGTACTTCGCTTTTGATTCTTGTTGGTGTAGTGCTTGATACTCTTTCTCAGGTTGAGTCTCATCTGATGATGCATCATTATGATGGCCTCATGAAGTCGGGTAAGATTAAGGGTCGCACAGGCTCTGTAGCTGCTTATTGATACTATCCCAATGATATTTCTCAAGACAGACGAAGAGATTGAATTGATTCGTCAGGCAAATCAACTGGTTGGACAGACACTTGGTGAAGTGGCCAAGTGGGTCCAGCCAGGCATTACTACCAAAAGGCTTGACGAAATTGCTGAAGAGTTTATCCGTGACAACGGAGGTGTCCCAGGCTTCAAGGGATACGAGGGATTCCCTGGAACTCTTTGCATCGAGGTGAATGACGAAGTCGTGCATGGTTTTCCATCCGACTACGTACTCAAGGACGGTGATATTGTAGGTTGCGACTGTGGTGCAGTACTCAACGGTTTCAACGGAGACAGCTGCTACACATTCCCTGTCGGTGAAGTCGATGAGCAGGTACTTCGCTTGCTTAAGACCACCAAGGAGTCGCTCTACAAAGGTATTGAGCAAGCCAAGGCTGGTAACCGAGTCGGTCACATTGCCTTTGCGGTTCAGGACTATTGTGAGAAGCGCGGTTACACTGTGGTTCGCGAGTTGACCGGTCATGGTATTGGCCGCGGATTGCATGAAGACCCGGATGTACCGAACTTCGGGCGTCGAGGTGTCGGTCCATTGCTTCGACCAGGCATGTGCATCTGCATTGAGCCAATGATTAACATGGGATCAAAGAATGTGATGATCGACCGCAATCAGTGGACGGTTCGCACACGAGATCACAAATGGTCGGCCCATTACGAGCATTGCATTGCTATCCGAGAGGAGAAGACTGAGATTCTTTCTACCTTCGATTATGTTCAGGAAGTATTAGGTGACAGATTTATCTAAAATGTCACAATTAATAATTAATCACTAATTACTGATTATGGCAAAACAAGCAGCAATTGAACAGGACGGCACCATCGTTGAAGCTCTCTCAAATGCTATGTTCCGCGTAGAGCTTGAGAATGGTCACGAGATTACCGCCCATATTTCTGGCAAGATGCGAATGCATTATATCAAGATCCTGCCAGGAGATAAGGTTCGAGTAGAGATGTCGCCATACGACCTCTCGAAAGGCAGAATCGCTTTCCGCTACAAATAAAAAATTCTTACGATATGAAAGTAAAAGCATCGCTTAAAAAGCGCACTCCAGATTGCAAAATCGTTCGTCGCCACGGCGTTTTGTACGTAATTAACAAAAAAAATCCGAAGTTTAAGCTTCGTCAAGGATAAATTGCGTATATTTGCAGGCATTTTTTCGCAAAAACACATTTTATATTAAATAAATATGGCAGTTAGAATTGTAGGCGTGGATCTCCCGCAGAACAAGCGTGGAGAGATTGCGTTGACTTACATCTATGGTATCGGCCGCAGTGCTGCGAATACCATTTTAACGAATGCTGGTGTCGATAAAGACATCAAGGTAAAAGATTGGACTGATGAACAGGCCGCCGCTATTCGTGAGTATATCGGTGCCAACTACAAGGTAGAGGGCGATCTTCGTTCTGAAGTTCAGTTGAACATCAAGCGTCTCATGGATATCGGTTGCTACCGTGGTATCCGTCATCGTCTTGGCCTTCCTTGCCGTGGTCAGAGCACTAAGAATAATGCTCGTACACGTAAGGGTAAGAAGAAGACTGTTGCAAACAAGAAGAAGGCTACTAAGTAATTAAATTGATTATCTATGGCAAAGAAAACAGTTGCAGCTAAAAAGCGTAATGTGAAAGTAGATGCTAATGGTCAGCTCCATGTTCATTCATCTTTCAACAACGTTATCGTTTCTCTCGCTAATAGCGAGGGTCAGGTGATCTCTTGGTCATCAGCTGGTAAGATGGGCTTCAGAGGTTCGAAGAAGAATACTCCATATGCTGCTCAGATGGCAGCTCAGGATTGCGCTAAGATCGCCTACGATCTCGGTCTTCGTAAAGTGAAGGCTTATGTTAAGGGCCCAGGTAACGGCCGTGAGTCAGCTATCCGTACCATCCATGGCGCTGGTATCGAGGTAACTGAGATCATCGACGTAACACCACTTCCACACAACGGTTGCCGTCCTCCAAAGCGTCGCCGTGTATAATGTCGCCTAGTGCGTACATTATATATAGTATTTAGGAAGTCGGTTTTTAATTAATTTAATTCTTTTAAATTGTAAAAAACTATGGCAAGATATACTGGACCTAAAACCCGCATTGCCCGCAAATTAGGAGAGGCTATTTACGGACCAGACAAGGTTCTCGCAAAGAAGAACTACGCTCCTGGTCAGCATGGTCTCAATCGTCGTAAGAAAACTTCTGAGTACGGCACTCAGCTCCGTGAGAAGCAGAAGGCTAAATACACCTATGGTGTTCTTGAGTCTCAGTTCCGTCGTCTCTTTGAGAAGGCAGAGCGTACCAAGGGTATTACTGGTGAGGTACTTCTCCAACTCCTTGAGAGCCGTCTCGATAATCTCGTTTACCGTCTTGGCATCGCACCTTCACGTGCTGCTGCTCGTCAGCTTGTTCTTCACAAGCATATCGTAGTTGACGGTAAGGTTGTAAACATCGCTTCATATTCTGTGAAGCCTGGTCAGATTGTTGGTGTTCGTGAGCGCAGCAAGTCTCTCGAGGTAATTGAGAATGCACTTTCTGGTTTCCAGCACAGCAAGTATCCTTGGGTAGAGTGGGATCAGAACTCACTTTCTGGCAAGTATCTTCACACTCCAGACCGTGCAGATATTCCTGAGAATATTCAGGAGCAGCTCATTGTCGAATTGTACTCTAAATAATAGTTAGTCCCATGGCGATATTAGCATTTCAAAGACCCGAAAAGGTTCTTATGTTGGAAGCTGACCAGTTCTCTGGTAAGTTCGAATTCCGACCTTTGGAACCAGGCTACGGCATTACAGTCGGTAATGCTTTACGCCGTATATTGATTTCTTCACTCGAGGGCTATGCTTTCACCTCTGTTAAGATCAGCGGTGTTGAGCATGAGTTTGCCACCATTCCGGGTGTAATGGAAGATGTTACCAACATCATCCTTAACCTCAAGCAGGTTCGTTTGAAGCAGATCGTCGAAGGTGCCGAGAACGAAACAGTTAAGATTTCAGTAAAGAATCAGGAGATTCTGAAAGCAGGTGATCTGCGTTCAGGTATGTCTTCATTCGATGTACTGAATCCTGACTTGGTTATCTGCCACATGGACTCAAGTGCAAATTTCGATATTACACTGACTATTAATAAGGGTCGTGGATATGTTCCAGCAGAAGAGAACCGCAATATCTTCCCTACAACTGAGGTAACTGTCATCCCTATTGACTCAATCTATACTCCAATCCGTAACGTAAAGTATTCTGTAGAAAACTTCCGTGTTGAGCAGAAGACTGACTACGAGAAGTTGGTGATTGAGGTTACTACCGATGGCTCTATCCATCCTAAGGATGCATTGCGTGAAGCTGCAAAGATTTTGATCTATCACTTCATGCTCTTCTCTGACGAAAAGATCTCGCTCGAATCCACAGACAATGATGTCAACGAGGAATTCGATGAGGAGGTACTCCATATGCGTCAGTTGCTTAAGACCAAACTTACCGACATGGATCTCTCTGTACGTGCTCTCAATTGCTTGAAGAGCGCTGAGGTTGAGACTCTTGGTGAATTGGTTGTTTTCAACAAGACCGACCTTCTCAAGTTCCGCAACTTTGGTAAGAAGTCTCTTACCGAGTTGGAGGAGCTTCTCCAGAGCTTGAATCTTTCGTTCGGCATGGATATCACGAAGTATAAACTTGATAAAGATTAATTACAACAATGAGACATAATAAGAAATTCAATCACCTTGGACGCACCAAGTCTCATCGTGAGGCCCTCCTCTCGAACATGACTGTTTCCTTGATTAAGGCAAAGCGTATCACTACTACTGTAGCCAAGGCTAAGGCTCTCCGCGTTTATGCAGAGCCAATTATCAATCGTGCTAAGGAGGATAACACCAACAACCGCCGTATCGTCTTCTCTTATCTTCAGGAGAAGGAGGCTGTTAAGGAATTGTTTGGTGAGATCGCTACAAAGATCGCTAACCGTCCTGGTGGCTACCTTCGCATCTTGAAGCTCGGCAACCGTCTGGGTGACAATGCTGCAATGGCAATGATTGAGTTCGTTGATTACAACGAGAACCTCTTGAAGGAGACTGTTGAGAAGAAGGCTAAGACCCGTCGCTCACGTTCAAAGAAGGCTGCTGCCGCTGAGGCTCCAGCTGCTGAAGCTCCTGTTGCAGAGGCACCTGCTGCTGAGTAATTCAAGCACAAAGCTAAATAAGGAAAGCCCGTACTTTGAGTATGGGCTTTTTTCAATATAACTGTTATTGAACGATAGAACATGTTTGATGTTTCTCAGATCCGAAAGGATTTCCCAATATTGTCTTCGACCGTTTACGGTAAACCTCTCGTTTACCTTGACAATGGAGCTACCACCCAAAAGCCTCAGTGCGTCATCGACAAACTGACCGATGGATATCTTCATCATAATGCCAATGTACATCGAGGCGTGCATTTCCTGAGCCAGGATGCTACCGACCTTCATGAGGCATCACGTCGTCGTGTGCAGCAATTCCTTAATGCTGCTTCATCTGATGAGATCATTTTCACTCGAGGTACGACTGAATCCATCAATTTAGTTGCTTTCAGTTTTGGTGAAGCTTTCTTGCGTGATGGAGATGAGATCATTGTCTCGACGATGGAACATCATTCCAATATTGTATCGTGGCAATTGCTCCAGCAACGTCATAAGATTGTTATCAAGGTTGTTCGAATGAACGACCGCCAGGAATTTGACATGGATCATTTCCGTAGTCTTTTCTCTGAACGTACCAAGCTGGTAAGTATTACCCAGGTGAGCAATGTTCTGGGAACTGTCAATCCTGTTGATGAAATCATCCGTTTCGCCCATAGCAAAAATGTCCCTGTACTTATCGATGGTGCTCAGTCAACGCCACATATCAAGGTTGATGTTCAGGCTCTCGATTGCGATTTCCTGGTCTTCTCGGGTCATAAGGTCTATGGTCCTACTGGCGTAGGTGTTTTGTATGGCAAGCGTCAGTGGTTGGATCAGATGCCTCCTTATCAGGGAGGTGGAGAGATGATCCAGAGTGTTTCATTCGAAAAGACTACTTTCAATCAGCTGCCTTATAAGTTCGAGGCAGGTACTCCGGACTTTATCAGTACCGTAGCTTTGGCAAGTGCTTTGGATTACATAGATGGTATTGGCCTTGATCAAATCGAGCAATATGAGCGACAGTTGCTTGACTATGCGACCGAGCAGTTCCGCCAGTTGCCTGGTATGCAGATTTATGGTAATGCATCGCATAAGAGTGCCGTCTTGAGTTTCCTGGTCGATGGTATTCATCATTATGACATGGGTCTGCTTCTTGATAAATTAGGAATAGCAGTCCGTACAGGACACCATTGTGCTCAGCCTCTCATGCAGGCATTAGGTATCGAAGGAACCGTGCGTGCTTCGTTCTCGTTCTACAATACAGAGCAGGAGATTGATCAGTTAGTAGCTGGCATCAAACGAGTTTCATCCATGTTCGGAGTCAAATGATATAGAAACATAACTGAAAAGTGCGGGGTGTTAACATCCCGCACTTTCTGTTTCTTCCCATTTTCCATTGCGCTCCAGGGTTTTGATCTTGATAGGCTGGCCTAGATCATCCATCAGATCATTCAGTTGCTGTACAGCAGGAAGGATTTTCTCCAGCTGTTGGCGGAATTTAGAGTGCTGTATGATAAATGTTGCCTGAACATTGTGTTTCATCACCAAAGTCAGCGTCACTCGATATTGCTGACGCTTAACGCGGTACTTCAGTCCGGTTCCTTTGAGTTTCTCCATCAAGACAGCATCAATGCTGGTCTCGTTAATGCTGCGCAGTTTCGCACGTTTGGCACAACTGTTCACCAGTTCGTCCCATTCCTCGTTCCATTGCGTCCAAAGTGATGCTACATGCACAAAATATTTGGCAACCGACTCCAGACTCTTGTGCGTGATATCCATGCCGTACCCGTAGTAGGGGTGGTGTAGACGAACCTCTCCACGATCCTCCGAAACGCGAATCAGCAGATTCGGTAAGGCAATCTCCAGATCGGTTGTATCTTTTCTGTATCTATGCGTCTCTACCCAGCGCATCAGTTGCTCATCCGCCCCGGCAATAACGAATGCGTTTTTTACTTCCAGCAATGTATTCTTGTGACGGGAAGTAACAGGGAAGCGCGTCTGAAGTGCCTCCTTCTGATATTTGTCGCGATAATATTCTCTCTTTACCGCATCCAGGTTCAGGTGCTGAGAGAGAGCATCAGTTAACAGAGATTTGATAGATTTGGCCATAAATTCGGATAGAAACGTAAAAAATCAATCGAAAACTTGCAGAAGTCAAAAAAAAACCTTACCTTTGCGTCCGGTTTTTGCGAACCAACCCTAATCGGGATGTAGCTCAGTTGGTTAGAGTTCACGTCTGGGGGGCGCGAGGTCGGGCGTTCGAGTCGCCTCATCCCGACAAAGGTAAAAGTGTTGATTTTCATTCAGAAAGTTAACACTTTTTCTTTTTGTAATCAAAAAGGATAATCTTTGCAATAGGGGCAGACCCGGTATCTGCATGCAAAGATACTGAATTTTTATATTATTTGCGACAAAAACAGTCCAAGACCTTCTTGACATTGGCTTTAATGGACCGTTTTGGGAAATAGAGCTGTCAGTAAAACAGCCGAAGGAAAGCACAGGACAAAATAAAGACCGTCAGCATCACTGCTAACGGTCTCCCTTTTAATAAACGAGATTATTTGTGATGATTATTTGGGCTATGATGATTTGGGACATTATTATTATGCTTTGTTGAAGGCCTGTTGTCATGATGACCAGGCTTATGACCTTGGTTTGGACGATGGTTATCCATTCTATGTCCTGGACGATGATGACCGGCTGGCTCATGGTGATGAACCGCAGGACCATGATGATGGACAGCTGGTCCGTGATGATGTTCAATTATGCTATGGTGACGGTGAACAACGATAGGTGCTGGATGATGTACCACAACCTCTCGTACAGGAGCTGGTTCGACCACAACCACTGGGGTAGCTTCAACTGCAGTTGTTATAATATGGTCGATGGCGGCTCCAAGGATTGCCCCTGCTACGAAATGTCCGATTTCGCTACCTCCATGATGATGGTGATTTACTACGCGAGTATGAGCACTTGCATTACCTACTGCCATTGCGGCGATCATTACGATTGCGATAATAGTCTTTTTCATAACTGTATTGTTTTAAGAGGTTATTACTTGCTGTTGTTTGTCATTAGGATAACTTCTGTTGGAATAAGTTTAACGGAAATAGCTATAATTGTCGACTTTTTGAAGGTTTTAAACCTTTCAGAAATTCCCTAGTCTGCATGTACGGGTACACTTATTTTCTTATTTCATCAAAAAATCAAAAGATAATTTGGTCATGTTGCAGAATTACCTTATCTTTGTGCCATACAAAACACATCATGAGAAGCGCTATCATCGAAATAGCACAACAAGTAACGACTAACTTTTTTATTGTTATGAATTTCCGTTTATCCCTTTTGGTAGTATTGATCGCAATCTCTACCACGTTTGTCAGAGCACAGTATTTGCAGGTCAATGACATTCCCTATGCCGATGCTGCAGCCAATGACTATGCCCGTGAGCGATGCAAATTGGATGTCTATTACCCAACCGAAATGAAAGATGCGCCGGTAGTTGTATGGTTTCATGGTGGAGGTATAGAGGCAGGTAACAAGTATATAGATGAAGAACTGAAGAACAGCGGACTCGTTGTGGTTTCGGCCAACTACCGACTCTTGCCCAAGGCAAGCATCGATGAGTGCCTGGATGATGCGGCAGCTGCGGTGGCGTGGGCTTTCCGTCATGCAGAGCAGTACAATGGCAGTCCTCGGAAGATCTTTGTCGCTGGACATTCCGCCGGAGGATACCTGCTTGATCTTATCGGCCTTGACAAACGGTGGCTTCAGAAGTATGGCATCGATGCCGACTCGATAGCAGCGCTCGTACCATTCAGTGGACAGTGCATTACGCATTATAACATTCGCAAACAACAGGGTATTGGTCCGTTGCAGGCCACCATCGATCAGTATGCACCATTAACATATGTTCGTCCCGATGCTCCTCCGATGGTAATCATTTCAGGAGATAGGGAATTGGAACTTTTCGGCAGATACGAGGAACAAGCCTATTTCTGGCGCATGCTGAAACTGGCAGGTCATAAGGATGTAACTCTATATGAGATGCAGGGCTTCAATCATGGAGATATGCCACATCCCGCCTATCATGTACTGAAAGAACATATCAAACGCCTAACCAGAAACAAATGAACATCCAATTGAACAATGGTTACTCGATTCCGCAGATTGGAGTCGGTACGTGGACTTTGAAAGGGGATACCGCCATCAACAATGTTCGTCTGGCATTAGAAGCCGGTTTCCGTCATATAGATACCGCCCAGGGATACGATAACGAGTCCGAGGTTGGCCAAGGTATCTTGGAGAGTGGAGTGCCGCGCGAAGAGATATTCCTTACCACCAAAGTCGCCACCAATATTATGCGAGAAGGCGAGGCTGGTGTGCGAAACTCTATCGACGAAAGCCTCCGGAAACTCAAGACAGACTATTTGGATCTGCTTCTCATCCATTGGCCCGTAAAAGACCATGTGCGGTCAACTTGGCAGGTTATGGAGGAATATGTCCGTAGTGGTAAGGTGCGTTCCATTGGCGTAAGCAATTTCAATCAGCATCATCTGGACGATCTTCTGCTATATGCAGAGATTCGTCCGGTCATCAATCAGATCGAAGTTCATCCGTTGATGACTCAGGAAGAGAATATTGCCATCAATCATCAGTTAGGCATTCAAGTTCAAGCCTGGGGACCTTTTGGACAGGGTGATATCGATGTCATCGGACAACCACTTCTTCAGGCCTTGGCCGCCAAATATCAAAAGACCGCCTCGCAGATTGTCCTGCGTTGGATTGTACAGCGAGGCTTGATAACAATTCCAAGAGCCAAGCCTAACCATTTTGCCGAGAACCTTGCTGTGATGCAGTTCTCATTGTCCGACGAAGACATGGCAGCCATCAATGGCATGAACCAGAATCTTCGTTCCAATGTCAACAATGATCCGGAGACCTTTCCATGGTAAAAATAGTACGGGGAAGTGGCTGGCCACTTCCCCGTAAACTATTACTTATTTACTTTGCTCATGAACTTCGTCCGATCAATGATAAATCGGAGATGTTCTCCCTCGCCGATGATTCCTTCATCATCCATGGCCGCAATCTTGAAATAGAGTTTGCGGCCATCAATTTTAACCAGCTCTGCCGTAGCAGAAATCACATGACCAAGTCCCGTAGGCTTGATGTGCGAAGAAGAGATTTGTCCACCAACGGTCGATTGTCCCTCTTCCAGTTCAGGAGCGACAGCTAGCATGGCTGCATTCTCCATGAGGGCCATCATCATTGGAGTTGCTAATACCGCAAGATCACCGCTGCCGATTTCTCTTGCCAAGTGATTTTTTTCTACTTTAAGAGAACTTGTGTACTTGAGGCCTTCCGTAAGTGCCATAATGCTTATTTTATTATTGTTTTCGTAATTTAAACTTAGTTATATTATACGATACCTTGAGACATCATGGCTCGAGCAACCTTCAAGAAGCCTGACACATTGGCTCCCTTCACATAGTTGATATAGCCAGAAGGCTCGGATCCGTGCTCGACGCATTGCTGATGGATGCTATGCATGATTGAGTGGAGTCGCTGGTCAACTTCCTCGGACGACCAAGAAAGGTGCATTGCGTTTTGGCTCATTTCGAGGCATGAAGTTGCAACTCCGCCAGCGTTGACGGCCTTTCCTGGGGCGTAGAGCATTTTCTTTTCGAGGAAAAGGTCAATGGCTTCAGGTGTACAGCCCATGTTTGAAATTTCCCCGACACACAAACATCCATTGGCAATGAGTTGTGCTGCATCGTCTCCATTCAGTTCATTTTGAGTAGCACAAGGGAGTGCGATGTCGCATTTTGCTTCCCATGGCTTCTTACCTTCATAGAAGATTGCGTTCGGGAATGCTTCTGCATATGGAGCTACAATGTCATTGCCTGAAGCGCGCAGTTCGAGCATGTAATCAATCTTTTCTCCTGATATTCCTGCAGAATCGTAGATGTAGCCATCAGGACCAGAGATGGTGACAACCTTTGCCCCTAATTGTGTGGCTTTGGTTGCTGCGCCCCAAGCCACATTGCCAAAGCCTGATATTGCTATCGTCTTTCCTTTGATGTCGATGCCAGCGGTTTGGAGCATTTCATCTACGAAATAGAGTCCTCCGAATCCAGTTGCTTCTGGGCGAATCAAACTTCCTCCAAACTCGAGGTTTTTGCCAGTCAATACACCGCTGAAGTCGCGTGTCAACTTTTTGTATTCGCCAAAGAGGTATCCTATTTCTCGTCCGCCGACGCCGATATCGCCTGCAGGTACGTCGACCTCTGGACCAATGTATCGGAATAATTCGCTCATAAATGCTTGACAGAAACGCATAATCTCGCCTTCTGATTTTCCTCGTGGAGAAAAGTCGGATCCGCCTTTGCCACCTCCCATAGGTAATGTTGTCAGTGCGTTCTTGAATGTTTGTTCGAAACCGAGAAATTTCAGTATCGACAAATTGACCGAAGAATGGAAGCGTAGGCCGCCTTTGTAAGGGCCTATAGCAGAATTAAATTGGACTCGGTAACCTATGTTGACTTGAACTTTTCCCTTGTCATCGACCCATGGCACACGGAAGGTAATAATTCGTTCTGGTTCGACAAGTCGTTCCAAGAGCGAGACGCGTTCGAACTCTGGATGCTGGTCGTATACCTCTTTGATGCTTATAAGAACCTCTTTAACGGCCTGTAGATATTCTTTTTCGCCTGGATGCTTAACTCCCAAGTTGGCCATGAATTGATTAATGTTTAACATATGGTTCATAGATTTGTGTGTTATTGGCATATTGTCACTGCAAATATGGGTGATTCGCTATTATTCTCCAAATCTTTTGACGGAAATCCAAAAAACATAGGCAAGAATAGCTGTTGAATGCTATTCTTGCCTTGCAAATTGAATTGTCGATATTGTCGTTATATCGGATTATCCTAGGAATGCGAGAAGGACACCAGCTGCAACAGCCGAACCGATTACACCAGCCACGTTTGGACCCATAGCGTGCATCAGCAGGTAGTTCGATGGATCGTACTTCAAACCAACCTCCTGGCTGATACGTGCAGCATCAGGAACGGCCGAAACGCCTGCGTTACCGATGAGTGGGTTGATCTTCTTGCCCTCAGGGAGGAACAGGTTGAAGAACTTAACAAAGAGCACACCCGAAGCGGTAGCAATGATGAACGAGAGAGCACCGAGACCGAAGATACCGATAGATTCGGTGGTCAGGAAGTAGCTGGCCTGTGTAGAGCAACCGACGGTGAAGCCCAAGAGGATGGTGATAACATCGATGAGCGGACCCTTAGCGGTGTCAGCCAGACGACGGGTAACGCCACACTCCTTCAGGAGGTTACCGAAGAAGAGCATGCCGAGCAATGGCAGACCTGAAGGAATGATCCAGGTGGTCAGCAAGAGACCGAGGATAGGGAAGATGATCTTCTGACGGCTGCTGACTGCATCAGGTGCCTTCATACGGATCTTGCGCTCCTTCTCGGTAGTGAGGAACTTCATGATTGGTGGCTGGAACACTGGGATGAGTGCCATGTAACTATAGGCAGCCACAGCGATAGCACCCATGAGGTGAGGAGCCAGCTTCGATGACAGGAAGATAGCCGTAGGACCATCAGCACCGCCAATGATACCGATAGCACCAGCCTCCATTGGGTTGAAGCCTAATGCCAAAGCGATCATGTAGGCAGCAAAGATGCCGAACTGGGCAGATGCACCTACAAGCACCAGTTTTGGATTTGCAATCAAAGCAGAGAAGTCGGTCATTGCACCGATACCCAGGAAGATGAGTGGTGGATACCAACCATTTTTAACACCGCCATAGAGAATGTTAAGCACAGATCCCTCCTCATACAGACCGATACGAAGGCCGGCTGCCTCAGGGAAAGGAATGTTGCCCACCAGAATGCCGAATCCGATAGGGATAAGCAGCATAGGTTCGAAATGCTTCGCAATGGCGAGATAGATGAAGAGACAACCGATGGCTGTCATCAGTACGTTACCTCCGTTGACCCAGTTGATATTGGCAAAGCCAGTGTATCCCCAAAGGAACTGCAGGTTTTCAAGAAGGAAGTTTAGAGTTTCCATTTATGATGTTTAGAATAGTTATTTCTTGTGATGAAGACGAATGCGTTGCATGATGCCTTCGTCGGAATGATGTTCATTGTAGCCATAAGAATAGCCGTAAGCGTATCCGTAGCCATAACCATATCTGCCGCGGCCGTAATAGCCTTGAGTCTCCAGATTGAGGCCGTTCAGTACGATGACCGGCTTGGTCAGCTTTTCGTTCTTGGCTGCCATATCGATCTCGTTGACGAAGCGCAGGTCACTCACTCCGGCACGCATCACATAAATGTTACGGTCAGCTACACGGTTGATGGTGATTGGATCTGCAATCAACAGATACGGCGGAGAATCCAAAATGATATAGTCGTACTCCTTTTTCAGCTCCTCGATCAGTTTCTCCAGACGTTCGCCCGAAAGTAACTCGTTCGGGTTGGCTGGAATCTGGCCCTTCAGCAAGACATCGAGATTCGTAGCGTTCGGCACGTGATACAGCAACGAATGCCAGTCGTTGGTATGGTTGGCCAGATAGTCCGAGAGACCTTTGTTGAAGTCGCGTGAAACCTCGAAGGCTCGACGCTGGTGGCCCTTGCGGAGGTCCGTCTCAACGAGGATGGTCTTCTTGCCGGCAGCGGCAAAGCAGATAGCCAGATTGACCGAAACGAACGACTTACCCTCTGATGGCACGCTCGAAGTAACCTGGAAGACCTTACCCTCCATGAACGAGAGGCTGGCTCGCAATGAACGGAAAACCTCGGTGATGGTACTGCGTGTGCTTTGTTCGATAATCTCTTGCGCCTTGGTAACACGGGTCGAACTCTGTGGCACAACGCCCAGAATCGGGATGTGTGTACGAGAAGTAATATCCTCTGGTGTCGTAATCTTGGTTTTGAGCATCAGTATTGCGTAGGCAATACCCATTGGGAGCATCAAACCGAGCAAGAGAGCAATCAGATAGATGCGTCTGCGGTTCGGACCAATCAGTGCGGTATTGTTCTCTGCATGTTCAACGATTCGGGCGATATCCGGTTCTGCAATGATTGCCAGCATGGTTTCCTCGCGTTTCTTCTGCAAAAGGACATACAGAGGTTCGATAACCGACTGTTCGCGTTCGATACCAGCCAGATTCAGACGTTGACCCGGCAACTGCTTCATCTGACGTTTGCTGTTACCCACCATCTTGTTGAGTTCCTCCTTCTGCGAGGTGAGCATCGAGAGCTGGTTCTCGATGGTTTTGCAGATCAGTTCGCGGCGTGCATTAAGCTGCAGGTAGAGCTGCTTGATAACCGGGCTGCTCTCCGACGAGCCGCTCAACAGTCTGACACGCTCCACACAAAGGCGGTTGTACTCCGTGATTGAAGCCAGAATGGTATTGTCCGTAATACCTATGTTCGATGGTATGGTCGAAAAATCTTTCTTCTCGTTGAGCTCGTTAGCCACCATGTTCAGCAGACTGATCTGGATGTCGATCTCCTGAGCGCGTTGCTGACGTTGCATGTCGCTGTTCAGGTTGAAGGTAGCCTGTGACTGCAGATCGAAGACGTTATTGTCGACCGAGAAGTCCTTGATCTTCCCCTCAACGCCCGAAAGCTGATCCTTCAGATCCACCAGACGGGTCTGGATGAACTCCATGGTGTTGGTATAGGACATGGAGTAGTATTCCTTGGTCTGTAGGTTATATTGGGCAACGATACGTTCCAATAGATGTTCTGCGCGGTCTGGAAGGTTGTCCGATAAGGTGATGGCAAGGATAGAAGATCCACCACCGCCGAGCGACGACGAACGACGTCCCTCTTCAACCACTGCCACATCCAGTGCCTTGCAGATCTCCTGGGCACGGGCCTGTGGAGAGTAGAGCAGGATGTAGTGATCGCCAGGAGTCATGTACTCGAAGCCGTCAGTGTCCTTGTCCTCATCCTCCTCCATAAACTCGTAGCCAGCGTATGGATTGCGGTACGAGAGGTGGATACGACCATAGCGAGGCAACTCGATGGTGCAAGGTAGAGTGACGGTCGAATCCTGGAAGAGATATCCCTCACTGCCGCGACGTTTGCGGCTGCTATCCGACAACGAAAGAGTCATCCGGGTGGTGTCCTGGATGTCATAGTCAAAGCGGAGCAAAGGGAGATTATTGACGTTGAAGTGAGGATTAGGCTCGTATTCGAGCAGGATTTCCTCACGGAGCGTTTCGATGGTCTTGAAGCGATGGTCTACGTAATAGCGGACATTGAGGTGAAGATCCTCGACTGCCTTCTGTACCACGGGGGTCGAACGGATGATGACCTTCTCGTTATCGAGCGAGTTGAACGATGCCATACCGGTCATGTCGGCAATGAACGACATCTCGGCAGAATTCGACATACCAGCATTGCGGTCGGTCGTGATCAGAATTACCATCTGACTGGCGTAGCTGTTGGTCTTGGTGTAGAGGTAGCCAGCCGCAACGATAAGGCTCACGACGGCAGAGAGGATCATCCAGTAACGGAGTCTCCACATCAGGTTCAGGATGAACTGAAGGTCAAACTGACTCTCAAGTTCCTCTTTGTTTTGCTGTATGTTTGGATTCTTATCTTCAGACATTCTGTTTACACTATAACATTCTACTGCGTTCCGGTTGCAATTCGAAGCGTTGTACCCGCATTGAGAATCGAACTCAAATCTATTCTTTAGGAGAGAATTGTTCTATCCATTGAACTATACAGGCGTAAAAATGCGCGGCAAAGATAGTGAAAAAATCGTTTTCGCCCAAAAAAATGCTCAAATAATTGAAGTTTGAGAAACTTTCTCGACGTAAAATGCCATATTTAAATAATAAATGTGTATATTTGCGCCGGTAAAAATAGTATATATGCAAGAAGATTTCGATATTAGAAACGCCAATAGCGCCACTTCGCAGGAGAAGGAGTTTGAGAAGGCTCTGCGTCCTTTGCGGTTCGAAGATTTCGCCGGACAGGAGAAGGTTATCGAGAACCTTCGCATCTTTGTGCAGGCCGCCAAGATGCGAGGCGAGGCACTGGATCATACCCTTTTCCATGGCCCTCCAGGCCTGGGTAAGACGACCTTGAGCAATATCATCGCCAACGAATTGGGCGTCGGATTCAAGGTGACCAGCGGACCGGTGCTGGACAAACCAGGAGATCTGGCAGGACTGCTTACCTCGTTGGATAAGAACGATGTACTTTTCATTGATGAGATTCACCGCTTGAGTCCGGTTGTTGAGGAATATCTCTATTCGGCAATGGAGGATTATCGCATCGACATCATGATCGATAAAGGTCCTGCAGCGCGCAGCATCCAGATAGACTTGAATCCATTTACGCTGATTGGAGCAACCACTCGCAGTGGTCTGTTGACCGCTCCGTTGCGTGCCCGTTTCGGTATCAATATGCACCTCGAATATTACGATACCGAGGTGTTGGCAGGCATCATTGCCCGTTCCGCAGGAATCTTGGGTATGACCATCCGCGAGGAGGCTGCCATCGAGATTGCTTTGCGAAGCCGTGGTACACCGCGTATTGCCAATGCCCTGTTGCGTCGAGTTCGTGACTTCGCTATGGTCAAGGGCGATGGACAATGCATCGATATCCGCATTGCCAAACATGCGCTCGAGGCGCTTGGTGTCGATCAGTATGGCTTGGATGAGGTCGATAACAAGCTGCTTACCACCATTATCGATAAGTTCAATGGCGGACCTGTCGGATTGACAACGATTGCGACCGCTTTGGGCGAAGATGCAGGTACCGTCGAGGATGTTTTGGAACCCTATTTGATCAAGGAGGGCTTTATCAAGCGAACCCCTCGTGGACGCGAAGCAACTCCTCTGGCTTATAAGCATTTAGGCAAGGCACAAAAAGGAGTTGACGGATTGCAGGGAACATTGTTCTAAAGTGGGTCTATATGGCAAATTTAAAGGGATTGATGAAGGATACGGCAATCTATGGATTGTCGTCGATAGTGGGCAGATTCCTGAACTATCTGCTTGTTCCGCTTTGGACCTATTGCATGCCCAAAGCAACGGGAGAATATGGCTCGACTGTTCAGTTGTATGGCTTCACGGCTTTGTGTTTGACGGTTCTTACTTTTGGCATGGAAACCACCCTGTTTCGCTTTGCCAACAAGGAGGGGAAAGACCCGGATACCGTTTTCTCTAACGGCTTTGCGGTGATTGTCAGTCTGTCGGCTGTCTTCCTGCTCGTCTTCTTCGGATTTGCAGGCAGTATCTGTCCGGCAATGGGCTACGCTGACCATCCGGAGTATCTGCTGATGATGGTTGCTGTTACTGTGCTGGATGCCCTTCAGGCATTGCCTTTTGCCTTCTTGCGCTTCCAGAAACGAGCCATCAAATTTGCCACGCTGAAGTTGTTGTTCATTGCATTCAATATTGCGCTCAATTTGCTCTTCTTCGTGGTGCTGAAAAAGACGGAAGCCTTCTATGTCTTCTCGATTAATCTGATCGGAACGGGTCTGATTACCTTCTTCTTCGTGCCAGATTTGTTCAAGATCCGATGGAAGATGGATGGGGCATTGCTTCGTCAGATGTTGTCCTATTCGTGGCCTATGCTCATCCTGGGTATTGCCGGAGTATTGAATCAGACAGCCGACAAGATCGTCTATCCATTGGTGAGCGATGCGGTCGATGCCAAGGCGCAGTTGGGCGAATATGGTGCTTGCGTCAAGGTTGCCATGATCATGGCCATGATTACGCAGGCTTTCCGTTATGCCTACGAACCGATCGTGTTTGCTAAAAGCAAAGATCGCGATAGTTTGGAGTATTATGCTGATGCCATGAAGTGGTTTGTGATCTTCACTTTGGCTGCATTTCTGGCTGTGATGGCCTCCCTCGATATACTTCAGTATATTGCCCCTGCCGACTATCGTTCCGGTATGCGAGTTGTCCCGATCGTGATGGCAGCCGAGATCATGATGGGAATCTATTTCAATCTGTCGTTCTGGTATAAACTGATCGACAAGACCATCTGGGGAGCCTGGTTCTCAACGGCTGGTTGTGTGGTTTTGCTAGCCATCAATTTCCTCTTCATTCCGGAGTATGGCTATATGGCCTGTGCTTGGGGTGGTTTTGCTGGTTATGCCGTCTGCATGCTCCTCAGTTACTTTGTCGGACAGCAGAAGAATCCTATTCCTTACGACCTGAAAAGTATCGGCGGATACACCCTTCTGGCGGTCGTCCTGTATGTTGCCATGGCTCTGCTTCCTTTGGAAGGAATCCTTGGAATCCTTGTGAAATTTGTGCTCTTATTTGCCTATATGGCGCCCGTTTTACTCAAATTACGTCATTTCTTGGTTAAAAAAGCAAAATAACAGCATTATTCTTTGCTATTTTAGCGAATAATATATATCTTTGCGCCCGATATGAATAAGCTAACTTTCATTTCGGGCGCAATTGCCTTTGTATTGATTCCTTCCATCGTCGCTTCGTGCGATGATGCAGAAGAGGGTATCCGCTATCAGACCACCACATTCCCTGTCGGTGAAGTATCCTGGCGTTCCGATGTCAGCCAGGCGGATCGTGCAGTAATCACCAACCTGATCAACAAGATGACCAAGGTCGAGAGCTGCCACTTCTATATGGGTGCCCAAGGCAAGTCGATTGCTCGAGCCAACTATACAAGCAGTTTTACATCCCGCGATACCGTTCGAGCCAAGAATGGCACCGCCTACACTATCCACGATTACAAAACGAAGGATACAGTCTGGTATAACTATAACGATTTCCAGTTCATCGATACGATCAAGTCCAAACTCGATACCATTGTCTATGCCAACGTCTACAAGAATGGATCCTTGTGGGTAGGTCCCGTCATCGAGACTGTAATGCCGGACTACTACATCGGTCGATACGAGGTGACACAGGGCGAATGGATGGCAGTCATGCACAAAGATCCAACCGGAAAGTTCTCGATCGTTCCAGATGCCGACTACAACGCTCCGTGGTACGACGAATTCGGCAAGGGCGATGATGTTGCTGCCTACAACATCTGGTATAAGGATGCCATCGATTTCTGCGACTCCCTCAATGCCAAGACCGGACTGAAGTTCCGTCTGCCAACCGAAGCCGAGTGGGAGTGTGCTGCCCGAGGAGGCATGTACTGCCGAGGTTACAAGTATATCGGATCGGACGTTCTGGATGAGGTTGGTTGGGTTTATTCCAACTCCGCTGCCAAGAAGTTAGGAAGCGAGAACTACGGTGTTCACAGCGGTGGCGAGAAGTTGGCCAACGAATTGGGCATCTACGATATGAATGGTAACGTCTCCGAATGGGTAGCCAATAGCTATTACCGCTACGGACTTACCAATACCGTCAATCCACAGGGTAACATCCCATTGCTCAACGGACAGGATACCTTGATTCTGCGAGGCGGCAGTTGGATGCAGAAGAAGACGCAGGACTTCAGCCCTGCCTGCCGAAAGGCTTGCATCATGAAGACCTATACCACCGACGAAAGTCGGCAGAGTGCCTTCTTCAATTGCGGTTTCCGTCTCTGTATTACACCACAAAACTAAATTTCTTTGAAATATGAAAAACCAAATGTGCCTCAAATTTCTCCTCACGCTGGTGGGGTTGATGGGGACATTTGGCCTTTCTGCCCAGCATACCCTCTATCCGGCAGTCTATAATCTGCAGGAGGTAACCTTGCTGGATAGCCCGTTCAAGGATGCTCAGGATTTGAATTTCAAGACCCTGATGCAATACAATACCGACTGTCTGCTGACCCCTTATGTCCGCCAGTCCGGACTCTCAGCTACTACCGACGAGAAGAGCCCTTATTACCAGTGGGAGTACGAACATCCCGCCTTCACCTCATTCGCTTGGAATCCTGCTTTGGCGATGGACGGACACGTCCTTGGCCACTATTTGAGTGCTTTGTCGTTCGCCTATGCTGCCTGTCACGACGAGATGCAGCGAGCCGAATTCAAGAAGCGCGTTGACTATATCGTCAAGGTCTTGTGCGACTGTCAGGCTGTCTTCGACAACGACAAGAGCGGCATGAAGGGTTTCATTGGCGGCTTGCCCGACAATTCTATCTGGACCTCCATGCTCGATGCTGATTATCGCGTCTATAACCAGCGTGGCAACTGGGTCCCCTATTATTGCGAACACAAGGTGATGGCTGGTCTTCGCGACGCCTTTGTCTATACCGGCAACGTACAGGCCAAGGAGGCCTTCCGTAAGATGTGTGATTGGGTCATTCAGACCGTAGCCATGTTCAATGCCGACCTCATGGAGCTGCATATCCTGCAGTGGGAGACAGGTGGTGTGCACGAGGTACTGGCTGATGCCTATGAGATTTTCGACGAAAACAAGTACCTGAAGGCCGCGCAGAAGTTCTCTCATCAGATCGTAATCGAGAATATGAACTCCGATACACAACATGACTTCCTTGACAAACGTCATACCAACGAGCTCGCCGCCATGTTCCTGGGCTTCAACCGAATCGGTCAGCTGAAGCGTGAACCCCGTTATACTCTCAGTGCGCAGAATTTCTGGGAGGAGGTGGTGAACAACGAACGTACCATGGCGATCGGTGGCTCGGGTGTCGGTGGATTCTTCGTGCCGAAATCCAAGTCGTCGACACTCATCAATGATGCCGATGGTCCGGATTTGTGTACCTCGTTCAACATGGTCAAGATCTCGTATGCGCTCTTCCTGCTCAATCACGATGCCAAATATCCAGACTATGCTGAGAATGTGCTGCTGAACCATCTTTTGTCGAGCATCGATCCCGAGACCGGCGGATTTACCTATTATACCCCGATGCGTCCCGAGAGTTACCGCATCTACTCCAAAGTCAATTCCTCCATGTGGTGCTGTATGGGTAGCGGTATGGAGAGTCAGAGCAAATACGGCAAGTTTATCTATACCTACGACGAAGATACGCTCTATGTGAATCTCTTCATTCCGAGCGAACTCAACTCCGCCAAGGCCAATCTCATCCAGGAGTCCAGATACCCGTATGGCGATGTATCCAAGATTACCATACGCAAGTCCGGTAATTATCAGATAGCGGTCCGACATCCAAGTTGGGCTACTAGCGGCTTCTCAGTAACCGTCAATGGTAAGCCGGTCCGCTGCAAACCCGAACTGGTGACTCCGGGTCGACCCTCTTATGTCTTTTGCGGCCGAGGCTGGAAGTCCGGCGATGTAATCGAGGTACATTATCCGATGACCCTGACTTTTGTCAAGTGTCCCCATAATCCAGACTATATCGCTCTGCGCTATGGCCCGAATGTGCTGGCAGCGCAGACCACGGGCCGGAAGGGAGAGCCCGGTTACGAGCCTCTGCCCAAGGAATACGGTGGCGATGGCCTGCACGATTTTTCACCGCAGAACCGACTGAAACTGCCCAACATCGCCTTTGCGCCGATGCTGATCTGCGATCTTCAGGAGGTGCCGAAGCGTGTCAAGTTGGTGAATCGTGATAAGTTGGAGTTCGAGGTCGATGCCTCGGCATTGGGATCGTCGTGGAAGACTGTCAAGATGCGTCCATTCTTCGACTTGCACCACTGCCGTTATTCTATCTATTGGAATCGACAGACTGAGTCTGCCTGGAAGCGTAATCCGCTCTATCAGGAGCAGGTGCGTCGTCAAAGTCTCGAATCCCTGACGCTTGACCAGCTGGTGCCAGGCGATGCCACCAACGAAGATGCACACGAAATGCAACTCAGTGAGACCGGTTCGCGTGGTATCCTGAATGGTAAACCTTTCCGCGATGCACAGCCTGATCAGTGGTTTGAATACACCTTCGATGCCCGTCTGTGCGATAGCATCATTGGCTGCGGACAGGAGTGCTGTATGGTCTGTGCTCTAGCCTACAACGACCGTGGCCGTTCGTGCGATCTGCTGATCGATGGAGAGCAGTTGCAGCATTACGAACTGCAGGATAACAGAACAGCACCCACCAAAGAGAAGTTCTTCGAACAGGTCTTCAGGGTGCCGTCCAGCTATCTTCAGGGCAAGCAGAAGATTGTCTTCCGTGTTGCCTCATCCAATGGTTCCTTCGCTCCGCGTTTTTATCAGATGCGATTCTCTCGCTATGACGCAGAGCTGTTGAATAAGTAAAGAATTATTTCAGATAATAGTCGACCGTAGTCACTACGCGAATCTTCTTGATGTGTGGCGTGGTCGCATCCTCCGTAATCGAGAACTGACCCTGCTGCGCATTACGGATACTTCCCAGATCACAGTTCGCATCCTCGGCAAACTTCTCAGCCACTTGGCGGGCATTGCGGGTTGCCTCCTCCACCATTTCCGGTTTCAGGTCATTCAGTTTCGTAAACAGGAACTGTGTGGCAGGAACGTCGTATGCGTAACCGCCCACGGCCACACCTCTCTTGAGCAGTTCCTGCTGCGATTGGAGCAGGTTCAGGACCCGATCCACGTTGTAGCTCGAAACCGTGATGGTGCTGCTTGCCTGATATCGGTACTGGATATTGTCCGACGACCATTGTTGAGCCTTACGGTCAATGACCGATGGAGCCGAAAGCATGATTTCTGCATCGGTAATACCGTTTTCGGTCAGGAACGAGACGATTGTCGACTTCTTGCGCTCCATCTCCTGATAGAGCAGCCCCATGTCATTGCCGACTTCGCTGTAGGAGAGAGGCCAGATGACCTTGTCTGCCTTTACTTCACGTTCAGCCAGACCCTTTACCGAAACACAACGATCTTTGTAGGCATAGCTCTCGATGCCTGCTTTGATCAGCCAGCATCCGACGATGATGCTGATGCCTAAGATAATGCTGTTCTTCATTGTTCAATTTTCATCAAGTTCCTCCTCTTCGTACTTCTGGAAGAGGAAATCATTGTATGGGAAACGCTTGGTATGAATCTCCTTGACCATCTCGTAGAGTTTGGTCTTGAGTTCATCGACGCCTTGTCCTTCGCGGGCTGAGATGAAGACGCAGTTCGCATTCATGCGTGCCATCCAGGTCTGTTTCATCTCCTCAAGCGAGATGTTCTCGCGGGTAGCTGGGGTCAGGTCATCCTCTTCTTTCGGTGTGAACTTGTAGTTGTCGACCTTGTTGAAGACCAGCAGGAGTGGTTTATTGTGGCCCTGATCCTTCAAGTTGCGTTCGTGCTGCTTCTTGTCCTTGCGGTTGTATCCGTTGCGGTCATCCATCTTCTCGTCGCGGATGGTCATATCACGGCACACATCGTTGAGGGTTTGTTCGACGACGCGGATCTGGTCCTCGAAGGTTGGATGCGAGATGTCGACAACGTGTACTAACAGATCAGCCTCACGTACCTCATCGAGGGTACTCTTGAACGACTCCACCAGATGAGTAGGGAGCTTGCGGATGAAGCCAACGGTGTCAGACATCAGGAAAGGCAGATTGTCGATGATTACCTTGCGTACCGTTGTATCGAGGGTAGCAAACAACTTGTTCTCGGCAAAGACGTCGCTTTTGGCCAGCAGGTTCAGGAGGGTCGATTTGCCCACATTGGTATAGCCAACGAGGGCCACACGCACCAGTTTGCCTCGGTTCTTACGTTGGGTAGCCTTCTGTCGGTCAATCTGCTCCAACCACTTCTTGCAGAGTGAGATACGGTCCAATACGATACGGCGGTCGGTCTCGATCTGGGTCTCACCAGGACCACGCATACCGATACCACCCTTCTGTCGTTCCAAGTGGGTCCATAAACCGGTCAATCGAGGTAGGAGATACTGGTATTGAGCCAGCTCGACCTGGGTCTTGGCGGTATCTGTTTGAGCACGGGAGGCGAAGATGTCGAGGATGAGCGAAGTACGATCCAGAATCTTACAACCCAACTCTTTTTCCAGGATCTGTAGCTGCTTGGGTCCGAGGTCATCATCGAAGATTACCATACCGATACGAGGGTCGGGTGGGAGAGGAATCTCCTGCATCTCCTTCTTGTTGCGGGCATTGGACAATTCCTCTTTATAGTCTTTGAGATATTCTTCGTATTCGTCGTTTCGACGTTCGCAATACTCTTTTATTTCCTGTAATTTTCCAGGGCCGACATAGGTAGCATTGTTCGGAGACTCAAGTCTCTGAACGAAACGTTTTACCGGAACAGCTCCTGCTGTTTCGGCCAAAAATGCCAACTCGTCCAGATATTCATTGGTCTTCTGTTCATTCTGCTGTTTGGTGATCAAGCCGACCAAAACAGCGTTTTCGCTTTTGCTTTGACTTAAAATAAACTCTTTCATGGGCGCAAAGATACAAAAAATATTTCATTTTTCATCCAAAACTATAGAAATAAAGACTACAATATTTTTTTTACACCTGGTATCAATCTCAAAAGCCAAGTCTGTACGAAAGAAAGAATGGATGTAATGATACCGATGAACATGAATTTTCCGAAGGCTCCCATCCATAGTGTGTCTGTGGCATTCTGAATACCTAACATCAGCAGAAGATGCACGATATAAGCGCCATAAGACTGAGCCGCACACCACTGCATGAAACGGGAAGTGCCATTGAGATACTTGCGGAAGAGCCAAAGTAAACCGAAGCACAGGAAGATGCAGAGCAAGGATTCGTAAATGCCAAACCATTTATCTACGAAGTCATTCCACCAACCGTCATTCCGGATATAAATACCAATGGCAAACAATCCTCCCATGAGCAAGGAGAGACCACCTGTCTTGTCCGTCAGTTTCTCTATCCAATTGAACCGCCTTGCCAAGATGCCGAAAATGAACATCATGACATACTGCAGATAATGCGCTGGCTCGATGTGAAGGAAGCCAAGAGCATTAATCCAATGGTCTTGAGGACTGACCTGTCGAATGAAGTAACTACCGATACCCATAATTAGACTTGCAATCAGTAATCCGATCATCGACAGTTTGGAATCACAATCCTCACTGATGGGTTTTGCAAACTGTCTGACCAATGCATAGACAAGGCAGTAGCATAAGAGACTCTCAACAAACCACATGTGTGCAATCTCGAAGCTGTTTGTAACAGTAGAGAGAAATCCTCCTAGAATCAGCAAAGGAATACCCAGATGCAGCAATTTCTTTTGTACAAACATCTTACCGCCCTGCTTGTCATAGCTTGTAGGTACGAAATAGCCTGAAATCAGGAAGAACAATCCCATGAAGAAGGCTGCATTGACCGAAAAGAAATGCCAGATCCATGGCATGAATTCATCAGGATTGCTGGGTTTATAGGCCCAATCGCCTCCCCATCCGTAGGCCTGTCCCGCATGGTGGAATATCACCAGTACGGTCAGGAATACCTTCAGGTTATCAAGATAATATTTTCTTTCCATCTTTTTATATCATTTGTTGCTTTTCATTTCTGTAATGCCTAAACTCCGCTAATGCGAAATTTCCTATATTATTTGTCAAAAGCCGTGCTGATCAGGCGTTTCAGGCAGTCGTTGACCAACTGTGGCTGCTCCATCTGGATGAAGTGTCCACAAGTCTCGAGTTCGGTATATTCCATGGAAGGGTAGAGAGCCTGCATCATCTCTTGGTTATCTGGTTCAAGACCGCTGTTCTGAGTGCAGATTACCTCTGTGGTACATTGAATTGGGGTACCGTGCCACCATTGGCGGTCGATGAGGTTGTGCATGGTGCTCGAAGCCACGTATTCAGGAGTCTCTGGCATACAACTCATTGCATAGTCGATGATCGAAGTGGGAGTTTGAGGACTTGCCAACGACAGAACGAATCCTGAGATATTATCCTTGCAAGCATCTCCATCGAACGATGCTGCGAAACCTTGTACCGCTTCTTCGTAAGCAGTAGCAGCCGCCAATTCTTCTTCGGTCGGATTGTCCGATAACTTTGGATAGAAGCAATATACACCATCGATGTCCATGATGCCGGCAATGTTCGATGGATGTTCGTAAGCTGTCTGGCGACAAACAGGAGTGCCTAAACTATGTCCAACGAGGTGAACATAGTCACAATTCACTTCATGGAGCACCGAGACAATTGATTTGCTGAAGAAAGAGAGTGTGTAATCGACATGGGGTTTGTCGCTTTGACCATATCCTGGCAGATCGATGAAAAGAAGTCGCATGTCCTTTTCTTCGCGAAAAGCATCGAACTGTGCTTCCCAGGTGTTCATGTCGCATCCGAAACCATGAACGAACATTACCGTTTGTGCTCCATTGCCCCATTGTTTATAATGAATTTGGATGCTGTCATCAAGTGTTACATACTGAGAAGGCAGCGACGCAATGCTATCAGGTTCTTGACAGCATCCCGAAATCAAGCTACAAAATGCTGTAGCCAGAAATGGTAAAAAATAAACTTTTTTCATTTGAGATTGTTTTTTGTTAAATGTTTTTGAAATGATTGTGAGTGCAAAGATACAAATATTATTTCATTCTACATCAAAAATGAGTAAATATTTTCATTCTTGTTTCATAAAAAGATTGTAGAATAGTACTTTTGGAGGCCAAAAGTGTTAAATATTACGTTAAATCTGTATCACAATATTTCGGAAAGAATCCACGCAGGAGGATAGGAATCACTATAGGTTTCCCGAAAATGAACGATAAAGTCCTCTCTAGTATGTCGAAGCTCGTTGTCAATAAGTGACATTGTTCTATTGAAACGATTCTGATCGGTAAAGTTGTTTCTGTCTGTCATCCAGAAGGAATCTCCAATCATAGAAGATGCAACGTTAACAATGGTACTTCGAACCGCTATCTCAATCTTTTCTATCTCATTGAACAAGAATAAGCGAAACTTCTTGTCAAATCTGTAGAGCATCATGACTTTGGAAAATGATGCCCCCGACTTGTATTGATGTTGGTCTTTAGGCATCTTAAGCAGTGGATGCATATAGGCGGAGAGTCTATAGTAACCAATGTGTTCAAGATAGTGTTCTGCCTTACTTTCATCCGGAATGTTCAATCCTCTTGATTTGAGAAGTTGAACAAGTTCTGTTGAGGTCTTATATGGTTTACCAAATGGTATTGTTGTTGCCATGAATCGTATATATAAAAAAACGACCCGCACATTTAACATAAAAAATCCTTGATACGGCGTGGCAAAGATACAAATAAAAATGAAAAGATCACACCTTTTGGTGGAATTTTTCCAATTATGGAGAGTTTTGACCGACTTTTAGGCCAAACTATCGATTCTACACTCGGTTTGAGAAGCCGTTTAATCGGTTATCAGTACAGCGAAATCATCCGTTCGCTGATGTGCGTTTACTTTTGTGGTGGCAGTTGCATAGAGGATGTCACTAAGCATCTCATGCCTACCTTATCATATTTCCTATCATTGTTTCTGGTAATTGACTCTATTCAAGCTAGGTTTAGATAAGACCTTCATCGGCAACCTCGATAGGAGTGTGAAGAATCCACGTCTTGTTGCTCCCGAAGTTTTAGATTTGAGCAAAACTTGAGTTGCGTTGCTTCCGAAGTTTTAGATTCGGGCAAAACTTGAGTTTCGTTGCTTCCGAAGTTTTAGATTTGAGCAAAACTTGAGTTTCGTTGCTTCCGAAGTTTTAGATTTGAGCAAAACTTGAGTTTCGTTGCTTCCGAAGTTTTAGATTCGGGCAAAACTTGAGTTGCGTTGCTTCCGAAGTTTTGGATTTGAGCAAAACTTGAGTTTCGTTGCTTCCAAAGTTTTAGATTCGAGTAAAACTTGAGTTTTATACTATTTTGATTTAATACGTGGTATGTTCTGAAACAAAATTTGTCACGAATGATTCGCGAATTCAAAAATAAATGGTTCTGCATCTGTGCTAAGTAGGCAAGAGATGTTTTGTAATATCGATAGTTTGGCCTAAAAATCTGTCAAAACATGAACTGAAATCCGGTTGGTTTCTATGTAGGAGAGGAAATAGTTTACTATTTTTTCGTGTTTTCTTTGATTATTTGCGAATATTTATTATCTTTGCGCCGTTTATATAATATCGTGTATTCGATAAAAGAAATCAAAGTTTGAGAAATGGCTCAACCAGATATATTTAATACCCATATTGTCGGACCCATCCACAGCCGTAGATTGGGCATCTCCTTAGGCGTGAATCTCCTGCCAAAGGATGGAAAGATCTGCTCGTTCGACTGCCTCTATTGCGAATGTGGCTGGAACAAGGATCATCGTGGCGGAAGATTCCCTGAGGCTGAGGATGTGATGCAGCAGTTGGAGGAGAAACTCCAGCAGATGCAGGCCAACGGCGAGGGATTGGATGTCATTACCTTTGCCGGCAATGGTGAACCCACCCTGCATCCCCAGTTCGACAAGGTGATTGATCGTACTTTGTCGCTCCGTGATCAATATTTCCCTGCAGCCAAAGTCAGCGTGCTCAGCAATGCGACTCAGATGAACAAGCCACAGGTGCATGCCGCTTTGCTCAAGGTCGATAATAACATTCTTAAGATCGATGGTGCCTTCGATACCACCATTCATCAGATCGATCAGCCTGCCGATAGTCAGTACAGCGTCCGTAAGGTGGTCGAGGGCATGAAGCGTTTCAAGGGACAACTGATTGTGCAGACCATGTTCGTGCGAGGTCAGCACGATGGCAAGGTGGTCGATAATACCACGCCCGAAGAGGTTGCTGCCTGGTGCGACCTGATGCGCGAAATCCGTCCACATCAAATCATGGTTTATTCGCTCGATCGTCCTACGCCCGAGCCCGATTTGGTTCGTGTGAGCAAAGAGGAGATGAGCACCTTTGTCGCCCCTCTTGTGGCTGAGGGTTTTAATGTTTCGATAGCATGAAAAAACTACTGATACTCTGTCTCGCATTTCTGCCAGTCTTGGCTTGGGCTCGAAAGAAAGCTCAGGTCCAGAAGACTGTCCCTATGCATGTTATTCTGACCGAGCAGCAGCAGTTGCAGTTCGACTCCCTCTATTTCGAAGCCATCTCGCGCAATTTTCAGGGTAAACCGGGCGAGGCATTGGATTTGGTCAATGAGGCACTACAACTCGATAGTCTCTCGGCACCTGCGCTCTACCTGCGCGGCAAGCTTTACAGTGCCGCTCGCAATCCTAATGGCTTGCGTGATGTCGAATTAGCTGCTCAGATCGATACCACCAACTTCTGGTACACCGCCACACTGGGTACCTTGTATCTGGACCGTGGTCGTTTTGATCTGGCCATCCCTTGCTACGAACGTCTGGTCCGCCAGTATCCCGACAAGAGTGAACCTTACTATAACCTGGCCGAGCTTTATATCCGTATCGACAGCATGCAGCGTTGTCTGCCTGTGCTCGATAAGATTGAGGAGCTCGAGGGTGTCTCCCCCAACCTGACCCTGCAGAAGTTCTATATCCTGCGCGAATTGGGTAAGGTCGAAGAGGCGTTTGACGAATATGGCAAGCTGATCCGTCGTTATCCGTACGACATCTCCTACCGTTTGCAGTTAGGAGATCTGCAGATGAAGTCCGGCATGATCCCAGCGGCTCGTCAAACCTACGAAGATGCCGCCAAGATTGATCCCGACAATGCCTATCTGTGGATTGCCCAGTCCAATTACTACAGCATTACAGGCAATCAGCGTGCCGCCGATTCGTTGGTGCACAATGCGCTGTTGAATGTCAACCTCGACATTGCCACCAAAATCAATATCCTGACCGAATATCTTAAGACCACGCTACGTAAGGTTGCCATCGAGAAGCAGAATGCCAAAGATACCACCGCCATTGCTCTGCCCGGTGTTGATTCTCTCTTCCAGACCATCGCCATCATGCACCCGACAGCCCCCGAGGTCTATGACTTGCATTCCGACTACCTCTCTGCCATCTCGCACGATAGTCTGGCCATGGTTCAGATGCGATTTGCGGTCGATCTGAAGCCATCCGAGCCCAAATACTGGGCGAAGCTGCTCAATTATGCCGCCCAGGCCAGTCAGTTGGATGAGGTGATTCGTCTTTCGGCTGAAGCCCAGCGTCTGCATCCATCGTTGGTCGAAATTTATCTGACCCGCGCCTTTGCCTATACCCGTCTGAATCAGAACGACAGCGTGTTGGTTACTTACCAGCAGGCCTTGGTATCGATTCCTGCCAAAGAGTCCAACACCCTTTCGCGCATCTATGGCTACATGGGCGACATCTATCACGAGATGAACAATATCGAACAGTGTTATTACTGCTACGATCAGGCCCTGAAGTACAACGACAGGAACTTTACGGTGCTGAACAACTATGCCTACTTCATCTGTCTGGATGGTGGTGACTTGAACAAAGCCGAGAGTATGGCTGCCAAGGTGGTTCAGCAGTTCCCCGATGAGCCGACCTATATCGATACCTATGCCTGGATCTATTACCTCCAGGGCAACTATACATTGGCGAAATTTTATCAGCAACGGGCCATCGACAAGGCTGGCGAGAACGTCTCGGCCGAATTGATGCTCCACTATAACGCAATCTTAAAAGCATTGAACGAATGAAGAAGATAATCCGATTTTCCCTCCTGACCTTAGCCCTCACCTTGACCCTTACAGGCTGTCGCTCGTCGAAGAACACTGTGCCGGGCATGGGAAAAGAGGAGCTGGCTGCTGCGAAAGAGCGTTACGAGGCTGTCATTGCCCGTAACTTCCCATACGAGACTCTGCAGGCCAAGATGAAGTATTCGCTGGGCGGAGGCAAAGCCCTGAGCGGCAAACTGAACATCGAGCACGGCAAACGTCTCTGCATGACAGTCACCATCTTGGGTATCGAGGTAGCTCGTGTCGAGGCCGATCAGGAGAATGTGACCATTGTCCAGAAGGTCGATAAGGTCTATGCCCGTGTACCGATTGCCGAGGCTGCTGCCAAGTTAGGGTTGGAGAACGAGGCCAAACTTGATGCTCTCGAGGCATTGCTGTTGGGTCGTATCTTCGTGCCGGGCAAGGGAGTGGCCGAGAGCAGTGACTTCAGCAAGCTGACCTGGTACCCGATGGAGAATGCCGAGTTGCAGGGTGACTTCCTGACCGAGAAATATCAGCTCTCGTACGTCATGAACGATCAGAACTACCTCGTCGCTACGCAGGTCGTTACCCCGAACCCCACATCCGCTAATCCCTCATCACTCACCCCTAACCGCTTCGTCTGGGAATACGCCAATCCAATCGAATTGAGCGGTGGTACGATGCCTACCGAAGAGACCCTGTCGGTGAGTGGTGCCCGCAGTCTGTCGGCCAACATCACGATGAGTGCCCCTTCGACTGCCAAGAAGAATTGGAACTCCTTCTCACCTGGTTCAAACTACCGTCAGGTAACTCTGGCTGAATTGTTCGAAACCATCAAGAATCTGAAGAACTGATGAAGAGACTGCTTCGCGTACTGTTTCTGTTGATGCTGGTTACTGCGCCGTTGGTGCAGCCAGTGGTCGATGCCCAGACCAAGAAGCCTGCCACCACGACCACCAAGAAGCCTGCAGCACCTGCCAAGAAACCGGCCACGCCAGCCAAGAAGACTACGGCCCCGGCTAAAAAGACTACGGCTCCGGCCAAGAAGCCTGCAGCCAAACCGAAGCAGACTGCCCCCAAGAAGTCTACCGCACCGGCCAAGAAGATGAGCCGTTCGGACTACGAGAAGCAGCAGAAAGAGTTAATCAAGCAGATTGCTGCTACCGAACGGATGATCTCCGACAACGACAAGTCGGTGCTGAGCCAGAGTCGCGACATCAAACTGCGCGAGGACGAGATCTCGAAACGCAAGGCATTGCTCGGTTCGATGCAAGAGGAGATCGAGAGCATCCGCTTGGAGGAGGATTCGCTCCGTTCGGTGATTGCTCACCTCAAACAGCAGTATCAGGGTAAGCAGGAGAAGTATGCTGCCGCCGTACAGCACATTTACAAATGGCGCAGTGGCTACGATGAGTGGTTGTTTGTCCTCTCAGCCTCCGACGTTGTCGAGAGCATGCGTCGCATCCGTTATCTGCGTCAGTATAGCCGTTGGCGCGAACAGGAGGCACATTCCCTCCAGCGTCAGCGTCTTGCCACCGAGTCGGTTCAGGAGAAACTGACCTTGGTCCGCCAGGAACGCGAAGGGGTGATGACCAACCTGCAGAAGGAGCGCGATGCTTTGGCTCAGAAACAGGCCAAACAGCAGGCTTCGCTCAAGAAACTCCAATCCAAGCAGCGTGAACTCAAGGCCGCCTTGGCCCGCGATCAGAAGAAGCAGAAAGAGATTCAGCGCATGATAACCAAGCTGATCGAGGAGGAGCGCAAGAAGCAGGGCGGAGGCAAGAGCGGTTCCTCCAGCAAGGGTTCGTCGTTCGATTACTCTTCGCCAGAGGTTCAGCAGCTCACCGGATCTTTCCGTCAGAACAAGGGCAGCATGCCATTCCCAGTTGACTCGAACTATTCGATTCTGTCGCATTATACCAAAGATGGCAACTATAGCATCACCCTATCTTCGAGCATCGGAGCCCATGCCTGCGCGATCTTCGAAGGTACAGTGCAGCGCGTAGCCAAATCTTCTGAAGACTGGACCGTCATTGTCCGACATGGCGAGTACATGAGTGTCTATAGCAACCTCTCATCCTGTCATGTCAACGAGGGCGACAAAGTCAAGATGCACCAGAGTATCGGCAAGATCAAGGAGGACATCGATGGCCATCGTGTTGAACTCATGTTCTGGATCTTCGGCAAGAACGAAGCAGAGAATCCGGAGGCGTGGTTGACGAAATAAACAGCCCCTAACCCCAAATCTTTTATGACAACAATAAACGATTGCAAAATAATTGACCTACCCAAAGAGGAAGACCCACGAGGCAGTTTGACCTACATCTATCAGCAGGTGCAGGTGCCGTTCGATATCAATAGGGTGTTCTATATCTACGACGTGCCAGCAGGCAAGGATCGTGGTGCACATGCCCATCGTGAGTGTTGGCAGTTCATCATTGCCGCATCGGGTGCGCTTAAGGTGTATCTGAGCGATGGCAAGGAGGAGAGAGAGGTGACCTTGGACCGTCCGTTCCATGGTCTGCTCGTACCACCAGGCATCTGGGCGCACGAACATTCTTTCACTTCAGGCGCCTTGTGTCTGGTACTGGCTAGTCATCCATTCGACGAGAAAGACTATATCCGCAATTACGATGAATATAAAGAGATATACGCCCAATGATGCTCCCCTGTGGGATGCCTTCGTGCGAGGGTCCAGAAATGGTACCTTCCTCTTCGAACGTGCCTACATGGACTATCATCAGGATCGTTTTCAGGACCACTCGCTGATCTTCACCGACGACAAGGAGCGCATCGTAGCCCTGTTGCCGGCCAACGAGCGTGGCACCTCTTTCTATTCGCACCAGGGGTTGACCTATGGTGGCTTCATACTCTCGGCCAAGACCACTTCGTCTGATGTTTTCGCCCTGTTCGATACACTGATCGCTTATCTTTGTGAGCGTGGATTCGAGCAGCTTTACTACAAAGCCATGCCAACCATCTACCATCAGGCACCCGCACAGGAGGAGGAATATGTACTCTGGCGATTGGGGGCAACCCTCGATGTCTGCAATCTCTCCTGTACAATCGACCTGCAGGATCAGGCATTGGTCCTTTCGCCCGAGACAAGTCGTCGCTACCGTTACAATAAACTGGGCCGCGAGGGCTATATTGTTGATTGGATGGCATCGCTGGAAGAGTTTTGGCCCATCCTGACCAACAATCTTCAACTCAAATACGAGGCCACGCCTGTTCATTCGCTCGACGAGATCGTTCGTCTTCAGCAGGCCTTTCCCGACGAGATTCTGTGCTGTGTCGTCCGCGATGCTGAGGGTGTCGCCCAGGGCGGTGTTGTCCTCTTTGTGAGCGAGCAGGTTGCCCATGCACAATATTGCAGCGCCTCTCCATCGGGCAAGAAGAATGGAGTGCTGGATTACCTCTACATGTCCGTACTCGAGAACTATCGTCTGCAACAGGAGATCCGGTACTTCGATTTCGGCACCTCCAACGAAGCCGGTGGTCGTGTCCTCAACGATTCCCTGATCGCCTTCAAGGAGAGTTTCGGTGGTCGTGGCGTGACCTATAAGACCTGGCGTTTATCTATCCCCGCTAATCGCTAACCCCTCATCTCTAACCGAACATCCCCATGCAATACTTGAACCTTCACTCCATCAATGCCCCATACAACGAGGCAATCAAGCATGCCCTGAATCGCGTAGTTGATTCCGGTTGGTACCTGTTTGGCAAGGAGGTCGAAACCTTCGAACAGACATGGGCTCAATATTGTGGCGCCCAGAGTTGCGTCGGGTGTGCCAACGGACTCGATGCCTTGCGTCTGGTGCTGCGAGCCTGGATCGAACTAGGCAGGATGCAACCGGGCGATGAGGTCATCGTTCCCGCCAACACCTACATTGCATCGATTCTGGCAGTGAGCGACAATGGTCTGATACCCGTTCCTGTCGAACCCGACGCCGAGACCTACCTCATCAATCCAACATTGATCGAGTCGGCCATTACACCACGCACCAAAGCCATTCTGCCCGTTCATCTCTACGGACAGTTGTGCGACATGGCCACCATCATGCAGGTAGCCCGCAAGCATGGACTGCTTGTGCTCGAAGACTGTGCCCAGTGTCATGGCGTAGCCACTTCCTATCTGGGTGATGCTCAGGCATGGAGTTTCTATCCCGGCAAGAATCTTGGTGCTTTGGGTGATGCCGGAGCAGTCACATCCAACGATGCTGGGCTCCTCACCGTAGTCCGTCAGCTTGGTTTCTATGGGAGCGAGAAGAAGTATGTGCATGCCTACAAGGGGCTGAATTCCCGCATGGACGAACTCCAGGCGGCCATTCTGCTTGCCAAGGTCGACGATCTAGACTCCTGCAACATGATGCGGCAGACGGTTGCCCATCGTTTCAATGCTGAGATCAACAACCCACTGGTAACCTTGCCAGCAGAACGATCTGCCCATGTCTGGCATATCTATCCGCTTCTATGTGAACGACGCGACGAACTGCAGAGCTACCTCCTCACGAAGGGTATCCAGACGCAGATCCACTATCCGATTCCTCCGCATCGTCAGCGAGCCTATAGCGAGTGGCAATCCCTTTCGTTCCCGATCACAGAACGTATTGCCCTTCAGGAACTCTCTCTGCCTTGCAATCAGACCTTGATTCCTTCCGACGTCGATCAGATCATCGATGCCATCAATAACTTCCGATAACTTGAATCCTTATTATACCTTATGAAGAAAATCCTTGCAATGATAGCAGCGTGTGCCGCATGGGTTGGCTGCACGGAACAGACAGAAACCTCGAATCCTATACTCACCATCGAAGGCGGACAAGTTCAGGGCGTGAACATTATTGTCTGATAGAGACTTTGTTATTGCCCGTAACCGGAGTCACTTGCCCATTAACCAGAATGCTGCAGCCATTGAGGTCAAGGATGACTGGGTTCATAGGGATAGCAAGGGTAGCACCACCGGCAGCATCCACATTCTTGTCGGTTGTGAATTTGATGGTGTACAAATCTGCAGAATTGGCAACCGGAAGACTACCTACCAGCGTTATAGCATCGTTGATGGTGGCATTGGCATCGGTCGCACCGATCGTCTTACCAGTCGCATCCTTGATGATGAATGAGGCAGCAGGGAGGAACGAGGCGTCGGTCTCGGCACGCATCAGGCCTTGCGCATATTTCTGCACCTTCGAGTTGCGTTTATAATGGCTCAATGAACCGCACTTATCCTCGTCTGTCGCCCAGATATGGCCGCAGTCGTGTGTACAATGATAGTGTTCGTTGAGCGCACCTATTTCCTTTGCGGTAGGATCCTTTGCCAGATGATGAACACCATGGGCAAAGTCATGATCGTAGAACATTGTGATGATGTTGTCGATTTCGGTCACATTGCCGGCACCATCGGTCACTCGGATAGAATAGCAGCCTTCACCCCCTTCTGGAGTAGCAGCAGTAGGTTTCAGGAGCGTAAACTCCTTGCGGGTCGCTGTAGCACCGGAAGTAGGCACTTCATACCAGTCTCCCCCTTCGTGCTTCAGTTCAACAGATTGGATCTCCACATCATCAGTGATGGTGAATTTTCCATCAAAGTTACAAACCTTGCCAGTAGGGTAGAGGAACACGGTAGGCAACACGCCATCTACAATCAGTTCGCCGCTCTGTGCGTACGATACGTTGCCAGCAGCATCCATGGCCTTGATCCAGACGTGAGCTTTCGATCGGTTGGAAATTGTGATTTCGTAGATGTGTGAGTCCTGTTCCTTTGGACGCACTGCTACCCACGCTACATCATTTTCACTGGCAAGATTCAGACTCTCGTGATCTGTCACGGCATAAGAGACTATGACGCCCTCAGGGATATTGTCGGTAACAGAGACTGACAGCAACAGCCCGGCGTTCATATACTCTGCATCGTGGGTCGTGATGACAGGATCTACGTTCTCTTTCCATACCGCATAGATGGTGCTGGAAGCCGTGTAGTGAGTGAGTTCCTTATCATAGCCTACGTTTTTATCGGTTTCGTTTCTGCCATCTGCCCAACCCAGGAAGTCATATCCTGGACGGATAGCAGCGTAGGTTCTGTTTGGTGCCGGGATTGTGCCATCGTAGGTAGTCACAACGATGTAGGGGCTTGTGGCAGCCAGAATACCGCCATTAGCATCCAGACGGAGCACAGGAATCTTGGTGTTAGACATCTCCATCTCGATGCTCGGGTTGGATTTGTCATTGTATGACGTCCAGGTAACCATATCGTCCGAGATATAGTTCGCGTCTGGATCATTCAGCACAGGACTGCCCTCGCTATCCGCTTTCAGATAGTATCGTTGGCCATTGAGCTCGAATCCAATTAGGCCGATCTTGTTCGAATAATTGGCCCCTTTCCCATCTTGTTTCCATACCTGATAATGACCGGAGTAGGTACGGCTGGTACCTGCGCCACCCATGATTCCGTCGGTTCCATTCATGCGGCACTCAATACCGGCTGTATGGATAGTCTGAGAGATCACTGCATACTTTTCTCCATTGTGGTACATAGGCTGCACGAAGATTGTTTGAGGGTAGATGGCAAGGTCCCTCAGTGTTACAGTCCACTCCAGCGGGAAGCAGTGGTCATTTCTATTACCCGCAAACGAAAAGGTAGTCACATGGCCGTCGGCATTGGTCGTAGTGACCCAGTTGCTACCTGTCACGGTTTCCCCATCGTTGATGATTGGGAAGAACTCATAACCGGTGAACTGGGCAAGCTTATCGTCAGCCAGCGTAATGGCAAACGAGCCATCTGCGCCATTCGGTCTCCACACTGAAGTCTTCGATGCTGTCTCACCACCATACAATGTAATCAGACCCGAGGCAATCTCGTGGCCCTTTAGTGGATAGGTGCTGTTCGCATCTACCGTCAATGGGGTAGCACCACTTGCATCCAGAATACATGCATCACTTGAGCCGTCTCGATAATAGAATACAAGTTTGCCATACTTGATACGATTGTTTGTGTTGGTTTCCGTAATCGTTGCAAGCGAACCATCAGACTTCAGATACGAATAATCCCAGTTCACACGATGCTGATTGTGCGAGAAGTGAGCGTAGAGGGTCGTATTCTGCGCATAACGGACCGCTGCTACTGCAGCATCGAGATGACCATTGCCGTCGGCGTCGATGCCCTTGAAGATTCGATAGCCCAGACCATTATCCTCGCTATAGTAACCTGCGAAGTATTTGCTTGGCGCAGTTAGTTTGAATGTATTTGTTGCCAATGCCGGCAGTTTTTCGCCAATAGTCACAGTCTTCGTTCCGATGATAGCATTGGCTTTCGTACCATCAGTGTTGAACTCATTGTTCACGAAGGTGATGTTGATCTGCATATCGGTTGGAGCCTGGTTGGAATTTGCCTTACCTCCACTTACACTTGTAGTCGAGGCTGTATACAGCGTACCGTCGGCACCTGCCGTGCCAGCTGCGCCAGCCGTACCTGCGTTACCGCCCTTCATCGGACAGCTGGTTTCCACGCCGCCGGTATCCTGAGGTCGTGTTTGTGCGCCATCGGCGCCCTCCACAGCACCAGCGCCGCCCTCGCCCGAGGCTGCACGGCCCGAGAACTGCGATCCTGCCATGTATGCCCATTCGAGCACCCAGTCAACCGCTCCGGAACCACCACCGGCACCACCGCCTGCACCTGGACCTCCGGCACCAATACCCATAGGTGCCGCGAAACCAGCGCCACCGCCACCTCCAGCGCCACCAGCACCGGAAATGTAACGGTAGGTCGCATTGATGCCCAGAATGCGATTCCTTGAATTATAGTAGGCCGAGTAGCCCTGCTGACCACCCTGACCGCCAGCCGTACCTGCAGTACCGGCATTAGCAACCACGGTTACAGAACCAGTGATCGAAACCTTACCCATAGCAGAGCCTGGGTTACCATCTTCGCCAGCAAAACCGGCATTGCCATTTTTCTGCGATGGACTCTTTTCTCCTGCCGCTTTGTGGGTGAAGTAGACAGGAGCACCGCCTTGACCGCCCTGACCGCCAGCGCCACCCTGGCCGCCGATACCAGCACCGGCACCGCCGCCACCGTTACCGCCACGGCCACCGGCACCACTATATCCTAAATCTGCATTGCAAGCCTGCAGATCGCTCGTGAGGGCTGCATCGCCTGCTGCGTTCCGACCATTTTCGCCATCTGCTCCATTTCCGGCATTACCACCCGTAGCCACGAGTCGGCCTGCACCGGTGATAATCAGCTCTGCGTTGGTTGGTACATAAATACCTGCGCCACCACCTACGATGCCCTGCGCATCAGCACCGGTTACCGTGAGAGTCACACCTGCCGGAATATAAAGAATTGGAGCCTGTCCTATGCCTTTAGGTGCTACATTGAGACCGTTGCCATGAGCCGCATTGATGGTCATATTGCCACCTACTACATACATGTGTCCGGGCTCCAATGTGAATCCGGCCACCTCTGGCAGTTGCACCTCCGTACGGGCACTGTTATCAGCACATACGCTGCTTGCAAACATCATGCATATCACGCTGAGCAAAGCAGTACGAACGGTTTGTACCGTAGCGTGTTTATCTTTATTTGAGCAATACATACTAGATTTCATATAATGTATTTGATGTTTTCCGATGCTAAATTATTTATTATTGTATAATTAGGCGCTTCAAAAATGTAAAATAATCATAATACGATATCTTTTTTTTACGCCAATGGTCCCCAAATAGCATCTGCATATTGCATTCCTTTGCTCACCTATCTCACTATAGGTGAAAGTGCCGAGCAAAGCTTGGCTTTTCATTTTTTCCATACGTGAAAACGCTCAGCAAAGCTGTGTTTTCGATTTTCACTATAGGTGAAAGCCCCGAGCAAAGCTAAGGTTTCCATTTTCTCCATACGTGAAAGCCATGAGCAAAACTTGGTTTTCCACTTTCGCTATACGTATAAATGCCAAGCAAACCTTTGCTTGGCATTTATTGCAATTGTTTGATTTTCATAAATAATTAAATAGTTATTAGGGTGAAAATATAATTAGAGATTATTCTTTCTTGTTTCTAGGGTTCTTGCTTTGCAAAGGAAGAGTAGGAACTAATGTGGCAATAGTACCAATAAAGAGAACTGAGAGGGAGACCCAAAGGACGTCGCTCCAGAGGAGGCGGACCGGATAGGAATCGACGACGAATAGGGTACTGCCGTCGCCCAGACCAATGAGGCCGAAGTTCTCTTGCAGAAGACAGAGGATGACTCCAAGTAGGATGCCTGCCAAAGCACCTGTGCCAGAGATGAGCCACCCCTCGATGGTGAAGATCTTACAAATCATGGAGGCATCTGCACCTAAGGCATTGAGGGTGGTAATTTCTGCCTCCTTGTCGATGATGAGCATAGAGAGTGCTCCGATGATATTGAACGAGGCAATGAGCAGGATGAAGAGTACAAGAAGGAAAGTAATCCACTTCTCGATCAGCACGATGCGATAGTTGTCGGCCTGCTGCTGTTGGCGTGTCATGGCCTCGAGATGATAAGGTTGCAGCTTCTGATCCAATCGCTCCTTTACAGCAGAGGCATTGGCTGAGGGAAGAAGCTTCAGTTCGTAGGCGGAGCAGAGTAGCGAGTCCTGCAACAGATGTCGGGCAGCCTGAAGATCAACGAGGCAAAGAGCATCGTCGTAGTCTGCCTGTTGGACGGCAAACTGTGCTGAACAGAAGAATTTGTGTTCGACGAAAGCATTCTCCGGATTGAGCATGTCAATCTTGCCTTGACGTCGGGGGCAATAGAAGGTCATTGGACGAAGGAACCCGGGACGGCAGGCTACCTGCTGCGAGAGTCCGATGCCCAAGATGGCATAATCTACAACAGGATCCTTAAGCTGGTATTGCCCGTTCCAAAGGATGCTGTCTATGCCGTTGACCTGATTGTAGAGTGAGTCAACGCCCTTCATCTGAGCAGGAATCTGCCGACCTCCGTTGACGATAAGCACAGTCTCCTGCAGGGTAGCACTGATGACCTCTACTTCGGGATCGTTGGCGAGGATTTGTCGTAGTTCGTCCGAATCGTGGAAGGTCTTGCCTTGCGTGGCTACAATCTTCAGTTCGGGATCAAACTGCGAGGTAAGCATTCCGATCAGGTCCTCAAATCCGTTGAAGACCGACAGAACGCATATCAGAGCTGCGGTGATGATTGCAACACCACAGGCTGCCACCACTGTTATAGCATTGATGGCATTGTGGCTCTTCTTGGCCAGAAGGTAACGTGTTGCAATCTGTAGCGCGAGCATTTTACTTCTTTAGCAGTTCGTCGATGCGTTCGAGGTAGTCGAGTGAGTCATCGATCTCGAAACGAAGCTCAGGGATAATGCGGAGCTGATGACGTACCTGGTTGCCCAGTGCGCCACGAATGGCTCCGATCTGCTTGTTGAGGTTATCGACTATAGCTGTGCCTCGGTCGGATGGGAAGACGCTCACGAAGATGCGAGCAAAACTCAGATCGGGTGCTGTACGTACGGCACTCACACTGACCATCAGTCCGTGGGTCTTGGCGGTTTCCTGTCGGAGAATCTCTGCCAGCTCTTTCTCGAGCAGGCGGTTTACTTTGTCTAATCTGTTACTATCCATATTCAATATGCAGTTAGGGAATTTGGAAATTTAGTTACTTCCCTGAATTTCGTTCCCAGAAGACACCGTCGGCAAAGCCTTGGATGCGCTGGTCGGAGGCAGCACGTTCCAGGCGTTTGAGCGTCCATGCGGCGTACTGAGGGTTCATCTCGATGCCGAGATAATGGCGGTTCAGTTTGCGGGCTGTGACAGCTGTGGTTCCGCTGCCGAGGAAGGGGTCTGCTACGAGTCCACCTTCGGGACAGGAGGAGAGAATCAGCTTGGCCAGCAACTTCTCGGCCTTCTGGGTGGGGTGATCGGTATTTTCGGACATCGACCAATAGGGAATGCTTATATCGTCCCAGAAATTCGAGGGACAGGTCAGACGGAACTTCCCCTCGTCGGTCTCTTCCCAGTCCTTGGGGGCACCATCGGTGCTGCGGTAAGGTGCCAGTACCTTGCGTCGTTGCTTGACCGCTTCGACATCGAAATAGAACTGCTTGGCATCCATCACACCATACCAGATGTCCTCCATACCGTTCTTCCAGTTGTCTTTCGAGCCACGACCCTTCTCGCGTTGCCAGGTGATGCGGTTGCGGATGGTGACGCCGCATGCCTTCATGGCCTGGTAGATGACTGACGAGGAGGCCCAATCGCAGCAGATGTAAACTGATCCATTCTGTTTGAGCAACTGGAGGGTGGCTGGCAACCACTGCATGACGTACTCGAAGTATTTCTCGTCGCTCTGCTTGGTGGTCTTGAGTCCACCGAAGTCGCGGGCAATGTTGTAGGGCGGATCGATGACCAATAGATCTGCTACCTGCTGGGGCAGGAGAGGGAGCGCCTCCATCAGATCCTGACAATAGACCTGGTCGATGACTTCGTCGGACGAGGCCTTTTGGGTGAGTTTGGACAGCCTGGCGATGAGCTGGGCTTCCTCTTCGGCAGAGAGGGTCAGCGTCTTGTTGTGGGTGGCTCGCTCTTTCATAGTTTCCGGATAATCGTCAATCCATCGCGCATCGGAAGAATCACCTTCTCGACACGAGGGTCTTGCGCTACGTAGTCGTTGAAGATCTGCAATCCGCGGGTCTGAAGGTCACTCTCCTTGGGATGCTCTTCGAGTACCTTGCCGTCCCAGAGGGTGTTGTCGGCCAGAATCAGTCCACCGCGACGTACGTAGGGGAGAACCAATTCGTAGTACTCCTTGTAGCAACGCTTGTCGGCATCTATAAAACAGACGTCCCACGGTTTCTGAACCTCACAGCTGATGGTTGGAATGAGCTCGAGGGCATCGCCTAAGTGCAAATGAATCTTCTTGCCTAGGGCTCCGGCGCGGTCGAGGTTCTCCAGGATGAAATCCTCCAACTCGTCGAACACCTCGATGGTGTGTAACGTCTCTTCTCCATTTTCAGGATCGGGAGTAAGAGCTTCGGCCATGCTGATGGCACTGTAACCAGAGAAGGTCCCTAATTCAAGAATGCGGTGGGCACCTGTCAGACTGCATAGCATCTTCAGCATGCGGCCTTGCAGATGTCCGCTGCACATTCGTGTATAGGTGAGACGCAGATGGGTGAGACGCTGCACCTGGTGCAACACCTCAGGTTCTGGATCTATGTGTTGGAGCACATATTCATCCAGCGCATCTGCTGTCTCTTCGTAATTCATTATGCCTCGCGCAAAATTTTCTCAGCCTTGTTGATCTCAAGCGAAGAGATACCCTGCTCAGTAGCACTCCAAAGGTAAGCCAACAGGTCGCTCTTGGCAACCAGACCGCTGTGTACGAGTTCCGAAAGACCCATGTAGAGGAAGTGATTGTCGGAAGCCTCGACCAACTTTGGCTTGACACCATAGCTGAGGGCCAACAGACGTACGGCCTTCATGTCATGACAGAGAGCGAAGATTGGACCCTTGGCACGATAGCTGGCCAACATACGTGAGGCATAGCCGGTGTGGTTCTCGGTGATGAATGCCTTGACGCCTAAGCTCTCCTGTGCGATGGCTGCATGCTTGCAGAGGTAGCTTGACACGCTTGGAGAAACCTTGCCGAAGTGGCTTGGCATCTTGTACTCCTGGCTGTCTATCTCGCGCTCTGCTTCGATGCAGACGTCGGCCATGGTCTTGACAGCCTCGCGTGGATAGGCACCATAGGCGGTCTCGCCTGAGAGCATTACTGCATCGGTCTGAGCGAATACGGCATTGGCAATATCGGAGATCTCAGCACGTGTAGGACGAGGATTCTTGATCATGGTGTGGAGCATCTGGGTAGCCACGATAACTGGCTTGTTACGCTGCATACACTTGCGGATCAGCATGCGCTGGATGCCAGGGATCTTCTCCTGTGGAACTTCGATACCGAGGTCACCACGAGCTACCATGACGCCATAAGCTACGTCGAGGATTTCGTCGATGTTGTCTACGCCCTCCTGGTTCTCGATCTTGGCAATGATTTTAATCTTACTGCCCTGCTTGTCGAGAATCTCCTGGATGTCGAGGATGTCCTGCTTTGAACGAACAAATGAATGTGCGATGAAGTCGATGTCCTCGCTGATGGCCAGGTCGATGTTATGACGGTCCTTCTCTGTCAATGATGGCAACTTGATGCTGACACCAGGCACGTTGACAGACTTGCGTTGACCCATCTCACCATGATTCTGAGCCTCGGCAATGAGGGCGTTGCCCTTCTTCTCGATTACCTTAAAGGCAATCTCGCCATCGTCGATCAATACAAATGCACCTACTGGTACATCTTTGCAGAAGTCGGCATAGTTCATGCTGATCTCCTCGTGGGTAGATACACCCTGTGGATTGCCTACCATGCGAACTTTGTCGCCTGGCTCGAAGATAACGAACTTCTCGGTATAGCCTTCTGGGAAGACGGTGGTACGGATCTCTGGACCCTTGGTATCAATCAAAATCGGAATCATGTCGCTCACGGTGCGTACATTGGCAATGAGCTGACGGATGCCCTCGTCGGTTGCGTGGGCTGTATTCATACGGACTACATTCATGCCACGATCATACAAATCCTGCAGGAATGGAACTTCACAGCGGATATCGCTGATGGTGCAAACAATCTTTGTTTTCTTCATAATCTTAATATTTTTACCTTAAATAACATTGAATTCTATTGATACTTTCTCCTTTTTCCCTTATCCTTTATCCTTTTCTATCAGTCCCTCAACGGCCAAGCGATAGCCATCGAGACCGAATCCGACAATGATGCCGGCTGCGGCAGGAGAGATGTAGGAGTGATGACGGAATTCCTCGCGCTGGTGAACATTGCTGATGTGTACCTCGATGACTGGAGTCTTGATGGCCTTGATAGCATCGTGAATGGCAACGCTGGTGTGTGTGTAGGCACCGGCATTCAGTACTACACCATCGACAATACCGCCCGATGGATGGGCTGCACCCTCGCGCAGATTGGCCTCCGAACCGAAGCCTGCCTGATGAAGACGATCAACGATCTCGCCCTCGATGTTGCTTTGGAAATACTCCAACTCGACCTGAGGATAGGCAGCGCGAAGTTCAGTCAGATACTTCTCGAATGTCTCGGCTCCGTAGATGCCTGGTTCGCGACGGCCCAGCAAGTTCAGATTTGGACCATTAATAATAAGAATTTTCATATTTTATTTGGTCATTTGTTCTTTTTTTTGTACTTTTGCACCGCATAAATATATACACGACGCGTGGCAAAGATAATAAAAAAATCTGAAATGAGCGAAAATAACCTGATAAATTATCAATCTTTTTTGAAATTTGAGCGAAACTTGACTGATAATTCAGTTGATGCTTACATTTCTGATATCAAAAAGTTGCAGGTTTTTGCCGAAGCCAAGGGTTTGAGACTCGAAGATGTGTCGCAATCGGATGTCGAAGAATTTCTGGTTGCCCTGCATGAAGTCGGAATCTCTCCGACATCACAGAAACGGATCCTGGTCGGGGTTCGATCATTCTATAAATTCCTGCGTCTGGAGGGACTTTTGGAGGTCGATCCAACCGAACTTATTGACGCTCCGAAACTGGGCGATCATCTGCCCATGGTGCTCTCGCTACAGGAGGTGGATGCCATGATTGCAGCTACCGATCCATCGACCTGCGACGGACAACGAAACCGTGCCATTCTGGAGGTGCTTTACAGTTGCGGCCTGCGTGTGTCGGAGTTGACCGACCTGCGTATCTCGAATGTTTTCGAGAAGGAACATTATGTGATGGTGTATGGCAAGGGTAGAAAACAGCGTATCGTACCTATCTCTGATTCTGCCTTGCGCGAGATTCATAACTATTTTCAATTCCGCTACGAACTGGATGTGAAACCAGGCTTTCAGGACCATGTCTTCCTGAACCGCTTCGGTCGCGCACTGAGTCGTATGATGGTGTTCAACGTGGTGAAACGCTATGCTCAGGAAGCGGGCGTACAGAAGGAAATCAGTCCGCACACCATGCGTCACACTTTCGCCACTCATTTGCTCGAAGGAGGGGCTAATCTTCGTGCCATTCAGATGATGCTCGGTCACGAACAAATCTCGACAACAGAAATCTATACGAAAGTGGACCGACAGATGCTTCGAGAGGAGATTTTGACATACCATCCGCGCAATAAGTACCATAAATGAGGTGAAAAATGCATAATTTTGGTCTAAAATTTGGAACATGTTAAAAATATGATTATCTTTGCGCCGATATAAGTATTGAAATTTAATTACAAAAAATCAATATAAACAACTAAATTTATTTTCGAACACAATGAAGAAGATTTTTTCTTTTGCACTTGCAGCAGTGGCTGTTCTTGCAGCTTCATCTTGTAGCGATCTCGATCCATTGACAAGTGAGAACTTCACTTGCGATCCAAGCCCACTCGTAGCAGTTGGTGGTAATGTTGACGCTACAATTACTGTAACCTATCCAGAAAAGTATTTCGAGAAGAAGGCTACTGTTGATGTAACTCCAGTTTTGGTTTATGCAAATGGCGAGGCTAAGTCTGAGACTCTCACTTTCCAGGGTGAGAAGGTTCAGGGCAACGACGAGACTGTTAGCTACAAGTACGGTGGTACTTTGACTTTCAAGGCTCATTTCGACTATGTTCCTGACATGGCTAAGTCTGAGCTCTATATCGAGTACGTTGGCCACATCGGCAAGAAGGATTACACCTTCGACCGCATCAAGGTTGCTGACGGTGTTGTTGCTACCGAGGCTTTGGCTGCAGCTACTGAGGCTACTCCAGCTTACAGCGCTGACAACTTCGTTAAGGATACTTTCGACAAGTATGTTGCTTCGCTCATCTATCAGTATCAGTCAACCAGCCTCCGTTCATCAGAGTCTAACAAGGCTGAGATGAAGGATGTTCAGGCTGCTATCAAGAACACCAAGAATGAGGAGCGCCGTCAGTTCGAGGGCATCGACATGGTTTCTACCGCATCTCCTGAAGGTGCTGTTTCCCTCAACGAGAAGTTGGCTGCTGGTCGTGAGAAGGCTTCTTCTGCTTTCTTGAACCAGTTCCTCAAGAAGGCTAAGATGGAGGGTTCTATCAACCCTGAGCAGGTTGCTGAGGATTGGAACGGCTTCAAGGAGCTCGTTGAGAACTCTAACATCCAGGACAAGAGCCTCGTGCTCAGCGTTCTCGGCCGCATCAGCGATCCAGACGCTCGTGAGCGTGAAATCAAGAACCTTTCAGCTGCTTACAAGGAACTCGCTGACGAGATCCTCCCACAGCTCCGTTACTCTAAGGTTACTGCTACCGTTCGTAATATCGGTCACAGCGACGAGGAGATCATGGCTCTCTTGGCTAGCAACCCAGATTCATTGACTCTTGAGGAGCTCCTCTACGCTGCTAACAAGCAGGGTGCTGATGCTGAGAAGCTCAATACCTACCGTATCGCTTCTAACCGCTTCCCTGAGGACTTCCGCGCTGCTAACAACACCGCTGGTATCCTCTTCAACCAGGGCAAGCTTGCTGAGGCTAAGGCTGCTTGGGAGGCTATCGTTGCTAAGGACGCTAACAACGCTCAGGCTAACATGAACCTCGGTTTGATCGCTTTGAACGATGGTGATCTCGCTGCTGCTGAGAACTACCTCGGCAAGGCTACCTCTTGTGAGGAGTACGGTGAGGCTTATGGTACTCTCCTTGTTCGTCAGGGCAAGTACGCTCAGGCTATCAACGCTTTCGGTGGCAAGAAGTGCAACAACCTCGCTGTAGCTCAGATCTGCTCTGCTAAGTACAGCGACGCTAAGGCTACCCTCGAGGGTGTTGAGAAGAAGAACGCTACTACTTCTTACCTCCTCGCTGTAGTTGCTGCTCGCACTAACAATGCTGCTGCTGTAGCAAGCAACCTCAAGGACGCTGTTAAGGCTGACGCTAGCCTCAAGGCTAAGGCTGCTAACGACGCTGAGTTCGCTAAGTTCGCTGAGGCTGTTGCAGCTCTCTAATTGAAACGTAACAGTTTTGAAATAATAAAGGTGTGATCCGTGTGGGTCACACCTTTTTTTGATTGGCGAATATTTCGATTTACGATTGTGCGATTTTCGATTTATCGGACTTCGGAACGAATCGTTCCTGCGGCGGTCTGGGTTTCGATGATGTCACCAGACTGAACCTGAGTCGCCTCTTTGACGGCTTTGCCATTCAGACGGGTGATGCTGAAGCCACGACGGAGGATGTTGTCGGGCTGGGCCATCTGGATAGTCCGTTGGGCAAAGTCAAGTTGCTGACGCTCTGCCTCCATGCGATGGTGCAGCAGCAGGGTTATACGTTCCTGGAGCAAGGTTAGCTGGTTAAGCTGCTGACCCAAGCGGATGTGGGTGCCCTGGATGACGTTGCTGTAGTGGTCCAGCAGGAGTTGTTCGCGTTCGATGCGTCCCTGGGTTCTGTCGAGCATGCTGTTCTGTAGTTCGTCGATGTGGGAGAGTTCGTCTGCCATGCGTTCGATGAGGAAGGCCGCTGCGGCAGTTGGTGTCTTAACCGAGAGATGGGCTACGCTGTCGAGCACTGTGTTGTCGCGTTCGTGGCCAATGCCTACGATGACGGGCAAGGGGAAGTTGGCGATGTTGAGCGCCAGCTCGTAGCTGTCGAAACTGTTCAGGTCGACCACCGAACCACCACCACGAATGATGACGGCTACGTCGAACAATTCCTGGTGTTCGTAAATCCGGTTGAGCGCCTGAATGACCGATGCCTCGGTCTGTTCTCCCTGCATCTGTGCTGGGAAGAGATGTGTGTAGAACTTCAGTCCATACTCATTGTTCTCGAGTTGATGGCAGAAGTCTCCATAGCCTGCAGCTGTGTTGGCACTGATGATGGCGATGCGCTGAGTGGGACGGGTCAGAGGAATGCCCCGGTTGAGGTCGATCATGCCCTCGTCTGTCAGTCGCTGGATGATCTCCATGCGTTTGCGCTGCATCTCACCTAAGGTATAGTTGGGTTCGATGTTCTGTATGACGAGCGAGTAGCCATAGGCCTCGTGCATGTTGACCATGGCTTGTACCATCACCTTCATGCCTGCTTGGAGCATCTGCCCGGTTCCCTGTTCGAAGGTCTCTTTGACCAACCACCAGCGATTGGCCCAGATCATGGCTTTGGCTCGGGCTGTAGTCGAGCCTGTCTTGCTGTTCTTCTCGATAAGTTCGAGGTAACAGTGTCCGTTGCTCGCTACATTCAACGAGGCTATTTCGGCAGTTACCCAAAGGGGTGTGCCGAAGTTTTCAGAGATGGTTAATGCAACCATCCTGTTGAGTTCGTAAAGAGAGAGAGCCTCTTCCATCGCGCGCGTATTATATAATATGTTACTTTCGGGTGTAAAGATAGATTGTTTTTGTCGAATAACCAAATAATTTTCAAAAAAATCTTTGAAGTTACACAAAAAATGGCTATCTTCGCGGCGTAAATACTATAAACCATGTTTGATTCAATCACTTGGACTGCTCATCCCATCATTTTCCAGCTTGGTGCGTTTGCGCTGCGTTGGTATGCTTTGATGTTTATTGTGGGTTTTGCCATTGGTGTTAAACTGATGGAGAAATACTACAAACTTGATGGAAAGAATCCGGAGCGTGTCTATACTCTGTTTGTCTATTGTTTTGTAGGTACCCTCGTGGGTGCCCGTCTGGGCCATTGCCTGTTCTATAATCCAGAATACTACCTGGCTCATCCGGCAGAGATCCTGATGACCTGGAAGGGTGGTCTGGCCAGTCATGGCGGTACGTTGGGCGTCTTCCTGGCTGTGCTGATGTATGCAAAGCGCGATAAACTCTCGGCTCTGTTTGTGTTGGACCGTCTTGGAATTGCTGTGGCTCCGGTGGCTGCCTTGATTCGTGTAGGTAATCTCTTCAATCATGAGATCTATGGTCACGAAACCTCGTTGCCTTGGGGATTCCGCTTCATTACCAACCTCGGTGCCTACGAGGCAGGTCGTGAGCCTATCTTTACAGCTCCGTCGCATCCGACACAGCTCTACGAAGCTCTCTGTTATCTGGCTGTCTTCTTTATCAATGCCTGGCTCTATAAGCGCTTCGATGCCGGTAAACGTCCGGGCCTGCTGCTGGGTAGCTTCTTCACCCTGGTGTTTGGAAGCCGCTTCTTGATCGAATTTGTCAAGAATGTCCAGGAGGATTTCGAGGAGGGCATGCTGCTGGATATGGGTCAGATTCTGAGTATTCCATTCATTCTGGGTGGTATCTGGCTCATCGTACGAGCTTTGAATAAACCTGTAACCGTAACTCAATAACCTTTAACCGTTAATCATTCATCGAAATATGCAAGTATCACCATCACTCTTGAGCGCAGATTTCGCTCATATGGATCAGGAAATAGCATGGTTGAATCGAAGTGAGGCCGATTGGCTGCACTTCGATGTTATGGATGGTAGCTTTGTGCCTAACATCTCTTTTGGTTTCCCTGTTATGGCATCGATCAAGAAGGAGGTCGAGAAACCTTTTGATGTGCATCTGATGACGTTGCATCCGGAATCCTGGTGCGAGGTGCTCTCGAAGTTGGGTGCTAAGATGATGACCGTGCATCAGGAGTGCTGTCCGAACCTTCATCGTACCATCCAGCAGATTCATGAGGCTGGTATGATGGCTGGCGTTGCTATCAATCCAGGTACTTCGATCTCTGTGCTCGAAGAGGTGATCGAGGATATTGATCTGGCTTTGATCATGACGGTGAATCCGGGTTTCGGTGGACAGAAGTTCATCCCTTCGATGCTCGACAAGGTGCGTCGTCTTCGCCAGATGATCGATTCCCGTCACGCACATTGCTGGATCGAGGTCGATGGCGGTGTGAATCTTGAAACCGGTAAGCAGCTGAAGGAGGCAGGTGTCGATATCCTGGTGGCTGGTAATGCCGTCTTCAAGGCACCCGATCAGGTCCAGATGGTGCATGATTTGAAGAATCTCTGATTTGCGGTCAGCCTTGATCTAAACCACATTTTCCGATATATTGAAAATCCATTACTATATTACATTACATGAAGAAGCAAATTTTATTATCGACGGTGGCTTTGACTATGGTGAGTTCGCTCGCTTTGGCCCAGGCTCCCCGTTTCGTGTTCAAGAAGAACCCCGAAGTCCGCTATGCTCTTCAGGTGGGTAAATCCCGCATGGAGATTGACGGAGCTAATGGTGGCCGCATCGTATCGCTGAAGTATGATACGACCGAGGTATTGTCGCAGATCAACTTCCCAAACCAGTACGGAAGCACTTTCTGGACCAGTCCGCAGAAGGAGTGGAGCTGGCCTCCGGTTTTCGAACATGATATGGCCGCCTACGAGGTGGTGGAGCAGAATGGGAGCATTACGATGACCAGTCCATTGTCCGAGAAGTTCCCTATCCGTATCCGTAAGCAGTTCTCCGTCGATGCCAAGGCTCAGGGATTCGTTGTGACCTACACCATGATCAACGAATCGAAGGAGACCCGTAAGGTGGCTCCGTGGGAGATTACCCGTGTGCCACAGGAGGGCTCTATCTTTTTCGATGCTGAGGTCAGCAAGATTACTGGATCGAATGGCATGCCGGGACTGAAGTTCCGTCTGAATGAGGCAGGCCTGGCTCAATATGATATCGATCATTCTGCTGATAACCGCAAGATCAATGCCGATGGCAAGGGATGGCTCTCGTATGTAAACAAGGGTCTGGTGCTGACCAAGCGTTTTGCAGACTTGCAACCGGGACAGCCTGCTCCTGATGAAGCCGAGATCCAGGTTTATGTCGACAAGGGCGGTAAGGTCGTTGAGATCGAAAGCCAGGGTGCCTATACCGAGCTGCAGCCAGGCGATTCGCTCTCGTGGAGCGTGCAGTGGACGCTGATTCCAACCGATCAGCGTGCAGAGGGTTATATCTACCCTTATCGCAATCCGTCGTTGAAGATCGAGGAGCGTGTTGAGAATCTGCTTTCGATGCTGACTCCTGAAGAGAAGGTCGGTCTGATGATGAACAAGTCAATCTCGGTCGATCGTTTAGATATTCCAAGCTACAACTGGTGGAGCGAAGCCTGTCATGGAGTTCGCCAGGATGGCTACACCGTTTACCCGCAGCCTATCGGCATGGCTTCAGCCTTCAACCCACAGCAGATGCACGATGTCTTTGCTACCGTCAGCGATGAAGCCCGTGCCAACTGGAACCGTACGGACCACAGCGCCTCGTCGCTCTATAATGTGCCAATGGGAGTGATCTATTATCCTGGCAATCCGGAGTTGACCTTCTGGTGTCCGAACGTGAACATTTTCCGTGACCCTCGCTGGGGCCGTGGACAAGAGACCTGTGGCGAGGATCCTTATCTGTCGGCTATTCTGGGTGTAGAGACCGTGAAGGGTATGCAGGGTGATGATCCGAATTACTTCAAGACCCACGCTTGTGCCAAGCATTATGCTGTGCACAGCGGTCCGGAGCCTCTCCGTCATACCTACGATGCCCGTGTTTCGATGCGTGACCTTTGGGAGACTTATCTGCCTGCCTTCAAGGCTTTGGTGCAGAAAGGTAATGTACGTGAGGTAATGTGCGCCTACAACCGTTATGAGGGCAAACCTTGCTGTATGAGCGACCGTCTGCTGATCAAGATCCTGCGCGAGAAGTGGGGCTACGATGCGATTGTCCTCACTGACTGCGATGCTATCAATAACTTCTATAACAAGGGCCAGCACGAAACCCATCCTGATCCGCTGAGTGCATCGGTCGATGCTGTTATGAATGGCACGGACCTGGAGTGTGGTAAGGTCTTCATGGTATTGACCGAGGCTTTGCAGCGTGGTCTGATTAAGGAATCTGTGCTCGATGACCATTTGCGTAAGACTTTGACTGGCCGTTTCGAACTGGGTATGTTCGATCCTGCTGACCGTCTGCCTTGGGCTAAGATGGGAGAGGAGTATATCAGTTCGGAATCGAACCATCAGCTGGCTATTCAGGCTGCACGCGAAAGTATGGTGCTGCTCAAGAATAAGGGTGTCCTGCCTTTGTCGAAGAAGCTGAAGACGATTGCTGTGGTGGGGCCAAATGCTGCCGATGTTGAACTGCTGAACGGTAACTATGGTGGAACTCCATCGAAGGAACACCAGCGTTCGTTGCTCGAGGGTATCCGCAGCGCTGTGCCTGGTACCCAAGTCATCTACCACAAGGCTTGCGAACTGCAGGATGAATACAATACCCGCTATTGTCTGCCACTCTTCAACGAGGGTAAGGGCATGAAGGTGGAGTTCTTTGAAAACCGACAGATGGAGGGTGAACCTGCCAAGGTAACCTACATGAATCGCATCGGCTTCAGCACTTTCGGTGCCTGGGGCTTTGCCGAGGGTATCTCGAGCGACTCGATTTCGGTAAGAATTACCGGTCAGTGGACCGCCGACTTTACGGGACCGTTGCACTATACCCTTTCATCGGATAATGGTTATACCCTGACTGTGAATGGCCAGATTGTTGAGGAAAAGAAGGAGGGCTCGCGACGTGGCTTCGGCTTTAACCGTGTGCCTGAGTACAAGACTTTCGATGTAAAGGCTGGCGAGAACTATGATGTCAAGATTGAGTACCGTCGCGGTCGTGGTCATTTTGCGATGCTGAATGGCGATATCTGCCAGCGTTCGCTGAATGAGTTCAAGGAGACGCTGTCGGATGTCCAGAAGGCGGATGTCATCATCATGATTGGTGGTATCTCGGCCCAGATGGAGGGCGAAGGTGGCGACAAGAAGGATATTGATCTGCCAGTTGTCCAGCAGCGTCTGCTCAAGGCACTTCACGCAACAGGTAAGCCTGTAGTCCTGGTGAACTGTTCCGGTTCTGCTCTGGCTTTCGGTGCTCTCGAAGATCAGTACGATGCCCTTCTGCAGGCCTGGTATCCGGGTCAGGGTGGATCACAGGCTTTGGCTGATGTCCTCTTTGGTGACTATTGTCCTTCGGGCAAGCTTCCTGTTACCTTCTATGCCTCGAACGATCAGTTGCCAGACTTCCTGGATTATAGCATGGAGAATCGTACCTATCGTTATTTCGGCGGTGAACCACTTTATGCTTTCGGCTATGGTTTGAGTTATACCACTTTTGTGTATGGTAAACCAAAGCTTTCGGCCAAGAAGATGAAGATGGATGGTTCGGTTTCGGTTCGTGTGCCTGTTTCGAATACTGGCTCTGTGGCTGGCGATGAGATTGTTCAGCTCTATATCCGATCGTTGGACAATGAGGAGGCCCCAATCAAGGAGCTGAAGGGTTTCCAAAAGTTGAGCCTTAAGCCTGGAGAAACCAAAGAGGCTGTTATTGCTTTGAATGACGAATCGTTCCAGTATTACGATGCTGCCATCGATGAACTCTCAACCCGTAAGGGACGTTACCAGATTCTTTGTGGCTCTTCTTCCCGTCCTCAGGATCTTCGTCCGGCAGGCATTCTGACGATACAATAGTCTTGTATGTAATTAAGGGGAGTAAAAGAGGAGTAAAAAGGGTGTAAAAGGGTCGATACATAAAGTTGTCGTGTCTATAATCCCTCGCAGAGTTATGGGAGTTTAGAGGAGTTCTCTATTTCACTCTGTTTACTCTGCGAGCCATTCAAACAAACGTCCCTTTTACTTCCTTTTTATTGTTTTTGTTCCCTAAATGCTATCTATATTTAGAGAATTTTACTATATCAGAACATAGACGAACGCGAAAAGAGCAAAAGAAGCGAAAAATAATCTTATGAATAATTGGTTATTTCGCGTCTTTAGCAAGTTTCGCGTTCGTCTTTATTATTATTCCCAGAAATTGTATTTGGTGGTAGTATTGCCTGATTCGTCGGTCGTGGTTTCCCAGTCGTCACGATCTGTGAAGAATGAGGAAACTCCAATCTTACCTTTAATAGTAACACTTCCCTCCAGTATGCTGACTGGAGCCATGTCGTAATTTTTCATTTGTGGTTTGGTGTATTTTTTCATATCTGTATAGAGAGTTAATTATTCGTTATTGATATTGACGTTGACTGCTCCTTCGACCTTGCCATTGAGGTAACAGCCAGGGAAGACCTGGACGTTGTCGTCTTCGCCATTCTTGAACAGATAGTCGGTGATTCTGTATCGATCGTCCATGCGCATCTCGAAGGCGCGGAATGGACATTCTACTTCGAGGGCGATCTCCGGTTTATTGCCGATGCCATCCCAGAGAATTCCGCCTTCGGAACTTACACTCCCGTTGGCATCAGAGTAAGTGACTCGAGCTTGATCAGAACCTCCGACAATCTTGTTGAAGATGGTCATGGTCTGAGGGAATGTGATGGCCAGTTCTCCGTGTGCTGCCAGAGAGCCTCGTGCGCCACCCATGTAGAAGGAACCAATGTAGCACTTGTCGTAACGACGGCGAAGCTGGAAATCGCGAGGCAGACCGTGCATTGTTACTGCATCCATGTGGTAGTCCAACAGGTTGCGTCCGTTTCGCTCGATGGCCATGCTCTTGAATTTGTTGTATGACATCAGACGCTCGATGTAATCCTTGTCGATGTGGTGCATGCCATTGCTGCCGAGGTAGACATTGTTGATGACAATATAATCTCCGAGATCAATCTGGATGTCTCCGGGCTGTCCTTCGCGATCGAGGACTGTAGCGCAGTTGCCGCCTGCATAGACAGCTCCTGAGATGTAAACGGTCTTGCGTGAGCCCTTGGATTCTTCCAGACCACCTGCAATCTCAATGCAGGATTTACCGATGTTCGGTCTGATCTTCTCGATGATCTTGATCTTGTCGAAGTCTGAAATGCTGTCGGTCAGAACTGGAATCTGGCAGATGTACTGCTGGATCTTGCTGTCGAAGACGGCTTGGAGGTCCCTTACCTTTTCGGTAACCTGATAGACGTATTCGCCATTGCCTGCACCATAGACTTCGTTGATCTTGCCACCTTCGATCTGGATACGTGTTCCACTTAATACCGAACCTGAGATATCGTTGCCACCGAAGATTCGTCCGTAGGTGCCATCTCCAACGTGTATTGTGGTTCCATATTCGTAATCCTTCAACTGGATCAGTTTGTGGTGGTAGATATGGGTCTTGTTGTCTAGATAACTGTGACAGGCCAGTACGCTGCCCATGCGGCATCCGCCATAGACGTTGTCGATGTCCAACTTCGGGCAATTCAGCTCAAGTCGCAAACCCATGTGTGGGGTATTGCCTTGCTGCAGATTGTCTGCGTAGTAATAGACATTGCCCTTGTTGCAGCCACCATAGACGTTGTGAATCTTGGCCTGGCCCAGATCCCACTTGGGCTGAATGACCATTGGAGCGGTCTTGTTGCCACCAAAGACACTGAGAATATTGTACATGGCTTCGACGACGGAATCGTTGACGATAGCGCCACCATCGGCTCGCATAGCGTGGTAGGCATGCTTGCCACGTTCGTAGCAGCTGCGTGAATGCATTTTGTTGAAGCAGCATCGGGTGGCTGCACTTTCGTCGTTATAATCGATACGAACGACTGTGCCTTGATCGACGTAGCTGTTGTTGGCACCACCATACAGATACCAGATTGATCCACCTCGCACTTCGACATAGGTTGAATCTACGTTCGGATACTCAAGACCTGCCAGGTTGATGGTGCCTCCATTGCGTGTCGGGATCGAGCCGCTTCTGTAAACAGTTTGCATCTCGCTGTGGTTGCCATATTCGCCGTTTCCACCACCGAATACTTCGGCTATCAATGGGAAGCCGTGGTATTGGCCATCTTTCTTTCGTTGCTCGCGAATGAGTACGTAGGTACTGGTGTGGATGGAATCGTTGCCTTCAACCATTGGGGAAATGTCACCCATGCCGATTTTTCCACTTAGATCGTTGCCGCCGAATACCTGTCGGATAATGGTGTGGAAATGGTTGTCGCCACGGTCGTCGATGTCAACGAAGCTGGCACCCTCGACATTGCCGATGCGTGAACCTCCATAGACTTTGTCTATCTGTCCGCTCCACACGCGCACGTGCGTTCCATTATGTTCTGGTTCTTCGACCTCTGGAATCAGTTTGCTATGACGCAGAATGCTTCCTTGTCGGCCACCACCGTAAAGACTGCCCCATACGCAATGGGTTACGGCATCCATCGGATCTGCAATGGGACACTGGAAGTCGCAGTAGATATTGCTTCGACCTACAACGTCACCAGCCATACCGCCACCAAAGGCATGCATGACGTTTGGAATGCACTTCTTGCCATTGAAGATACCACCTTTCAGGTTAACGTAGGTATTGCCGATCGCCTCTGTCTGCGCACCTTTGCCGCCACCATAAATCTGTCCGGCATCGCCTGTCCATTCCTGCGCTATTATAAATAATGAGGGAAGACTGTCTTTGGCATACTCTCCAATGAGGTCGCTATGCAGGTTTACGACCGATACACCGACCGATACGCCTCGATCCTGACATCCGCCATAGATCTTGCAGCCGGTGTGACAGCTACGGCCTTTTTCGTCAACACCTGCACTCAGCGGTGCAAACTGACTGAAAATATTCAATTGGGTACGTTGTTCGTGAATGGCACTTTCGATGTGACGGTAAGGTCTCATGCCTCCCACAAAACGGCGAACTGTACCTTTGTGCGGACCTTCAGTCTCCGTGTATTCGATGATGGAACTTAAGCATCCGCCAACTACCGAATTCTTGATCAGTACGCCTGTAGGAAGTGTGTATTGGTACAGGCTATCGCTGGTCATAGAACCGCAGTTGCCTCCACCAATAAAGTTTTCAATTTCTATATCGTCCGCATCCATCTCGCCGGGAGTATTGAACTCAACCATGCGGTTCATGCGGTCATCAATGGCATAATCATTATGAAAAAGTCCGTCCTTGTTGAATGTGAGGACGGGAACACAGCTAACATCAACCGAATGACAGAATGTTTCAAAGTCTTCCTGGCTTTCAAATCCTTTGTGCCAGGTCTCTCCATCCACTGTATAGGATGGTATATAATCCAAAAGATGTTCGCCATTGCTACCCATAATGAGATTACCAATGCGAACATGACTACCAATGTTAATGTGAATGTTTCCTGAGTTTGGCCGTAAATCTACCCGCGACATCCCGAACTCCGGCCTATGGTTCGGCGCGGGATCAAAAAAACCTACAGTGGCATTGTTACCTCCACCGTAGAGGTTCTGGATAACAGCAACCGCTGAATCAGTGCCAGAGACACTGATCCAGGTTGCAGAAGTATAAGGTTTAGTAAAGGAGGCGGGGTCCTCAGAGTTGAAACTCTGAAGACTTCCGTCGCCTGCACCATAGACATTCATGATGGAACCACCGTTGATCTTAACGTGTGATCCAGATGCATCTTTTTTACCACCGACAGTACCACCGGCTTCATTGCCACCGTAGATACTCTCGATTTCGATGTTGTCGTTGCTCTTGAGACTATCGTTCTCCAAACCAATCTCGATGTTGGTAGAACCGATGACGTTGCCGTAACGGCTACCACCAAAGAGAGACTTGATCTGACCGCTGATAACCTTGACGCTGGTATTGCCTACAGAACCGTAGACAGAACCACCATGCAGCTTCTCGAAGATCAACTCCTTAGGAGCATTGAGAGTTAGGTGGGTTGTGCCTGTAACAGCACAGTCACGATCATAACCACCAGCGCAAAGAAGCAGATCCTGATCAACTGATACCTTAGGATTCTTCTTCAGCTCTTCTGGGAATGGGTTGGTACCGATGTTCAGGTAAGTGTCACCCAATACTGAACTTGTCTGCATACCACCACAGCAAACACCATATACACGGCGATCGATGTAACGTGGAGCCAACTCGTTGTAGATGAACTTACCACCAGTCAGGTTAACTCGAACATCACCATCTACCTTAGGATAGATAGAAGAGAGGTCATTGATCTCGTTCTTGTTACCGTGGCCAGCACCGAAGACTGCTGCATACATGCTACCACCTGAGATGTTAACCTCGGTAGAACCTGCAAGCTCAGGCTTGGCTTCGTCGCCGGTACGGAGAACGTGTGCGTAGTTGCCTGCACCGAAGATGTACTCGTGGAGAACTGCATCGCCACCGATGTTTACCTGGGTAGAACCATAGGTTGCACCTATCAGATCAACAGCGTTGGTAAGGTCAGTCTCTGACATAGCGCGGTAGTAAGTACCCTCACCGCCACCATAGACGAGACCTAAGACTTCGCCACCAGTTACCGAAATGTGGGTGTTGCCATAAAGCTGACCAATGCGAGAGAAGTACATGCGATCAACCAACTGCCCGTTTACCATTGGGTAAGACGAGTTGTCGGAGTTCTCGAAGTAGGTCAAGTCACCCTTACAGCCACCGAAGAGGTAACCCTCTACAAGACCGCCGGTCATGTTGATGTAGGTATCACCGTAGATACAACCAACCTGAGAGGCTGCCTGACGGGTAGGCAACAGGTTAGATACAGATTCTGAACCACCGTATACAGAGCAACGGATATTAGCATCTCCGCTGATGTTGATGTGAAGCTCGGTCTTGCTGAGATCAAGAATGCCATCGCGTAACTGAACGATTGGCATCTTGCCCTTAGCATCCTTGTAACGACCATATTCAACTTGTCCGTTGTTCCAGAATGGTACGCGATCGTCGAAGGTATGGTGCTTCTCGTCGTACTCGTAACCAACGATGTCTGCCGAGCCACCACCGGTCAAACGGTTGACGATGGTACCACCGGTAAGGTTGATCTTGCTGCGACCATAGAAGTAGGTTACGCAAGAGTCGTGGTCGGTCTCGTCTGGATAAAGAATGTGACCGTAACGACCCAGGCTGGTACCGATAATCTCGTTGACTGTACCACCTGATACTGAAATCTCGGTCTGGCCGAAGAAGCTATCGGTTGGTTTGCCTGGGATGGCACGACCGAAGGCTACGTTACCACCTACGATACGACCAACACGGCTGGCACCCTTCACTTCGATCTGAGTATCTGCGAAGATACATCCATCACCCTGGCCACCGATGATCAATGATACGTCGTACTGGCTGTGGTAAGGGTCGAAGTAGTTTGCTGCGTCGCAGACGATGCGGGTGCGGATAGGACGCTGAGGCATACCGGAAACGTTGCCGGTCTTCTCCATCTGTAAGGTATATCCGTCGCCCGCGATTACGCGTCCGTATGTGCCCGAGTGAATAAGAATGGTATTCTCTGGGTGAACATATTCGGTATCGTTGTTGTTGAGGACACCACCGTAAATGGTAATAGAAGGAACGAAGACGCCTTCGCTCATACCCTGGGTGTAGTCCAATACTTTGTAACCGTTGATGCTGATGCCGTAACCCATGGTGAGGTTGTTGCCGCAAGCAAAGATCTTAGCCTGATCGGTGAGTTCATTGATCTCGAATGAGGTGCCGTGCAAGTTGATCTGCTCGAAACGGACATCGGCGTTGAATTTGATCGAAAGACCAGCAAACAACATACGGCTGTTGCGGAAGTTGCCCAGACGACCAGTAATCAAGGCTGGACGATCCTTGACGAAGTAAGCTGGGTTGCGACGAGTGCAACGGTTATCGAGGAACTCGGTAAAATCGTGGTCTCCGTACTCGCCCATAATGACAATGACGTTGCTGCCGATATTGCCCATTGGATCCAACAGCTCATAGGCCTTTTTGAGTGTCTTGACAGGTGTCTCTGGGCTCAAACCATCGTTGAGGTCGTTGCCAACATTGTACTGCTGATTGTCGAGGGTGTAAAGCGAAGCCTCGAACTCAGAGATGCCTCGGTTGCAGACATAAATTGGCTTGCAGAATGACTGAACGATGGTGAACTTAGCAGCTGCATGTTCGCGGTGTGTTGCGATACAGAGGTAGGTGTGATTGTCCCTCGCATTGGTAAGTGTAGGCTGATTGCCAACCTCCTTATAGCCGTCGGTCATATCCTGCCATACAAAGTCGAAGTCGTTCTCACCAATATCGAGACCAGACTCGGTTGACATGCGAACAACAACATTGTGCATGTTCTTCTTGCTGCCAGGCATGATGGTGTCGATTTCGAGGTTGTACTTATCTGGCTCAATCAGGATGGCACCAGAACCTGCCTCCTGTCCGTTGTCGAACAGGGTAAGGCTGAGTCGCTGGATGTATGGCTTTGGCTCTACGGTTACGATTGCTGAGGTATTGGTACCAACACGCTTGCCATCGAGCAACCAACGATAGGTGTATGTATGACCACGTACACGATCGAAGAAACCTTCGTACTGGAACTTGTTGCCACCCATGGCTGGGGTTACGTCAACGAGCGACATAGAGAAGGAGTTGTCATCATCGCCCAAAGCGTACCATACATAGCCATTGTAGCTATAACCGTCCAACTGCTTCTTACCCTGGATGTCGGTCGAGAAAACCTGACCCTCGACACCATGGAAGTGGCTGAGGTCAGAAGTTCCGTGGCCGTAGCAGCTCTCAATCATGATACCACGTTCCTTGTGGAATGTCTCGGTGTCGCCGAACTTGTGCTGGATTTCACCAACCAGAGGACAAGACGAAATACGAGATGCCTTACGCAAGGTTACGTCGGTTGAGTAGTCTGTGACTGAGAAGCCGTGGACAATACAGTTGGAGATGCGTGAGTGAGAGTACATCTGACCAACCAATCCACCGATACGCCAGTTGTAGGTACCGTTGGCGTCACCCGTACTACGAATGAAGTGAATGTTCTCTACTTCAAGGTTCTCGATGACTGACTCAAAGTCTGGATCACCGCCCAACTGTGGAAACAAACCGTAGTGACACTCCTTTGGATTGTCGGAAAGCGCAATTTCAATGTTTGAAATCTTGTGACCACCGCCATCAAAGTGTGCGCGGAAGGTCTTACGCTCGTTGGTAGCCGAACCGAAGGTCCACTGGGTGGACTTAAGGTCAAGGTCCTTGGTGAGCTTGTAGTGTTTTTTGTAGTAGACACCAGAGTTACTGTAATCGTAATTCTGGATCAGGTAGGCGAACTCTTCCGCCGAGGTAATCAAGAACGGATCATCTGCTGTTCCTAGACCTTGCGAGGGTCGGATCAGTGATCCATCCCACACGGCGGTTTCGGCCCAAGCAGATTCCGGCACACCCAATCCTGTCGCTAATAACAGGACAAGAGCGAGACCTCTTCCGATGGTTCTGAAACTTTTCATGTCTTCAAGCATTTAATAGTTAGGGAATATTTGATTTAAAATAAATACTTATTTTTGCGCGACAAATATAAGTAGAAATGTGCGGAAAACCAAATTTTAATACAAAAAAAGTTCCATTTGCGTAAAAATCGGTGCGATTTGTGTGCAAATGGAACAATTAATAAACAAATTACAGGCTATAATCACAAGATTATCGTCGCAATAATCGGTATTGAAATCAGTGCTAATAACGTGGTCAAGAAGGTTCCTTGGGCCATGATGGTCTCGTCTTTTCCGTACTTCAGACAGAAGATCGTTCCAAACGAAGCAACCGGCATGGCAATCAACAGGGTGTTGATGGCAATGGAGGTGTCGTTGAAGTGGATGCCAGGGATCATGTTGATGAGCTGGAAAACACCAAATACGAGCAGCGGAAGAATGACCAGACGGAATGGCGCCATGAGGAAGACTTTGGGCCCTCCGGCCATGTGTCGGGCAGGAATCTGCGAGATGGAGTACCCGATAATCAGCAAGGAACCTGGTACGGTGATGTTGCCAATCATCTGCAATGGTTTTGAGACAATCTCTGGGGCATGCCATTGGAGTGCTACTACCAAAATGGAGAGATAGGTGCCGACCAATCCGGGTGAATAGAGACGTTTCCAGAGACTTTCTCCCTCCTCTTTGCCTGCAATGAATTGTGCACCCCAGATGAATACAGTAATTGTATTTGGAACATTCAAGACGGAGGCGTAGAATACAGCCTCGGGGCCGAAGATGGAGGCAACGACAGGATAACCGATGAATCCTACATTTCCAAAGGCTAGCATGAAACTGAATAGTCCTTGCACTTCTGCTTTGACTCCAAAAAGTTTTGGAAGATGCGCGGCAATGGTCAGTAAAATTACGTAGGTTATTGTACCTATCAATAGTAATGGAAGGATGAGTTCGCGACGAGGCATGACATCTCCCATTGTGGACGCCAGGATAAGCGCCGGACAAGTGAGATTGACGATCAATCCCGATATCCCTTTGCTTACGGCTTGTGACATGACATGCGTCTTGCCACATATATATCCTGCAATGACGATGAGGAAGAGTATCCCCATCGTCATTAATATTACGTTGAAGTCCAAAGTACTTTATTTTGCGTTACGCTCGATGGTCTGATCGCGGTCAGGACCAACGCTGAGAATGGTGATAGGAGTTTCGAGTTCCTTCTCAAGGAATGCGATGTAATCCTTGAATGCCTGTGGGAAGTCTGCCTCGCACTTGCACTGGGTCAGATCGCAGTTCCAGCCTGGCAGTTCTACGTACTGAGGCTCGATGTTCTCTTCGATGCTGAATGGGAACTCGCGGGTCTCAACGCCATTGATCTTGTAGCTGGTGCAAGCCTTGATGGTTTTGAATGAATCAAGTACGTCGCTCTTCATCATGATCAACTGGGTAACGCCATTGAGCATGATGGTGTAACGGAGTGCTACGAGGTCAATCCAACCGCAACGACGCTCACGACCGGTAACTGCACCATATTCGTGACCGATGGCACGGATCTTGTCGCCAGTCTCATCGAACAACTCTGTTGGGAATGGACCTGAACCAACACGGGTACAGTATGCCTTGAAGATACCGAATACCTCACCAATCTTGTTAGGTGCAATGCCCAAGCCGGTGCAAGCACCCGCACATACGGTATTTGAAGAGGTTACGAATGGATAAGAACCAAAGTCTACGTCGAGCAGAGAACCCTGAGCACCTTCGCACAGCAGGCTCTTGCCCTCCTTGAGCAGGTTGTTGATAACGTGCTCGCTGTCGATGAACTTGAATTTCTTGAGGTAATCAATGCCCTGCATCCATTCCTTCTCGAGCTCGTCCAGACCATCGAAGCTGACAGCCTCGCCACCCTTCTTGACAGCCAGATCGTTCAGGCTCTCAATCATTTCGATGTGACGCTGCTTAGCGGCTGCGTACTTGGTTTCGAAGTTGTCGAGAATGTCACCAACGCGAACGCCATTGCGGCTTACCTTGTCGGTGTATGTAGGACCAATACCCTTGCCGGTAGTACCAATCTTAGCCTTGCCTTTGGCTGCCTCGTTGGCCTTGTCAAGCAGACGGTGGGTTGGGAGGATCAAATGAGCCTTCTTCGAGATGTAAAGACGCTGGGTGAGATCGTGACCACTCTGTGCTAATTCAAGAGCTTCCTTCATGAAGAGCAGTGGATCAAGAACAACGCCATTACCGATTATGTTCAGCTTGCCACCCTGGAAGATGCCCGATGGAATGCTGCGCAATACATACTTCTGTCCGTCGAACTCCAATGTGTGTCCTGCGTTTGGACCACCCTGGAAACGGGTTACAATATCATAACGCGGGGTAAGAACATCTACCACCTTGCCTTTGCCCTCGTCGCCCCACTGGAGGCCGAGGAGTACATCTACTTTTGACATGTTTCTAAATGTATGTTATTTGGTTAATATTATAATTTCTTCTTTTTCTCTTTCAATGCCTTCAACTCCTGATCCAAACGAACCTCTTTGATTGAGGTGTAACGTTTCTTGGTGCGGGAACGCTCTTTCTTTTTCTTCTCACGTTCCTGTTTGAGTGCGATCTGCTTGAGTTTGACTTCGTGGCGTTCCTCTTTGTAACAGGTGCCACACAATCCAATGACGTACATACAGTATTGTGCCGGATGGAATGTGCCCGGTAACTGTTCGGCGATGGGGGCAATCATGTCATCGATCTTCAGCACGCGGATGGCTCCACACCTGCGACATACCTGATAGCCATGAGGTTTCTGTCCGATGCACTTTTCGAAGAACTGCGAACCATTCGGGAACGGCTGGAATCTGGCTACAACGCCAGCTTCAACAAACAGCATCAAACTGTTGTAGATGGTAACGCGGCACAGATAACCAGTCTTCTCGCATACTAACTGATGGAGTGAATCGACGTCGAAAGGGCCTTCTACATGATAGATGACCGAGAGTATGTAGTTGCGTTCGGGCGTGGAATTCATGCCACGCTCTTTGAGATAGCGGGCAAGGATGCTTTGAGCCTCCTCGAGACCTTGTCCGAGGTTCTCCTTGTATTTGATCGCGTTGACGATCTTGTTGCGTCTTTGCTGTATCTCGTCCTGTTTCATTTACAACTCTATGATTAACTTTGCTGCGGCAGTTCTGACCCAGATGGGATAGTTCGGGTTCTGGGCGATGCTCTCTGCCTGAGGAACTGTGAAATCGCGACGAATCGCAATCTGCAACGCCATGTAACGCTGGATGTGCGTTGCCATGGGATTGCTTGTCCAATCTTTGACCAGTTCTTCTGCAAATTCGACGCGCGACAATAGGTTCATGCTTAGCTGGTCGGCCAACTCTGTGTACTTAACCTGCTTTGACCACGTTTCAGCCAGTTCTGCCGTCATCATTTCGACCGGATACAGGCGTGTGGCCAAAAGCTTGGATTCACGAACCTCTTCGTTCCAGAGGGCTGTGGCCAGATTGCTGGCTACTCCAGTTTCTTTAAGGTCGTTTCGGAATCGTTCAGCTATCTCCTTCAACCGATAGCTTTCCAACCCCCAGATGATTTTGTAATCGATGCCTTGTGCCCGGAGATTGTCGCCAAGTTCGCCACTACGTAAGCGGCGAAACTCGGCGTGTATTTTGCTGAGGAGAAGCTTGATCTCTTCCATCATTCGTTGGCTGAATAATTCTTGCTGTAACGGAGCATCTGTTCTGGGTAACTCTCAGAACCATAGATGATCTTGACGTCAGCGATGTTGTTATCAGCATCCTTGACCAACTCGTAACGTGGGTTAACGAAGCCCTTGTATGGAGCCAGGTTGAGTTTCTTGTAGCGATCCAATACTTCGGCGTGTAATTCTGGATTCACCTTGACGGCATACTTCTCGACCAAGTTGCGGCCAGCCTCATAATCTCCCTCAGATTTGATGCGCTGTAGTTCGCCCAGCAATTCGCCAAAGTACTGACGGAGTTTCTGGTAGTCGTTGATCTTGACATAAGTCTTGCCGTCACGTTTGGCAAATTCCATGGCTGGAGTACCGCCATTGGCATCCTGCTGAGCACGCTCAAGTGTCCAATAGGCGATGAGAGCTCGGTTGCGCATGTGTGCCTCTTCGAGATTGTCGCCAGGCAGGATACGAACCAACTGCGTCATCAAACCATTCATCATCTGCTGATAGTATCCAGCCTTGTAGGCCTCTGCATTTGGCATGACGCCCAACTCAACGAGTTTTGGATCTGCCATATAGTAGAGGGCAAAGATGTCTGCACGAGCCTCTTCGAGAGTCGAACCATGAGCCTTGAGGGCATCTGGATCAACGCCTGGGAGAAGTTTGCCACTTCCGTGACCTAAACATTCGTGCAAGTCGGTGTGGATGTTATCCACATAATGAGCGTATTGTTTGGCTGTCTGAACCTCTTCGTTGCTCCACATGAACTCTTCGGCAAAGCCGTTACCTGCAGCGGCTGCGTCATAGGCGGCTGTGATATTGTCGATGCTGACCGACTTAGAGCCGAACTCAGCACGAATCCAGTTGGAGTTTGGCAGGTTGATACCGATAGGGGTAGCAGGATAGCTGTCGCCGGCAAGGATGGCTGCTGTGATAACCTTGGCAGTTACGCCCTTGACCTCGGTTTTGCGGAAACGGTCATCGATAGGAGAGTGGTCCTCAAACCATTGTGCGTTGGCCGATACAATTTCGGTACGGGCTGTGTTGGCAGAGTCCTTGAAGTTGACCAACGACTCCCACGAGCCACGTATGCCCAATGGGTCGTTGTAGCTCTCGATGAATCCATTCACGAAATCCACCTTCGACTCCAGATCCTTAACCCATTCGATGGAGTAGTTGTCGAAATCCTTCAAATCACCGGAACGATAGTATTTAATCAGTTCATCGATGACCTTTTTCTGCTGGTCGTTTTCTGCATATTGAGCGGCTTTCTCGAGATTTTCGACAATGTGCTTGATGGTCTCACCATACATGCCGTCCTCTTTCCATACCTTCTCGACGATCTTTCCGTCCTCTTTGACAAGCTTAGAGTTCAAACCATACATGATTGGTGTCTGGTCCTTAGGATCCTTCATCTTGGCATAGTAGTCCTCAACCTCCTGCTGGGTGAGACCCTCGTAGAAGTTACAAGCAGAGGTGGCGATCAGATCAACGCCGTCGGCCTGATTGACCTTGATCGAGAGATAGGTGCTATCGAACATGGCGCGCTCAACCTCAGGATAGGCAGCAATGGCTACGATAGCGAGTCTCCAATCGGTTTCTATCTTGCTCATTTCGGCTTCGAACCACTCTTTTGTGAAGCCAGGGATGAACTTGGCGTTGCTATAGTGGTGATGAATACCGTTGGCAAACCAGATCTGCTTCATGTACTGCTCAAACGCCTTCCATTGAGGGTCGTTCTTGTCTCCTTTGTAGCCAGTATAAAGAGACTCGCAGAGATTACGGATCACCAGATTGTACTGGCAGTTCTGATCCCAAAGAATGTCACGGCCCCACTGTGCTGCTTCGGTCAGGTAGTAAACCAGACACTTCTGCTGGAGTGAAAGCTGTTCGAATCCTGGTACTTCGTAGCGGAGTACCTCAATATCGGCGAAGCGGTCAACGCTCCAGTTATTTGCCTCTACGACCTCCTCTTGCTTTTCGCTGCATGCGCTCGCCAAAATTGCGGATGTCATCATGATTGCTATTGTTTTCTTCATTGTTAAAACGTTTTTTAGAATCTCTGCGCTCTGGGCGCTCGTTGTGTTCAAATGATTTCTTCTTGCGAGGACGTTCGTCAACCCCCTTGGCAGCATCTGCCTGCTGTACGATTACCTGACGTCCTCTCCAGTCAGCACCGCTCATGTCCTTGATAACAAAGCGGGCATCCTTCTCCGGTACCTCGAAGTAACTGAAGTTGGTTAGCAGATCGATGCGTCCCATTTCGATGCGATGGTGTACCATGCTATTCATCAGCGCGATCAATTGCTTCGGGAAGATGCCGTCGCGTTTGCCGAGGTTGATAAAGAGGCGTGCATAACCTGGCTCTGCCTGAGTATCTTTTCCTTTGTATTCGCGGGCAAACGAGGCATTTCGTGCTTCGCTTCTATCCGGACGCTGTCCGCGTTCCCGTTTGGGTCTTTCCTCCGGTATGTCGAGATTCTCGGAGCCTTTGTAGAAGTTCAGCATGCGGTTCATCTCCTTCGAGAGGATGCGCTTCAGCAGATCTTCGGTCGAGAGCCAGCCCAGTTTCTTGGCAACGCCATCAAAGAATGGTGCAATCTCTTCGTCCATCACCTCAACCTTCTCCAGTCGGTCGGCCAAACTGAACAACTGCTTCTCGATGATTTGCTCGGTTGTCGGAACGTAGCCCTTCTCGAATTGCTTCTGAATGATGCGTTCGATGTCGGAAAGCTTGCGACGCTCCTTGATGTGGACAATAGCAATCGAAGTTCCCTTCTTGCCAGCACGGCCTGTACGGCCAGAACGGTGTGTGTAAACTTCGACGTCGTCTGGCAAACCGTAGTTGATGACGTGTGTCAGGTTGTCGACATCCAGGCCACGAGCGGCAACGTCGGTTGCAACGAGCAACTGCAAGTGGTGGTTTCGGAACTTGCGCATAACCAGATCACGCTGCTCCTGACTCAGGTCTCCGTGCAGGGCGTCGGCATTGTAGCCTTCGTCCATCAAACTCTTGGCAATCTCCTGCGTGTCGGCTTTGGTGCGGCAGAAGATGATGCCGTAGATGTTCGGATAGTAGTCAACGATGCGCTTGAGTGCGGCATACTTGTCGGCTGCATGAACCAGATAATAGACATGGTTGACGTTGGCAGAGCCTTCGTTCTTGTTGCCAATGGTAATCTCGACAGGGTCGGACATGTACTTCTTGGCGATGGCAGCGATCTGCTTTGGCATGGTGGCCGAGAAAAGCATGGTGCGATGACCCACTGGTACATTCTTCAGGATGGTTTCGATGTCCTCCTGGAATCCCATGCTCAACATCTCATCGGCTTCGTCCATGACCAGGGTATTGACGTTGTCGAGACGGCAGGCACCACGTTCGATGAGGTCAATCAGACGGCCAGGGGTGGCCACTACGACGTGAACGCCACGTTTTAGCTGACCAATCTGACTGCCGATGCTGGAACCGCCATAGACGGGGAGGATGGCAATGCCACGCATGTATTTGGCAAAATCCTGCAAATCGGAAGCAATCTGCAGACAAAGCTCACGCGTAGGCGCGAGAATTAAAGCCTGAGGTTGTGGAGCATCCTCAGGGTCTAACCATTTTCCGGTCTTATAGTCTTTTTTGATCTGATACTCGCTATATACGGGTACGAGGTCTATGCTCTGCAAAAGCGGTAATCCGAATGCAGCAGTCTTGCCTGTGCCGGTTTGCGCCAGGCCTACCAGATCACGTCCCTGGTTCAATACTACAGGGATGGCCTGTTCCTGAATCGGCATAGGTTGCTCAAATCCCATCTCTTCGATGGCACGGAGCAGTACGGGCGATACGCCCAATTCTTCAAATGTCACTTAATTGTTAAGTTTATAATTAAAAATGTAATGGAAATAGGGCCGATTACAGCAGCTCTACTTCCTCTTGTTGCATGACGCGTTCGCAATATACGCAACGCAATGATTTCTTGGCCATGTCAAATACCTCCAGCTTGGTAGCGATAGGCTGGTGGTTGGTGACGCACTTTGGGTTGGAACATTTCACAACACCTACGATCAGCTTTGGATACTGGACGTATTTCTTTTCGACAATCTGATAGTCCTTGATGATGTTGAGGGTGACGTTCGGCGCTACGACGCTCAAACGGCCAATCTCCTCGTCCGAAAGAAAACGATCGGCAATCTTGATGATGCCTTTTTTGCCCAGAGTCTTGCTGGTGAGGTTGGTTCCGATGGTGATGGCCTCCGGATGATTGTACAAATCAAGAATCTGTACGATCTTGAAGGTTACTTCTGCTGGAATATGGTCAATAACGGTTCCGTTGGCGATGGCCGAAACCTCAAGTTCTGTCTTTGCCATGATGACCCCCTCCCGACCTCCCCGAGGGGAGGAGATAACCCGTGGAGGGATGCGGGTTTCTTGAATGAATAATTTGTTCGTAGATTAAATCTTTTCAGCCTTCCTTGCTGATAATGTCTGTCTTTATGTTCCTCCCCTTGGGGAGGTTAGGAAGGGGTCAGATTTTGATTCCTAACATGCGGCAGATGATGGCCTGACGAGCATAGAGACCATTCTGTGCCTGCTGGAAATAGTAGGCCTTGTCGCTTTCATCGACATCATAAGCAATCTCATTGACGCGAGGAAGTGGGTGCAGGACGCGCAGATTGTCCTTGGCATTCTCCAACATGCTCTTGTGCAGAGTGTAAACATTCTTGACCTGCTCGTATTCTCGCAAATCGCTGAAACGCTCCTTCTGGATGCGGGTCATGTAGAGGATGTCAGTGTGGTTGATGGCCTCCTCATTGAACTGCTCCTGCTCGTCGTAATAGAGGTTGTGGCGTTTGCAGAAGTCGCGGTAACCTAAAGGCATGCGGAGCAAATCGGGTGCGATGAAGTGGAAGCGAGGATTGAAGAAACTCAATGCCTGAACCAGACTGTGAACGGTGCGACCATACTTCAAGTCGCCGACCATGGTGATGTCGATGTTTTCAAGCGTTCCTTGCGTCTTCCAGATGCTGTAAAGGTCGAGCATTGTCTGCGATGGATGCTGGTTGGCTCCGTCGCCTGCGTTGATGATAGGTACATTGGTTACCTCGCTGGCATAACGAGCTGCGCCTTCCAGATAATGACGCATGACAATCACATCTGCATAATTGGAAACCATCTTGATGGTATCCTTGAGAGTCTCTCCTTTGCTGGTGGATGAGGAATTCGGATCACTGAAGCCGATTACACGGGCACCAAGACGATTGGCTGCAGTCTCGAAACTGAGACGAGTACGTGTGGATGGCTCAAAAAAGAGAGTGGCAACTACTTTTCCCTCCAGCAAACGCTGGTTGGGATTAGCTTCGAACTTGGCTGCGTCCTCGAGGAGGCTGAGAATATCCTCTTTCGACAGATCGGACACTGAAATGAAGTTGTTCTGCATGCTGTTTTAAGATTTGGGCAGGAATTGTGCCCTATTTATTTTCGACACAAAGATAAGTGATTGTTTCGACTCCGTCAATAATAGTTTGGAATAATTTGTTTTGAGGATTGCTTTTTTATTCAAAATAGGGGATTTTGCTATTTCTTGTTTGTAATCTGCTCGCACATTATTTAGAAAGAGTGTTGGTAAGAATATGTTCAAAACTGCCATTTTTGACAACTATATTACTCAATTCCGCAAGTTATTTGTGCTAAAATGACCCAAAAGTAAAATTATTTCGACGAAATGCTTGCAGAAACATAAAAGATGTTGTATCTTTGCAGTACCCAAATGATAGAACAGGGAACGTAAAGGAATAGTTTCCCATAAGAAGAGGATATGACTTTGATGATTGGTTGTATCCATTGAGAATAGATTAAGAAATGCCCAATTAATTAAATGTACCGAATTATGAAACGCTTTGTATTTTCTGCTATCTATATGGTAGCAATGTTCGTAGCAATGACCTTCGTGGCTTGCAACGAGTATGACGAGGAGGATTTTTCTCGTCCAACGAGAACTTACGAAGTAATCAAAGACATCTCTGATTTGACAGATGCTGAATGTCTGGCATTGAATAATGTCTTGGCAGAATGTAATGTCGATACTTCGGTTTGGCTTGTTCAGACGGATAATATCACCTTGGTTGCATCTACGATCGAGGCTCGTCTGAAGGAGAGGGTGAGCACTGCCATGATGATTGGCTTCAAGGCGCAGGGTAATGGACAGGAGGATCGCTTCGCTGCTCGTGTGGTGATAGGCGACTATGCTGAAAATTGATTCTGCCGGATAGAAGAGTTCAAGGATTTCTCTCATCTTTTTATTATATAAGAAGGATGTACCTGACGAGGTGCATCCTTTATTTTTTTTGTCTTTTATTTATCGTAGCGATGTTATGTAGCATTGAAATCCTATTTTTGTAACCTGTTTCAAAACTGAAAGTATTTGTTTCAATTTTTTTAATAGGTATTAAATTATAGTTGTATCTTTGCGCCGTCAATTCAGCCCGTAGGGCGTTTGGAAGAATTCTTATCTATGAAACTATGAAGAAATATCTGTTTATACTTGCCTCGTTTCTTGTGTTGCATTGTTCTCTGTCTGCAGAGAATTTGGCACCATTGCATGTCGATGGACGTTGGTTGTGCGACGAGAATGGAGAGCATGTTAATCTTCATGGTTTCGGCCAGACATATAGTCCTTGGTTCAATGAACAGGGCAACGGCTGGGGCTGGGGATACAGCGTCAGTGATTGTATGAAGTACAATAAGAAACTGATCGATAGTATTATTGCCCGTGGCTGGAAAGTCAATTGGCTCCGATTGCACATGGATCCGCATTGGAGTAATACTCCGGGCGTCTCAACCACGGGTGAATCGGATATTTCAGCTTTCAGCGAGTCGCTTTTCCGTAAGTATCTCGATGAACTCTTTGTTCCGATGGCAGAGTACGCCAATCAATATGGCATGTATGTTGTCATGCGTCCTCCTGGAGTTTGTCCAAAGGAGATTGCGGTTGGCGATAGCTACTACAAGTATCTGCTCAAGGTCTGGGGCATTGTGGCCAGCCATTCAAAGTTGAAGAACAATCCTGGCATCATGTTCGAGTTGGCGAACGAGCCTGTGAATATCAAGGGAACCGACGGCCAATATACTTCGTATAGCGATGGCAGCAACCAGAACATGACCAAGTTCTTTCAGGCGATTGTGGATAGTATCCGCCACTGTGGCGCCAACAATATTCTCTGGGTACCGGGATTGGGTTATCAGTCGCAGTATGCCGGCTATGTCAAGTATCCAATCAAAGGTGACAATATCGGCTATGCGGTACACTGCTACCCGGGTTGGTATGGTTCGGATAGTGAGGCCGAAGGTGGTAGTGTGGAGCAGGGAGTTGTGACCAATGGCGCCGGTTATGCAGAGTTTCAGGCAGGCTGGAACAATCAGGTCGCTCCGATTGCCAAGGTTGCGCCAATCATCATTACCGAGATGGACTGGGCTCCCAAGAAGTATAACTGCTCATGGGGAAAAGCTACGACAGGTGTTGCTGGAGGAGTCGGTTTCGGAGCAAACTTCAAGTATATTGTCGATAAGACAGGCAATGCCTCCTGGATGCTCTTTACGGGTCCGGAACATTTGGCAAAGTATGTTGATTCAGCTCCCGATGGAAAGACTTTCCTGACCGATCCAGAGGCTTGCGTCCGTCCGATTTACCGCTGGTTCAAGGAGTATGCTGATCCGAACTGGAAGTTCGAAGATACCTTGTCGCTCAAAACGATGTATTTCCCAGAAACCGAAACGGGGCTCAATCCGAGCATCTGGGAGACGGGAGCCTTTGATGCCGGCTCAGGTTGCCTTGTCACCGGTCAGTATGGATTTGGTGGATGGCAGTTTGGCGGTGGACTTGATCTCTCCAAGTGGAAATATCTGGTCATTAAGTTGAAGAAGGCCCCTGCTTCATCAAGTTGGTCGTTCCGCATGTTCGACGAGAACAACTACTGGACCGATTGCTACCAGAAGAGTGTTGGAAGCAGTACTCGTGTCGTTGTCAGTCTAAAGAGCATGTATCGCACTGTCAACGGTTCGGTATCGAATGTCAAAGTTGATCCGTCGCATATTTACATTGCAGGATTCTGGAGCTATGGCAATACACCTATTTATATCGATAAGTTGTATTTGACCAATCGTTCTGATTATGCCGAAGAGACGGGCTTGACTCTGATCCCGGACAATGATGAAGTGCCGGAAGTCCTGTACGACGTGATTGGACGACCGGTAGAAACTCCACAACGAGGAGGTTTCTATTTGTCGAAGTCTCAGAAATTTGTTATACGTTGAGAAAAATATAGTTTGTTTCTGTTTGATTAAAGTTTCATGTTATTAAATTTTTTTTGGGGTTTAAAAGAAAATGAAAAAAACATTCACACACATTTGTACCGTTTTAACCTTATCGCTTCTATCGGTTCTGGGTTATGCCCAGAATCCGGTAGGAGATTTTTCTCAGGAAAAGACTATCCAGATTGCTAACCCTTATTTGTGGAGCGATTTTCCGGATCCAGATATTATTCGTGTAGGTGACTATTATTACCTTGTCACCACGACCATGCACATGTTCCCTGGTGGACCTATCATGCGTTCCAATGATCTTGTTCATTGGGAGGTGGTTTCTTACCTGTTCGACAGCATCAACGATACTCCTAATTATGATATGGAGGGCGGAACTGTCTATGGCCGAGGTCAGTGGGCAACAACCATCCGTTATCACAAAGGTACCTTCTGGGCATTGTTCGTAGCCAATGACCGTCCTCACAAGTCAATGGTGTTCAAGACCGATGATCCAGCCAAGGGTTGGACCTTACACAGCCGCCTTCCTGCCTATCACGACGCTTCGCTCTTCTTCGACGACGATGATCGCGTTTATGTCTATTGGGGTTCGGGCGACATCAGCGTTGTCGAGTTGAATGCCGATTTGACCGAGGAGATTGGTCCTCGCAAGAAACTTGTTCTCAAGGATCGTCCTGAAGGCTTGCACGAAGGCAGCCGCGTGGTCAAGCACGATGGTATGTACTATTTGCTGAATATTTCATGGCCGCGTACCGGCCGACAGCAGTTGGCCTATCGTTCTGCTACCATCGATGGCCCTTACGAGATGCATGTGATTCTCAAGTCAGGCTTCGGCGGATTCCCTTATGCCGGACAGGGTACCATCGTCGATGGCAAACATGGCGAATGGTATGGCATAATCTTCCAGGATCGTGGCGGCGTAGGTCGTATTCTCACCATCGAACCCTGTTCCTGGATTGATGGCTGGCCGGTGCTTGGAACCAGAGGCGATGGTTTGATTCCCGATAGTGTCTCGTTGCGCGTGTCTCAGGATGCGGTCGTCCCTACCTCGTTCCCCGAGATGGTGAAGCGTGACTACCAGTGGAACCATAATTATATTGCCGAGGCAATCAAGACCGAAACTGGTTCATTGACGCAGCCGGGTCGTTGGGTTGAGCTGACTGCTGCCAAGAAGGCCAATAGTATCTTCGATGCTCGCAATACCATTACCTGGCGTACGTGGGGTCCTACCTGTACCGATACTGTCTGCTTCGATATCCGTGGCATGAAGGCGGGGGATAAGGCAGGTCTTGCGGCCTTCAATGGCGATGCTGGCGTGCTTTGCCTTGAACGCACAGCCAAGGGTTTCGACCTCGTCTTCGGAGAGGAGAATGTGCAGCTTGGTCGCGATATGAAGGAGATTACCGATGTGCAGCGCAAGGAGCTCGAACGGGTCAAGGTACCTGGCTCGAAGGCAAAAGATATCCGTCTTGTGATGAATGGCGATTTCCGTCCGGGTGCACATGATATGGCAACCTTCCATTATAGTATCGATGCCGGCAAGACCTGGCATCAGATTGGACAGTCTTATCAGATGCGCTTCGATTATCGTCGTCTCTTTATGGGTACCCGTTACGCTGTCTTCTATTATTCAACTCAACAGACGGGTGGCAAGATCAAAGTCACCCTTCCCAGCAGATAAATGAAAATAAAGTTTTTATTTCTTTCCTCTATACTATTCTCCGCTATCACGGCACAAGCTGTGGTAGTGGAGGATTTTGAGTCTTATGAGGTGGGTCAAACCCTCCAGTTGTGGAACGTTTGGGGTAATACACCCAGCGGAACCGGCAAGGTGGAACTCGATCCTGCCAATAGCAAAAACAAGGTGTTGCATGTCAAGGTCAATGGATGGGGAACCTTCTATGGCGCCAAGTTGCCTGCCGATCTGCAGGGAACTGCCTTGATCCAAAAGAAAGACTTTGTGACTTTCGACCTGTATCGTACTGCCTCCGATAATAACGACTATAAGGGTGTGCAGGTTTATCAGGGTTCGGCATTGCTGTATGGCGACGATGGCTATCCGCACCAGGGCAACAAGGCACAGTGGCAGAGCCGTACCTACTGGTTCGACAAGACAAAGAGCCCGAACGGAGCGATTCTGGCCATGGGTTTCAACTCCGATAATTCGGATTATCTCATCGACAATATTGCCGTCAAGGATCTGTACGAAGACTATGTAGTGGTGGCCAATGATACGGTCATCGACTTCGGCGGACAGAACAGCGCCGATGCCTATAAGTCGTATAATGGCAAACTGAATGTGCTGGTAGGTGCCAAAGCAACCTTCTACACGGCTCGATACAGCAATTTCAACCCTTCGGTCATTGGTCAGGGCGAGGTGAATATCTATTCGGGCGGTGAACGAACCTATTTGGGCGAGAAGGATAAGGCTTATCCCGATTGGAACGGATTTACGGGCGATGTTCATGTCTATCCGCATACCAAATATTCTGGCAGCAATGGATTCTATGGTCTTGTGCTTGCGGTGAATGGCAAGACCATGAATCCGGAGAAGGCGCAGGATGAAGCTGCCGACGGACGAATGAATGTCACCTTCCGACATTCGAATGTCACCTTGCATAAGGGCGCCACTCTCACCATCGATGGCAGTAGCAGTAACCGTGGTGCTTGCATCGGCCATTTGCAGACAGAGGCAGGAAGTACCCTTTCCGGCTACTACAAGTCGAAGGATGGCGTTGGCAACTATTATCTGATTGGTGGCAGCGACCGCGATGCCGTATTGGCAGGTCGCATTGCGCCTAACAGCGATAACAAGAAGATGCCGTTGGGACTTATCAAGGAGGGTAAAGGCACTTACCGGATCACAGGCAATACGAACCTCATTTCGGGAGGTGTGCGTGTGTTGGAGGGGCGTGTGCTGTTCAACAACGATGCCGCAGCTGCCCAGACGGGTAAGCTGTCGGGTAGTACGGGCACCCCGGCCGATGCTTCGACCGTTGGCGTGAATGTCATGCTGGGAACATCCATCGGTGGCACGGGCAGTATTGCCACTTCGACCAATGTCTATGGCTCGGTCGAACCGGGTGACGATGGCATTGGCCACCTGACGATTGCTGATTATGCTGCCAATAAGTCGCTGAAACTGATTGTTCGTCCGATGTCAACGCTGCAGATGCAGATTGCTTCAGCTGCCGATTACGACCAACTGACTGTGAATGGCGCAATCTCTTACTATAATATCCAGCAGGATTTTGCAACATCGGAGCGTATGCCTCGCCTGAGCATCGAATTGCTGGAGGGTGCCGAGTTGCAGGTCGGCGATGAGTTCACGCTGCTTACCGCTACGGGCAAGGAGAGCTACGGTGATGTGGAGTGGAAGTTCAAGGTGCTTTACCCGATGGCGTATAGCTGGAAGGTCGAGCAAAGGGCGACTGACAGCGGATTCCGTGTCGTGGCTCGAGTCACCTCGCTCGAATATTCGGGTCAGGGCGATGCTAACGATGATGACAATGTGCTCGACGAAGAGGAGGAGGATGAGGTCGTTCTCGATCTGGCTGCCGAGCAGAAAAATACGACTCCTCTGCGCAGCTTTGCCGAGTCAATGTCGAACTATGTGGGCACTTGTGCTCCGGTTTATCGTCTGGAACTCTGGAACGAAAATAACGCTCGTACAAAGCTGATTGCGAACCAGTTCAATGCGGTGGTTGCTGAAAACGAAATGAAGTTCGATGCTACCGAACCTAATCGCGATGATTTCAGCTATGACAGTGGCGATGCTCTGATCGACTTTGCCGAAAAGCATCAGATGTATGTGCGAGGTCATGCCTTGGCTTGGCACTCGCAGGTGCCCGGATGGCTGTCGTCGGATGGCAAGAAGAACTCTTTCAACTATTCGCGTGCCGAATTGCTCTCCATCCTTAAGAATCACATCACCAAGGTGGTCGGCCACTGGCGTGGACGTGTGCATGAGTGGGATGTGGCTAACGAGGTGCTGGCTGATGACCAAACCTCTATCCGTTCCAATCCGAAGGCCTACGACCTGCGTCCGTCGGTTTGGTACACCGGTATTGGCGAAGATTTCCTCGACTCGGCATTTGTGTGGGCGCATCAGGCAGATCCTGCAGCCAAATTGATCCTGAACGACTATGATGTCGAGGCGAAGGGTACCGCCAAGGGAGAGGCTCTCTTCAATCTGGCTACCCGTCTGCGCAATAGTGGAATCCCAATCGATGGCGTCGGTTTGCAGTGTCACCTGGATGCCGGCTATGGCTTCTCGAAGAAGATTGATGCCAACATCGCTCGCTACAAAGAGGCCGATTTCCTCTGCCGTATTACCGAGTTGGATCTGGGCATCGATGCCAATACGGCCGAGAATCTGCAGCAGCAAGCCGACGACTTCTACCGCCTGGCACACATCGCCATGAAGCATGAAAACTGCGGTATGCTGATGATCTGGGGCTTGACCGATGATATGACCTGGCGCAATGGCCGCCGTCCGTTGCTCTACGATTCCAATAATCAGGCAAAACCTGCTTATTGGGCAACACATGCCGCCCTTCGTGAGGCAGCTGCCGAGGCAATGGGTATCGACCAGGAGGATTTGTCAACTCGCGATTCCTGGATCGATTCTGCACCGGTTTTCAATCTCCAGGGGCAACCTGTTCAGACGCTCCAGCGTGGTCAGCTGTACATTCAGGTCGGCCGAAGGTTTGTGGTTCGATAAAAAAAGTTGTTTGATCATTTAAACCTTCGTCGGATTGTCATATCTCAATCTTAATCTTATTCGATTAATAATTTATAAATATTATGAAGAAAACACTTTTAACTACGGTGTTGGCAACTCTCTCTCTGGTGAGCTTTGCTCAGTGGGGTCAGCAGCCTAAACCGATTACCGATGGTCTCAAGGATCATTATGAGGGTTATTTCAAGATGGGTGTTGCGCTCAATGTCCGCAATTTCTCGCCCGAACAGCAGGCTTTGATTTTGCGCGAATACAACAGCGTGACTTGTGAGAACGCCATGAAGCCAATCGAGACTCATCCAAAGGAGGGCGTCTGGACATGGGAGCAGGCCGATTCGATTGCAAACTTCTGTCGCCGCAACAATATCCCAATGCGTGGTCACAACCTGCTTTGGCATAGTCAGGGCACCGATTGGATGCTCTATGACAAGAAGGGCAATTTCGTGAAGAAGGAGATCTTCCTGGCTCGTCTGAAGGATCACATCACTACTGTCGTGAACCGTTACAAGGACATTGTTTACTGCTGGGATGTGGTCAACGAGGCTATGGCCGATCAGCAGCGTCCTGCTTGGCGTGACCGTCCAGCTGAACCACCTTTCCGTCAGTCAGCTTACTATAAATATAGTGTAGAGAAACTCGGTGCCGAGGATGCTTTCATCAAGTATGCCTTCGAGTTCGCTCACGAGGCCGATCCTAACACCATCCTTATCTACAACGACTACAATGAGTGCGATCCTGGCAAGTGCAAGCGTATCTGCGACATGATCGAGCATCTGCAGTCACAGCTCGCTCCCGAGGTGGTCGAGAAGATGGGTATCGGTATGCAGGCTCACTACAATGTCTATGGTCCATCGATGGCTGATATCGACTCTGCCATCATTAAGTACAGCCGTCTGGTTAAGCACATCCACATCACCGAGCTCGACGTTCGCGCCAACGAGGAGATGGGTGGTCAGCTCCGCTTCAGCCGTCAGGGCATGGAGATCAAGCCATACGTTAAGTCGCTCCATACCGCTATGTACAATGATCTGTTCCGCGTGCTCCGTAAGCACAAGGATGTGATCGATGTCGTTACCTTCTGGAACCTTTCGGATCGTGACTCTTGGGTGGGTACTGCCAACTATCCTTTGCTCTTCGACAAGGATCTCAAGGAGAAGCAGGCTTACTTTGCCGTCAAGGAGTTCGACCCTGCCATCGATAATGCTGTGATCAAGGAGGACTTCAAGCCATCGGAGCTCAATCAGCCAGGGCAGGAGTATCCTATGGTCAACAGCCAGGGTTATGCCCGTTTCCGCATCGAGGCTCCACAGGCTAAGTCTGTGATCGTAAGCCTTGGTTTGGGCGGTCACGGCGGTACTGTTCTCCACAAGGGCAAGGATGGCTTCTGGTGGGGCACGACCGAAACTCCAATGGACGAAGGTTTCCACTACTATCACCTCACCATCGATGGTGGCGTGGTTAATGATCCAGGTGCCAAGAACTATTATGGCTCGGTACGTTGGGAGTCAGGTATCGAGATTCCAGCTCACGATGCCGACTTCTATGCCGTCAAGGATGTGAAGCATGGTGCTATTCAGGATGTGCTGTTCTGGAGTGAGTCTTACAAGGAGTTCAAGCGTGCTATGGTTTACACCCCTGCCGACTATGGCAAGCTCGTTAAGGGCAAGCAGAAGCGTTATCCAGTTCTTTATCTCCAGCATGGTTGGGGCGAGGACGAGACCGCATGGAGCTCACAGGGTCACGCTGGTCTTATCATGGATAACCTCATCGCTGAGGGTGCTATCGATCCATTCATCATTGTTATGACCTATGGCGAGACTAACAACATCAAGTTCGGTACCATCGGACAGTTTACTGCCAAGGAGTTTGAGACCAAGCTCGTTGATGAGCTCGTTCCATTTATCGATAAGAACTTCTTGACCATTGCTGATCGTGAGCATCGCGCTATGGCTGGTCTCTCAATGGGTGGTGTCGAGACTCGTCTTATCACCTTGCGTCGTCCTGAGGTCTTCGGTTACTGGGGTCTTCTCTCGGGTGGTCTCTATCGTTCAAGCGAACTCGAGTCGGTTGCTGTTCAGCCAAAGGGTATCTTCATCAGCACGGGTGGTAAGGAGAATCCAGATGGTGTGAAGGCTGCTATCGAGGATCTGAAGGCTGCTGGCTACAATGCCAAGGGTCATGTCTCTCCTGGTACTGGCCACGAGTTCCTCACCTGGCGTCGTGCTTTGAAGGATATGGCTCCAATGCTTTTCAAGTAAATTAATCTGAAAAATAAAGAAAAGAAGTGAAGGGTTTTCCCTCCACTTCTTTTTTTCGTTTATGTTGGTTGTTATTGCTGGAATGAAGTAATGCACCGGGTTGTCAACGGAGTTATCCACGGGTTTGTTAACAACGGTGTGGATTTCTTTACTCCTCTGTAATGGTGAAATAATCGTTCTTCTTATAGACTCTCTTGCGATTGCTGCGGGCAACTGCGAGGCTACGCTTGTAGGAACTGATCAATTCGTTGATCTGGTTGAGAGCATCGCTGGCCTTCTGATGTCGTTGTTGGAGCAAAGGATCATCGTCCATAGTATTGCTCCATGCCTCGATGTAGAGAGTTATAAGCGAATAGGTGCTGAAGAGTTCAAGCATCACGCGGTTTGCGTGTGCTGGCTCGATGTTTGCCTTCTCGTTGCTGCGTTTGATGATAGCCTCGTTTAGATTGTTTACTTGCTCTTCAAGTTGCAGGAAAGTTTCCGTTAGATCTGTCTTTTCTAACAGGGGCATCCAATCGTTCTTCATATGAGTTATGAAAACCTGAAGGTGTCCGATGCGATTGCCCCATCCCCAACGAAGGATGGTAAGGGGAAAGGCGTCGATTACCTCGTGCTTGAGTTTCTGATATTCCTCTTCGCTTACAATCCGATGGTCTAGTTCATAGGTCTTGAACATTCGGAATAGATAACGGTAGCATCTTTCTGTGATTTTTGATGCTTCGTTGATGGTGGGTGTATTTTCCAAAGCCCGGGAATAGGATACTAGCTTCTGGAGTTCGTCGATTAGGTTCGAGAATCGGACCATCGTTCCTTTGAGGTCGGGCTCTTCGGCCACTCCAGTCTTTTTCAGAATGATGGAGACCTCTTCGTGGAACTCCTTGCTACGTGCTTTGTTTAAATCACTGTAATAGAGTTTAGTAATCTTTTGCATGTTTAGCTATGGAATTAGCGGATTAATGAATTCTCAAATTTGAAAAGTTAGTAATCGTGTAGGAATAGTCAACTCTCAAATTTGAGAATATCTTACTCTTTTAGGAATAGCCATTTTTTCAAATTTGAAAATATTGTATTCGTGTTGGATTAGTCAATATTTAAAAATGAAAATATCATATTCCTGCACGATTACCATTCTATCAAATTTGAGAATATACTATTCCTGATTACCCATTGTTTTTCGCAGCAAAGATAAACACTTTCTTCGATATCTCCAAATCTTTTGCGAGATTTCGATGTTAAAAGAACGTGGAATAGATATTATGGTTGTTATTTGGTATTATTTTTAAGGTAAATAATAAATAATTGTCCAGAATTTCTCTTTTTTTTGAATATTTTCTTGGCAGTATTGCAAATATTGCGTACATTTGCAGCGTCTATATCTTGCTGAAAGCCCCAAGGGGTTGAGGTGGGGAGAGACACATATACATATTAAAGGCGTATCTTAGCGCTTTGGTTTTACCTGTCAAGCAGCGAATTTGGCTCCACGCTTTTTTGTGTCTATGGATTACCTTATATTGTAATATGTGAGAGACTATCTGTGAGTCAATAGTCTTTGTTTGTATTATTCATTAAATTGTATATTGTATGAGTTACCGTGGAAAAATCCGTAACGTTCGTTGGGTTAGAATAGAGTCACATAACCCTTATAGTGATTATTCTTCATATGAAAGCTGTATAGTTGCAGATTTGTATGATAACGATAATAATCGTTTGTCTAAAGATCAATATGTTGATATAACGAATGATGTCTTAGATTACTATGATCGAGAGAGAATAACAAGAGGGCTCGTTGAAGAAGTACGTAATGATTTACATAATGTATGGATTGATTACTATTATGACGAAGATGAAGGCGAGGATTATTTAGATGGAAGTTTGTCTGACTTTATTTAAATTTAAATAATTTTGCTGGTTCAATAAGGATGCTGATTAGTTCCTTTCAAGGAATTGTTTTAATTGTTTCGTAAATTTATCCAGTAGTGTTGGATTATTACGGCAGGTCTGCTTTTATTCCTTTATTCATGTAGTTATGCCACAATATGAGATAGATGCAAAAAAGTCATATATATTTCCGACGAAATTGCGGATTGTCATGGTTGACGATTCAATTCTTGTTATTGCCCCAGATTATGCGAATTGGATTGTATTGCAGTCTCCAATTCAGTTGGAAATCTTTGAACAAATGAAGCAAGGGAGTACTATAGAGAATGTCTTGAAGAGATATAGTCAAAGTGATGTCTATTATGTGGTCACACAGATAGAAGCACGTAAACTATTTATCAATGGCAATTCTCCTAAATGTACAGAAGAACGGAGTCTGCATTTATACTTAACCAATAAGTGTAACTTGTCATGTCCTCACTGTTACATGTTTTCGGGAAATGCTAATTTAGGAGAACTTTCTACGGAAGAAATTCTTAAGATTTTATATGACTACAAAACAATAGCAAAGGGAACCAGAGTTACATTCTCGGGAGGAGAGCCTTTAGTCCGTTCTGATTTCTGTTTAATTTCACAGAGTGCATATGAATTGGGGCTTGAGGTTAAGTTGCTGACAAATGGTTCAATGATTAAGCCGAATCACATTGATACTTTGGCGAACTATTTATCCTCTGTTCAAATTAGTATTGATGGTTATTCGGAAGAATCTAATTCAAAAATTCGAGGTAAAGGACATTTTCAAAAGGCTCTTTCAGCTATAGACCTTTTTGTTTCCAAAGGTGTAGAGACTTCTGTCGCTATTACCCCATCATATGAACTATTAAAGGCGCATGTAGATGATTATATCTCATTTGCAAAGGAGTTAATTGAAAAATATATCGATAACCCATTCACTGTTAAGTTCACGTCTGAGTTGTCATCGGGGAGAAAGATTAATCCTACGAAAGAACAAAACGAAGAGTATGCTTCTCTAATAATGTCAATTCAAAGGCAAATATACGGAGAAGATAGTGAGTTTATAGAGTTTGTGCAAACTGTTGGTAAGGGCTTTATTAGAGATAACTGCATGTTTGGTGTTTTCTCTATCGCTTCTAATGGTGATGTCTATTATTGCCCAGAAGTCCATAAATTATCTCCATTTGCAAATGTTAGAAAAAACTCATTTCTCGAGATTTGCCAAATGTCAAAAAAAGCAGAGGATGCAACATCTGTAACAAAACTAATACCTTGCTCAACATGTGAACTAAAATTCATATGTTGCGGTGGTTGTAGAATTGAGGATTTTACAAATATTGCAAATATAAATAATTTTGCTACGGACAAAGGGTCCAGATTTGAGAGAATGTGTAGTTCATCGGTCAAGGAAAAGTTTTATAATCTAATGGTAAGAAGTAATGAATACCTATTTGATTGCTAATTCTACAAAATTAGTAGCTTGGTAATAAGGAACGAAGTCTTCCTATAACCTAATTTTGACTTCAATGTTTAACTTTTCAAAATTTTATTATTATGGTAATTGTCATTGAAAAAAAGCAGCTTCCTAATAAGAATCTTACTATGGGTAAGCTTAAAAGCGGATGCTCTTGTTGGCACAAAGCATACTATAATGGATAGTTGATATATTTTTCTATATGTTTAAAGTGTATTGAGGCGTTTTTTTACTCGCAACTGCTTTATGATGTTATTCTGGCGAGTGGTTGAAAAATCAATATTATGGCAACATATAATTATACATCCGATGATTTTGATGACGAGGTCGAATTCGATGAAGATTTCGATAGTGTCATTGATTGTCCTCAATGTGGAGGTGATGCTTATTGGAATGGTTCAGAATATGAATGTGATGATTGTGGATGGGCTGGCCAATCCTAATATGTGTTGCTCTTCCTACTGCATTTAATTATCCATTTCTATAATTATTTGAAGCGAAGCTATACAAACAATTCATTAATTGTAAGGATGGCTTCGCTTCAGCATACTATTTGAAAGTGGTGCATAATTGCGCTTCAGATTCTGTTTTTTAACTTTTAAGTTATTTAAATATGCTATATGAGGTTCCGTATAATTTTGATGAAACGTTGGTAAAATACTATGTAAAAAACAAGGAATATATTAAATTCCTATATTTGCCTCCGTATAAAGACGATTCTGTCAATACAAGAACATTTCTTCAAACGAATGAAATCGGTCGTTGTTATATGCCTCAATCCCGTGATGAGTACGAATCTCATCTCAAGAAAATTCATGAATCGGGGTTGCGGTATGTTGTACTATGGCAAGATCGGAATCATGAAATTAGCACAAATCTGATAGATTACTATTACTCATTGCATGCATCTGGTTTTATTGTTGCAAGTGATAATAATGCAAAGATAATTAAATCTCATAAACAAGATTTATTGGTGGTTTGCAGCATTGTCCAGAGAACCTGTGACAAAATATTATCTAAGGATTTTTCATATTACGATTATATTATACTTTTTTTCCCGTTTAATCGCAGTCTTGATATCTTAAAGAGATTGTCTCATCTGAGGTCAAAGTTAGTTCTTATGCCAAATAGTTGTTGTGATGTCGAGTGTTCAGCAATGCATCATTGGTTCCCTAAAAATGATAGACCATTTGACCCTGAAAAAGATTGTAGTATGAATATCAAAAATATACATCGATGCGGAGTAATTCTCCCCCAACATCTATCGCTTTTCGATGAGTATGTCGGAGGTTATAAACTGCAAGGAAGAGAATGGACTACGGAAACTATAAAATATTTATGTCACTTTTATTTTAAACGTACTATATATGCAGATTTTGTTGATCCATTTTTAGGAAGGGAACAAACCGATAAATTGATGGAGTTGATAAGTATTACGCCACTTGAAGTGTATTATAATTCAAAGACCCAAGATCTCATGAAAAGACTATAATCGAGACGTAAAACTACCAAATCTAAGTCTGCCTAATTGCCAAAACAGGAGTTTGTAAGTGCACCATTATTTTTCTTGATCCAGAATCACCTCCCAGAATCCGCCTTTGTCTGGTCCTATTCTGTTGAGGTATTTGCCTCTGAGTGTTTCGATGTTTCTGGCAATTGTCCTTGGTGTAACTGATAATGTGATTATAGCGGTATAAATGTGCCACTTGTATCGGTTTGAAATGTGCCAGCAAAAACACTTTCAAATGTGCCACCTGTAACTATTTCAAATGTGCCACCCGATTGAGCTGTTTTTCGAGGGCGAATATAGTGACT
>JAZQOK010000023.1:0-24654 GCA_045627865.1 Bacteroidales bacterium
TGAACACAAATTAAACCGAGTTATTTTTTTGATATAATTCGTGAGAATTTGATGGACATTTATGTTCTAATACAAAAATTATCACAATGGTTCACGAATTATTGCTAAATTATTGAATCCGAAAACTTCGGGAGCAGCGCGACACAAGTTTTGCTCATTCCGAAAACTTCGGAAGCAACGCGACGCAAGTTTTGTTCGTTCCGAAAACTTCGGAAGCAACGCGACACGAGTTTTGCTCGTTCCGAAAACTTCGGAAGCAACGCGACAAGTTTTCTATGCGAGTTAATATTTCCGTCAGTTCCATTAATTTCCGTGGTTCAAAATAATAACTCACGCAGAAAACGCAGATTTCTCATCAATCCGTTCAATCGTTAATCGTCAATCGTCAATCGTCTGTTGACACACCCTCTATATGAAACGCACTACCAAAGAATTCCTGCGAATGCTGTGCGAAAATCGTTCGTATGGTATGGCGTTAATGGATTTGCGATAAGAATACCCCTATATTTTATATGGTCTTTCCTACCACAAACGCCAAAAGCTCCCAACTGGGAGCTTTTGGTTATTATTATATTAAGATCTGCAGATTAGAAAACCCAACCTAAGCGAACAGCTGGAGTGCAGAAAAGGCCGAAACGAACATTGGTATCAGGATCCTTGTAAGTAACCTCACCTCCATCTCCATTCAATTTATCTTTTACTACGCTTTTACCAGCCTTAGACAGAGAATAGCTAAGACCCAATTCTGCTCCGACATAGAGTTTGCTATAAACATAGAAATCCAAACCAGTTACAGCGGCCAAGCCCAAGTTTGTAGAATGCTTCTTCTGGGTGTAATATTCGCCATCGGCGTCACTTGATGACACATTCTTTGTACCTGTTCTTCCAAAAGTAAATTCACCACCATAGTAAGCACTCATGCGGTCACCAATATTGTAATGGCGCTCCAAACCAACAGCAATGCCCAATGATGAAGCACGATTCTTCCCAAAATTCTTATCTTTGAAATCATCTTCTTTGTCTGCGACATAATCCTTGTTTGCATTTACACCAAGAGAAAGGCTTGCACGAACAGCAATTTCATCGCTCATAAAGTAACGAACACGAAGGCTATTATTATTAAGATTAAATTGTGGATCTTCAAACAACTTCGAAACGGTAATTTCTGTAGACACATCACCTGCCTCTGGCGTGTATTGTGCACTAGCGGTTCCACAAACAAAAAGAAATGAGATTAAGCTCAAAAAATACTTTTTCATACAGATTTTTTTAAGTTAATAAATAGATTACATATTTTATGTGCTGCAAATGTAGGGATATTATTCTTCATTGCCAAACAATTTTAAAAAATCTTTCACACAGCATCACATTTATAGTAAAGAACATTGAATTGCACTACTTATTGGCACATTTAGTTTACAACCTTATGTACTATTGTCAAATACCTAGAAACTGAGAAACGTTTTATGCGAGTTTATTCAATCAACTGAAAACTCAAAACTATAAAAAGAACATGAATTACTCAAGTTCAATTTTTAGTTCTATTTTTTAATCATCACTTAATTTTGTATAGTTTTCGATAACACAAGTGTGTAGCTTATTATTCTTGTCGTAATTGATTCCGACCAAAATGATTTCACCGGTGTATTGTTCTATCTTGCTGGAGTATTTCTGGCGTTTTATCTGATCGATAGCAGCATCTACATCCTTCTCGTATTTGAGTTCAAGAACGATAGCAGGTTTGTTAACATTCCTGCGAGGAATAAGAACGAGATCTGCAAAGCCCTTGCCTGTAGCGAGTTCACGATGTACGATGTAGTCATTCTGAGCATAGATGTATGCTATGGTCAGGACACAGGCCAGCGAGTTCTCGTTGTTGTAGGAGAGGATACTTGTATTCTCATCATGCACTTGATCAATAGCTTTGGCTACATAATCGGCATCACCATCAAGGGTGGCATCAAGCAAATCACAGGAATCGGTAATAGTTTTGGCTATTCTCCAACGGCTGTCTTCTACCGCATTCTCCATCTCTTGCTTAACCTCAAAGTTCGGAATATAACATCTTCTTGTTTCAGGATTGTAGGCAAGATATCCCAAATGAACGAGAACTGTGAGCACATCATCCTTGCATTTAATGTCATGCATGTCGTTCGAGAATTTTGTAACTCTTACGGGACATGTACCACCGGCAATCATTGAGATAATATCATCTTTCAAACCTTCGAAGTTCATCTCAATGTATGAAACAACCTTGTCGTATGCACCTGTCGAGGCCCAAAAACTGCGACATTCATCCTGCATAAGACTCATGATGACTGAATTAGGATTGAACATCGACTTCTCTTTGCCGATAATATAGCCATCATACCATTTTTCTATTTCATCAAAGTCTCTGCCGTATTCCTTACATAGAGTGATTACTTCGTTCTTTGTAAATCCAAGATGTGAGGCCATTCTGCCAGGATTGACCATCGAGTATTCCACAAAGTTATTCAAAGCCGACTCTGTATTGTATTTCTTTATTGGCAGAATGCCTGTCATATACACGCCAGCAAAGACTCTGAGCGTATTGCTTCCCTTGAACATGCGTCTGAGCCAGTTGACATACGAATCCATTACCTTGCTACCAGACTCAAATTCTCGACAAATGGCATCCCATTCATCAATGACCATGATGAAGGAATCTCCTGTTGCCAGATTGATGCGGATGAGCATTTCCATAAAATCATCGTTGAAATCATCAAGAATAATATTTGGATATGCCTCTCTAACATCTGCCTTCAACGCTTCCTGCATCTTGTCAATGATGGTAGGATCATCTTTGTACTGGGTGGTAAAGTCCGTAATGTCCAACTTGATTACAGGAAACTTGTTCAGATATTTTTCAAAGGATGGGTCATGAGCTATCTCAAGATTCTCAAACAAAGAACTAGAATCGCATGAACGGTCATAATAGGCACAAAGCATGTTAGCCGCCATGGATTTACCAAAGCGACGTGAACGAGTTACACAGCTGCGTCTTTGCTCTGTAAACAGTGTTCCGTTTACAACCGAGATAAGACCTGATTTGTCAACATATGTTGAGTTCAGCACCTGAGAAAAATCGTTATTACCTTTGTTGATGTATGTGCCCATACGATGTTTTGATGTATAAAGATTGGAGGGCCTTGGCGACCTTTGGTCGCAAAGGTAATAAAAAATGTTGGATTGCTGTACGTTTTATCTGCAAAAACGAGTGTTTTTTTATATATTTAGTACATTTTTGTGCTAAATCAAGGTATTGTGGTATCTTTATACGCCAAAAACGACTTTGTTCTGTCAGTTCTTTGCGAAAAGGTCTTCAATCCGCCTAATCCAAATCCGTGGTTCAAAATAAAATTTACGAACAATTCGTGATCTTATATTGCTCAAGCTTCGTTTCGCGCGAGCAAAGCTCGGAGCATGATAATTTTTGTTTTTTGTCGCGTTGCTTGTGATAATACACTATATATAGAATTAATTTTGAGTGGTGAAAAAATACTGTTTCTGACAATACCTATATGCTGAATCGCATAAAACTTCGATCGTCAAAACAGTCCGAATTCTCCATCCATGCTTTTGTGGCGATATGGCAGCCTATCATCAACGGATCTTGAGCAAGGTAATTCTGTAGATAATCTTCCGTTTCCTGAAGCGTTGGAAACAGTTTCAAATAACCATCGGAGGCAAGTATGATTTCCTCACAATCAATATGCGGAATTACCTTCACACCTTGCCAGGCGACGTCGAAGCCATCCAAAACTGCATAGGTAACATTCTGGTTCTTCATCTCCTGGAGCATGCTCGGAATGATCAGATCACGGCCCTTGTCATGGTGACGAACAGCTGCAACCGTAGTATTGCCTAAATCTAACTGCTCGCGAATATAATGTGCCCTACGTTCTGCGAGAAGCATCTCATAAGGTTTCTCATTTGAGAGTACAACTTGACGACCATCCTGATAGAGCAACAATCCCATACAGTCTCCAATCATCCAAATCGAATTTTCATATCGGCTATAGAGGATCAAAGAGCATGTCCATCGATTCTGTTTCAGTAGCTGCATCTCCCCAATCGTCGAAGCATCATAGAAATCTGAATAACGTTTCTGGAACAAGCTATTGATTTGATCAACGAAAGAATGAAGATCAGTAGTAGCGGGCATGCTCTCAATCATCTCCGCAACAATTTCAGCAGCCATCTGTCCACCACTTTTCCCATTCGGGAGAGGCGGAAGCAGACTTTTGCTTGTCGAGCCATCGATTACCGCCACAAAGTCCGAAGTAAAGACAATTCTATCTTCACACTTTGCAATACCTTGTTTTCCGATGACACTATGTTCAATAATCTTCATGTATAAACTTGATAACTAAAAAAACAGGCTACGCATCGCGCGCAGCCCATTTTCGCATTTATTAGTACCAACTATTTCTTTCTAAACGTCATTATCAAAAATGACGGTGCAAAGATAGTGGGATTTTCGGATATAGGAAATACCAAGATGTTGGTATTTTGACGAAATGGACCAAATATCAGATCAATTCGAGCAATAACCGCCAGAATTTCTGCACACTTTCAATCTCGACAGACTCCTCTGGAGAGTGTGGGTGATGGATTGTTGGTCCGAAAGAGACAATTTCCAACTGCGGATAGAGGTCGTGCAGGATACCGCATTCCAGACCGCAGTGAACAGAATTAGCCTTCATTTCTGCGCCGAAGAGCGATTTATAAGCGGCACGTACCCGCTGAGGGAGAGCAGAGTTCAAAGACTGCTCCCAACCCGGATAGGCAGCAGAGAACTCCACACGTGCTCCTCCCAGGAGGAAGCAGCTCTGCAGACGGGAAGATAGAGCTCGCTTCATCTCTTCGTTCATGCTTCGTACCATAATCGTTACATTGCAGCGGCCACGATCCGACACCTGTTCCATCTGAATGGTTGCCAGATTGCTTGAGGTCTCGACCACTCCCGGCAGATCCGGAGAATAGCGGAACAGTCCATCGGGTGCAGCTTCGAGCGAATTGAGGATGTCATCCTGTACCACTTCTGGCAGAATCCACTTCGGATCGTCGGTTGGCGTAGCCGTAAAGGTCACACCTTCATCAACGCCACGCAGTTCATAGCGGTACAGGTCATTGTAGTAAGCAACCTCGTCGAGCAATTCATCGACCACCTCGGCAGGCACGGTCAAGACAGCAGAAGCTTCGCGTGGAATTGCATTACGAACACCTCCACCCTGAATCTCTGCCACACGGGCCTCGAAGCTCACAACTGCATGCTTCAGGAAACGGACCAGAAGTTTGCAGGCATTGCCACGGCCCAGATGAATATCCATGCCCGAATGACCGCCCTTCAAACCATTGAGGGTAATACGGACAGCCTTGTCTCCCTCGGGAATACCCTCTTCTAGTTTGTACTGGAAGTCTGCCTTGATATCGACAGCACCGGCACAACCCACCATCAGTTCTCCCTCCTGCTCGGTATCGAGATTAATCATCTGCTTGCCCGTCAGCCAACCGGACTGCATCTTGCGCACACCTGTCATACCGGTCTCTTCATCGACGGTAAAGAGCAGCTCCAGCGGTCCATGCGACTGATTTGCAATCAGGGTCGAACGATTGGTGATCAGTGCCATCATGGCTGCTACACCGATGCCATTATCTGCTCCGAGCGTCGTTCCGGTAGCCATGACCTTACCATCGACCTCACGAAGCTGCAGCGGATCGTTCTGGAAGTCGAACGCCGTGTCGGCATTCGCTTGTGGAACCATATCAATATGAGCCTGAAGTACCGTAACCTGATCAGAACCATTGGTTGCAGGCACTCGTACCAGGATATTGCCGACAGCATCGGTCTCTGCCTTCAACCCAGCCTGCTCTACCTTACATAATATATACGCACGCATGGCATCGAGATGTCCCGATGGGTGTGGAATCTGACAGAGGGCCTTAAACTCGGTCCATAAAGCATTTGTTTCCATAATTATTAAATATTATCGTACCGGCCAAGGCCTAACTTTGTTAGTCTGTGGCCTTGCCTCAACAATTGTTTCGGCTGTTTTTTCGAAGACTCATGGCGAACATCGCATAGAGACCTAACAGAAGGACGAAACCCTGTTCGAGAGACCAAGAGGTCCAGATGAAGGCCTGAACGGTAGGATCGGTCAATTCCGAACCGATGCCATAGCAAAGGAGCGCTGTGCCGACAGCATAATGCCAAGGGCCGAGGCCACCTTGAACAGGAAGTACCAGCGACAGGCTACCCATCACGAAAATAGCCAGACCAGCCCAACCATCCAGATGGTCGGTAAAACCAAAGAAATAACAACAGGTATAACTGTTCACATAATAGCAGAACCAGAGGGCAATACTCCAAAGCAGATAGACCCAAAGATGCGGTACATCCTTCAAGCCCTTGATTCCAGTCCACATATTAGACACAAATCCTGCCACAAGCGCATACACCTTGGTATGACGCAAGTAGCGTGATGCAGCCAGAACAAGGAGAACAGCAGCCGCCAGAACAATCCACAAGACAGGAGAGTAAACCATGTCAAGAATCTTCTGACCGAAGTCACTGCCAGCCAGGAAGGTGGCAAAATGTTCACGTTCATGAATAAAAGCCGTAATCGTCATGGCTCCTGCCACAAGCATATCCACCAGTCGTTCGCTCACCATCGTACCAACCGTAGTACTGAACGGCACATGATAATGATGGGCAATATAGCTGCAACGCCACACCTCTCCTACACGAGGCAAAGCGAGATTCAATCCGTAGTTACCGAACACCGACACACACATATCGTGAGCCGAAGGATTGATACCCAAGGTACGCAGCTGCAAGCGCCAACGCAAAGCTCTGACAATATGGCTCAAAAGGGCAAAAACGATGCTGACAGCCACCCATCCCCAGGCAATACCTTTATCCAGCTCCAGCAGGACAACCTCCCAATCGACCTTACGCGTCAGACTCCAAGCCATCAGCAGGCCGAGCAGCAACGGCAAAACAATTTTTAATATCTTCTTGAATTTATGCATACATAACAGCGAAAAAGAACTTACGGCTGAGTCACGATCCGACAGAAATCCTCGTAAGTCTCCAATACTTCGTTCACATAGCCAATAGTCACACGCGGATTGAAACGTCCGTGGTTAACACAAGGCATGGAATAATACTCCTCGTCCGTCTTGAGTCGCAGACAATGCTCCACATGGTCGCTCCAGACGGCAGGATTATAGCCCAAAGTGTCAGCCAATGCAATGGCATCGAACACATGTCCAAGACCGGCATTATAGCTGGCCAGAGTAAAATATACAAGATCTTTTTCGATCGAAGCCTTCGTCTCCTCACTGGCCTGTTCATAAGCCTCAACGCCAGGTTCGATGGTACGGGACAGACGGCTACGCAAACTATTCTCCAGGCTGTAGATCAGACCCGCGCCAGCCCTTACGTTGGCCTCCGGATCAGTCAGCAGACCAGACGGACAACCGAAACGGACTGCGGTCGATGGCATCAGCTGCATCAGACCACGGGCGCCCTTCGAGGAGATCTCGTGCGGATCGAAACGCGATTCGACGAACGAGACCGCAGCCAGCATACGCCAATCCCAGCCCAATCGTTTGGAATAGTTTCGGAACAACGGGTCATAGACCGACAATCGGCCATTACCCAGCAGATAGCGGATCTTGACCTGACGACCAAGACTCTGTTCAAAGTAACGTTTGGCCAAAGTCGGATAATGAGGGACACTACGGTCGTAGTGGCACACCGAATCAATCTTGAAAGCAAGCGTATCTGCCAGCGATGAAACAACCCAGGCCACCGAATCCTCGCTATCGATGAGCTGACGGCCCGTCTTCAGATCCGGATAATAGGTTCGGAGCAACTGCGCCAGATTCGCAGGCAGCAGCGTCACGTCATAATCTCCGTTCACGATCATTTCGGTCAAAGCCTCCGAGGTTACTGTATCCGGCAGTTCAATGACCTGATAGAGCGACAGATGGTTATTCTCTTTCACATAATCATCGTTCAATGCCAGCACAGCTCGACTATTCTCAGGTACGGCCAAACGGTACTTCTCCTGCTCTTCCGAGGCAAAATCCACCTCCTTACGGGCAATCGGAACCAGACCGAGATCATAAGCATAACCACAGCTCTGCAAGCCACCCTTTTCGAGTGCCACGCTGCGGAAAGTCGGCCACGCAGCCACATCAGCCACACCGGTATAGACACTATCAAGCATTGCCTGTTCCGACGGAGCCAGGATGATCTTGTAGTTCAGTCCCAGGTCAGATGCCACCTGTTGTACAATCTCATACTCATATCCGCGCCAGCTGTCCTTGTTGTGGAACACGCTGATCGAAGAGGGAACCGTCACGACACGCAATGTATCGCTCGCCCGGATCTCGCACCACGGACGACACGCACCCTCCTCTTCCTCCTCGAGAAACGAGTAGGTAATCCAGGAGGCAATCGCCACGCCTAAAGCGCCTCCCATCACGGCAGCGAGGAGATAGCGGGTTTTCACAAAGCAGAGTTCTGAGTCTTGATATATTGCTTGAGCAGATCGATAGCTACACTATTGCTGCCACCCTGTGGCACGATAATGTCGGCATACTGCTTGGTTGGTTCGATATGCATGTTATGCATTGGTTTGATGATACGCTGGTAGCGGTCAACCAGATCATCGACGGTACGGCCACGTTCAACGACATCACGACGCAACACACGGATCAGACGTTCATCGCTATCTGCATCCACGAACACCTTCATGTCAAGGATGGCACGGATCGAAGGATCAACCAACGCCATGATACCCTCCAGGATAATCACGCGGCGAGGTTCGATGTGCTTGGTCTCCTTCAGGCGGCTACAGGTGGTGTAGTCATAGACCGGTTCGTCGATTGCCTTACCCTCGCGCAGCATGTTCAGATGCTCATAGAGGAGCATCCAGTCAAAGGCTTTTGGTTCGTCGAAGTTCTGTGCACGACGCTCCTCCCAAGGCAAATGGCTGCTGTCTTTGTAGTATGAATCCTGTGATACGACGGTTACACTACCCTCTGGTAGGCTTTCGATAATCTTACGGACGACGGTGGTCTTTCCTGAACCGGTTCCGCCTGCTATACCTATAATCATATTTGTAAATAAGGCTTAAACTATTTCGGCAAAAATAGGTATTTTTTATGAGACGACGCTATTTTTCAGCGAAAAACTGCCATTTCCTCCCGTTTTTCTTGCTTATTCCCGCAATTCTGCCTAAATTTGCGCAATTAAAAACAGAATAATGCAGACAATTTCGAAGAATCTGATCAAGCAGATACGCAGCCTGGAGATGCGCAAATTCCGTCGTCAGGAGGGTGAATTCGTGGCCGAAGGCAACAAGCTGGTGCAGGACAATCTGCAGGCCATGAAATGCCACCGACTGGTTGCTACACCCGATTGGTGGAGTGCCCATCCCGAAGCCGAATCGATGGCCGAAGAATGCTTCTCCATCACGCCTCAGGAGATGGAGCGTCTCAGTCTGATGCAATCGCCACAGGAGGTTCTGGCTACGTTCCGACTGCCCGACTACCAGCTCTCGGCATCCAGCATCGAGGCTCTGAAGAGCGAACTGGTTGTAGCCCTCGACGAGGTGCAGGATCCCGGTAATCTGGGCACCATCATCCGTCTGTGCGACTGGTTCGGCATCCGTACCATTGTCTGTTCAACGACTACTGCCGACTGCTTTGCCCCCAAGGTAGTTCAGGCAACGATGGGCGCCATTGCCCGCGTCAAGGTCATCTACACCGACCTGCCAGCGTTTCTCCTGAAGATGCGCGAGGCTGGCGTTCCTGTGTATGGTACCTTCCTCGAGGGCGAAAACATCTACCAGTCCCAGCTCACGGCCAATGGCATCATCGTGATGGGCAACGAGGGTCGAGGCATATCAGATGCAGTTCGTCAAACGGTCAGTCACAAACTCTTTATTCCTCCCTACCCTGCAGATGCTCTAACCAGCGAATCGCTGAACGTGGGCATCGCTACCGCTATCACCGTTAGCGAATTTCGCCGAAACAAATGAACAAAACAGCAGTCATCATATTGAACTGGAATGGTGTGGAGCATGGATTGCTCCGCAAGTACCTGCCATCGGTCATCGAACATACCCATCCAGAAATTGGAGAAGTGATTGTGGCCGATAACGGGTCAACCGATGAATCGCTCAAGGTCTTGGCCGAAGAGTTTCCTTCAGTACGAGTCATCGCCCTCCCCAAGAACTATGGTTTTGCCGAGGGATACAATCAGGCCATCGCACAAGTTGAGCATCCCTATGTATTGCTCCTGAACGACGATGTGGCCTGTTCGCCGCACTGGCTTGAACCCTTGGCCGAATACATGGAGCAGCATCCCGAAGTATTGGCTGTACAGCCCAAGCTCAAAAGTGACCGCGACCGCAGGATGTTTGAATATGCAGGAGGAGCCGGAGGCTTCCTGGACTGCTTGGGCTATCCCTATTGCCGTGGACGAATCTTCCAGACCGTCGAGGAGGACCGCGGACAGTACGACACCCCAAGCGAAGTGGATTGGGCAACCGGTGCCTGTCTGATGGTGCGTCGCGAGGCCTACCTCAAGGCAGGAGGATTGGACAGCCACTTCTTTGCCCACATGGAGGAAATCGATCTCTGCTGGCGATTGCGTCGTATGGGTGGCAAACTGATGTGCATTCCTTCGAGCGAGGTCTATCATCTGGGAGGCGCCTCATTAGGTCCGGAGAATCCACGCAAGACGAAGCTGAACTTCCGCAATTCACTTCTGATGCTCTACAAGAATCTGCCAGCCGACGAGCGAAGCCGGACCATCCTGCGCCGCAAACTGCTCGACGGAGTTGCTGCCCTCAACTTCATCGCACATGGCCAGTTCGGTCACGCCAAGGCCATCTGGACGGCCCACCGGGAATATTCTCGCATGGTGAAGGAGTATTATAACCATAACGATAACCATAACGATAACGGAAAGTTCGGATATGCTCCGAACCAATCACTGAGCATTCTGTATCAATACTATATCAAAGGTAAAAAAACTTACACATGTCTGGGCAAATAGTCTTCCTCATCATAGCACTCTACTTCGGTGCAATCTTCCTGGTCAGCTGGATGACAAACCGCAAGAAAGAGAAAAACGACAATCAATCCTTCTTCACCGGAGCCAGACGATCCACCTGGTGGGTCGTAGCTATCGCGATGATTGGCACCAGCATCTCGGGCGTAACCTTCATCTCGGTACCGGGCATGGTGGCTGGCACCCAATTCAGCTACATGCAAATGGTGTTGGGTTTTGTGGCTGGCTATTTCGCCATCGCCTATGTTCTGCTCCCACTCTACTATAAGTTAAATCTCAACAGCATCTACGGCTACCTCGAACAGCGGTTCGGAGCACGAGCCTATCGTACCGGAGCACTCTTTTTCCTGTTAAGCAAGTTCTTGGGCTGCGGCGTGCGTATGTACCTCACGGCCCTGGTGTTGCAGCTGGTGCTGTTCGACAGCATGAATATTCCCTTTGGGCTCAATGTGGCAGTCACCATGCTGGTCGTCTGGCTTTATACCTTCAAGGGGGGCGTCAAGACACTCGTCTGGACAGATATGCTCCAGACACTCTCGCTCATCGCAGCCGTTGTGCTCTGCATCTACTATGTGTGCCAAGCCATGAACCTCGATGCCTCGGGACTCTGGAACACCATCGCATCGAGCGAGATGAGCCGCACCTGGTACTTCGACGATGCGCTCGACAAACGCTATTTCTGGAAGCAGTTCCTGGCAGGTATGTTCACCACCATCGCCATGACCGGATTGGATCAGGACATGATGCAGAAGAACCTCTCCTGCAAGACTTTGCACGATGCCCGTAAGAACGTCATCTCCTATGGCTTCGGCTTCCTGCCGGTCAACCTGCTCTTTCTGGCACTGGGCATCCTTCTCTATCAGTTTGCTGACCAGTTAGGCATCACCGTAGGCAAACCCGACGAACTCTTCCCGACCATAGCCACGGGAGGTTATCTGCCTATGACTGTCGGTGTATTGTTCGTGCTCGGACTGATTGCTGCAGCCTTTTCGAGTGCAGGTTCTGCCGTCACAGCCTTGACCACCTCGGTCACCATCGATATGCTTCAGGCCGACAAGCGACAGGATGAAGCTACGCTCCGTCGCACCCGCATGCGTGTTCACATCATCAACTGCATTGTGATGGGTGTGCTGATCTGGCTCTTCCGCGTCATTGGTTCCGGTTCTGTCATCAATGCCGTCTATGTGATTGCCAGCTATACCTACGGTCCTCTGCTCGGACTTTACCTGTTCGGTCTATACACAAAAAGATCCAGCCGTGACAGCTGGATCCCTTATATCTGTATCATTTCGCCACTGATCTGCTGGGTATTGGCCCAGAACAGCGAGGCCTGGTTCGGTGGCTACCAGATCGGCTTCGAACTCCTCCTCTACAACGCAGCCATCACCGCCTTCGGCCTCTGGCTCAGTTCCATCCGGAAGAATACCGTCATTGGATAATTCCAAACACAAAAAGGTCCCGCCTCCTTGCACTAAATCTTGGAGGCGGGACTATTTGAGTCTCAGCGATACGCTATTTGTTGAATATTACTTATTATAGTCCGCATGCATCTTGACAAGCGAGTTATAGAACTCGTTGAAGTCGGTAGTGCGAGTAGTGCTATAGGTCATTGTATCGCTTGGATCGGTATCCTGATACTGGAATAGCGATGGATAACCGCCATAACCATATATTACGGTCGAGAGTACCTTGTTATTGTTTGAGATGATATCCAGATTGCTATAATTTGGTTGGTGCTTGAAGTTGGCAATCTGGTTATACATCAGACGGGATACATTCTCGAATGAGAAGCTATCATGCATTGAATCCCAGACACCGGTCATGATCATGATATGATCGCGCATAGCGATGCAGACACGTACTGGCATATCGCGCAATGTTATTTGTGGATCCTTACAATCCCTGTCGTCATCGTCAAAGTCTGTATCCATCAGATAGCATGAGAAGAAAATCTTGCCATTACCATTCTGTACATCCTGTTCCGAAAGATGTGCCTGTTTCAATGCTATCTTGACAAAGTCGCCCTTGTCAACTACAGAGGTATCATTCGGGCCTGCAAAGAGCGAACAGAACAGCTTATAGTCTTCGATGGTAGGACGATTCTTATAGAACTCCATATCTGCCTGATACTCCGCTTTGTTCTCTCGATTAAGGTTCGTGATACGCTCACGCTCTGCCTTAATGCTGCGGAACTTCCAGATGGTCTTGAAGCCCCACCAGATCAATGGCAAGAGGATTAAGACAATGGCTGCAGGACCTCTCCAACCATGTTGCAGACCCATGATGCGATGACCCTGTGGTGGATTAGCCATCACCTCGTCTGAAAATGGAGTCAATGAAGAGTGGCGTTTGCCGGCTTCATCCTCAGTGATGTAAATAAAGACATAGTAATTATCCTTAAATGCCTGCACTGTTGAATCGGCTTTAGCTTTCTCCTGGTCATACAATGCCTGATACGCCTGAAGCTTCTTACCCTTCAATCCTTCAGCGCCATTTGGATATTCACGCTGTACCTCTTTCAAAGGTGGATTCAATTCGACAGCATCAATCCACACAAGTCCGCCAGCAACAAAGAACAAGATAAGGCAAAGGAACAACGATCCGGCCAGACGGAAGATTGGGCCAAAGATCGGATACATTGGCTTCGAGATCTTACGAGGCTTCTGTGGCTCATAGATGGTCTGGAAGAAACGTGCACGATTATCTGGATCTGCAAGTCGCTGTACACCATCTTCACTTATTTCACTATCGTTCTCTTTGGGGTATTTGCAGAAGTCTTCATAATCCTCCAGAATCTGGATCAATGTCTCAGAGTACTCAGACTCCTGATCCTCTGATTTAGAGAGAGCATCAATCAGCTTCTGAGTCTTCTCGTCGGTCAAGAGTACATGCTGCTCAATCTCGAAGAGCTCATCCTCCTCCTGCACGGTCTGACGTGCCTGCATCATCAGTTCAGCAGGTGACTTCTTGTTAACATCCACATTGACACCCATGCTCGATATACCCTGACGCAACACCATCTGCAAGATCAGATACTTGCGCTTGGGCTGCATCTGGACTGCGGTATCCAGCCACTCCTCGATACGATCCATCTCGGCCTTGCTCAAGTTCTTGACCGAACGGTGGTGGAACATCGAAAGGGCGGTATAGTAATAGACATCCGGATTGGAAGGGGTGAGATGGACTGCCTTCACAAAGTGCTCATCGGCCAACTCGTAGTTCTTCAGTCCCAGATAGGTCAGACCCATGGCAAACAGGGCATTGGAGTCTTTGGGACAGGCTGCTACCTGTTCCTGGAACTGTGCCTTATAATCGGCTGCCTCAGCAGCGGTGAATCGCAACGGATTCACTACTGCTGGGGCTATACTATGTTCGGTATGGCATTTGCCACACTTCGTTACACCAGGGGCAAGGATCTTGCCGCAGTTCTGGCATTGGTTAATGGTAAGTTGTGCCATTATTCATTCTTTTTTTCATTTATCTTCTCTTTGGCCTCCTTGGCCAGATCGGTGGCTTTGTCCATTGCCGACTTAGCCATCTCAGAAGCCTTGTCTGCGATGCCGCTCTCCTTGATAGCTTCGCTGGTCTTGCTGACAGCCTGCTGAGTAGCAGCAGCCACCTTGCTCCAATCGTAGTTACGCTTGATTGCCATCACGGTCACATAGGTCATGATGAAGACCGAAGTAACGGCGAAGATCAGGAGTCCGATGAAAATCATAACAGCCTTAAGTGCCAGAATGACAAAATTACCAGAATTGCCTTCGGTATGTGTTTCAGAGCTACCATCTGAGTAATGAGTGGTAACCTCTACATCTGGCAACAATGCCATAGCCAAACCAGAGCCCAGGAAGAAAGTGGCAATAGAAAAGAAAACCTTCTGGATGCAGCCCAAAGCTTTTGCTTCTGCACGGTGGCGAGTGATGTTGTAGCCATACTCATGGCTATAGTAGATATAGGCAGGAATCAGGATGATTACATAGATGAGCCAGAAGTACATCTTAGACGATTCCGCACTGCTACGTTCTGCCGTCTGCTTCTTGTCCTTGAGCACGAACTCCTGAAATTCTTTGAACTTCATCTTGTTTATCTTGTCATACTCTTCACGACATGATTTGGCAGACTCTTTGTAACCTGCAATACGCGACTCAAGTGCCTTTCGGGAACTTTCGGTAGTACAAGTATCGAGATAATATGCTTCACTTTTGGCACTAAACTCCAAATCCTGGATACGTCGTTTGATATCACTTAGTTTAATATGCTTTAAGTCATTGGCTCTCGACACCTGGTACATCATACCACCAGTACTACAATTTTCGTAGGCAATGGTGGTATCCTGAGGAACCCAGTTTTCAATCACAGCTACTTCTCGATCAGATCTTTCAGCATCGGCAGACGCACTGCTGCTCATATACATCATACCCAAGACGGCCAACACACAGCCACCGATCAAGCTCCACTTGAAGGTCCAATGCTTCTGGCGTGACCAACGGACGATGTCGCGAAGCTCGCTCAATCGCTCCTGGAAAAACGAATCGCTCTTGTTGCACACTACTTTCTCTGCCTTATCGAGGAGGTTATCCATCTCGTCGCATTCTGCCTCGGTACATGGATAAATATCATCAACATTGATGTTGTTTCCCTCTTTGTCCTTGGCACTCAAATGACTACTGGTACACATAGCAGCATCCAGCAACGAATATGCCTCAGCATTTTCCTGACTCATTGACTTGGCCTTGGCCAGATCATCTTCGGTAAAAGATACATAGCCACGCTCACGGGTGTTCTTGTTCTTGGTTGTGAAATTTTTAAGTGACATATTAGATAATATTTAGTGATTAAATAATTGGTTTGCACGATCACGGAAAGCCGCAGCCTTCGATGCCAATTGTCGTGGAGGTACAGATTCTGCCTCACGGATCAAGGCGCTCCACTGGCGCTTCGTCTCAGAGGTCTGGTGCTGTTCTGCCAATGCCTTGAGTTCAGCCACAAGCGAACGCACATCCTCTGTAGCGTTTTCCAAAGCGGTCTGCTGGGTATTGTAGGCGGCATCATGACGGCCCACAATGCTGGCAATGACGATCCATGCCACGGTAAGTGCCAGGATGCAGAACAGATACAGTCGAATAGACAACTCTGGCCAGGTTTCCAGGATCTGAGGCAGATCGAAATGGATGAACAGCAGTGTCTGTCCGGTCTTGGTTCCACAAATGAAGTAATAAATCATCCATAATACCGAACAAACGATATAATAGACGGTTCCTACTCCCAGAAAGATTCGGAAGTATGGAGTCTGTTCATCGACCGAACGAGCCTCGAAATGTCCCCAACGTAACCAGATGAAGAAAAGCACCTCAAGGCACATGGTCCAAACCAGATTGATCCAATAGAGCGCTGTGGTTTCTTCTGGTTTGAGCAGGAAGAAGCCTAACAATGTAACGCCAATGGCCAGGATAGGCGTTAGCCAGTTATAAAAAGGATTTTTCATTGTATATTATTTTAAATGGTTGGCGGTGTAGGTGGCATAGGAGGAGTCTGTGGCGTAGGTGGCATGAAGAGGCCTGCCAGTTCTGGCAAGGTTGATGCTGGTGCCCATTGTGGCATACCAGGCTTCCATACCAAGGTTGCGGGCTGCAGGAATCCCTGAGCCACTAACTGCTGCAATCCGGCCATATCGTAAGGGCCCATCTGCTGGTTATTGATATAGACGTGGAACTGCACAGACTGTGGCATAGGTGGTGGTGGCGCCATCTGTGGCTGTTGTGCCATGGTACCTTGTGCCATCTGTCCCATCATGTTGCCTACGGCACCTCCCATGCCAAAGCCCATGCCTACGCCCATACCAGCACCCATCATCTGGCCGGCAGAGCCTTCGTTGCCTGCGGCTGTCTCCATCACATCGAACTGGCGCTCCTGCTGATAGCTGTAGCCTTCACGCTGACGCTTACGTGCCAGAGCTCGACTCTCCAGATCCATAGCACCTGCATCGGTCTGTGCTTCAAGGATGCGCTGATAGTTCGGATCGCTTTCAATCGGATTGATTGCTTCGACATCGAATTTGGTTAATTCGATGCCATAATCCTCCAGATATTCATTGACCTCATTCTTGGCATAGTCTGCCACTTCGGTCAGGTAGTTGTTGATTTCGGTGATGCTTGTCTTGCGCTGGCTGAAGAACTTACTGATAGCTGGAGTGACACGCTGGCTGATGGCAGACTGGAACTCCTCTGCAAATTCATCCAACAGAATCTCATGTTCTGTACCACTATATTCGCGAATGAAGGCGATGGCATTGGTAATGCGGAACTCAAAACTGCCATAGGCGCCTACCTTGATGGTAATACCTTCGTCGCTCAATGTATAGTCACGGATGGTCAAGCCAACACCCCATCCGGCATCATCGCCTGTGAAACGCTGACGCTTGGTGCTGACGCAATAAATAGCAGTCTTAAAAACCGACTTTCCACCAAAAGGAATATTGACAATCTTCTCGAGGAATGGCAGGTTGTTCGTGGTCAGGGTATGGCTACCTGGCAAGAAAGTATCGGAATACATACCTTCGGACATGAAGACCATCTGCTGGCCCTCCTGAACCGTAACTTTTGCCGAAGTACTGAGATTGTCGTAAGGATAACGCTGGAGAAGGACTCCTTTTTCAAGGTTAATGAAGACATTATCAATGAAACCTGTGCGTTCTGTACCCTGTCCGTCATAAGTTTCACCATCTGTTCGTGGTTTGTTGAAATTAAAAAGGCCCATAGTTGTGCTTATGTAATGGTAATAATAAAGTCTCATCGAGGCAAGGTAGAAGAATCTACCAGTTCCACCGCAGTGGACTCGATTCGATGGGGCAAATATATGCAGTATTTCAATAAGTTGTGCACTTTATAGGCAAAAAAATATAAATTTTCAAGAGTAGTATCACATTTCGGCTTGCAATGGCAGTAATTGGAAGATAAAACATCCACTAAAGCACAAAGACTTGTTATCTTTAGACCAGTAACAGAACAAGATAGCATAGCAGCAAAGCTTTGCTTACCGATCTCACCATACGTGAAAGCCCTGAGCAAAGCTTGGGTTTCCGTTTTCTCCATACGTGAAAGCCTTAAGCAAAGCTTGGGTCAAGATATTTTCATAAGATTACCTCACTGGCCGGCGACGGAGGCGGCCGCTACGGATTTCGGTCATGGAGAGGCCATATTCCTTCTCGAGGGCAAAAAAATCCGTTATTTCTTGACCTTGATCGTTGCAGCGTAGGCACTATTACAAAGACCCAGGACGGCAGAGACGATGAAGAGTGTCTCGATGCCCAGCATGTTCCAGACCCATCCACCCAGCAAGGCAATAAAGATGGTGATCAGGTGATTGACCGAAATACCAGTAGAAATCGTAGCTCGCATCTCCTCCTGGTTGTCGGAGATATCCTGCACGTAGACATTCGAAGCCATCGAGGCCAACGAAATGACCGAATCCAGGACGTAGTTGACACAGCAGACGATGAAGGCAACCTCCATCGAGAAAAGATGGTGTGCAAAGCCGTAGAAGAAGCAGACAATGACAAGCAGAAGCGTATCTGCTACCATCACGGTCTTATAACCGATGCGGTCGATGAGTTTACCCACCCAAGGCGAAAGAACGAAACAGGCAATGGCAGAAACGGCGAACAGCAGACTGATGATGCCTGCATCGGCCTTGTAGAACAGAATCAGGACATAAGGACCGAAAGTAAAGAACACCTGCTTACGTGCTCCGTAGAACATCTCGAGCATATAATACTTGGTGAACTTCTTGCGGAAATAGAATCGGTCGGTCGTCTTAGGCTTGCTGTTGCCCTTGAGCTGGAACGAAACGAACATGGCAATCACCATGAAGAGGGCTGCCACCAGGAAGACCGGCTGGAACAGTTTGGCCGAAGCCATCCATCCGAAGACTCCGATTACAGCCACGAATCCAATCAGGTTGCCAATCTGCATCATCGAATTCTGGTAACCGAGAGCAACGCCGCCATGTCCCGGCTTGGAATACTCCAGGGTGAGGGTATTTCGCATGCCGATCTGGATGTGCTCGCCGGTAGAGTAAATGAAGATGGCGAGGATGACCAGTGCCTTGACCGGATCGATCAGCGACTGCATCACCATACCTGCCGCCATGAAGACCATCGAGAGCTTATACATCTTCTCGGCCGACGAACGGTAGAAGATGGCCAGAATCAGAACGAGAAGCAAACCTGGCACCTCACGGAAGAACTCCATGATGCCACGATCCAATTCGTTCATGTGGGCCATTTCGGCCACATAATTGTCCAGGATGCCCTTATGCAGGCCACTACCTATGGAACACAACAAAAGCGAAAGGAACAACGCTTTGTAGCGTGTTCCCTCCTTAAAGATGTTATTAAATGTCATGCTTGCTGATTTGACTTACCGCCACGACGACGGCCACCGCGATGGGTACGTTTGCGTGGGGCTGGAGTTGAGAGCAGTTCCATATCTTCAGGCGAGAAGGCAGGAAGCTCTGCGGATGTCTCGGTTGGAGCCTCGGTTGGTGCCTCTGCAGGCTGCTCGGTGGCAACGGCTGCTGGCTGTGCAACGGGAACCTCCTGAACCTCGATAACGGCAGGTGCTTCAACCTGTGGCTCTACCACTGGCGCAGCTACAACCTCGACTGGCTGTTCTGCCTCGACGACTGCAGGAGCTGGCTCTGGCTGCTGACGACGCTGCTGCTCAGCCTTCTGCTGTTGCTGGCGACGCTGGTCGGCTTTCTGCTGATCAGCCTTCAACTGCTGACGCTGCTGCTCCATCTGCTGACGTTCAGCCTTCATCTGCTGACGCAACTGCTCCAACTGCTGGCGTTCCTCCTTCAACTGCTTACGATCCTGTTCAATCTTCTGCTGCTCCTGCTTGCGCTGTTCCTTCTGCTGCTCGAGTTTCTGGCGATCCTCACGGTCACTACGACGTTCATGCTTGTCGCCCGGACGGAAGGCATTCTCATCCAACTGCATCTGAGGGAAGGCCTGGCGTGGCTCCTGTGGCTTGAGATCCTGCATCCAGGCAGCACCGGCTGCAGTCTGCAGGAAGTGGTACTGACGGGTGAAGTTATCGAGCTGCTTCAGGTCGTCCATGGTGATGGCCATCGGACGAAGTGGCGCATACTGGCTATCCCAGGTCTGATCGTCGATGTTGTTGATACGCTGCAGATCATCGCACATAGCGAGCGAACGGATGGCTACCGAGGCATCGTTGGTCATCAGCAATACCTTGCGACCAGCTGCAAACAATTCGACTACGCGACGAATGATGGCTGGATCGGCAAAGCTGGCATGATGCGACTCGCTGGTAGCACGCTCGATGCGCAGACGGTTCTCACGCTGCTGACTCAAGATCAGACGCTTGGCCAGACGGGCTGAGACATTGCGGCAAAGGGATGGATCCTCCCAGTCTGCCTCCTGATAGTTGGTAGGCTCCTGCTGGCAGGCGAAACGGTCGATCTCCTCGTAGGTCTCGGACATGATCATGAAACGTCCACCTCTCTTCTTCATCATCTTTGAGATGAACTCCAGCTGACGTTCGAACATCAATCGGGCGTTGACTCTCGGATCGCTGTGGCTTGAGGTATGACCAACCAGCAGCTCCAACCATATATTGGTGTCGCTGAGCACGATGTCGTAATCAAGCACTTGGGCGAGGATAGCCTCGAAAAGGAGGTGACGCTCCTGAACGTCTGCCAACGATATCTGCTGGATCTGCTGGTCATTCAGCAACGGAATGCGTGCATTCCAGAGATCAACGATATCACGAACCACCAGGTTACGTGGCATTGGAGGGATCACATTGTTCTTAACTCTTTTTTCAGTCTCGCGATCGGTCTTGGGGGCCACTACTGGGGCTGCCTCTGTTTTGGGCGCCTCCTGGGCGACTGCTGGAGTCTGCTCCTGGGCCACATCCTCAACCTTTACTTCAGTCTGTGGGGCAACTTCTTCCTGTGCCTTCTTGCGGGAACGAGGTGCGCGCTTGGCAACCTTCTTCTCCTCTGCTACAGGGGCCTCCACCTGACTTGCGGGTGTGGATTTTTTCATATTATAATTAAAAATAGCGGCGCAAAGATAATGTTTTTTCGCAGCAAAAGCAAATTTTCCTCTCTATATTTCGGTTTTCGTCCAAAATTTAGTACCTTTGCACGCCATTTACACAACAAACTATGTTAAAAGCATTCCAATACATAAGTCAGTTCATGGGCCGGTACACATCGGCCGTAGTCATTCTGACTGCCATCATTGCCGCCTTTTCACCCAATGCATTTGCCTGGGTCAAGGATCTGGGATTGGCCAACATCATCCTGGGCATCATCATGCTCACCATGGGTTGTACCCTATCGACCCAGGACTTCAAGATCCTGTTGCAACGCCCCGTCGACATCCTACTGGGCACCCTGGCACAGTTCACCATCATGCCGTTCGTGGCCTATGCCCTGACACGACTCTTCGACCTCTCGCCAGAGCTCTCGATCGGTATCATCCTGGTTGGTTGCTGTCCGGGCGGAGTTTCGAGCAATATCATGTCTTTCCTCTGCAAGGGTGACGTCGCTTTTTCGGTCGGAATGACCACCGTCAGCACCCTGCTGGCCCCTGTAGTGACCCCTATGATGGTTTATTGGCTGGCTGGCGAAGAGATTGCCGTCGATGCCTGGGGCATGTTCCAGAATATCCTGGTCGTAACCCTGCTCCCAGTGGCTATCGGTTGTCTGTTCAATTACCTCTTCGGACATCGTCAGAACTTCAAGGACATCCAATCGTGCATGCCGGGCATCTCGGTACTCTGTCTGGCCTTCATCGTGGGCAATGCCGTCCGTGCGGCCATCCCAAGTCTTGAACTGGCGGGCAATGGTTTGTCGTTGCTTGGAATAACCCTTGCCGTGGTATTCTGCCACAACACCCTCGGCTACATTCTGGGCTATCTGATTGGCACATTGTTCAAGTTTACCACAGCCAAACGCCGCACCATCAGCATCGAAGTGGGTATGCAGAATGCAGGTCTGGCAACCAATCTGGCTCCACAATTCTTTGATCCTATTGCGGTACTCCCATGCGCTATATCCTGCGCTTACCATAGCATCTCGGGCACAATCCTGGCGAACTTGTTTGTAGTACTCTCCCCAACCCTGCCTACGAGGGAGGGAGAAGAGAATGACACAAAGAGTGAAACAGAGAATAGCTAATGGATTCTATATTCAATACACTCCCTCCTTATAAGGGAGGGCTGGGGTGGGTCCGCGGTCGCTTCGCCCCTTCGCCCTCCGGACGCATGCACATGGGCAATGTGTATAGTGCCCTGCTCTCCTGGCTCTCGGCTAAAAGTCAAGGAGGCGAATGGGTGCTGCGCATCGAAGACCTTGATCCGCAGCGATGCAAACGAGATTATGCCTTGCAATTAGAGGATGACTTGCGTTGGTTGGGTCTGAATTGGGATGCTGGCGGCATCGAAGACCCACTCTATGTGCAGAGTCAGCGTGGGGCAATCTATGAGGAGTATCTGCATCGCCTGCAAGAACTCGGACTCACCTATCCCTGCTATTGCAGTCGTGCCGACATCTTAGCGACACAGGCACCTCACGAGAGCGATGGCAGAGTGGTTTATCAAGGCACCTGCCGTCCCGATGGAACAGCCCAGAAGGAGGCCTTCATTGCACAGAAGGCAGCCACCTGCACACATGCTCCAGCTACACGTCTCTGCGTGCCGGATCGTGACATTCCTTTCATCGATGGACATTACGGTCCACAGTCTATCAATCTGGCCAAAGAGTGCGGTGACTTCATCCTCCAACGTGCCGATGGTGCCTGGGCTTACCAGCTGGCTGTGGTTGTGGACGATGCCCTGATGGGCGTTACCGAAGTAATCCGAGGCCGGGACCTACTGCAATCCGTCCCACAGCAACTTTATCTGTATGAGATTCTGGGCTTCGAGGCACCGAAGTTCGCCCATCTCCCCTTGCTCTGTAACCTGCAGGGACAACGCCTGTGCAAACGCGACCAGTCGCTGCACATGGGCGTTCTCCGCAATCAGTATTCCGCGCCTCAGTTGCTCGGTCTTATCGCCTATCATGCCGGTCTCATTGATCGTCCGGAAGCGATCTCTGCCTCCGAACTTATCCCCTACTTCGACTGGAACCGCATCCCAACTGCCGACATTCAGATCAATTAACTTATTACGTTATCTCTCGTAGTCGCTCCATCCCGAACCACGTCGGCAGGATGATTCGAACTCTATGCCATCGCGATCATCGGCATAACCCAAGTGTTGGCTGGTGCATACCACTCCGGTAGCATCCAGCTCGACTACAGTAATCTCAGGTTTTATATATTTCTTTTTCATTTTTTTCTTTTTTTTATTTCATTACTCTCTTACCATCCACGATATAGGTACCCTTTGGCAATCCCTGCAGGCAGGTCAAAGGATCTGCATCGGTGCGTACAGGACGGCCATTGAGGTCATACACCGTGACAGGACGGCTGTTCAGTTCATCGTCCTCTAGGCTAATCACACCGGTCACCTCTTCGCCAAAGGCGATGGCAAGGCGTGACTGTGCAGCGGATGTCACACCATGATTTCCTTCTTCCGTATATCCACTATGAATTACTCCGATCATGGCACGGAATGGATTGAGCGTAGCGCCCTGGGTGGCACCCTCCTCCTTGCTCTTCTGACGAACGAACTGACCGCCAGAGTATCCATAGATGCTTATCTCATCTGTGGAGAAGAGTTCTGTCAGCTCGGTGTAGGTTCCCACCATTATGGCGGCATTGTCAACCATCTTACCCAAATTCTCTTCGTCGATCGCTGAATAGGTGTAATCAGCAATAGCCTCCTTCATCAAGTTGCCTGCCTTGGTGTTGGTCAACAGATATGGCGTATGAGCATGAGCAATACCATCTGCAGGTGCGGTGAAGTTCAACGTTTTTCCATCGAAGCCGCTCAGTTCATATACCTTGCCATTGAGGTGCTCTACAGGGATATCAAATGGCAGTACGAAGGTGACGGTCTTGTCTTCAGCCAACTCGCGAGTGTAGGTTGCCGACTTCAGTTCCTTTGGGAAGTGATTATCTTCGTCTGTACATACATACGATTTGTCATTGAGTTCAAGCTTCATCTCACAATCTTCATGAGTGTACTCAAATGCGCTATAGCCAATATAAGGAATAGATTTCATAGAGACTGAAACAAGGCTGGTGCAATTGTGGAATGCCCAATCTCCAATGCTCTGCAACCTACGTGGCAAAGTGACAGAGGCAAGGCTGGTGCAGTTAAAGAATGCACTTCCACCAATGCTCGTCAAACCCTCTGGCAAAGTGACAGAGGCAAGGCTGGTACAGCGGTTGAATGCACCTCCACCAATGCTCGTCAAACCCTCTGGCAAAGTAACAGATGCAAGGCTAGTGCAGCCATTGAATGCGTCATTTCCAATGCTCTCAACTCCCTCTGGCACGGAGATGGAGGCAAGGCTAGTGCAGTTATAGAATGCATATGCTCCAATGCTCTTCAAACTGC
>JAZQOK010000024.1:0-22376 GCA_045627865.1 Bacteroidales bacterium
ACAAAGTCCCATAACTGTTCGGAACTCTCAAAGTAAATCAAGCGGGGATAAGATGGAAAGAATACGTCCATAACTGGGGAGGTCTCAAGGGCGAGTCCGCAAGGGCAAGCAGTAACAACGAACCTTGAGAAGTCAGCAGAAGCCATAGTAGCCGATGTAGGTAAAAAAAAAATCAACAGTCGGTGAAGGGCAGAACTTTAACCAAACAAGTGTTCATATTATTACCAAATGAAAGAAGAAATGCAGAAAACAACCGAAAAGATTGACTGCCACCAAGAGGGTAGGACGGAATCCGAGAGCAATGGCGGAGTGCAGACTTACATGGGGATAGTAGATGATAATCTTGTGGAAGTGCAATTAGGCAAGGATGATTTGCTAGAACGCATCCTGAGTCCCGACAACTTGCGTAAAGCCTATAAGCAAGTAGTCGGAAACAAAGGAGCGGGAGGCGTTGATAAGATGGGAACGAGCGAACTGTTGCCATACCTAAACCTCCACCTAAGCGAACTCATCGAAAAGATTAAGTCGGGCAAATACAAACCGACAGCCGTGAGAAGGGTAGAGATACCGAAGGATAACGGCAAGAAGCGCCAACTCGGCATACCGACCGTAGTTGACCGCTTTATCCAACAGGCGATAAGCCAGGTGCTGATGGAGGAATATGAACCATTGTTCAACTCCAACAGTTTCGGCTTCCGCCCCAACCGTAGCGCACAAGATGCAATAATGCGAGTGCAACAGTATGCAGAAGAAGGCTACCGCTATTGCGTGGACTTGGATTTGGAGCGTTTCTTTGATACGGTCAACCATAGCAAACTCATTCAAGTATTATCTGAAACGATAAAGGACGGACGAGTAGTCTCGCTCATCCATAAATACTTGAATGCAGGAGTAATGGTAAGGCACAAGTACGAGGAAACTACCGAAGGAGTCCCACAAGGCGGACCATTGAGTCCGATATTGAGCAACATCATACTGCACGAGCTTGATAAGGAACTCGAACGCAGGGGACATCCATTTGTCCGCTATGCTGACGACTGTATAGTACTCGTTAAAAGCCTTCGTGCTACTGAACGCGTGAGAGACAGTATTGCCAATTATGTTGAGAAGAAACTATTCTTGAAAGTCAACAAGGAAAAGACAGTGATGGGCACACTGTCGGGCAAGAAGTTTCTTGGTTATACCGTCTACTGACTGAAAGAAGGACGATGCGGAATTACTGTACACAAGAAAAGTAAGGAAAAGTTTCATCGTGAACTAAAATCCATTACCAAACGCAGTAATGGCAAAGGCTTATCGTGGTTGAAGAAACGCTTGACGGAATATGTCCGTGGTTGGATAGGATATTACTATTTGGCAGATATGAAAACATTCCTTGAAGAAACCGAGGGATGGTATCACAGGCGCATAAGGAGCTATATCTGGAAATGTTGGAAACGTGTCCGTACAAGATTCAAGAACCTCATGAAGTGTGGTATCAGCAGATGGTGGGCATGGCAGTGGGCAAATACCCGTAAGAGTTATTGGCGCACGGCAAAAAGTCCAATACTATCAAGAGCCATAACAAATAAAGGACTTACAATCCAAGGTTACCCCTCCCTTATCGGCATCTATACCAAATTGCACCGCAATTAGAGAACCGCCGTATGCCGAACGGCACGTACGGTGGTGTGAGAGGTCGGAAAACGAAAGTAGGAAGAAAACTACTTCGTTTTCCTCCTACTCGATTTATATCAAAGTCTTGAATGTCGGTTCCAAGTATTTGTTTCGGTATCCTGTTATTCAGCGAAACAAGGCCAAGGATTATGTTCTATACCACCTAACTGAAGCATCTGATCCCAAACCTGCTGGGTGATGAGCTCAACTGCCTTTTTGCGTGGCAGGGTCATGTCTGGCATGATTGGCTCACCGATATTGAAGGTGATGAGTGGCTTGTCGGCTGGACCTGTAAGTTTATAGAAGCCGGTGCGCTTGCGATAGGTGATGTAGCAAGGCAGGATTGGGCAGTTCCAGCGATAAGCCATTGTGAATGCTCCCTTATGGAACGGCTTGAGTGGCTTGTAGAAGTCCCAACGGATACCTTCTGGGAAAAGATGAATCCAATATTTCTGGTGCCATTTGTCCATGGCTTCGTCGTACTTCTTCATTGCACTCATCGTCGAAGGAATCGGAACACCACCAATGTACTTCATGTGCCAGTAGTCATCGGTCTTCATGTTCTCGCCATACATTGGAATGAAGAAGGAATGGCCTGTTCCTTGAATGACCGAAACCATATCCCATCGATAGGCGTGATTACATGTGGTGATACAGCCATGTTCCTTGAAGAGTTGTTCGTTCTTCTTGATGTTCTCGCGACCAACACATTTGTAACCCCATACCAGATGCTGGAGCATGAAAACCAATGTGCGACATTTCAGATAGGCAAGGAAACGGTTCAGGCGGAACCAGAACGACTCGTCGTAATATGGATAGTTCTCGTCGATGTCGAACGGATGTGTCTTGGGCGGATTGATCATGCGTACTGTCGGATCATCTGGATAATCGATACCGACATTGGGTACATACACGCCCTCCTTGACGCGTAACTCCTGATACTGTTTGTTGCTTTCCATCAATTCTTCATTTAAAATTTTCCATTGTCACTTCAGTCCACGTCCAGCTTTCCAGTTCGGAACCTGCACATTCATGAAGTGGTCGAAGCATTTGCCCTCGGTGTCGAGGCGGTTATCGACAATGCCAACAATCTCAATGCCGGCACGGACGCAAAGATGCATGTCACGCTTGTTTCGGATCTCCTGCTCGAAGATCACACGTGGGCCATCCTGACGGATGTTCATGAGACTGTGGAACTTCTCGCTTGACATCATTGGCTGGATAAACTTCAGGTCGACCTTAGTGACCATCATGTCTACACCATTGTCATGCCACTTGCGGAAGGTTTCGCCCATCTCCTCCATGAATTCCAGTCGGGTCACCTCGAGATATCGCTGCACATAGGCGTTGGTGGCAGAACCATAGACGTCGCACTCATAGTCGCGAACCTTCATTTCGTAATCGTAGATGACCTCGTCCAAAGGATTGCTATGGCTGATGGTTCGGTGGGCAGGCATCTCCTGCAGTGTGATTTTATCTTTCAACCAATCGGCAAACAGATCACCACGGGTCAACTTGCCATGATCTCCGACCACAACATCAACGCGGGCACGCATACAGAGTTCGCCAGACTCACGACGGAAGTCCTGAGTATAGACGAATCGTGCACCCTCGCGATGTAAGTTGAGACAGGAACGGAATGTCTCGCCATTCTGAATAGGCTGGCGATATTGGATTGAAGCGCCATAGACGACAAAGTCGATGCCTCGCTCTTCGCTCCACTGCTGACGTATGATGCCGACGCTCTCCAGGAACTCGGTGCGGGTCTGCATAAGCAGGTTGTGATAGTATGCATTGTTGACTACACCCTGCATGTCGCACTCAAAGTCGCGGATTCTGACGGTTGATTCAAATAGATATTTCTTGCTCATGAATGTTCAATAATCGGCGCAAAGATAATGAAAATATTTCATAGATGGTTCATTTTTTCTCTTAAAATTATCAAAATTGTCGAAAAACCTCTTTTTTCATTGAAAGATTTACTCTATTTATTTAAAAGAGGTGGTTTGTTTGAAGTTTTTTGTGTATCTTTGCACTTCGTTAAAGCGCGTGTTTTAGGTAAATTGGATATGAAAACAAAGATATTTTATATACTATCGCTCCTCGTACTGATGCTTCCTCTGACTGGTTGGGCGCAGCAGGGCCAGAATCGTGTAACTCTGTCGGGATATGTGTGTGATAGTATTACGGGCGAAAGACTTGAATTCATTAATATTTCGGAGAAAGGAACAACCAACGGAACGATTACCAATACAGATGGCGGATACTCGCTCATCTTGCGTGGTAATGGTACGCTGGTGGCATCGTGTGTCGGCTATAAGACCAAAGAGATCCGAGCCAACAACAAGACGCGCAAGGTGAACATCATGTTGGTGCCAACCGATTATCAATTGTCGGAGGTGATTATCAAGCCGAAGCGTGAACACTATCGCCGTAAGGGTAACCCGTCGGTCGATCTGGCCAAGGCAGTTATCGAACACAAGCATGATCACATGCTTGCTGATCATGATTTCTACCAGTGTGAGCGATATGAGAATACAACTTACTCGTTCAACAATTTCGATGGTTCGCTGTATCGCAGCTGGAAGAAGAAGTTCCCGGATATTGATCAATACATAGATACAGCCTATTCCGGTAGTGCCGTTTTACCTGTTTCAAGTGATGAAAGTCTTGAAACAATCATCTATCAGAAGGATCCAAAGCGTACTCGTACCATCCGAGAGGGTCAGCGCCATGTAGGTATCGACGAGATGTTGCCGGGCGACATTGTTGCCAAGGCTCAGACGGAGTGCTTCCCGGAGATCGATCTCGACGATGCTGATATTTATATGTTCACCAATAAGTTTGTGAACCCATTGTCGAAGTTCGCCATTGCGTTCTACAAGTTCTATATACTTGATACGCTGACCTTCGCCGATGGAAACCGCTATATAGATCTTGGTTTTGCTCCGCTGATGCCTGAGCAGTTCGGCTTCATCGGACATCTCTATATCACGACCGATAGCACCTTCTTCCTCAAGAAGGCAGACTTGAGCATTCCGCCGGATATCAACCTGAACTTTGTCCGAAATATGCGTATCACCATCGAACAGGATCGATTGGCAGATAGTACCGCAGTCATCACTCGCAAGACCTTTGAGAGCGAGATGACTGTGGTGGGCGAAACTACAGGTCTGTACGCTCAGCGAGAGATGTGTTACAGCAAGTTCTCGTTTGAACAGCCGAATGCTGAGGGTCTGGCTCTGTTATCGGGTTTTACGCCTCATAAGGAGGCGGACGATATGCTCCATAAGAGCGAAGAGTTCTGGACAGAACACCGTGCCGGCGAGAATGCTTCGCGTGATAATCAGGTTTCGACCATGTTGAACGAGATGCGTAAACGTCCGTTCTTCAAATATTCGGAATTGGTGCTTACATGGCTCTTCAAGGGATATATTCCTTTGACCAAGAAGCCTTTTGAGGAGAATGAGTTCCTGTATGGCCCACTCAATACTACCGCAAGTTATAATGCCCTCGAGGGCCTGCGTTTGCGTACCGGTGGTTTGACGACCGCAGCCCTGAGCCGTCACTGGTTCGGCTTTGGCTATCTGGCTTATGGTTTGAAGGACAATGAATGGAAGTATGACGGACGATTGGAGTATTCGTTCAAGAATTGCAAGACGCATAGTAACGAGTTCCCAATGCATAAGTTGATGCTCGAATATAATTACGACACCAACTTGCTGGGCCAGGATCCAACTACCTCGAAGGATAACTTCCTGCTCTCACTGAAACGTGATGACACGGAGAAGATCTCGTATGAGCGTCGTGCTGATTTGACTTATATCCGCGAATTCTACGGAGGTTTCAGCTGGAAACTGCAGGGAACCTGGTTGCGAGAGTATAGTACGGTCTATGCCCCATTCCATAAAGTGGATGGATCAAGCAAGGGGCCTTTCGGCGATCCAAATTACGATTTGAGCTATGCAACCCTTCAGTTGCGTTATGCACCTCATGAGACTTTCGTCCAGAATCGTTTAAGCCGAACACCAATCAATCATGAGCATCCAATCTTTGTGCTTCAGCATCAAGTGGGCAAGAAGGGTATAATGGGAGCTGACTACGATTACCAGCGCTCTGATTTCACTTTTGAGAAGCGTTTCTGGCTCTCAGCCTTCGGTTATGTCGATACTCAATTGAAGGCAGGACAGGTTTGGAGCAAGTCCCCTTATGCCATGTTGATCATTCCGAATGTGAACCTGGGCTATACTATTCAGCAGCATTCTTTCACGCAGCTGAATGCCATGGAGTTTGTCACGGATCGTTACTGTCAGTGGGATATTGTTTACTTCCTCAATGGCTGGGTATTCAATATGATGCCAGCTATGAAGAAACTTAAATGGCGAGAGATTGTTTCGTTCCGTGGTTTCTATGGACAGTTGTCGGACAAGAACAATCCTGAAGCAAAGGATGTAAATGGAAATCTGAAGAATCCGGATCTTTACTATTTCCCATCGGATAGCAAGGTATATACCAAAATGCCTTATCCATATATGGAGGCTACAATCGGTATCGAGAATATCTTTAAGTTGCTTCGTGTCGAATATATCCGTCGTCTGAACTATCTCGATAACGAGAATGTAACCAAGAATGGATTCCAGGTTGCTGTTCACTTGACTTTCTAATCTATTCATTGCAGTTTTCAAGTTCCATGAAGAGCGTTCTCATCTCTGGCGGAAGTTCCGGCATCGGACTGGCCACAGCAAGACATTTCGTACACAAGGGATTCCGTGTGTACGAGTTGTCGCGTAGTGGAGTAAGCCAAGAGGGAGTCATTCATATTTCTGGCGATGTGACCCGACCCGAGGACTGTTTAGCTGCAGTAAAACAGGTGATAGAGCAGACGGGCTGTATTGATGTCCTGATCTGCAATGCCGGTATGGGTGTGTCGGGTGCCGTCGAGTTCAGTACTGCCGAGGCAATGCATCGTCAGATGGAGGTAAACTTCTTCGGCGTCGTGAATCTGATCCAGGCTGTATTGCCTTCGATGCGAGAAAGACGTTGTGGTCGTATTCTCGTTGTTAGCAGTGTTGCTTCTTTATTCAGCATCCCATTCCAGTCATTCTATTCTGCGTCAAAATCGGCAGTGAATGCTGTGGTTTCAGCCTTACGCAACGAGCTGTCTCCTTATGGTATTCAGATTGGAATGCTTTTGCCGGGTGACGTCAAAACCGGATTTACTTCTTCCCGCAGTAAGAGCACTGTTGGAGACGATGTCTATCCTCGAATGCACAAGGCAGTTTCGACTATGGAGAGGGATGAGGAGCATGGTCAATCATCGGAACGTATAGCAAGATGCCTTTATGTACTGGCAACCAGAAGGTGTCTGGCACTTTATAATTATGAGGGAATTGGTTACAGATTATTGGTATTATTGGCAAGATTCCTTCCGAATACACTTGTTAACTGGGTGGTCGGAAAGCTATATTAAGCAAATGTTTTTGAAAACATGATACTCAAAAGCGTAAAAATACCACATAATTCGTAAAATATTTTTCTCAAAAAGCATAAAAAAATCCGAAAAACGTACAATTTTCGCCATTATGGCTAGTTTTCGCGTTTTTTTTGCTAAAAAAATTTGGAGGACATGAAAAATGTCTTTATCTTTGCATCGTCAAACAAAAGGAAAATATTCCGAATTTGATGGAAAGTTTTCTGGTTTGGCATTTTGGTCCGCCCAAATGTTTTTTCAATATATTCGACTTATTAAGTTAAGGGTCGTCAGTTTTAGTTAGTAGAAAATAGTTGCCAGTACTCTGTGAAGAGTGCTGGCAGTGATTTTAAATTATTTGGATTCCTGTAAATACACATTATATATTATATACAATGAAAAAATCAACACCATCGGCAGAGTTGGAGATGTCGAATATCTGCGTCTTGAACGTCGGATATGCCCAAACCCAGCATCAATGGGGTGGAACGGATCTGTCGTCCCCTTTTGCCCGTATCTATTACGTCAAGGCAGGTCGTGCTATTTTGCATCTGCCGGATCAGGATCTTGAGCTGGAGCCAGGCTATATGTATCTGTTACCTCGATTCCTGCCGCATAGCTATGTGTGTGATCCGGGATTCCAGTTCTACTATATGTTTGTCTATATGCGTTATGGTGAGCAGCAAGGTCTTTTTGAATCACATACTTTGCCTTACCGCGTAAAAGCGAACGAAGGAACCGATCTGCTTTTTACGAACTTCTGTCAGATGTATCCGCAATTAAGTTTGCCATATAAGAGTGCTATCGAGTTCGATGAACATCCGGCATATCGTGATTATGCCCATAGATACATGGAGATGGAACGATACGAGAAGATGCAGTTGCAGGGCTTGGTTTGGATTGTGTTGTCTTACTTCATGAAACATGCCAGTATGCATGCCGGTGATATCGATCCTCGTGTACTGAGAGTTTGTAACTATGTCAAGGAGCATATTACTGAAACTCCAACACTCGATCAGATGTCCAATATTGCCAATGTGGCAAAATCTCATTTGAGTCGTCTCTTCAACGAGGCGTTCGGTGTTTCTCCTTTGCAGTATGTAATCCGAAGCAAGGTACAATATGCGCAGACACTCTTGTTGACATCAAATCGCACCGTGCGTGAAATTGCTTTTGCAGTGGGAATGATGGATGTCTCTTACTTCGTCCGCATGTTTAAGAAAAACATCGGATTCACACCTATGGATTATAGAAATAGTCTGAAATATTAAATACCTATTTCGTAAATAAGTAGGATAATTGTATCATTAAATAGGACGTATTAATCGAATTTTAGTCGATTTTGTCGTTTTCTATAGGACTAAATTACCAATAATGAGATAAATGATGTATCTTTGCACCACGAAATAACAGAATATTTATTGAATACAATTAGTTTTACATTATTAAATAATAGAGTGTTTGAAATAACATTGCATTACCGTAATATCTAATCAAATGCATTGTTTATGATATGGAATGATACCATAACAAGCAAAGACCGGAGTGGCGCTTGACGCGTACTCCGGTTTCTTTTTATACCCGATCTTAGAAAGTATCCTGTCTCTTACAGGAGATTCACATTGAAGCCAGCCGAGATTGAGATAACGCCTTTCGTACCGTTGTGCTCAAGTTGTGCCGCTTTGAGGTGCTGGTTGTAGCTTGCCTGTATGAATAGGTTGAATGATGGATCGAAAACATATTCCAGTCCAATGCGTAATTTTGCAGTCGGAACTTTCATCTTGTTGTCAGACAGATGATATCGTTCGCCTGTCTCAACGCAGCTTACATGCTTGAGGGTAGATACAGCCATACCCATCTGAACCATACAGGTACCTGAAATCTTCTTGAAGAGAGGTTGACGCCAACCTGGACCAAACACAAAGTCCGTGTTGCGGATATCGCCTTCGACCGTATTTGAGGATCGGATGCTGAGATCCTTGTAGGAATGGGTGTGCTCGTCGTATTCAGCAGCAACGAACCATCCCTTACTTCTGCCAAAACGATACTCCAATCCGGAATTGACCAGATAAGCAGGATCCTGATTGGGGCTGGTACTGATCGCATAGCCCATCTCTAATGGCATATAGAGATGTTCCCAGAAGTTGAACTTCTCGGACGATGATTCTGTTTGTGAGTATGTTGGTGTTGATAGTAATATCAGAAGACTGAATACAATCAATTTTAAGTCCAAAGTTTTCATATTATATAGAATAATTGTCGGATTTGAGGTAATAGCGTTTATTTCATTTTCCGGTGCAAAGATACTATATTTTATAATATGTGGTACTTAAAGTATCAACTTTTTTATGAAAATTGTGATTAATTGCTCAGTTTTTGTCGAAAAGAGGTCGGAGAAATGCCCTTCTTTGCTCTAAAAAACTTCGAGAATGTAATCTGTGAAGAGAATCCGAGCTTGTCCGAGAGCTCTTGTATGCTCTGCGAGGTGGAGGTGAGGAGACGCTCTGCTTCGTAGAGTAGATGATTGTCGATGATCTGTTTCGGTGTCCGTCCTCCGATTTGTCCGGTAATCTGCGATAGATAGCGAGGAGAGATATGTAGCTTTTCGGCATAGAAACTTACTTCGTGAGCCAGACTGAAGTTTTCTGCCACCTCGGATAGGAAATGATTGTATAGATCGTTAGGACGAAGATTTGAACTTTGTTCTGCCGAGGCATAAACTACCTGATTGTGCAGATAGTTGTGGGCGTTGGCTATGGCAGTAGGGACGTCATCGCCAAATGCCAGTTGTGTAGCAATGGCCGTAGAGAGGGTGCTGCCTACGCCATGTCGTTGCCAACCGGAGGTATTGACCGACGAGAAGAAAGTCTGGTAGTCATCGCCGACAAGTAGGGCATTGATACGTCCCTCGGTGTAGATGCCACCACGCAGCAGCACCCATTGTGCACCGAGTGATTGCAGGGATTTGGCTGCAGAAAGCATGTCCTGATCTGTTGTGATGCGACGACCAAGTATGATCTCAGCATCGGTACACTTCAGTATCAAAAGGGTGCAGATCGGCAACAACTGCGTACAGAAGGCTTGGATGGACTCGTTAGACATCAAGGTTCCTCCATTGGCAGAGAGGATAACCGGAGAACAGACAATATTTGTGCATCCGACAACCTCTTCCCTTATGCGTCGGATGGTTTCGGCATTATTGATCATGCCGATCTTGATCGCTTTGGGATGTTCTTCTTCGTAGATGGCACGGATCTGTCCAGCGATGAGTTCTGCAGACAGCTCATGGATGTCTGCGATGCCATGTCTGTTCTGAACAGTTACCGAAGTAACTGCGGTCGTGGCATATCCCCCCAGATCACGGATTGTTCGGATGTCGGCCTGGATGCCGGAGTGGCCCATGCTATCAGAGCCGTTGATGCTAAGTATGTTGTTCATGCTGCAAAGATAGGAATATTATCTGATTTGGCAATATCGGAGTTCTTATTTCGTTCAATTTGTCGGTTTGTACCTGTTGTTTTGCCATTTCGGAATACTTATTTCGGTATATTTTGTTTAAGTTGTACCTTTGCGGCCATCAAATCAATTCACAATCATCAATACAATTATGGAAGATAGAACAGCACTTAACCGCCAGTTGGCACAGATGCTTAAAGGCGGAGTAATCATGGATGTAACAACCCCAGAACAGGCCAAAATCGCAGAGGCAGCAGGTGCTTGTGCCGTTATGGCATTGGAACGTATTCCTGCTGATATTCGTGCTGCAGGAGGCGTGAGTCGAATGAGTGACCCGAAGATGATCAAGGGCATTCAGGAGGCCGTAACCATTCCGGTGATGGCTAAGTGTCGAATCGGTCACTTTGTAGAGGCTCAGATTCTTGAGGCCATTGAGATTGATTATATCGATGAGAGCGAGGTTCTTTCGCCTGCCGATGATGTTTATCATATCGACAAACGTAAGTTCAAGGTACCTTTCGTGTGTGGTGCAAAGGATTTGGGAGAAGCACTCCGTCGCATCAACGAGGGTGCTACTATGATTCGTACCAAGGGTGAACCTGGTACTGGTGATGTTATTCAGGCTGTTCGTCACATGCGTATGATGCAACAGGAAATCCGCCGCCTCACATCAATGAGCGAGGATGAACTCTATGAGGCAGCTAAGCAACTTCGCGTTCCTTATGAGCTCGTTAAGTACGTACATGAGAATGGAAAGCTCCCTGTCGTGAATTTCGCTGCTGGTGGTGTTGCTACTCCTGCCGATGCTGCACTCATGATGCAATTGGGTGCTGAGGGTGTATTTGTCGGAAGTGGTATCTTCAAGAGTGGAGATCCGGTAAAACGAGCTCAGGCAATTGTCAAGGCCGTAACTAACTATCAGAATCCACAGATCATTGCTGAGTTGAGCGAAGATCTGGGTGAGGCTATGGTTGGAATTAATGAGAACGAAATTGCCCTGTTGATGGCAGAGCGTGGAAAGTAAATGATGAGAATTGCAGTATTAGCTTTGCAAGGCGCTTTTGCTGAACATGAGCAGATGTTGAATGACCTTGGAGCAGAAACTTTCCAGATTCGAAACTTGGAGGATTGGCATCAACCGAAGGACGGTTTGGTTATTCCTGGAGGAGAGAGTACAGCCATGATGCGAATCATTCGAGATGAGGGATTGTTCGATCCTGTTCGTGACGAGATTCTGTCTGGACTCCCGGTTTTCGGAACCTGCGCAGGATTGATTATGCTCGATGATGCTCATCTTAACACGATGGATATCAAGGTTCGTCGCAATGCGTATGGCCGTCAGTTAGGAAGTTTTGAAACGCAGGGTGCAGTCGAGGGCATAGGCGACGATATCCAGATGACCTTTATTCGAGCCCCATATATTGAGGCGGCTGGTCCTGCAGCAAAAGTCTTGTCGGTAGTCGATGGACACATCGTCGCAGCACAGCAGGGAAATCAGTTGGTAACGGCTTTTCACCCAGAGTTAACAGAGGATACACGCCTGCATGAGTATTTTTTGCAACTGGTTGAGGCAAAGCTCGGGTGAGACTTTTTCTCCCTCTTTCCTCCAAAGGTCTCCTAAGATAGCAGCGCCAGAGAAGCCGATTTCCTTCACGTCCAAAAGATGTTCTGCGGATATTCCTCCAAGCGCAAAAACTTTGTCTGATAATTTCCCTTGGTTGAAAGCAAGAACCAATTCTTCGTGCGAGAAGGTTGCACCATAGCCCTCTTTGGAAATACTATCGTAGATAGGGCTTAGGGTAACATAATCCATTGTTTTATTACATAGAACCTCCTCGATGGAATGACAAGAACGAGAAACCGTGAACTCTCGTTTCTCTTTAATCTCTTTCGTCCAAAGGGGCGCTTCTGGATTGCGGCTGTTCAGATGGATGCCTCCTAATTCAAATTTTCTGGCCAACTCATGATGGTCATGCAATACAATCCGATGGCGGAATGGTAGATCGATTTGGTCAATCCATTCTGCCATCTCCTTTTCTGTGGACTTGGGTTTTCGGAGATGCAGACGTTCCATGCCCTGTTCAAAAAGGGCATTTACTAATTGTGTTTCTCCTTCAAAGAAACCAGGAAGTGTAATAATGATGGTTTTCATAATCGTCCAATCAGATTGAAGGGTGGTGATTAGATGAAGAAAAGTGATACACCAACAACACTGATGATGGCTCCTGTTACTTCGAGCTTTGTTATATTCTGTTTGAAGAATAATCTCGATGGGAGGAGAATGAAGACTGGGGTCATCGCCATGATGGTTTGTGCAATGCCAGCATTGGTATAGAGGGTAGCCATCAGGGAGAGACTAACACCTATAAATGGCCCAAACAAGGCTGCTCCGATGGCGCAACTCATACCTTTTCCATCCGATAGACCATGAGCAAGTCGGCTTCCTCCTTTGTGCGAGAAGAAAAACAACGCCATGCAGAATCCTGCCATACCAATGATGGCGCGAATCATTGTCGAAGCGAAAGGCATCATATAGCCAAGATCCAGGTTCGCAACTTGAAGTGCAGCTTCATAATGCTCCATGCCCACTTTGCTAAATACAAGTCCAACGCCCTGTCCAACGCCAGCACCGATGCCCATAAGAACACCTTTCAACGGGAGTTTCAACTGAAGCTTGTGACCTTCATTGCCTTTGTTCAAGACAGACATGCCTATGCCTGTTATTGTGATAATCATGCCCAATAGTGCCATTCCAGACATCTGTTCGCCAAGCAAAAACCAAGCAGTAATGGCTGCTGCAGGCGAAGCGAGTGTCATAAAGAGCTGTCCAAATCGAGACCCCATCAGGACATAGCTTTGGAAAAGGCAATAGTCTCCTAAGACATAACCCACAAAACCAGAAAGACCCAGCCACAACCAAGTCTCTCCATCTGCCATCAAGGGATATGGAACACCAATCGTAACCCATAATGTGCCCATGAGGAATAGCAAAGACAGACCCATTCGGATGACGTTGAGTACGACAGATCCCATGCGGTGGGAAGCAACGTCAGCAAACAAGGCTGTGGCGGTCCATGAAATGGCAACTCCGAGCGATATGAATTCTCCAATCAACATAAGTAATTCTATTTTATGTTAATCATCTTATGGGTTTGTAATGAGAGGTGCCATTGTGGATGTTGCAGAACGTAGTCGATGGTCTTTTGCAATATCTCCTGATTACGAACAGGATCGCCCGTGTCGCAAGGTTGCAAGCTATAAACTTTGGGCTTGATCGTCATGTGCTCGAAGATTGATACATCTTGACCTTGATAGACAACCTTCAGTTCATCGATGCGCTGGATGTTTAGAGAGTTAGGACCACTTTTGGGAGAACATGTTACCCAATGTATTGGACCTTCAGGAAGCTGATGTGTGCCGTTCGTTTCGATATTGACAAAGCGACGACCATTTTCAAATGCGTTGAGAAGTTCTGTGGTAATTTGTAACGTTGGTTCGCCACCAGTCAATATGACCAGATTGGTGGGGTATCGCAGTACTTCCGACATAATTTCATCAACGGTCATTTCTGTATAAGACTCGAACTCTGTGTCGCAGAAACTGCAATGAAGATTACACCCAGCAAAGCGTACAAACACTGCTGGGTGACCTGTATATTTACCTTCTCCTTGAATACTATAGAAGATTTCGTTGACTTTCAACTTCTCCATTATTCATCGATTTCGTAGGTAGCTACGTTGCCCGTGCTCTCCTGAACATCTGCCTTGTAGCAGTTCGGAACACGTTCTACGACCCAACGGGCCATATTCTCGGCTGTAGGGTTGAAGTCGAGCTTTTCGTTCAGATTCTGATGATCGAGATAACCATGAACAAGTGCTTTCACCTCAGTGAAATCAACCACCATGCCATCGTCGTTCAACTCCTTGGACTTGCAATAGACGGTTACGATCCAGTTGTGACCGTGCAGGTTTTCGCACTTGCTCTGATGGGAGAGACGCAGGTAATGGCTACCTGAGATCTCCATAGTTTTCTTAATATAGTACATATTGCTGATTATTTCTTCTCTTTCTTGTCGGTGCGAGCTTCAACTACGTTGACGCAGTAGTCACCCAGTTTCTCACACTCGTTGACGATATCCATGTAGTAGATACCTGTTTGATAATCGTAGAGATTCTTGTCGATATCCTCCAGGTTGCGGGTCTTGAGGCGGTCGCGGAAGGCGTTCAGCTCATTCTCCTTGTTGAAGGCAGCCATCGTGTCGCTGTCGCTGCGGGTCTGAAGTACCTTGTACATACAGGTGAGCGATTCGTCGGCCAAAGTCATTATCTGCTCAATGTGGCGATACTGATCTTCGGTGAAGTCGGTCTTTGGCTGATTCTGACGCTTGTGGTTGAGTGAAACGGCAATCTTATAACAGCTATCACCGATGCTCTCAATCTCACTTACCTCACGTAACATGGCACGGATCTTCAGTTTGGTTTCAGAACTGAGTCGACCATCGGATACATTGTTCAGGTAGTTAGCGATCTCAACCTCCATATTGTCGCTAATGCCTTCGTACTTCTCGATACGTGCAAAGAGTTTGGTGAAGTCCTTGATACCCTCGGTGTGGAGCAGTTCCTGCACGAGGTGGAACATACGCTGAGTACGCTCTGCATAGTGGTTCAACTCCTTGCGTGCCTCCATGATAGAGAGCTCGGCAGTAGAAAGGATACCACCAGTGATGAAGCGCAGGCGGAACTCTTCATCTTCGTCGCGTTTGTTGTCCTTGAATGCACGCTTGACAAGTTTCTCAATAGGTTTGATACACCAGATGAGGATCAATACGTTGCAGACATTGAATGCGGTGTGGAAGGTTGGCAGAACGACGTTCAGCTTCTCGGCATTAGCCTGTGCATATTCTTTGTCGATAGCAGCCAACTGAGCATCGTAGTCGTTCAGATCGCACACGAAGTTAACGAAGATCTTGAAGATACAGAGAATCCAGATAACACCGAAGACGTTGAATACCAAGTGTGCCAAGGCAGCAGAGCGAGCCTGCTTGTTGCCGGTCATGGCAGCGATGTTCGAGGTAACGGTTGTACCGATATTCTCACCCATGACGAGGGCAATACCCTGATAGATAGGGAGAGCACCACTTGAGCAAAGAATCATGGTGATGGCCATAACTGCAGCAGAACTCTGTACACACATGGTCAGGATACCACCCAAGAGGAGGAAGAGCAGGGTAGAACCGAAGCCCCACTGACCTGTTGCCTCGAAGAAGTTGAGGACTGCCTGATTGTGGCCGAGGTCCATATTGGCAGCGTTCTCACGCAAGGTGGCAAGAGCCAGGAAGAGGAAGCAGATACCGAATACAAATTCACCTGCACTCTTCTTGATGTTTGCTTTCTGATAAATCAAGATAATGCCAAGAATGAAGGCAGGAAAGGCAACATCACCCATGTTGAAGTTAAAACCAGCAGACATAATCCAAGCGGTCATGGTTGTACCGATATTGGCACCCATAATAACCGAGATGGCTTGGGCCAGTGAGAGCAATCCGGCATTGACGAAGCTGACGGTCATGACGGTGGTTGCAGTAGAACTCTGGACGGCTGCGGTGACGAAGGCACCTGTCAGGAGGCCAGTGAAGCGGTTGGTTGTCATGGCACCAAGTACATGACGCAACTGTGGGCCGGCCATCTTCTGCAGACCTTCGGACATGACTTTCATTCCGTACATCAGCAAGGCGAGGGAGCCTACGAGTTTCAATAACATGAAAATTGACATGGGTGTATGGTATTTAGGGGTTATGACTTCATTGCTCGTTTGGCATCATTACCTTCGAAGTAGTTGATGTAAGCGAGATTGACGAGACGGTTGCCACCAGGTGTTGGATAATCACCGGTGAAGTACCAGTCTCCCTTATGATTCGGGCAAGCTTCGTGCAGGCCCTCGATGGTCTGATAGATGATCTCAACCGGAACCTTCACGCAGTCAGGAGTAAGCATTTCGCTGATCTTCTGGCTGATCTGGTCGGCTGTGAATGGAGCATAGATCTCCTTGACATAGTTCTTGACTTTCTCTTTTGGTAGATTCTCCTGAGCCTTACACTTCTTGTAGACCTCTTCGAGTTTGCTTTCCATACCATTCTCCTTCAGGAGTTCGACAGCGGCACGGAAGGCAATGAATTCGCCCATTCGGCTCATGTCGATACCATAGCAATCTGGATAACGGACCTGTGGAGCAGAGCTGACGATGACGATCTTCTTCGGATGCAGGGTATTGAGAATCTTGATGACAGACTGCTTGAGGGTAGTACCGCGTACAATCGAGTCGTCGATGGCAACCAGATTGTCGACATAGTTCTCGATGCAACCATAAGTGACATCATAGACGTGCGATGCCAGGTCGTTGCGTGAAGCACCTTCTGCAATGAACGTACGGAGTTTGATATCCTTGTTGGCAATCTTCTCGTTGCGGATGTGCAGCGAGAGAATCTCCTGGAGTTTGTCATCGGTCATGTTCTCGCCCAATGCCTGGATCATACGAGCCTTCTGCTTGTTAAGCTGTTCGTTGAGTCCCTCCATCAATCCCATGAAAGCCACTTCGGCGGTGTTCGGGATGAATGAGAATACAGAATGCTTCAGATCGTTATCGCAGGCTTCGCAAACCTTCTCGGCCAACATGTAGCCCAAACGCTTGCGTTCGCGATAGATAGCAGCATCGTTGCCACGGCTGAAGTAGATACGCTCGAACGAACATTTCTTGATGTTCTGAGGATGGTTGATCTGCGACAGACGGACCTCGCCGGCCTGATTGATGACGATGGCCTGACCTGGTTCCAGTTCATGTACACTCTTACGGGCAACGCCAAAGGCAGTCTGGATCACAGGACGTTCGCTGGCAACGACAACAATCTCCTCATCTTTATAATAGAAGGCAGGACGGATGCCCCAAGGGTCACGGACAGCAAAGCTCTCGCCCGAACCGGTCATACCGCAGATGCAATAGCCACCATCCCAGCTAGGAGAGGAGGTCTTGAGGATATTCTCGATGATGACATGCTTCTCGATTTCAGCGGTTACTTCGCGACCACTGCGGTTGCCATCGTTGTATTGATTGTAGAGACGCTCGATTTCTCGGTCCAGACGGAAGCCGAGCTGCTCGAGGATCATGTAGGTATCTGAATAGCGACGTGGGTGCTGTCCACTTTCCATTACCTCCTCGAAGATTTCATCGACGTTGGTCAGGTTGAAGTTTCCGCACACACAAAGGCTCTTGTCACGGAAGTTGTTACGACGGATGAATGGGTGAACGAAGTCTAGACCCGAACGGCCGGTAGTACTGTAACGGAGGTGTCCCATGTAGATTTCGCCGGCATAAGGGATGTGCATCTTGGCAAATTCTGCATCATGCATCTGCTCTGGAGTGAAATCCTCAAACTTATGATTAGCCTTCGAGAAGATTTCGCTGATAGCGCCACTTCCTTGAGCACGTTCGCGGAAGAAGAACTCAGCACCAGGGTGAGCTTCCATCTTGAGAGCTGCAAATCCAGCACCTTCCTGTCCACGGTTGTGCTGCTTCTCCATCAGCAGATAGAGTTTGTTAAAACCATACATCCATGTGCCGTACTTCTCCTGATAATATTCAAGAGGCTTCAGCAGACGGATCAGAGCAATGCCACATTCATGTTTGATGGGTTCCATATTGAATAGTTGTTACAGTTAGTTCTTTATCTTGGGGCTTTGTACTTGTAAAGGTAGATAGCAATACCTAAGAATACCAGGTTCGGAAGCCATACGGCCAGAATGACCGACATATCGCCACTGACGGCAAACGAAGAAGAGATAGTCTGGAAGAGAATGTAGAGGAACGCCAGGCACAGTCCTATTCCGAGGTTGATACCCATACCTCCACGGATCTTCTTCGACGACAGACACACAGCAATCAGTGTCAGGATGAACGACGTAGCAATAGCGGCAAAACGCTTGTGGTACTCAATTTCGAAGTCCTGGATATTGCCAGTGCCTCGACTGCGTTGCTTGTCGATGTATGCACTTAGTTCTGGGGTGGTCATCTTCTCGAAGTCATTCTTCTGGAAGATGATATCTTCGGGACCGATGGCCACGATGGTATCCATTTTCAATCCGGAACGGAGAGTCTCACCCTCCGGGTTGATGTCTCGGATATTCCAACGGTTCAGTTCCCAGTGGTAATCACCCAGATAGGTGACACGGTCGGCTGTCAGTCGCGATACAAGTTTCTTGTCGTCGTATTTCTCGAGTGCAAATCTGGTGCCGGTGTTGTTTCTCGATTCAAAGCGATACATGAAAAAGACAACCCCCGGTTCGACCATCAGCTGGTTGTTGAGCGACGACTTGATCTGTTTGTCCTTATAGTAAGTGTTGAGGAATTCTATACGGTCAACGCTGGTGATAGGAATGACGAAGCTGTTGAGCAGGAAGGTCAATGTAGCCAGCAGACCGGCAGAAATAAGATATGGTCTCAGGAGTCGGATAAAACTGACCCCTGAGGCCAACATAGCTATGATTTCGCTGTCGCCTGCAATCTTCGAGGTAAAGAAGATACAGGCCACAAATACGAAGAGTGGACTGAAAAGGTTGGCAAAGTAAGGAATATAGTTCAGATAGTATTTGCAGATCTCCCATGCCGGAGCCTCGTTGGTACTGAACTTTTCCATTTTGGAATTGTAGTCCAGTACTATGGCTATGGCAAGTATCAGGGCAATCGTAAAGAAATAAGTGCCCAGAAATTTCTTGATCAGATACCAATCTAACTTCTTCACAGACTTTGTCTCTCTTTGTTTTTTATTTATTCGTCTTCGTCCTCGATGCCAGCGGCACGATGGATGCGCTTGCGCTCAATTTCATCCAGAATGATCTTGCGCATACGGAGGTTGTGAGGAGTTACCTCAACATACTCGTCGGCCTTGATGTATTCCAAAGCCTCCTCGAGCGAGAATACCTTTGGTGGAATCAACGAAGCCTTGTCGTCCGAAGACTTGGAACGCATGTTGGTCAGCTGCTTAGCCTTGGTTACGTTCACGGTGAGGTCCTTATCCTTGGCATGCTCGCCAACCACCTGTCCGCCATACACGTCGTCCTGTGGGAAGATGAAGAACTTACCGCGATCCTGCAGTTTGTCGAGAGCGTAAGCGAATGCAGTACCGCCACACATTGAGATGATTGAACCGTTGCTACGACGAACGATATCGCCCTTCCAAGGCTCGTAAGCCAGGAACTGGTGAGCCATGATAGCCTCACCTGCCGAAGCGGTCAATACATTGGTACGCAGACCGATGATGCCTCGTGAAGGAATCTTGAACTCCAGGTGGATACGATCGCCCTGGCTGTCCATGCTGACCATCTCGCCCTTACGACGGGTTACCATATCGATCATCTTCGAAGAGTACTCCTCTGGACAGTTGATCGTCATCTGCTCGATAGGTTCGCACTTCTGGCCATCGATCTCCTTGATGATAACCTGAGGCTGACCTACCTGCAACTCATAACCCTCGCGACGCATGGTCTCGACAAGGATAGAGAGGTGGAGCACACCACGACCGAATACCAGCCACTTACCATCGCTGGTCTCATCCTTGACGACACGGAGGGCAACGTCCTTCTCCAACTCCTTCATCAAGCGGTCATGAATCTGGCGGCTGGTAACAAACTTGCCATCCTTGCCGAAGAATGGAGAATCGTTGATGCAGAACAACATTGACATGGTAGGCTCATCGACAGTGATGCGAGGCATAGCATCTGCCGCCTCGATGTCGCTGATGGTATCACCGATTTCGAATCCTTCGATACCGGTCATAGCGCAGATATCGCCAGAGAATACCTCCTCAACCTTCTTCTTGCCCATACCCTCGAAGGTATAGAGCTCCTTGACGCGAACCTTCTTGTTGACAAGGCCTGCATCGGTGTGGTGCATCAGGAGAACATCCTGACCAGCCTTGATCGAACCGCGGTGCACACGTCCTACGGCAATACGTCCTACGAAACTTGAATATTCCAACGAGGTGATGAGCATCTGCGATGGACCTTCCAGGAGTTCTGGTGCAGGAATATTCTCGAGGATAGCGTCGAGCAGCGCAAAAACATTGTCGGTTGGCTGCTTCCAGTCGGTCGACATCCAGCCCTGCTTGGCAGAACCGAAGATGGTAACGAAATCCAACTGCTCCTCGGTAGCTCCGAGGTTGAACATCAGGTCGAATACCTTCTCCTGTGCCAGATCTGGGGTACAGTTAGGTTTGTCGACTTTATTGACAACGACGATTGGCTTCAAACCAATCTGGATAGCCTTCTGAAGTACGAAACGGGTCTGTGGCATTGGGCCCTCAAAAGCATCGACCAGGAGGATACAGCCGTCGGCCATGTTAAGAACTCGCTCTACCTCGCCGCCGAAGTCAGAGTGGCCTGGAGTATCGATGATGTTAATCTTAGTGCCCTTGTAGTTGATAGATACGTTCTTGCTGAGGATTGTAATTCCACGCTCGCGCTCGAGTTCGTTGTTGTCGAGCATGAGGTCGGTGGTAGCCTGGTTCTCACGGAAGAGGTTACCTGCATAAAGCATCTTGTCGACCAGCGTTGTCTTGCCGTGGTCGACATGTGCGATAATCGCAATGTTTCGTACGTTTTGTTGCATAACTAATAGATCTATTGTTTTCTACCTTAAATAAAATAATTTCCGCGCAAATATACTAATTTCTTGAATACGTTGGTAATTTTTATGCACAGAAATTGGCTTTCGGTGTCCATTCTTGTCTTTTTTGTTATCTTTGAGGTTCAAATGGAATTTCGTAGCAGCGGGGAATGTGACCAGAAGCTGAAAATGCAGCGAGGAGGACAATGGGTTGTCTGAAGCTTCGAAGAATCGTTCTTCTCTTTCGCGCGTACATTTTAAATAATATAAATAAAAGAGCCAGTTTCAGGCATTTGCCCCATATTTGTACGGGTTATAGCCTGGTTTAGGTCCTTTTTAGGGTGTGGATTGATGATAAATGCAAGGTGTGCGTGGCACAATCGGTTGTTTTGACCTCTAAAAAGGGGATATTTCGCCTAAATTCGAAAAAAGTCACAAAATAATTTGGAGGAGTCGGAAAAAGCCGCTATCTTTGCACCCGCTAAACGAGAGGAACACAGTTCTGACGAACAAACTCCAATCGGTTGCACAACGATCTTTGAAGTATTGAAACTAAGATATACAAGTAGTACAAAGCCTGACTGGCAACAGTCAAGAAAAAGGTAGAGCGAGTGTAAGCTTTACCGTCAATTGTAGTGAATCAAGAGTCAGCAAGCTTCGCAAAACAAGTCTTGTCCTCTAAGGCGTTGCCTTGGAGTCAAAAGATATTTTACAACGAAGAGTTTGATCCTGGCTCAGGATGAACGCTAGCGACAGGCCTAACACATGCAAGTCGAGGGAGAAGCCTTCGGGCAGAAACCGGCGCACGGGTGAGTAACGCGTATGTAACCTGCCCATAAGTGGGGAATAGCCCAGTGAAAACTGGATTAATACCGCATAATACCGAATGATGGCATCTGAGATCGGTTAAAGATTTATTGCTTATGGATGGACATGCGTCTGATTAGCTAGTTGGCGGGGTAACGGCCCACCAAGGCGACGATCAGTAGGGGTTCTGAGAGGAAGGTCCCCCACATTGGTACTGAGACACGGACCAAACTCCTACGGGAGGCAGCAGTGAGGAATATTGGTCAATGGGCGGAAGCCTGAACCAGCCAAGTCGCGTGAAGGATGAAGGTATTATGTATTGTAAACTTCTTTA
>JAZQOK010000025.1:0-30230 GCA_045627865.1 Bacteroidales bacterium
AGCTTAAGCCTCCTACTTCTCCTGTCAAGAAAAGTCAGGGCTAACTCGTCCAGTAAAGACCTACCAGGGTTAAGACATCAAAGTAGTCAACTGAAGGTAGGGTTAAGTATAATTCCAGTCAAGTTTTTTCAGGGAACTACAAAAGGGCAATTAGAATGGCTCTGATTGCCTCTTTATTAATCTTCAATTTCACACCGATGACAAATACCCTCCAATGCCTGACATACGATGACTTCGGCCACATCATTGGCAATAACCGCAGCGGTACTGCGGCAGATATGTCGTATGCCTACGATAACCTGCATGGATGGACAAAGCAGATCAAGTCAAAGGGAGGATTCGAACAGAATCTGTATCGAGAGACAGAGGGTGCCTAGAAACTGAGAAAAGATAGAAACGTTCCTTTGTTTTCTTTGTTTTTTGTAAATCAATAAAGATGCATTTGACTATGGATTTGAACAAGAAACCTGAGTGCCATTACTACATCTCAGACTATCAGGGTCCTCGCAGCAATAAAGAAGAATTGATAATCCTTCGCGAGAAGACGAACATTTATGTGAGGGGAAACCGAATGGTAATAAATGCTCGTACCAACGAGGTAGAGCAGACAACACACTATTACCCATACGGTGGCATCATCGGCAATTTGTCTTCCAATCAAGAAGCACAGAAGTATAAGTACAGTGGTAAGGCTCTCGCAGCCATAGAGAAGATTGATAATCTTCGGCGAGAAAGGGAGGCTTTAGCCGAGGGTCAAGATGAATGAATCTTAGATATGGTTTTTAATCGAATATATATGGCTCGATGTATTATATTTTTTATCTGTTTGTTGTTGATTGGCTCTTGCCGAGATTGTGAACGACAAGAGTCAACTGTACAGACTTCGAAAAATGAACTTCTTTTAGAAGAATTGGTTTGGTCTTACAAAATAAACTATACCAAAGTTGACAAATTCGAACATGGAAATTTCTATTGGGCAGAACTTTTACCTTTCGAATCCTTCTATATAACTTTGAGGTTGTATAAGCAAGAGAATCGTACATATATGGCTGTATGGGGAGGGCCACGCATTCCTGCGATTTTCGAAGATAACTTAGCCTTTTATACAGCACAAGGCTTCGATACTTGTTTTGTATTTTGCAATCCCGATGTAGATGTATCCTGCATTGATGAATTGACAAAATATAATTATAGAATAATAGATAATGATTATGAACCGACATATAAAGAAAAATACAGTCAATATCTTTCTTATTGTTGGGATATGTTTGAGCAGATATATGTTTACGGAGAGGATCATAAATGGCATTTTGAAAAAGCTGGATATAGTATTGCACATTATAGATATTTAAAGGAATGATGATATGACTGCTACTAGTGTAGCGTCTCAATGACTCGTATTTAATTTCCCTCCACTATTGGGTAGAGAGAAACCAACTTGACTCTGGCATCGTCAGTAGTAAACTGCCATTTGATTTTGCGCTTTGCATTATTCTGGGCAATATCCTTACCGTTACACCGAACATGAGACTATATTACGATAAATTTTATCTTAATAAGAGACCGAGGCTTATCTTAATAAGAGACCAAGGCTTATCGCTTATTAAGATAAAAAATAAGACTTATAAGAGATGAAACTGCTACGGAAACACATATTTACATCGTTCCGAGATTTTGAATGACAAGATCAAATTGTAAACAGGTCAGAAAAGAACTTTTTTAGAAGAATTCCTCATACGAAAGAAACAGCCATATTGTTCTCGCAATATGGCTGTTCACATCTCTCTATATAGATATAATTATTTATCGAGGGCTTCGTACTTAGAATGTTGAGATTTGTATTCTGGAACGATTTCCTTCATCTTAGCAACAATCTTCATATCATCGTATGTAAACGACAAACGATGCAATTCTTCTTCGTTGGCCAAAGCCTGGTCATAAGGATATTCTCGCACTGCAGCCACCTTAATCTTAGGATGAACGGTAGGTTTAGTCTGCTCTTCATCGTTAAGAACCTCCTCATAGAGTTTCTCTCCATCGCGCAAGCCCGTGAACTTAATCTCTACGCCCTTGGCACCGGAAAGATCAATCATACGCTGAGCCAAATCGGCAATACGAACAGGCTTACCCATATCAAACACAAAGATTTCACCGCCATTGCCCATGGTTCCTGCCTCAAGTACTAACTGACATGCTTCAGGAATGAGCATGAAGAAACGGATAATGTCAGGATGTGTTACGGTTACAGGGCCACCTTTCTTGATTTGCTCCTTGAAGATTGGAATCACAGAACCATTAGAACCAAGCACATTGCCAAAACGGGTGGTAATGAACTGAGTAACCGCTGGAGAACCATCTACCTGAACGACATTGCCTCCTGACTGAATCTCATGATTCAAAGCCTGGCAATAGATCTCACAGATACGCTTTGAACAACCCATAACATTGGTTGGGTTAACAGCCTTGTCGGTTGAAATCATCACAAACTTCTTGGTTCCGTACTTCACTGCCAGATCAGCAATGACACGTGTACCATAAGTATTGTTCTGGACGGCAATTGCTGGATTATCCTCCATCATTGGTACATGCTTGTAAGCTGCTGCATGGAAAACATACTCTGGACGGTGTTCTGCAAAAAGCTCCTCCATATGTGTCGGATTGCTAATGGATGACACAACGGTCAAGCACTTCATCTCGGGGTAGTTACGCGACATGTAGAGGCGCACATCGTGCATTGGTGTTTCTGCCTGATCCACCAAGACCAATTCTGCAGGAGCAAACTTAGCGACCTGACGGACCATCTCGCTACCAATAGAACCTGCAGCACCAGTGATGAGGATACGCTTGTCCTTCAGCATCTCTCCTATCTTCTGCAAATCGACCTTGATCTGATCACGTGGAAGAAGATCCTCAATTTCGACATCACGCAACTGTGTATGGCTCAAACGGCTCTTGCCATCCCACTTCTCTACATCTGGCATCATCATGATGCGGATGCCATTATGAATAAGGCTCTTTACGAGTTTTTCATTATTACGGAATTCTGCGCTGCACAATGGAGAGACAAAGATGATGCGTGCATGCTGCTCTTCCATGGCTTCCCAAAGATGTTCATCATTGCGATAAACCTTGGTACCAACCAGATAACGGCCTACCTCATTCTCATCGTCGGTAACAAAACCACGAACAAGATAACGAAGCGGATGTTCATTACGCATTGATTTAGCCAACGAGATACCGCCATCACGAACGCCATAGATGAATACACGACGAGCAGAGTCACTCTTTGCTCCGGTATCGAACAGATACTTCACAAGAATACGGACCATCCACATCGCTACCATCGACATGATGACTGTGAGTGTCATCTCAATCACACCAATATGAAGAACAAAGGTGATACCCAAAATCTGGAACGACTCCATCATAACGCACGATAGCAAGGCACCCAGCAATAAGGCGCAAGCAACACGCATCAAGTCAACAAAACTTGAATAACGGATAATGCCAGAATAGGTGTGGAAAATTCTCATTCCGACGAGGAACAATGGCCACATGAGGAGATTACTGAAGGCTAATTGCCAAAAATGTCCAGCCAATTGACCACCTCCAAAGATGAAGTAGTCTGCTACAAAGCACGATGCGGTAACAATAGCCAAGTCCAACGCAAGAATACACCAATAAGGAAGTGCACTCTTCGAGAAGTACCAGGATGTCAATTTACCGATCCAATTCATATTCATATAACGTAGTATCGTAATTGCAAATTTTTACAACAATATTAACAATAAACATTTAATATTTTGTATGCAAATATAACTAATAAATATGATACTATAAACACTCGTGCCACATTTTTTTTGATTTTTGTGCCTAAAACACCCAATTTTCTCGATTTTTTTCGCTGAATGTATCAAAAAAAGATGTTTCAGCGCACTGAAACATCTTTTTTTAGGATAATAAATATGATTTTTCAGGTCATAGGACCATGAGTTCTGCTCAAATTATTTCTCGTAACCCTTTGGATTGTTCTTCTGGAAATTCCATGAGTCACGGCACATTTCTTCAATACCGAACTTAGCCTCCCAGCCCAGCTCAGCCTTAGCCTTAGCTGGATTGCAGTAGCAGGTAGCGATATCACCTGGACGACGAGGCTTGATTACGTATGGTACCTTCAAACCATTAGCCTTCTCAAAGGCCTTCACAACATCCAATACAGAGTAGCCATGGCCAGTACCAAGGTTGTAGATTGCAAGACCCTTCTTCTCTTGAATTGCCTTCAAAGCGCACACATGACCATTGGCCAAATCCACTACATGGATATAATCGCGAACGCCAGTTCCATCTGGAGTATCATAGTCATCGCCAAACACACCCAACTCCTTGCGGATACCAATAGCGGTCTGAGTAATGTAAGGCATCAGATTGTTTGGAATACCATTTGGGTTCTCTCCAATCAAACCTGATTCATGGGCACCAATTGGGTTGAAATAGCGCAACAGCACAACATTCCACTCTGGATCAGCCTTCTGGACATCCATCAAGACCTGCTCCAACATCGACTTGGTCCAGCCATAAGGGTTGGTACACTGGCCCTTTGGACAATCCTCTGTGATTGGAATAATGGCAGGATCACCATAGACAGTAGCCGATGAAGAGAAGATAATATTCTTACAGCCATGATTACGCATTACATCTACCAGAACGAAGACACCGTTCATGTTGTTTTCGTAATACTCCAATGGTTTAGCTACAGACTCACCTACTGCCTTCAAACCTGCAAAATTGATCACAGCATCAATCTTATAGTCGGTAAACAACTTATCCAAAGCCTGACGATCGCGGATATCAGCCTCTACGAAAGGGACCTTCTTTCCGATGATCTTCTCAACTCGACACAGAGCCTCTGGCTGCGAATTATAGAAGTTATCGACTACGACCACCGAGTGGCCAGCTTTGTCTAATTCAATGATGGTGTGGCTACCAATATAGCCAGCGCCACCGGTAAGCAAGATGTTCATTATTATTCTACAGTTACAGATTTAGCCAAATTACGAGGTTGATCCACATTCAGACCACGTGCCACAGCCACATGGTAAGAGAGAATCTGCAATGGGATGACAGAGATCAATGGAGCCAGACATGAGAGAGTCTGAGGAACCTCAATGAAGTCGTTCACCATGCTCTTCACCTGCTCATCACCTTCGTGGATAATCGCGAGGATATTGCCATGACGCGAAATCACCTCCTGCAAATTGCTGATAACCTTCTGGTATCGACGATGGTGATTGGTCAGGAAGACGACTGGCATGTTCTCGTCGATCAAAGCGATAGGGCCATGCTTCATCTCAGCAGCTGGATAACCCTCTGCATGAATGTACGAGATCTCCTTCAACTTCAAAGCGCCCTCCAAAGCCACAGGATAATTGTAGCCACGACCCAAGTAGAGGAAGTTGCGGCAATCGATATACTGTTGAGCGATCTCCTTGATCTTATCGTTCTGCTTCAATACCAGTTCGATCTTCTCTGGGATACGGGTCAGCTCCTCAAGCACCTCCTGATACTCATTCTGTTCGACGGTACCTTTATACATACCCAAAGCCAAAGCAAAGAGGGTCAAGACTGTCACCTGACCCGTGAAGGCCTTGGTCGAAGCCACACCAATCTCAGGACCAACGTGGATATAGGTACCCGCATCGGTATTACGGGCGATGCTCGAACCGACGGCATTCACAATACCATACACGAAAGCGCCTTGCTCCTTGGCCAACTGGATAGCTGCCAATGTATCAGCGGTCTCACCCGACTGACTGATTGCCATCACCACATCATCAGAACTGATCACAGGATCGCTATAACGGAACTCCGATGCATAGGCCACCTCCACAGGCACCGCACAGAAATGCTCGATCAGCTGTTTACCGATCAAAGCAGCATGCCACGAAGTACCACAGCTTACAATCACAATGCGACGAGCACGAAGCAACTCGCGACGATGATCCTTAACGGCCGACAGAACCACATCCAGCGAAGCAGGTTGTGCCTGACCGGTGGCCGATGAATAGACATTATTAATAATACGTCCGCGCATACAGTCACGCAACACCTGTGGCTGGTCAAAGATCTCCTTCAACATGAAGTGTGGGAAACCGCCCTTGTCCAACATCGAGAGATCAACATCCACCTCCTTCACCTCGGCAGCAGCATCCTGGCCACTTAAGGTCATAACATGAAGCTCCTTATTGCGCTCGATCACAGCCACCTCATCATCGTTCAGATAGACAATCTGCTTGGTATATTCAGCGATAGGGCTTGCATCCGAAGCCAGGAAGAACTCCTTGTTCTCCTCACCAATACCGATAGCCAATGGCGATGCCTTACGAGCAGCCACCAACTGACTTGGATTCTGGCGATCAATAACAGCGATTGCATAGGCGCCTATGGCAAGTTTCAAGGCATAACGTACAGCCTCGGCCAAAGAGCACTGACGCAGCTGCTGCTGGAAGTCGATCAACTGCACAAGCACCTCGGTGTCTGTCTGGCTCTGGAACTTGTATCCACGCTTCTCCAACTGACCACGAAGGGTTGCATAGTTTTCAATGATACCATTGTGTACAAGGGTGATGTTACCACTCATTGACATATGAGGGTGAGCATTGGTGGCACTTGGTGCACCATGTGTAGCCCAACGGGTATGGGCAATACCAATCGATCCAGAGACATCCTTACCGGCTGCCTCTGCCTCGAGATCTGCCACTTTACCTTTGGCCTTATAGATCTCTAATTCATCCTTATCGGTGATAAGTGCACATCCGGCACTGTCATATCCACGATACTCCAAACGATGGAGACCTTTAATCAAGATTGGGTAGGCTTCACGGAAGCCAATATATCCAACAATTCCGCACATAATTTGTTGTTTGAATGATATATAATTCTACTATTTACTTTAATTTTGCGAGGAAGCTATCCAAGACTTCCTGATCTACATCTCCGAGATCGTACTCCTTCTGAGCATCGATTCGGATATAATTAAGCCATTCCTCGAGGCAGTCTGCATTCAGTTGCTGAGGTGCATCATACTGTTTATGGATGGCATTCAATGCCTCTGTTATAGCGGCAATGGAATTGAGTTTTCCGCTCTTCACATCCTCGACGATTTGTTTTTCCACACTCAATGGCAACAGCATTCCGCCCAAGTCGCTCCATTCCTCGGTTGGGTCAGGATTGCCAGCCAAACGCAGTGCCAAATCATAGATCTTGATACCTGTCAGCAAAGCATGACGTTTGATTTTGCAGCCATGATAACGGTAGTGATCTGTCTCCGGATGGCTTTCAAGCAAAGCCTCAAGATCGGCTTTACCTTGACGAATAGCCTGAACCGTGAATGGAGAGAGCCACTGATGGCTGATTAACGAGGCACGATCACCAGCTGGACGTTTATCGCGTTTTGGCCACTTGTTGACGTCTCGATAAAGACCAGCGGTCAGGAAACCTCGTGCCGGAATCAGAATCGTTTCATCGCCAGAAGCAATCAGGTAACTGAATGGCATATTGCGCGTATCAGGATGGCTCTGGATTTTGCCCATGCACATAGTGAACGGACCCGTCTGTGCCGGAAGCAGCAAATGTGCACCTGATGCGGTTTTACTACCACGCTGTAAGGTTCCATAATGCAATGGACCCATCTTGTAGGCATGGTTTGAATAATTGGTAGCAGAACCTGCATTGTAGAAAGAGAGCTCCACTCCGATCAGCAGAGAACCCTTATGATGACTTGCAGTGAAAGGGCCACAAAAAGCAGCACAAGCTTCGCCATTCGCCACAAAGGTATTGGCAAAGAATAGTGAATGTTCTGCCATAAAGCCATTTGTCACAGTCGAAGTCTCTGCAACGTAACAGCCCTCCAGAATGACATTTTCTCCGATATAGCAATGATTACCAATCTGGCAGTTGACAAGCTTTCCTGCACCTGAAATACAGGTGTGGTGGCCAACATAAGTCAATCCAGACTGACCAGCCATCTGCTCACGAACCAACTTTCGGAAAGTTTGGGTAAACTGCGCATCCTTCTCATAACGGATCTGCAGAGATGCCAATTGAGAAGAGAGACCTGGGAATAATACCACATTACCATCACCTGCCTCATTGAGCACTGGGATTACGTGATCCTCGTCTGGCTTAATGGAGCATGCTACAAGAGTCGTATCCTCGATCAGGCTATCGTCACCAACACAAACATTACAAAGAGTCACATTACGGAGACCACAAGACTTCTCAAAACCCTCTACAACCTCAATCTTGCCGGAGTTTCCACCCAAGCGGATCGTACCATAGAAGTTTACTTTATGTATATGATTGGCATCGAAACCATCTGATACCTGAATGAGGTTCCAGTCCTCTGCCTCGCATCCATTAGTTAGAAGAACTTCAATCTCCTGCTTCGTCAATGAGCGCATCATAGCTGTGGTTGATTTACATTTATACTATATTTAGTGATGATAAAAAATAACTTGGTATAAAAATGTTTTTATAACTTGGCACACCTTTACTTTATCTTGTTGGCTATTTTGATGCTGTTTCTCAGTCACAATGCCCGCATTTATCCTTCTAAACAACTTCAAAATTTCTCAACAAACTAAAGCAAAATCGTACCAACTTATTATTCTATCATCACTTATCGGGTGCAAATATAAAAAAAATATAAAATCGTTCCAAAAAAAATTCAAAAAAAACATCAAATGACATGCTTTTTTCTTAAAAAAATCATAAAAAGCCATACCAACACGATACCCAGAGAGTTCGCAGCCATATCCCACCAATCTCCAGAGCGGCAAGTTGTAGCATATGCCTGAAGCAATTCAATGACACCGCTCATGATCAATGGTAAAAGAAATGCACCCACAAAGCAATGGTTCCAGTTCAATGGATTCTGCTTTTTTTGACGGAGTCTTTCGCCCCAGATAACCAAACAGAGGAAGCCATAAATCCCGGTATGAACAAACTTGTCAAAACCAGGAAAATCCTGAACGGGGACATCCGGTACCGGCATCAGACAGATGACAAAAATTACCACAATAACAGCCCACGACAACGGATATTTTATCAGATATTTCATGCTTTTTGTTGTTTTTATGGGGCAAAGATAGGCAAAATTTGAAGTTTTGGCAAATTATCGGACAGAAAATGAACCGACGACCAATAAATTCACTATCTTTGCACGCGCAAATTTGCATTTTCCTCACTAAGGGTTGTGAGGTTGATTGTTTAATTTTAATTGTAAAAACGTAGAATGAAAAAGTGGCATATTGAAGACTCTGCGGAGCTCTACAATATTCATGGTTGGGGCGTAAACTACTTCGACATCAACGAGAAAGGACACGTTGTAGTAACACCCAAAAAAGATGGCGTGCAGGTGGACCTGCGCGAAGTTGTGGATGAACTGGCATTGAGAGATATCTCGGCACCGGTCCTTTTACGTTTCCCTGACATCCTGGACAACCGTATTGAACGCATGAGTCAGTGCTTCAAGAAGGCATCCGAAGAGTATGGATTCAAGGGAGAGTGCTTCACTGTTTATCCGATCAAGGTCAATCAGATGGAGCCTGTCGTCAGCGAGATGGTAAGCCATGGCAAGAAGTTCAATCTCGGTCTCGAAGCTGGTTCGAAGCCGGAATTGCATGCCGTGATTGCTGCTTGTGCCGACTACGATACCATCATCATCTGTAATGGTTACAAGGACGACAGCTATATTGAGTTAGCGTTGCTCGCCCAGAAGATGGGCAAACGCATCTACATCGTTGCAGAGAAACTGAACGAGCTGGAAATCATCAACCGCATTGCCAAACGCCTGAATGTGCGTCCGAACATCGGCATGCGTATCAAACTGGCATCGAGCGGAAGCGGCAAATGGGAGGAATCAGGCGGTGACGCATCAAAGTTCGGTCTCACCTCGTCAGAACTTCTCGAGGCACTTGAATATCTCGAGAACAACGGTTTGAAGGATTGCCTGAAACTGATCCACTTCCACATCGGCAGCCAGGTAACCAACATCCGCCACGTGAAGACTGCCATCCGCGAGGCTTCACAATTCTACGTACAACTTCACAAGCTTGGGTTCTCTGTCCAGTTCGTCGATGCTGGCGGTGGCTTAGGCGTCGACTACGACGGCACTCGCTCTGCTTCGAACTGCAGCAGCGTCAACTACTCTATCCAAGAGTATATCAATGATATCCTCTATCAGTTGATGGAGGCTGCTGACAAGAACGAACTTCCACATCCAAACGTCATCACAGAAAGCGGACGAAGCCTCTCGGCACACCATTCTATCCTCTTGATGGAGGTACTCGAAACTGCCAGTCTCCCTGAAATGCCAGAGGAATGGGTCGTTTCTGACGATGATCATGAGCTGGTAAAAGAGCTCTACGAAATCTGGGACAACCTGACGCAGCGTAGTGCGCTCGAAAGTTGGCACGATGCACAGCAAATCCGCGACGAGGTACTGCAGATGTTCAGTCATGGCATCATTGACTTGAAGACCCGCGCCCAGATTGAGAAACTCTACTGGAGTGTTACCCGCGAAATCAACAACCTCGTTCAAAACATGAAGCGCGTTCCTGACGAGTTGCTCAAGGTCAACAAGCTCCTGGCAGACAAATATTATTGTAATTTCTCTCTCTTCCAGAGCTTGCCAGACATGTGGAGTATCGACCAGATTTTCCCTATCATGCCTATCCAGCGCCTCGACGAGAAACCAGATCGCAAGGCCACCTTACAGGATATGACCTGCGATTCAGACGGCAAGGTAGTCAGCTATATCGCCGATGGAACCATTGCCAATGCAATGCCTATCCACTCCCTGAAGAAAGGCGAGAAATATTACCTGGGAGTCTTCCTGATTGGTGCATATCAGGAGATTCTTGGTGATCTCCACAACCTCTTCGGTGACACTAATGCCGTACACATCTCGGTCGACAATGATGGTTATCACATTGATCAGACCATTGATGGAGAGACCGTCCAGGATGTGTTGCGATGGGTAGAATACGACACCAAGAAGATGGTTCGCACACTCGAAACCTGGGTAACCAAGAACGTAAAATCAGGACGCATCACCCTCGATGAAGGTAAGGAATTCCTGACCAACTACCGCAATGGTTTGTATGGATACACTTATCTCGAAAGAGATTAATAATAAAAGGTCTTGCCGTTTGGCAAGATCTTTTTTATTATAGTCCAATACAATAAAGAACAGATACATTGAACGAAGGCACAACACGAAGTGGTCCATTATAGAACGAAACCGCAGCATATGGCTTTATTCTTATGGCCTGATTGAGCCAATTCGGTCTTTCCCTCAGACGAATATCATAGCATAAGCCGATATTCGCGCTGAAAGCACATTTATTAAAACAGATCTCACGATCCTCATCCAGCTCAAAAGTATAATCCGTCACACCGATACCTCCAAACGGAAAGATCTGAGTGCGGGATGTTTGATGAACCACATGGCCATAATCAAAATAGATTTGTCCGTTCGTCAATGGATCATCTTTCAAAATCATACCTTCAGCAGCCTTAAAGTCTCGTCTGGCTTCTCCTCCATTCGCCGAACAATCCAACATAAAAGCATGTCCTGAGGCCAACGAAAAAGATACTCCGGCATTAAATCCACCGAAATAGCTCACATAATCAGTACGTGGCGCGTGAAACCCACCACCTACATATACAAAAACAGAAGGCTCATACACCTTTTCTTGTGCCCACGAAGCAAACGACGTGGCAAAAAACAGCATTGATAGTGTTAGAAATGTTTTCGTCATTTTCCCAAATACACTTTCACGAACATATATTGCTACACAGACAATTCGGATACAAACGTGTTATAGATCCGTGTTCCTGAATAAAAAGGTACAATAACGGCTCGCATATTATGTGCGAGCCGTTATTTTTATAATTAGAGCTGAGGACCAGCAGCGAAGCTAATTGCTGATTGCTGCTGTTGCTCTTTTAGAGCTGTGGACCAGCAGCGACGAGAGCCTTACCAGCCTCGTTGGTGGTGTACTTAGCGAAGTTCTTCTGGAAACGTGCAGCAAGATCCTTAGCCTTAACCTCCCACTCAGCAGCAGTGGCGTAAGTGTCGCGTGGATCCAAGATAGCTGGATTTACGTTTGGAAGAGCGGTAGGAACCTCGAAGTTGAACATAGGGATCTTCTTGGTCTCTGCCTTCAAGATAGAACCATCGAGGATAGCGTCGATGATACCACGTGTATCAGGAATAGAGATACGCTTGCCAGTACCATTCCAACCAGTGTTAACGAGGTATGCCTTAGCACCACTCATGTTCATCTTCTTAACGAGCTCCTGAGCATACTTGGTTGGGTGCAACTCAAGGAATGCCTGGCAGAAGCAAGCTGAGAAGGTTGGAGTTGGCTCGGTGATACCACGCTCGGTACCTGCCAACTTAGCGGTGAAGCCAGAGAGGAAGTAGTACTGAGTCTGCTCAGGAGTCAAGATAGAAACTGGAGGAAGAACACCGAATGCATCAGCAGAAAGGAAGATTACATTCTTAGCAGCAGGTGCAGATGAACCTGGCTGGATGTTCTTGATGTGGTTGATTGGGTAAGATACACGAGTGTTCTCGGTAACTGACTTATCGTTGAAGTCAATCTTACCATCAGCAGCTACGGTAACGTTCTCGAGAAGAGCGTTGCGAACGATAGCGCCATAGATGTCTGGCTCGTGCTCCTTGCTCAGGCCGATAACCTTAGCATAGCAACCACCCTCGAGGTTGAATACGCCCTCGTCATCCCAGCCGTGCTCGTCATCACCGATGAGGCGACGCTTAGGATCGGTAGAAAGAGTAGTCTTACCAGTACCAGAGAGACCGAAGAAGATAGCGGTATTCTTACCCTCCATATCGCAGTTTGCAGAGCAGTGCATAGAAGCGATGCCCTTCAATGGGAGGTAGTAGTTCTGCATAGAGAACATACCCTTCTTCATCTCACCACCGTACCAAGTGTTGATAATAACCTGCTCTCGGCTGGTTACGTTGAATGCAACACAGGTCTCAGAGTTCAAACCGAGCTCCTTGTAGTTCTCTACCTTAGCCTTTGAAGCGTTGTAGATAACGAAGTTTGGCTCGAAGTTAGCGAGCTCCTCAGCAGTTGGCTGGATGAACATGTTCTTAACAAAGTGAGCCTGCCAAGCAACCTCAACGATGAAGCGAACAGCAAGACGGGTAGCAGCGTTAGCACCACAGAATGCGTCAACTACATAAAGCTTCTTGTTTGAGAGCTCCTTCTTAGCGATATCCTTAACGGTAGCCCAAACCTCCTCAGACATTGGGTGGTTATCGTTCTTGTACTCCTCAGAAGTCCACCATACGGTATCCTTTGACTGAGCGTCCATTACGATGTACTTATCCTTAGGAGAACGGCCAGTGTAGATACCGGTCATTACATTAACAGCGCCGAGCTCTGTCTCCTGACCAGCCTCATAGCCAGTGAGAGACTTATCTGTCTCAGCCTTGAACAACTCCTCATAAGAAGGATTGTGAGCGATCACGGTAGAACCGGTGATGCCGTACTGGGTCAAATCCAAATTTGCCATAATTAATTTAATTGTTTGTTTGTTTATAATAGATCAATAACATTGATTTTAATCTAAATCTGTGCAAAAGTACGCAAAATTTGCGACATCTGCAATAGTCTGCTACCTTTTTAAATATATATTAAGAAATAAAAGCCTCAGTTGACACGTTGGGGTGTCATCTGAGGTTTTGATATTCTCAATTTAGAAAGGAAGATCCTCGGTTGGATTTGGAGCGGCAGCAGCTGGAGCTGGAGCAGCGTCAAACTGACCAACAGCAGGAGCTGGCTGAGGTGCAGGAGCACCATAAGCAGGAGCAGGAGCGCCATAAGCAGGCACCTGCATCTGAATCTGTGATGGGTCAATCTTTTCAGCCTTCCAAGCACGGATATCTGTTGACCAGCGCTCAACACCATCACGACCGACGAATGAACGGCTCTCGATATCGAAACTGAGGTTGATATCATCACCGACCTGCAATGGGTACTGGTCAATAGCGTCACCGAAGAAGCCGAAATATACTTTACGAGGGAAACGATCATAAGTTTCCATGATGTAATCCTGCTTTCTCCAAGCATTGCCGGTACGCTGGCTGGTACCTGATTGCAGAGGCATAACCTGCATTACCTTTCCTTTTATTTCCATTTTATATTTATTGTATTAAAAAATTTTGAATCGCGTTTTTATGATAAATCGGACGAAATCCGCGTGCAAATATAGCCATTTTTCCACAAATCAGCAACTTTTTCTCTAAAAAAAACATAAACTTTTTCATTTTTTCGCACAAAGGTTCGGTTTTCTCATATTTTATTATTAACTTCGCGCCCGATTTCTAAACCAAACAAAAGATTACTACATTGCAAGATAAATTGATTACATCCATTGTCGAAGGTTTGCAGAACGGCAAGGCTCACGACATCCAGATTATTGACATGCGCAAACTCGAAGAGGCAGCCTTCCAGTATTTCGTTGTCTGCGAAGGTTCTTCTTCTACACAGGTATATGGTATCGCCAATACCATGATGAAGCATATTTCGGAAACTACTGGGCAGCACAATCAGGGTCAAGTCGGCATGAACAACCGTCTTTGGATTGCCATTGATTACGGTTATGTCCTCGTCCACATCTTCCAGCCAGAGACTCGTGAGTTCTATAGCCTCGAATCACTTTGGGAAGATGCAAAAATCACCCGAATTCCAGATCTCGACTAAGGTTTTGTGATCAGAAATCCATTATCGAGTTAATAACAAATTAGCATTATGCCAGAAAAAGATATAAACAAACAAACTGAGACATCAAACAAGGAGAACAAATTCGTCAAGTTCGGTCCCAACAACGGAAAAGGCGGATTCAAGTTCGAATTTCATTTCAATATTCTGTACATCTATCTGTTGATCGGATGTTTCTTGGCCTATATGTACCTGAGCAGCGACGGCAGCACAGTACGTAAGGTATCCTATAGTCAATTTCAGGAGCTCGCCAAGAACGGCAACTTCAGTCGCATCGTAGTCGATGCTCACGAGGCACAGGCTTCCGGCTATCTCGAGACCGACCCAGGCGCAGATTATCAGGCCTTGAGCGACGCCTTCAAGGAGAGTCGCACCAAAAATTCCAAAGTCAGTGTCACCACCAACCTGCCAAGCTGCGACCGTTTTGCTGAGCAGGTCGAAGATTGGAAGAATGCAGACAATAGCCTCTGCAAGAACCTGAATGTGACTTACGAGCGCGACAGTTTCTTCCGAGACTTTATCTACTCATGGGGACCGCTTCTCGCAATGATCATCTTCTTCTGGTTCTTCATGTTCCGTCGTATGCCAGGTGGAAACAATGGCGGTGGTGGTCCATTCGGAATCTTCAACGTCGGCAAGAGCAAGGCCAGCGTTTATGACAAGGACAACAAGATGAAGGTCACCTTCCAGGACGTTGCTGGATTGAGCGAAGCCAAACAGGAGGTTCAGGAGATCGTAGAATTTCTGAAGAACCCAGAGCGATATACCACATTGGGTGGTAAGATTCCAAAGGGAGCGCTCCTCGTTGGCCCTCCAGGTACAGGTAAGACCCTTTTGGCCAAAGCAGTAGCTGGCGAAGCCGATGTTCCATTCTTCTCGATGTCAGGCTCTGACTTCGTTGAGATGTTCGTTGGTGTTGGCGCAAGCCGTGTTCGCGACCTTTTCCGTCAGGCAAAAGAGAAAGCACCATGTATCATCTTCATCGATGAGATTGATGCCGTAGGACGAGCCCGTAGCAACCGCAATTTCAGCGGCGGCAACGATGAACGAGAGAATACACTGAACCAGCTTCTTACCGAAATGGATGGTTTCGGCACAAATTCCGGCGTCATCATTCTGGCAGCCACCAACCGTGCAGACATCCTCGATAAGGCCCTCCTTCGTGCAGGTCGTTTTGATCGTCAGATCCATGTTGATCTTCCAGAGCTGAATGACCGAATCGAGATCTTCAAGGTACATCTTAAGCCATTGCATTTGGCCAAGAATCTCGACGTCAAGAAACTCGCCCGTCAAACCCCTGGATTCTCGGGTGCCGATATTGCCAATGTCTGCAACGAGGCAGCATTGATTGCTGCCCGCGCCAACAAGAAACGTGTTGAGGCCACAGACTTCAACAATGCCGTAGATCGCATCATCGGTGGTCTTGAGAAGAAATCCAAGATCATGACTCAGGAGGAAAAGCATAGCATTGCCATTCACGAGGCAGGTCATGCCACAATCTCTTGGCATTTGAAATACGCATCACCTTTGGTCAAGGTAACCATCGTTCCACGAGGCAAAGCGCTGGGTGCTGCCTGGTATATGCCAGAGGAACGTCAGATTACAGTCAAGGAGGCTATGCTCGACGAACTCTGTTCTCTGCTCGGTGGACGTGCTGCGGAAGAGCTTTTCATCGGCAGCATCTCAAGTGGTGCAGCCAACGATCTGGAACGCGTCACTAAGATGGCTTATGCCATGGTTGTTTACTACGGCATGAGCGACCGTCTACCGAACATCTGTTATTACGATAGTACCGGTCAGGACATGGGCTTCAGTAAGCCTTATAGCGACGAACGTGCCCGCATCATCGACGAAGAGGTTTCCAGCATCATTGCCAGCCAGTACAAACGTGCCAAGGAATTGCTTCAGCAATATACTGAGGGTCACGGTCTCCTCTCCCAGCGTCTTGAGGAAAAAGAGGTCATCTTCACCGAGGATGTTGAAGAGATCTTTGGCGAACGTCCTTGGGCCTCTCGTAGCGACGAGCTGCTCAATTCCAACAAGAAGTAAAACGTAATTTACTGCAATATGAATAAACTGTTCAATTTCTCCTTCCTCCAGCGCACTATCACTGGTGCGATTGTAGTAGGTGCCATTTTAGGTTGTATTCTTTGTGGTCCATACACCTATTCCGGACTATTCACCATCTTGATTTTTGGTGTGTTGATGGAATTTTACAACATCATCAACAAGTCGAAAGAGGTCAACATCATCCGCTGGCTTCATAGTTTGGGAGGAGTTATCCTTTTCTGGTGTTTCTATCTCGAGGCATCGCATATTTCCAAATGGGGCAACAACGTTTTTGTCTTCTATGCGATATACTTGATGGTAATGTTCATCAGTCGTCTCTACACCAAACAGGAGAATCCAATCCGCGAATTGGCCTATATCCTCCTTGGACAGATTTACATTGCAGTTCCACTCTCATTGCTCAACTCAATTGCATTCCATAGCATTGCCATCCCATTGGGCAACATCGAAGACGATTACAACGGAATTCTGCTCCTGGCACTCTTCTTCTTCCTTTGGTGCAATGATACAGGAGCATTCCTGACAGGTGTCACAATGGGTCGCCACAAGCTTTTCGAACGAGTTTCTCCTAAAAAGTCCTGGGAAGGTTTCTGGGGTGGCTGTATCTTCAATTGTATTTTAGCGCTTGCATTGTATCAGGCCTCATTCTGGGGCTTCTTCGGACAGGATCTGCACGAGCTCCAGCATTACAGCCGTTTGGATTGGGTGGGTCTCGGACTCACAGTCAGCGTCTTTGGCACCTTCGGTGACTTAGTCGAGAGTTTCATCAAACGAGGTGTTGGTGTCAAAGACTCGGGCAACCTCCTTCCAGGACATGGAGGTCTTTGGGATCGATTCGACTCCCTCCTCCTCGCCGCTCCTGCAATGATGCTCTATCTGATCCTCATTACAATGATTAAAAGTCTATAAAATAAAATAAACCGGTTTTTAGCCGGTTTACTTTTTTTATCTTTCGCTATAGTGTTTTCCTGTTATGCGGAAGAATTGGCGTCTCATCACTACAGGATTCTTTTCTCCGATCTGCTTACAAAGTTCGTAAGTTGAGATTGCTGGATTTTTTTCCAGGATTGTCAATGCCTTTTTGATTCGATACTCAGCCATCCAATTTGGAAATGAAGTTTTTGCCCCTTCGTTAATAGCGCGCGACACATAGGTCGTATTCGATTCCATGATCTTAGCAAGTTTCTGTAAACTGAAATCGACTTCACAATACGGTTCCTTATGCTTCATCAACTTTTGGATGTCTGCATAGAGTTTTTTGATATCTACCATTAGAAAATAAATTAATGTTTCTGCAAATGTACTTATTTTTTTTAATAGTACTGATACGAAATGTATTTTTTTGGAGGAATTTTCGAATAGTGTCACACATTATTGGAATATGCTACAAAAATGAACATATTTTAACATTTTTACACACATTTTGCTATGATTTACAATCTTCTGGCAATATTTATTGGTTCAGGTCTTGGCGGTATTTGTCGCTGGGGAATCAGTCAATGGCTGAATGGTCATTATCCGTTAGGAACCTTAGCTGTGAATGTCCTGGGATGTTTTCTGATCGGATGGTTGACGCGTCTTGCTCCAGGTGATGCCAATCTCCGTCTGCTGCTAATGACAGGTTTCTGTGGAGGCTTTACCACCTTCTCCACTTTCATCAACGAAAACTTGCTGTTAATGCGGGGCAGTCAACTGCTGCTTTCGGTGGGTTATATCTGTATCAGCCTATTATTAGGACTTTTAGCAGCATGGCTTGGCTATAGAATCTGAAAAAGGCTTCAAAACAGCCACTATTTTACCTTATTTTTCCACTATATACGCGCGAACTTATAATTTTATGTCATTATTTCGCAAAAAACTTGCACAAACCGCATAAAACAATTATCTTTGTGCGCGAAAATTACATATAGCCCAATTGAATCAAAATTAATACATCATAATTACTTATTAACCATGAAGCGTATCTTTATAGCTACAGCATTACTTGCTGCCTGTCTTACCGGACAGGCACAGAGCATGAGTTGGAGTGCGGATAACGGCAACGGCACCTACACCAACCCTTTGTTCTATGATGAGTTCAGCGATCCGGATGTAATCCGTGTCGGCGAAGATTTCTACCTTGCAGGCACTACAATGCATTGTGCTCCAGGTCTTGTCATTCTCCACTCCAAAGACCTGGTCAACTGGGAACTTGCCTCCTATTGTTTCAATAGCTGGAACGACATTTTCCCTAATCAGGACAAATTTCAGTTAAACAACAACCAGCAGATCTACGGACAGGGCGTATGGGCTCCTGTAATCCGTTACAACAATGGTAAGTTCTATGTCTTCACGAACGTCAACGGAATGGGTCTTCAGCTGTTCATCAGTGAGAACGCCAACGGTCCTTGGGAGCACAAGAACCTCGGCGGACACATTTACGACCTGAGCGTACTTTTCGATGACGATGGTTCAGTCTGGGCAATCCATGGCTACGACGAAGTCAAGATCACTCAGTTCAAATCGGACTTCAGTGGCTACGTCGACGGCTCTGAGCGAGTCATTATCCCACGTGGAAATGCGATGGGCGAAGGACATCATGCCTACAAGATTGCAGGCAAATACTACATTCTCTCTGCCGAATACTCTCCTATGGGTCGTCTGCAGTGCGCACGTAGCTCATCGTTGTTTGGTCCATACGAGACTGCAGCCATCAGTTGCGATGAGTCATTAGGTACCAAGAAATTTCCTTTGGTCGACAACCTCGGTCGTGGACAGAACTGGATGCGCGACAATGCCAACTTCAAGATTGGCAACTGGCCAGACAATGAACTCGGCAACGCAACCGTTCATCAGGGCGGCATGGTTCAAACTGAAGAGGGTACTTGGTGGGGCTGCACCATGCTTGACTTCGTTGGCGTCGGACGAACCACTTGTCTCTGCCCTATTACATGGACCGACGGCTGGCCAATCTTCGGTTTGTCAGGAAATCCTGGACGTACCCCACGTACCTGGGTAAAGCCAGTTCAGGGCAGCAAGAAGACAGCCCCATACGAGCGCAACGATAACTTCGACGGCAAACAGCTTCAGCGCGTATGGCAGTGGAACCACGAGCCTGTTGCAGGCAAGTGGGCACTCAAGAAGGGCAAGCTCCTGCTCCAGGCCATGGATGCTGAGAATCTCCTTTGGGCTCACAATACTCTCACCCAGCGTTGTATCGGTCCTGTGTCAACCGCAACTGTATCGTTGGATGGTTCGCACCTCAAGAAGGGAGATTGCGCAGGTCTTGCCATTCTCAACCTTCCTTATGCTTGGGTCGGTCTCTCGAACAACGACGGCAAGCTCCAATTGATGTGGCAGCATCAGCAACAGAAAGCAATCAAAGCCGACATCGACAGCAAGAACGTACAACTTCGCGTCAACACCGATCTTGACCAGATGTGGGCTACATTCAGCTACAGTACCGATGGCGAAAAGTTCGAAAGTATTGGCGATACCCTGCCTTTGCCTTATCAGCTCCGCATTTTCCAGGGCTCTCGATACAGCCTGTTCTGTTATCATGAATGCGTAGAGGGCAATAATGCCAAGAATGTCTCAGGCTTTGCAGAGTTTGACAACTTCACCGTCGACGAACCGATGGCAGATCGCACTGGCAACTTCCCTGTTGAAAAGGTTATCACCTTGACCAACTTAGCCGACGGCAACCAGTTATGTGCTACCAAGCGTGGAATCTGCTATCGTTCTTATCCACAAGACAGAGGTTATAAGCGCAAGGACTGTGAGTTCTATGTTCGTAATCGTGGTCATGGACGAGTAGTCCTCGAGGCAATGAACGGAATGGGCTTTGTATCCGTTACTGGACTTGGTCTTTCGGCAGATGTCCGTTTGGTTAAGGAGGCCGACGATGCCTCTCTCTTCCAGTGGCAGGACATGCTTCGTGGCGAATGCATGCTTCTATCCCTCAAGACACACTGCTACATCGGCTGCAGTCCTGACATGGGCGAACCTTACTCAGCCCGTTTCCCTGGCGCTGAACCGAACCGCAAGAATGGATGCGTGTTCAAATACACCATCATCGATCCTCTCAAGGAATAATTCTGACAAACGTCTGAATACAATCGTGCTGGGCGAACCAAAACAAAGGCACCTCACTCTCGAGGTGCCTTTATTATATTATTAATATGTATAGGCGAAAACACAGGTTCCTATCAACGCTACAAGTGGGGAACCATTATTCAGAAATAACCTTATACTTGAAATTCTTGAACGTGGCCGAACCCTTCTTTCCGAAGCAGAAGAGACCTGGCAAAACAGATTGGAACTGGTAGAGCGTATTATGATTGTAGCCCGAGATATCCATTGCCCACTCTTCGCGATTCCAGGTAACGCCATCGTAGCTATATTCACCGGTCACGATATTGCGATAATTTCTCAGACGCAGCCAGACATGTTTTCCATTCTGTCCATCGAGGTGTGCACGACCTCCTTTCTGAATGCCCATACGGTAACGCAGACGGGATTTGACCGATGTACCTGTGCCCATAAAGAAAACAGAATCATAATAGAGTACAATACCAGCCGAAACCGTTGGATCGTTCAAAAGAATCTCGCACTCAATTTCGTAACTATGTGTACCAGCCACGAAGAGCATTGGTGTCGAATTGCCTGGCGATGAACCTTCTGCTGCAAGTGTAAGTTCCCCATTATTAAGACTTACCTTGTCTGGGTTATAACTCTTATAGAAACGCCATTCCTTGCCGATACGGAATTCATTAAGGCGTTCCTCTTTCGATGCCACCTGATGCATAGGCTGAATCGGAGCCTCAAACACGCCACAAGGATCACCACTGCGACCAAGAGAATCTACAACAACCGGACGGAACCAGCCCTCTTCATCCAGAATTACAGGCTCCAGAAGGGTTTGACGACCGAGGTTGGTATAACCATTCTCGTAAGCATGATAAATACAATACCAGCGGCCATCGGGAGTATCAATCAACGATCCATGACCTTTGCTCCACCATTGATCTTCATTCTGATAGCAATGGATGAGAGGATTAGAAGGGGAATTTTCCCAAGGGCCATAGATGCTCTTGCTACGAGCTACAACCACCATGTGTGAGGTTGGAGGGCCGGCAGTGCCACCTTCGGCATTGAGATAATAGTAGTAATCACCGATTTTGAAGACCTTTGGACCTTCAAGGGCGAAACCTTCCGTTATCCAATCATTGGGATATTTCCAACCATCATAGAATTTTTCCTTGGTTGCATTATCGACCGAAAGGCCATCCGCTGCCAGTTTCAATCGTTGACCACCACTCATAAAGAGCCATCTTTGGCCATCTTCGGCGACAACATGGCAAGGGTCGATATCTGGAGTATTAAGATCAATTGGATCACTCCATGGTCCATAAGGAGAATCAGCATAAACAACAAAATTAGATTTCTTACCATTCGTATTCTTCAGCGAAACTGTGAAATAAATCCAATACTTGTTGTCATACTTAGAGATGTCCGGTGCCCATACAGAGCCCAGATAGGTCTGGAGAGCATAGCTGATCGGTTCCCAATTAACCAGGTCTGTACTATGCCACACCACAAGGCCCGGCATATAGTCAAACGAAGAATGGGTCATGTAGTAATCGTTTCCCTCACGCATGATAGTGGGGTCCGGATAGTCTCCGCCTAAAATTGGATTGGTGAATGTCTGGTTCTGAGCAGAGAGTCCACTACCAAGACACAAGAGAGTAATGAGTAATACAATTTTCTTCATATTTTGTATGAATTATCTATAAAACGAACGCAGAAGGAACAGACCAGGACAGAAAAAAACTTCTATTTTTCAAATCCGTTTGCTCTGCGTTGACGGTGTTCTCATAAAATCGCTGCAAAGTTACGCATTTTTGATATAATAACCAAATATATTGCGTAATAAATGCATGAAAAACACCTTCTATAGGTGGAAATTTTTCATTTCGCGTGGAAATTCTTCCTATTCGGAGTGGAAAATTATCCTCAAACGGAAGGAAATTCATGAATATTTGGAATTTTGAGTAATCATTTTTTCGGCAATAATAGGTTATTACAGTGTATATTGCTCCAATTTGTTGGAAAATTGTACAAAAAACTTTATCTTTGCACCATTATTGCACTAGTATTAAGTTAATTTATTGGATAATATTGGGAATAATCTATATATGAGACTATTGCTAACTATCATAACGATATTTCTGGGAGTGGTGACAACCTCGTTGTCGGCACGCGACCAGATGTTCTATGAGCGATATACTACCTCCGATGGTCTTCCTGCCAGTCGTGTCACATCAATGTGTGAGGACAGCGAAGGCAACATCTGGATGAATACATGGAATGGTCTCTGCAAATGGGATGGCAAGAAGCTGGCAGGCATCATCTCAACGGCCGATGGCCAGCGTTTTGGCAGAACAAACAACATGAAGATCCTGAAGGATGGTCGATTGGTTTTCCAGAACGACAATAAAGAGAAGATGTGCTTTGACCCAAAGACCCAGATGCTGTGTGGATTACCATCCACTCTTGACACCTTGCCACAGCACCATTCCCAGATTGAATATCAGGAGGTAGAAGTTGGTCTGGAATTTCACCGTAAAGGGGTAATTTACCATCTACCCTATGACAATGGTCTTCGCATGGAACATCAATTCCATTTAATTTTCGAAGACCGCAAGGGTCAGGTTTGGGTAGACTTCAACAACTCATTGTATCGTATCTGGTTCGAACCATCTCCATTCTGTCTGTTACAGCAATGGCCGGAGGGCAAACATTTCCAGTTCCAGTCAACCGTTCGTGCACTTTCGACCGACGAGGACGGAAATCTGTTAGCGGCTTCCCGCAATTACAAAATGTATGGTTTGAACGATAGTGTGACCGATGTCCCTTATCCTGGAAACGTATATGAGATGGTTCCTGACCATAAATACAGACGAATCTGGCTGGCATTGCGCAAGAAAGGTCTCTACATCTATTCCCCAGAAAAAGGTATGCATCCTGCCATGGACGATCTGGCCGTAATGGGATTATCTGACCTCTTCTCGCTCCTGAAATTGCGAGACCAACCCTATCTATGGTGTGGAACGTGGGGAGCGGGTGTTCGTATCGTCGATATCAGCGATGAAAAGCCTGTCCTCAAACGTACATTGAGCAACGATAGTTTGACGGCTGTCCATAAGATGATCCAGCTATCCAATGGACTCGTCGGCGTATGTAGTACCCGTGGATTCCATCTCTATTCTGCTTCGGGTGTTCCTGTTTATGTAATTGCATCCGATCTGGATGTATTGAACGCAGTCGAATTGCCCGACGAGCGAATCTATCTATGTGCAATGGGCAAAGGACAGTACATCATGGAGACCAACGGCCGATTAGTTCCAGATACAAGCACCAAGATCGAAGACCGTATTTCAACCATGTATCGCGTTGGAGAGAGCGACATCTGGATGATCTCCGACACCCGTATCTTCCGTTACAATTTCATGAGCGGCAAGGTCGACGAAATGGATTATCAGGATTTCGGAGCAAACATATCGTTTGCTGAGAACACAATAACAGTCGTTCACGATTCGTTACTCTACATCGGTGCCTCATCAGGCATCCTCGAGGTTAACCTGAACGAGATTGACGCCTACCTGACCAATAGAGACAAAGCAGAGGCCAAAGCACATCAGAAGCAAGTAATAAACATGACGGTTATTGTTGTCATTTCGATTCTGCTCCTGATTTTACTTATTTTCCTTTTCCGATACTACGTCAAACGTAAGGTCAAGAAACAGATAGGTCCAATTGTCAGGATTGCAGCCAAGGAAGAGATATTGTCCAATGACCGAGAGTTTGTAAACAAGCTGACATCGATCATGAACCAGATGATCAGCAATCAGAACGCAGACATCAGTCAGTTATCAAGCCTTATGGGAATGCCTAAAAATGCCTTTTACGTACGTTGTAATGAGGCACTACATTCTACCCCTGCCGCTATCCTTCAGGATATGCGCATCGAATATGCCAAGAAGCTGATGCAAGAGGGCAACAACTCGGTCAAAGAGGTCTCCTACAAAGTCGGTTTTAATGATCCCAAGTACTTCTCAAAAGTATTTAAGGCCAAAGTAGGATTGACACCATCCCAATTTCTCGAAAAACTATAGGATACAACAAATATGACACTGAACGAATATCAGGAAGGGGCAAGACGTACCGCAATCTACCCCGCCGAAAGCAAAATCATCTACCCTACATTAGGTTTGACTGGCGAAGCAGGTGAAGTAGCAGATAAAGTAAAGAAAGTAATCAGAGACAACAATGGAGAATTCTCTGACGAAAAGAAAAAACAGATTGCTCTTGAGTTAGGCGATGTCATGTGGTATGCTGCAAGTCTTTCCCATGATCTCGGATACACCCTCGAAGAGATCTGCCAGATGAATCTCGACAAATTAGCCTCTCGCATGCAGCGTAACCAGATCCATGGATCAGGCGACGAAAGATGAAATAATACGTCAATTAGCCGATCATAACCGGCTTGTCGTAACCGCTCCTCCTGGTGCTGGCAAATCGACACTTCTCCCCCTTGCTCTTCTTGAAGCCCTACAACAGGGACTCTTCGGGTGCGAGGGGAAAATTGTTATGCTTGAACCCCGCCGATTAGCAGCCCGTCAGATTGCAGAACGCATGGCCGAGCTCTTGAACGAACCTGTTGGCAAGACGGTTGGTTATCGTATCCGTTTCGAGAACAAAGTCTCGGAGAGCACTCGCATTGAGGTCGTCACAGAGGGAATTCTCACCCGCCAATTGATCAAGGATCCGACGTTGGATGGTGTAGCCATGATTCTTTTCGACGAATTTCACGAACGAAACCTTGCTTCCGAGATTGCCTTAGCCCTAACCCGCGAAACCCAGCAGATCATCCGATCGGATCTAAGGATTATTCTGATGTCGGCAACAATCGACACCCAGACCATCTGCAAAGCATTAGATGCACCTCTAGTAGAGAGTACAGGACGGATGTACCCAGTCGAAATCATACGCACCGACGAGGAACTTCTTCCCCTTATCCGTCGCGCTCTCCGCAATCACGAAGGCGACATTCTTGTCTTTCTTCCTGGCGAAGCTGAGATTCGTAGTTGTCAGGAGCAATTGGAGAAATCGGCATCTCCCGAAACAGAGAACGTCCATATCTTGCCACTATATGGTATGCTCCCGCAACAGGAACAGCGGCTTGCAATCCTTCCAAGCAAAGATGGAGAACGGAAGGTAGTCCTTGCTACACCAATCGCAGAAACCTCTTTGACCATCTTAGGCGTACGTGTTGTAATCGATTCTGGTCTTTGCCGCAAAATGGTTTTCAACCCACAAAACTCTTTGAGCCATCTGCAAACGGTCCAGATCAGCATGGATATGGCCACCCAACGCATGGGACGAGCTGGACGTGTTGCCCCAGGCATATGCTACCGGATGTGGAGTCTGGCCACCGAACACAGAATGGACGAAAATCGAACGCCAGAACTGCTTGATGCAGATCTGACTCCGATGGTCTTAGACATCGCCGCCTGGGGAGAAAGCCGCATCAAAGACCTTCCATGGCTGACCCCACCTCCACCAACCCATGTGGCACAGGCTGAGCAATTGTTACAACTCCTCGGTGCCCTGGATGACAATGGCATAATCACACCTTTGGGCAAGAAACTCTCTCAACTTCCTTGTCATCCACGCATTGCGAAGATGCTTATTTCTGCCCATACACCCAAGGAGCAATCTTTGGCATGTACCTTGGCGGCTTTAATCGACGAAAGAGATCCGCTGGCAGGAAAGACCAACGATACTGATATCAGACTTCGTTTTGACCACACAACGCTTCGCATACGACAAGTGGCAGAACAGTATGAACGGTTATTAAAGAATCTCACCATCAGTTCCTCTCAATCGAACCGGGACAATGCCTCTACGGGTATGCTTTTGGCTTGTGCCTATCCGGAACGAATAGCCAAGTCCGACGGCAATGGACGATTCCGACTCGCCAATGGAGAAACAGCCTATATAGACAATAATGACGAACTGGCCGCCTTCGACTGGCTCTCCATTGCCAGCATGAATTCCAACCCGGGCGGAACGGGCCGTATCTTCCTGGCGGCACCTATTGATCCCAAAGAACTTACCCCATTTCTTCGATGCAAAGAGAATGTCACCTGGGACAACAAACGGGGATGTGTCATCGCACAGAAGGAATACCGTATCGGCAATCTGATTGTACGTACCGAACCCATATCAAGTCAAGACTCGGCACGACTCATCGGCGAGGCGGCCGTCAAAGAGGGTCGTTCGATGTTTGACTTCAATGACAAAGTCGAGAATCTGCAACAGCGTATTGCCTCCGTTGCAGAATGGCATCCCGAATTAGAGTTACCTGATCTCTCGACCGAAGCCCTGTTGAAATCTGCTCCAGAGTGGGCTCCTCTTTATGTAGGCAGGGCAACAACGACCACCGAACTCAAGAAGATTGATCTCTGCATGGTTCTTTGGGGACTACTCTCATACGATCAGCAATTGGCAGTCGATCGCATTGCACCCACCCATGTCGAAGTTCCTACGGGTAGTCGTATCCGCATCGAGTACAGACAAGGGGCGGAACTTCCCATTCTCCGCGTACGTCTTCAGGAATGTTTCGGATTAACCGATACACCTCGCCTCGACAACGGACAACGGCCATTACTCATGGAGTTACTCTCGCCAGGCTTCAAACCGGTGCAACTTACGCAAGACCTTCGCTCCTTCTGGTCTAACACCTACTTTGAAGTCCGCAAAGAGCTTCGACGACGCTATCCCAAGCATTCCTGGCCAGACAATCCATTAGAGGCAGAAGCCGTACGTGGTGTCAAGCCTAAAAGCAAATAACAGGATGGAACGAAATACAGATCTTATAAAACAAAAAATCCTTCGCTGAAATAGCGAAGGATTTTTTATGTTTAGAATTCTGCAGTCTTTGGCGTACGTGGGAAAGGAATCACGTCGCGAATATTCTGCATACCGGTAACGAACAGGATAAGACGTTCGAAACCAAGACCGAAACCTGCGTGAGGGCAAGAACCGAACTTACGAGTCTCAAGATACCACCACATATCCTTCATTGGAATGTTGCGGGTCTCAATCTCGTTCATGAGCTTGTCATAAGACTCCTCACGAACAGAACCACCGATGATCTCACCAATCTGTGGAAAGAGGACGTCGGTACCCTGTACGGTCTCCTCCATCTCCTTGCCTTCATAAATCGGCTTCTCAGCATCGATCTTCATGTAGAATGACTTAATCTTCTTAGGGTAGTTGGTCATGATGACTGGCTTCTTGAAGTACTCCTCAACGAGGAAACGCTCGTGCTCAGAAGCCAAATCGTCGCCCCAGTTACATGGGAACTCGAACTTGCGACCATCCTTGATTGCCTGCTGGAGGATCTTGATACCCTCGGTGTAAGGCAAGTGAACGAAGCTCTCCTTGAGGACACCCTCAAGACGCTCGATAAGGGTTGGATCAATCAGCTTGTTGAGGAACTCGAGCTCCTCGCGGCAGTTATCCAATGCCCAACGTACACAATGCTTGATAAAGTCTTCCTCGAGGGCCATCAGGTCGTTCATATCATAGAAGCAAACCTCTGGCTCAACCATCCAGAACTCAGCCAAGTGACGTGGTGTGTTACTATTCTCTGCACGGAAAGTTGGACCGAAAGTATAAATCTGACCCAAAGCGGTAGCACCTAACTCGCCCTCCAACTGACCAGAAACGGTGAGTGAAGTCATCTTTCCAAAGAAGTCATCGTCGTAGATGATGCTTCCGTTCTCATCTTTCTTGAGATCATAGAGATTCTTGGTGGTTACCTGGAACATCTGACCTGCACCCTCGCAATCCGAAGCAGTGATGAGTGGAGTGTGGAAATAATAGAATCCATGCTGGTGGAAGTACTCGTGAATAGCAATAGCCATGTTATGACGAATACGGAGGATTGCACCAAACAGGTTAGTACGTGGACGAAGATGAGCCTTCTCGCGAAGGAACTCCATCGAATGGCCCTTCTTCTGCAATGGATATTCATTAGCATCGCAATCGCCAAGCACCTCGATATCGGTTGCCTGAACCTCGCAGCTCTCGTTACCACCCTGTGCAGCTACCAACTGACCGGTAACCTTCAAACAGGCACCAGTAGTAATACGCTTGATAACAGCCTCGTCGAACTTATCGGCATCAGCTACAATCTGAATACCACTAACACAACTACCATCGTTCAATGCAATGAACTTGACAACCTTGTTGCCACGCATTGAACGTACCCAACCGCAGACAGTTACCTGACGGTCCAGTTTCTTCTCGGCGAGTACAGTTTTGATTATTTCTCTATTGAACATAAGGACTTATATAATTCTACACGGAATGAAGGGAATCAAAGGATTTCAGATAAACTCCTATTCCTTTAATTCCCCGTTGTTTCTTTATTTATTCGAAAGCACCCATCTTGAGCATGTTAACCTCCTGCTGGGTAAGATGACGCCAACGGCCACGAGCTAGGTTCTTCTTAGTCAAACCAGCGAAGTAAACACGATCAAGCTTGGTAACGCGGTAACCAAGGTGCTCGAAGATACGACGTACGATACGGTTCTTACCAGAGTGGATCTCGATACCGACCTGATTCTTGTCATCCTCGTTCGCATAAGCGATCGCATCAGCATGAATAGGACCATCCTCGAGTTCTACGCCTGCGGCAACCTTTGCCAAATCCTCCTCGCTGACATCCTTGTCCAACCATACGTGATAGATCTTTTTCTTCACATACTTAGGATGTGTCAACTTAGAAGCCAAATCACCATCGTTGGTCAAAAGGAGAACACCTGTTGTGTTACGGTCCAGACGACCTACTGGATAGATACGCTCCTGTGATGCATTGCGTACGAGATCCATAACGGTCTGACGGCCCTGTGGATCATCGCTGGTAGTAACGGTATCCTTTGGCTTATTCAACAATACATAAACCTTACGCTCAAGGCTTACTGGCTGATCGTTGAAGAGAACGCTATCCTTGCGGGTAACCTTTGTACCCAACTCGGTTACAACAACATCATTGACCTTGACAGAGCCATTGGTGATGTACTCATCAGCCTCACGGCGTGAGCATACACCGGCATTGGCAAGATACTTGTTGAGACGAATCTCCTCATTTGGATCAACGATTGCCTCTGTGTATTCCACTGGACGTGGGAAGTTCTGCTTACGAGGTGCTGGACGACGCTGCTGGAAACCGCCATTGCGATTATAGCCACCCTGCTGTGGACGGCCATAGCCACCCTGCTGTGGACG
>JAZQOK010000026.1:0-38889 GCA_045627865.1 Bacteroidales bacterium
AGCATTGGCATGGAGCAACCAAGGATTCATGGTTCCAGCATCTTGCCACCCATGTGCATGTTGGTGATCCAGAGAGCAACGAGTGGCTTGAACCTGTAACAGATGAACAATACAACGAAGCAAATAAATAAGAAAATGAAAAAAGTAATCGTAATAAGCACAAGCCTTCGCAAAGGCTCAAATAGCGATATGCTCGCAGATAAGTTCATTGAGGGAGCCACAGCTGCCGGTCACGATGTAGAGAAGATTTCTCTCATTGGCAAGGAAATGAAGTTCTGCATCGGCTGTCTCACCTGTGGCACAACCCACAAGTGCTGCATCAAGGACGATGTTCCTTCCATCATGGAGAAGGTGCTCAATTCCGATGTAGTGGTTTGGGCAACTCCAATCTATTATTATGAGATGAGTGGCCAGATGAAGACGCTCATTGACCGTATGAACGCCATGTACTCACAGGATTACAAGTTCCGTGAGGTTTACATGCTCTCAACGGCTGCAGAAGATGAAGAGTGGGTACCGAAGCGTGCAGAAACAGGACTTACAGGTTGGATTGACTGCTATCCTAAGTGCGAACTCAAAGGCACTCTCTTCTGCGGTGGCGTAGATGCTCCACGTACCATTGTGGGCAATGCAAAACTTCAGGACGCTTACGAGATGGGTAAGAACGTATAGTAACAGCTGCACATGGTGAGCGAACTTGATGATGGTTCAAACGAAAGATGGGACACCTTATTCGGGTGCCCCATCATTATTTTTATAGGTCAGTTGCTGAAAGCATCTGTTACTGGATGTCTATCATCCTGCTGGTATCAACCACGGGTGCTGGCTCCTTCTTCGGGATGTCGATGGTCAGTACACCATCGTTCATCTTGGCGGAGATCTTGTCCTTCTCTACATCTTCAGGAAGGGTGAAGGTCTGCTGGAACTTAGAGTAGCTGAACTCACGGCGCAGATACTTGTGGTTCTTCTTTTCGTGCTCTTCGGTTTGAGCCTTCTTCTCCAGAGTGATGATGAGGTTGTTGTCCTGGTCGAGCTTGATCTGGAAGTCCTCCTTGGTCATACCCGGAGCAGCCACTTCTACTTTGTAAGCCTTCTCCTCGTCAATCACGTTGACGGCAGGAGCTGTTACATTCTTCTTGGTGTTGGTCATCCAGAAATCGTTGTCAAAGAAGTCGTTGAACATTGTTGGAAACCAGTTCTGATCATTGAATCTTGCAATCATTGGTAACATAATTGTACCTCCTTTCGGTTGATTTTAAAAGTTAAACATCAATTCTGGACGTTCGGTTTGGAATCGTTTAGGATTCTTTCGCTTTCGCGTTCACTTATCATCCTGCAATCACCGTGCCAAATGGGATTTGCGGATACCAATAGGTACAAATTGTCCCGATATTGAACAAATTGTCCTATTCGAGAGATCAATTTGTCCGTATCCGCTGTCTTCAAAGGTTGCCCACACCAGATGGTTTGGATTTTTGTGTTTGAAGTCCAAAATATCTGCAAGAATAACAACAAATTGCAGTTTTTTGCCCCTAATTGATTGTGTTTTGAAAAAAGTCATTATCTTTGTCCCACGAAATGATACAGGAAGAAATAATACAATACGATGTAGAATATGTCAAAGCTAGAATCCATTACCATGGCGAAGAAGCGACATCTTGAGAAGGTTTCGGCTGCTTTTAATCTGGGATGGGTTATTGAAATTGTAAAGTAAGTCTCGTGTAATATAGGCAAGCAGATGAACTATTGGATATTACCATCGAACGAAGACAAATTCAGGTTGTCGGATTTGTTAAAGGTCAGCAAGTTGGTTGATTGGAAACAACACAACAATTATGAGGTTGGAGATGTTGTATTCATTTATAACTCTCACCCTTTACATAGGATTCTCTACATGATGAGTGTGGAACGCATTAATGTGCCAAGTTCAGAGTATATAAATGACCATAGATTTTGGAATGATGAGAGTGAGTGCGAAAAGGGATTGAAAGTGAACAAATATGTTCGTTTTCGGTTGTTAGCATTTGCTCCAAGTTCTGCCAAACTGACTTTGGATGATCTCCGAAAGAAAGGATTGAAAAGCAGTCTTCAGGGTGCAGTTAAGGTAACTGATACGAAGTTGCTATATTATATTAAATGTGAGTTGCAACCTGAAACGAAGGAAAAAGTTGCTGGAATATACAGGAACACAACTGTAGTGGACAGCAATTCTGATAGTATCATCGATCCAAGCAATCAGATTCCCGAGGGTGCAAAGTTGAGGGTTATTGTAAACAGATACGAACGAAGCCAGGAGGTGAGAGAAAAATGTCTCAAGGCTAAAGGTTATTCATGCTCTGTATGTGGTATGAACTTTGAAAAGATGTATGGCAACATCGGAAAGGATTTTATCCATGTTCATCATGTTGTGCCTATTTCCGAAATTGGAGAGTCGTATATTGTCGATCCTGTCAATGACTTAGTTCCAGTTTGCCCGAATTGCCATGCAATGTTACATAAAGGCGTAGAAGGAAAGGTACTTACCATAGAAGAGCTGAAGATGCTCATGAAGAAATGAATGTATTTGTGTTTAAGTTGCCGATTCTTATTATAGTGATTAATCAACTATTTTCTTGCCTATGACTACACCTACATTATTCAAAGAGTATATCTGGTTGGCTTAGATATGAATACAACAAAGACAATATAACTTAATTACATTCTTACAATGAAGAAAGTACACCGCAAACCATACACGTTCTTCTCGAAGCATACGATATCGCTGCTGTTCCAAGACTGACAGCGTACCAAAGATTTATCATTACAGTAAAACCATAGCTTCAATGACAAGTAGGCAGAAAATGACTCATGACGCATCTGCATATCAAGAAAAAGGTTATAACTCCCCAAGTATGGGTATAGTCAATTATAAATAATGTGTGTATCTTTGCACACGAAAAACTTTAATCAATATACAAAACTATGAAAAGATTATTTGCAATTTTGATTGTCGCTATGACAACATTGGGTTTATCCGCCCAGACAAAGAAAACCGTGGTTGCTTATTTTTCAGCCACAGGTACAACAGAAGCCGTTGCCAAGCAGTTGGCTAAAGAGCTGAAGGCCGATCTGTATGCTATCGAGCCAGCAGAGAAATACACTGCTGCCGACCTCGATTGGCATGACAAGAAGAGCCGTTCGTCGGTCGAGATGAACGACAAGAAAGCTCGTCCTGCCTTGAAGAGCAAGAAATCGCTTGCCGAGTATGATGTCATTTACATCGGTTACCCTATCTGGTGGGGTGTTGCGCCTCGCATCATCAACACCTTCATCGAGCAGGCGGAACTGGATGGCAAGACCGTCTTCCCATTCGCTACCTCAGGCAGTAGTGGTGTCGAGAAATCCGTAACGGAGTTCAAGGCTGATTATCCGAATGTGAAGTGGCAGAAGGGCATGCTGAAGAACTAGAGTGGCATCTCAACGAGATTTGTAGTATCTTGTCCAATACTGACACTTTTATACTCAAATGTCGAAAAATGTGTGATGCAGTTTTGCCAATATAAATATAATATGTATATTTGCGGGCGTAATTACAACTAATCATACACTACACATGCAACATCTTTTTTCTATTACCCTATTAGCACTGTCTGCACTTTGTACAGCGAATGTAGCTACTGCACGCACAACAACGTGTCTCAACGATGGCTGGAAGTTTCACTTCGGACATGCCGCAGATCCGACCAAAGACTTTATGCAGGGAACCGAATACTTCAATTACCTGACAAAAGCCAAATCGATCCACAATGAAGGACCTTACATTGAGAAGTTCGACGATTCTGACTGGCAAGACATTCGTTTGCCACACGATTGGGTAGAAATGCTCCCTTATCACCATCAAGCTAGTCATAGCCACGGCTACAAAATGGTAGGTTGGCGATATCCGGAAAACAGTATCGGATGGTATCGTCATACATTTACTGTCCCGCAATCAGAATTAGGGCAACATTTTGAGTTGCAATTCGACGGAATTTTCCGCAATGCCATCGTATGGGTGAATGGCTTTTATATGGGGAATGAGCCGAGTGGCTACGCAACACAGGTATTTGACATTACTGACTACCTGAACTACGGAGAAGGAGAAAAGAATGTCATCTGTGTACGCGCAGATGCATCGCTCGAGGAAGGATGGTTCTACGAGGGCGCTGGCATCTATCGCGACGTATGGATGCATCGCACACCCATGGTACATAGCGTAACCCATGGTATCTTTGCATACAGCACCCTCAACTCTGATTTCAGCCAAGCTACGCTCACGGTCGAGACAGAGATAGAGAATAGTGATATAACTCCACGCGAAGCACACGTAACGCAAATCCTCGTTGACAAAGAAGGTAATGAAGTGGCTCGTTCGGTGCAACAGACATTGCGTTTGCAAGCCAAAGAGACGCTGAAGTCTTCGGCACAACTGACCATCACGATGCCACATCTCTGGAGTGTAGATGATCCATATCTCTACACGGTACGCACGGAGATAATCAGTGGTGGCGAAACTGATGCGACTTGCACTCGGACAGGTATGCGCCAAGTCTGCTTTGATCCAGAAAATGGTCTTTCGGTCAATGGAAAGATGATAGAACTGAAAGGTTTCAATATGCATCAAGATCACGCTGGCGTAGGAGCAGCCATGCCCGAAGGACTTCAGTTGTGGCGACTGCGACAACTCAAATCCTTGGGATGCAATGCTTATCGTGCTTCGCACAACCCGATGACTCCTGCCACCCTCGACATGTGTGACTCATTGGGGCTGTTGGTAATCGATGAGCAGCGTCTTTCGGGTGTCAACGCCGAGCATCTGCGTCTGCTTTCATCTCTGATACGTCGTGATCGCAACCATCCGTCCATAATCCTTTGGAGTGATGGTAACGAAGAATGGGGCATGGAGAACAGTCAACCGGGCAAACGCGTTGCTGCCTCAATGCGCGAATACACGCATCGTCTGGATCCGACACGTCCGGTATGCATGGCGAATGCCGGAGGCAACGTGATGATCGAATCGCTCGAAGTGCACGGCTACAACTATATCATACAGAATGACGTTGATAACCGTCATCGCAATCACCCGGAATGGATCATCGTCGGAACCGAAGAGACTACGGCTTGTGGCACACGTGGCATCTATTATCCAGAGGAGGGACGAATGCCTTCTATCAACCGCACCGACACAACCTACGAAAACATCATAGAGCGTGGATGGAAGTTCTATGCTGAGCGTCCATGGGCCCAAGGATTATTCTATTGGACCGGTTTCGACTATCGCGGTGAACCTAATCCTCTTGGATTCCCTGCTGTCGGCTCTCAGTTCGGCGTATTGGATTATTGCGGTTTCCCGAAGGACGAAGCCTGGTATTTGCGCTCTTGGTGGACCGACGAGCCTGTGCTCCATATCTTCCCGCACTGGAATCTGCAAGGTCACGAAGGAGAGAGGGTGAGCGTATGGGTTTATTCTAATTGCGATGAGGTAGAACTGCGCGTCAATGGTAAGAATCTTGGCCGCAAACCGATGCCACTGAATGGACATTTGGCGTGGGATGCCGTCTATCAACCTGGCCGAGTCGAGGCCATTGGCTACAAGAACGGTAAACGTGCGATGCGCCAAGTCGTTGAGACTACGGGAAATGCCACCCAGTTGCAAGCTAAGGCGGACCGTTCGCTTGACTTGAGCATTGTCTCCGCTTTGCTGCTCGATGCAAAGAAGCGCTTTGTACCTACGGCTTGCAATGAAATCACCATTGCTGTCAGTGGCCCTGCTCACATCTTAGGTGTTGGCAACGGCGATTCTGCTTATAAGGGAGACGAACATCCCTCTGGCCTTCACTGTCAGCAATGGACTGTTCCTGCCTTCAATGGCCTTGCACAAATTCTGGTGGAGCATGAGGACGTAGGCCCAGTCACGCTGACGCTCAGCGCCGATGGCATGAAGTCTGCCAGCATCGTATTGTCTCGATAATTTCCTTCGCTTTCTCGTTCACTATTCACGTTCCCCATCGTTGAAAAGTGTGAAATTTGCAATATTGGGTTGGATTTTTGAAAGATTTTTATGCTTATTGGGTTGGATTTTTGAAAGATTTTGGTGTTTATTGGGTTGGATTTTTGAAAATTCATTATATTTGTGCCATAAAATCAGTGAATTATGGCTTACTACAAACGTCTTGTTGACCAAAAGCTTATTGAATGGAAAGAATCGGACTCGCATAAGCCTCTGTTGATCAGAGGTGCGCGTCAGGTAGGAAAGTCGTCTGCGGTCAGGGAACTTGGTAAATCTTTCCAATATTACATAGAGCTGAACCTCGAGAAACAACCGACGCTTTGCGCCTTGTTTACCGAGGATATTGACGTACATAAGACCTGTGAGAAGATTGCTGCCACGTTTGCCATTCCAATTATTCCGGGAGAAACTTTGCTCTTTATCGACGAGATTCAGGTGTCGCAACAAGCCATTATGTCGCTCCGTTATTTCAAGGAGGATTATCCCGAATTACACATCATAGCGGCAGGTTCCTTGCTAGAATTCGCCCTACAGGAGATTCCCTCATTCGGTGTCGGCCGTATCCGTTCTGTCTATATGTATCCTTTCTCATTTGATGAATTCCTGATGGCACAGGGATTGGAGCCGCAAGTTGCCTATAAGCAGAAGGCATGCAGCATAGATCCTTTACCTGCAAAGATGCACAACGACCTTATCGAACAACTGAAGACTTTCTATTTGGTGGGAGGCATGCCATCAGCTGTAAGTGAATGGATTGAGACTCATAGTTATCAGGCGTGTGCTGTCGTACATAATGACATTTTGGACACCTATCAGGATGACTTTACCAAGTACAAGAAGCGCATCTCTCCAGTTCTATTGCGACAGGTGTTCCGTTCAGTTACTTTGCAGACGGGTTCAAAGTTCGTGTTCTCGCAGGCAGCGGCAGATGTCCATACCTCTCTTGTCAAGGAGGCTCTACTTCTGCTGGTATTAGCAGGTTTGATTATTCCTGTCAGGCATAGTGATGGTAATGGTCTTCCCCTTGGTGCAGAAGAAAATGTCAGTTACACCAAATATTTATTCCTGGATCTCGGCTTGATGATGACGTTGCTTTCTATTCCTGCCGCTGATATTCTTCTTGCTACCGAGACGGAGTTAGTCAATCGTGGCCCTGCTTCGGAGATGTTTGCCGGTCTTGAACTTCTGAAATATCAAGATTGCTTCATTCGTCCCGAATTGTATTATTGGCAGAATATGTCAAAGAATGGAAATGCAGAGGTTGATTATCTGCTTGGTCATCGGGGAAAAGTGCTGCCTATGGAAGTCAAGGCTAACACCAAGGGAAGCATGCAGAGTCTTTGGCTTTTCATGCGCAAGAAACATCTGGCTTCTGCCGTTCGTGCCTCTCTTGAAAATTTCTCGTCTTTTGAATATCGAGACAAGGAAGATTCCGATGCCTTACGTCATGTGTCCGTCATTCCATTGTATGCGTTGAGCAATATTGCAGCTCAAGCGGGACAAAGGACGTTGCACCAAGAACAGTAGTAGAATTGACAAGTAATCTTGAGTTAAATAATCAATGTTCGTATGAAGCAAAGTAGGAACAACCAAATTACGAAGGTAAGCGTCGTAGGAATTGGTGCAAATGCTGTGATTGCCGCATTCAAGGTCGTGGTCGGCATTCTCTCCAACTCTGTAGCTGTGTTGCTCGATGCCATCAACAATGTGTCGGACGCTTTTTCATCTGCCATTACGATAATAGGCGTCAAACTGGCGGGACGAAAACCTGACAGCAAGCATCCTTTCGGTTATGGCAGAGTGGAGTACTTCAGCGCCATCCTGGTAGCAGGAATCATCTTTGCTGCTGGTATCTCTTCATTGATAGAATCGGTCAAGGCCATCATTCATCCAGAACCGACCTCGTTCACTTGGGTTTCGGTGATGGTTATTGTCGTAGCCATTGTCGGAAAACTGATACTTGGAAGATACTTCAAGATTCGTGGTAAGGCACTCAACTCCGATGCACTTGTAGCAAGTGGCCTTGAAGCTTCGTTCGATGCGGTCCTTTCTGCCTCCACGCTTCTCTGTGCTGCTGTGTCTATGATCTGGAGCGTCAATATAGATGGTATCGTTGGTGTGCTGATTTCTGCCTTCATCATCAAGACGGGAATAGAGACTCTCCTTGATCCACTTGGTAAGGTTGTAGGCAAGAGAGTTCAGGGAGAACTTGCCACGGCCATCAAGAGCAAGGTGACGGAAGTGCCTGGTGTGCTTGGCGCCTACGACCTCATTCTTCATGACTATGGCCCTGACACAGCTATCGGTTCCATTCACATCGAAGTGTCAAACACATTGTCTTCGCATCAGATTCAGAAGATCTGTCGCAGCGTATCTTACCTTGTATATACGGAGTTCAAGGCAGTGGTGACTGTTGGTATCTATGTCTTGAACGATACCGATACAGAAGTGATTGCAATGCGCGAGGATGTACGCCAGATGGCAATGTCCCAAGAAGGCGTACAGCAGATTCATGGTTTCTTTGTGGACGAAGATGAGATTGCCTTCGACATAGTCATTTCCTTCGATCATGATGCCCCAACCATCTGCCATTGGCTTGAGGAGCAGATCACAAAGAAATATCCTGGCAGGAAAGTCCGCATCACGACAGATACCAATTATACCGGATAATTTTTATTGGCTTATTGTCCTTGATCGTTTATGATGGAATTATGTACGCAGAAATAAGTTCGTGGTCATATGACAGACATCCGGACCATAGTACAAACTGACAGTCACATCACGGAGTTCCAGCGCAAGGTCTACCTTGCCTTGTTGGACGTGCCTCGAGGTACAACCATTTCGTATAAGGAACTTGGGGAAAGAATCGGATGCCGGAGTGCCCAGGCCATAGGACAGGCCCTGAAGCGCAATCCCTTTGCACCCGATGTCCCTTGCCATAGAGTCATTGCATCTGATGGTTCCATAGGTGGATTCCATGGCCAGCGTGACGGAGAAATGGTAGAAAAGAAACGAAGATTACTGCGGGAAGAAACTGAATGATTATGATTACTTTCGGCAATGGCAGTAACTGTCATCGTAAATCGCCATAAAGTGTAGCTTTATATTGCAAAGATTGCAAGTTCTGTGAAAAAGTTTGCATATATAACAAATTTCACACCTCAAGTAGTGAATTATAGCAGATTAGTTGTATATTTGCGTTAGCCGTTTGAGGCTTAAGAAATAGGGAAAACATAAATCTTACAATCCAAATCCAATGAAAAAGAAATTTTTGACAACCTTTTGTTTGCTGTCTGCCGTCTCGGCAATGGCACAATCCGCCCGTATCGAACAGACCTTAAATACCAACTGGCGGTTCTGTCTTCAGGACAACGCAGAGGCGAAGGATCTGAACTTCGACGATAAGTCATGGAGTACAGTTTCCGTCCCTCATGATTGGAGCATCGACAGCGACTTCACCAAGGAGGCTGCTATGGGTAACGAGGGTGGCTATCTACCTGCCGGAACAGGTTGGTATCGCAAACAGCTGAACATGCCCAAAGAGTGGGAGGGTAAAGTAGTAAAGCTCATGTTCGATGGCGTGTATCAGGATTCCAAAGTGTATGTGAACGGCGATTCCGTTGGCGCGCATTTCTATGGTTACACACCATTTGTGGTGGACATTACAAAGCAACTGAAAGTGGGCAATAACGTGATTGCCCTGCGAGTCGATAATTCCAAGCAGAAGAACTGCCGCTGGTACTCTGGATCTGGTATCTACCGCAAGGTGCAGCTTATCGTGAGCAATCCTGTCCACATTGAGCCTTGGGGTATGGCTGTAACTACTCCGAAGGTGGACAAGGCTCAGGCAACGATAAATATTCAGACAGAGATAAAGAACGAAGGAAACGAAACGAAGACTATCATGGTACGTAGTTTTATTCCTGAACTCAAGAATATTCTCTATGGATTAGAACCCGTAAAGCTTGAACCGGGAGAATCAAAGATCGTTTCTTCTCAACTCGTCATCAATGAGCCTAAATTGTGGAGCTGCGATACGCCGAACCTCTACGAAGCCAAGGTGGAAATCAAGGAAATGCTGGACAGCAAACAACTTGGAGCAGTCCTCGACTCGAAAACCGAGACATTCGGTATCCGCACCATCGAATATGATTCTCAGAATGGACTCCGTATCAATGGAGAACAGACACTCATCTACGGAGGATGTGCTCATCATGATAACGGCATACTCGGAGCTGCAACCTACCGCAATGCCGAGTATCGTAAGGCGAAGTTGATGAAGGAGGCAGGCTTCAACCTTGTGCGCACCAGCCATAATCCACCATCAGAGGATTTCCTTTGTGCTTGCGATGAATTGGGCCTTATGGTCATCGACGAGGCATTTGACGGATGGGTTGTTCAAAAGAACCCTCACGACTATCATCTCCGATTCAAGGAGGAGAGTAGCGATGATGTGGCAGCTATGGTGCTTCGTGATCGCAACCACCCAAGCATTATCAGCTGGAGCATTGGCAATGAGATTATCGAGCGCAAGCAGATCGCATCTGTGACCACAGCCCAGCGACTCAAGAATGCTATCCTGAAGCATGATCAGACACGCCCTGTAACCGAAGCGCTCTGTGCGTGGGATCCAGAGTGGGAGATCTACGATCCACATGCTGCCGTACTTGACATCACAGGCTTCAACTATATGATGCATAAGGCAAAGAGTGATCATGAGCGAGTACCTGAACGTGTGATGTGGCAGACGGAAAGTTATCCTCGTGATGCTTTCAGCAACTGGGAGATGGTGAACGATAATCCATACGTGATCGGTGACATCGTCTGGACAGCTATCGACTACCTGGGAGAATCGGGCATCGGTCGATTCTTCTACGAGGGTGAGACGGATGGCGAACCTTGGATGAAACTTCAGTTCCCATGGCATGGCGCTTACTGCGGAGATATTGACCTTGTCGGCTGGCGAAAGCCAATCTCTCATTATCGAGAAATGCTCTATTGCCCAGAACGTGCTAAACTCTATATGGCAGTGAAGGAACCAGATGGATACTTCGGCAAGGTGAAGGAGACGATGTGGTCTGTATGGCCGACTTGGGAGTGCTGGAACTGGAAGGGACATGAAGGCAAGAATATCGATGTGGAGGTGTATTCCAGCTATCCGAAGGTGCGCCTGTACCTCAATGATAAATTGATCGGCGAACGTCCGACGACTCGTGCAGAGCAGTTTAAGGCTACCTTTGGCATTCCTTATCTGGTAGGTACGTTGAAAGCTGTAGGTGTGGATGCTCAGGGCAATGAGGTGGAATCGCGCACCCTCTCAACCTCGGGTGAGGTGGCAGATGTGCGCTTCACGACCGACGGTCAACTCAAGCCAGGTGAACAGGATGTCTGCTTCGTCAACGTCGAACTGATCGACAAGGACGGTATCCGTGTCCAGGATGCAGATCAGGAACTCCGTTTCGAGGTGAAGGGCAATGCCACACTCATCGCTAGTGGTTCTGCTGATCTGAAGGACACCGTAGCCTACACCAGCAATGTCCACAAGACGTACAAAGGCATGGTGATGGCTGTAGTTCGTTCCAATGGTAAGGGTGGCAAGGCTACACTTACTGTCACTGGCAAGGGAATCAAGAAGCAGATCACAATCAAGTGATGTCGAAATAAATATGGGCGGCTATTCATAAGATTAGCCGCCCATATTTTGCAACTTTCGCATTTGCGAAAGTTGAGGGTAAAGGTGGTGATTCTAAACTGTTTCGAAGAGTGAAAAAGTAAAGGGGAGCCAGAAGCGTATGATATCTGAAGACAGCATTCCAATCTGTTGTGACAGCCTTCAGCCTTCTCCCTTTACCCTTTAGCCTCAAGTTGAGTATGCGAAACTTGAATTATTAACTTGAATCACTGGAATTACACATAATGTATGACTTACCAACTGGGAAGGCATCCAAAACTGACATCATAAATAGAAAAATTGCCGACGCGCAAAGGAAATCATTGATTGGTTGCAACTGACAAGCGGTGAAATGTGCAGTTTTTCGAGGAAAAATCAGTTTATTCAAACCAAGTGAGTGTAACTTTGGAAATAAATCCTTATCTTTGCGCCAAAATTAATCGTTAATACAAAGCAGAAGTTTGAAACTGAAACATATTGTTTACATCGTCATCGTATCGGTGCTGGCAATTCTGTTGCTACTGGAGTTTACCGTTAAGCAGTTTGCACTTGACCTCGGTAGCTGGAACTGGCTGACGAGCCTCGTATCATCGCCCGTAGCTCTGCTGTTGGGCATCATCTTTGCGCTAATCTTCGGAAGCACATTCGGTGACTTCACGAAACTGATGTCCAAGAAGATGCTCCAATACTCGGTCATCGGATTGGGTTTCGGCATGAATGTCAACCAGGCGATTGCCTCTGGCCGTGAGGGTATGCTTTTCACCATCGTGAGTGTATTCGGCACATTGGCCATCGGTTATCTCATCGGACGCAAGATGCTGAAAGTCGATTCGCAAACCAGTTATCTGATTTCATCGGGTACTGCCATCTGTGGCGGTTCAGCCATTGCAGCCGTAGGTCCTGCCATCAAGGCAAAAGCCGAGAGCATGTCGGTGGCATTGGGCGTTGTTTTTGTGCTCAATGCAGTTGCTCTCTTCATCTTCCCATACATAGGCGATGCCATCGGAATGACGATGAAACAGTTTGGCATGTGGGCAGCCATAGCCATACACGACACCAGCTCGGTAGTCGGTGCCGGTGCCACCTACGATAAGATGCACCCTGACATGATGCTGCAAGAGGGTGTTTCGGCACTTGATGTCGCCACCACCATCAAGTTGACCCGTGCCCTCTGGATCGTGGGGCTTGTGCTTGTCACTCCATTCCTCTTCCGCAACTCGTCCGGGCAAGAGGGTAACGCCAAGCCTTGGTATCAAACCATTCCACGTTTTATCGTCTGGTTTATTGTGGCAATTCTCGCAAACACTTACATCCTCTCCAATGCCGACCTGATCGGTAACGAGGCGGCACAGGCGGGTTCAGCCTTCAGTCACGGAGTCAATCAGCTGGCCAAGCATATCATCACGCTTTCGCTCTTCTTCATCGGAGCAGGCCTGACACGCAAGACCCTGCAGGCGGTCGGACTTCGTCCACTCATCCAGGGCATACTGTTGTGGATTACCATCAGCGCAGTTTCACTCATTTACATTCTTTGGATCGCATGAGCATGCAAAAAATAGACACTTTCAATTTCGTCTGTGAACCTTTTCACTCCGACTTCACTGGACATCTGACCCTGAGCATCTTGGGCAACCATCTGCTGAATTGCGCCGGTCAGCATGCCTCGCGCCGTGGATTCGGCATCGCCCGTCTCAATGACGAGGACCACACCTGGGTATTGTCGCGCATGGTCATTGAATTCGAAGATCTGCCCCGACAGTACGAATCATTCAGTATCTCCACCTGGGTCGAATCCGTCTATCGACTCTTCACCGACCGTAACTTTGCCATACGTAATCAGGAGGGAAAAGCCATCGGTTATGCACGAACCGTGTGGGCGATGATTGGTATGCAGAGCCGAAAACCCATTGAACTGACCTCCTTGTATGATGGTGCCATCCCATCGTACACCTGTCCCGAGGAACCTTGTCCGATTGCCAAACCCGAACGCATCAAGGTAATTGCCCAAGAGCCTTCGCTTGCCTTCACGGCACATTACAGCGACATCGACATCAACGGACACGTCAACAGCATGCGCTACATCGAACATGTCATGGATCTCTTCTCGCTCGACTACCTGCGTCGTCATGCACTCCGTCGATTCGAGATTGCCTATGTGGCCGAATCCTATTGCGGCGATACCATCCAGATCTATGCCGACCATTCCGCCGACGAGAGCTGGCAGGTCGAACTCCGCAATGCCGAATCGGGCTCCGTCCTCTGCCGATGCAAACTCTCGTTCAAGGTCGATGCCTACGAGGCTTTCCGACAGGCACAGATTGCACAGTTCGAAGATGACATCACCGAAGGACGTTGCTATCCGGAAATGCCCGAAGGTCAGTTTGTCCGAAGCAAATAATAACTACACCAACAATATTATCAACAACTCCGAATTATGATTTATTTTGACAGCGATTATATGGAAGGTGCACACCCAGAGGTGATGCAACGTCTCATGGAAACCAATCTTGAACATACCGTAGGCTATGGCAGCGATCCCTACACACAGAAGGCCAAGGAGGCCATCCGCCAGGCATGTGGATGTCCAAACGCATTGGTACAGTTCATGGAGGGTGGCACACAAACCAACGCTACGGTAATCGATGCGCTTCTGCATCGCCACGAAGGTGTATTGTGCGCAGAATCTGCCCACATCAATGTACATGAGAGTGGCGCCATCGAACATAGCGGACACAAGGTGCTCACCCTGCCTGCCACCCAGGGCAAGATCTCGGCCGAACAGGTCGACAGCTACATCTCCGACTTCTATCGCGACGAGACCTACGAGCACATGGTGGCACCTGGTATGCTCTACATCACTATGCCGACCGAATATGGCACCCTCTATTCGCGCAATGAGCTCGAAGCCATTTCGGACGTCTGCCACAAGCACCACATTCCACTCTATATGGATGGCGCCCGTTTAGGTTATGCATTGGCATCGCCCGGGTGCGACGTGACCCTACAGGATATTGCCCGCCTCTGCGACGTATTCTACATCGGTGGCACCAAGTGCGGACTTCTCTTTGGCGAAGCAGTCGTAGCTCGCGATCCTCAGGTATTGCCACACTTCTTCCCTATCGTCAAGCAGCATGGCGCACTCTGTGCCAAAGGTCGCATACTCGGCGTGCAGTTCCTCACGCTGTTTACCGACAATCTCTACACACGCATCTGCCGCCATGCCATCGGGTTGGCGCAACGCATCCGAGAGGCATTCGTCGCCAAAGGGTATCGTGTAGCCATCGACTCACCGACCAATCAGCAGTTCTTTGTCTTGCCCAACGACACCATCGACCGTCTGCGCAACCTTGGCGTATCGTTCGAGGATTGGGGCGTTCGCGGTGAAAAGGAGACCACCGTGCGTTTTGTCACCTCGTGGGCAACCTCCGAAGAAGACATCAACGAACTCATCCAGAAGATCTGAGCAACAATAGAGAGCAATTTCTGGCATCTCAGAGACGAGAATTTTATGTTTGCCTTTCAGTTGCAAAACAAACATCGTACCTTTGCACCCGAAAATCAAACATAATCGGACTATGGAAGAAGTAATCAACCTCGTCAATGAAATGTCGCCCTACCTGCTTTTAGGTTTCCTTTTGGCCGGCATGATGCATGCCTTTATCCCAGGCATAGTATATAATAGGTATTTGGGTGGAAAAGGGTTTCGCTCGGTACTGTATGGAGCTCTGTTGGGCGTGCCCCTCCCCCTCTGTTCGTGTGGTGTCATACCAACGGCCATGTCGCTGAGACGTGAAGGTGCCTCGAAGGGTGCAACCACCTCATTCCTCATCGCAACACCCGAGACAGGCATCGACAGCATCATAGCTACCTACTCGCTGCTCGGTCTTCCGTTTGCCATCCTCCGTCCGATTGCAGCCTTCTGCAATGCTCTGTTGGGCGGTTGGCTGATCAACCGATTCGACGAGGACGAAACCGTTAACGATGGCGAAAACGAAAACGTTAACGAAAACGAAGGCTGTTGCTGCTGTCACAAAGAAAAGCCTGTCACCTTGGGTGGCAAGCTGCTCGAAGCTGTGAAGTTCGGCTTTGTCGAAATGATGGAGGACATTGGCAAGTGGCTCGTGGTGGGTCTTGTAGTGGCTGGATTGATCACGGTCTTTGTGCCCGATGAGTTCTTTGCCATTTTCCGAGGCAACACCCAGTTGAGTATGCTGCTGGTGCTCTGCATTGCCATACCGATGTACATCTGCGCTACCGGATCCATACCAATTGCCGTAGCCTTGATGCTGAAAGGGCTCACACCGGGTGCAGCACTCGTATTGCTGATGGCAGGTCCTGCCTGCAACATGGCTTCGATTCTGGTCATCAACAAAGTCATGGGACGCAAGGCGCTTGTCCTCTACCTCCTCTCAATCATCGCCATGGCTATCCTCTGGGGACATGTGGTCGATTATCTGTTGCCCGCAGAGTGGTTTGAGTCAGCACTCATGAATGCCACCTGCTGCCACGAGGAGGGAACCTCTTGGTTCAACATCGGATGCAGTATCCTGTTGGGCATTCTGCTCATCAATGCATTGTTGATACACAAGGGACACCATCATCACGAACATAAACATGCGTGCTGCCACCAACATTAAATAAAGAATAACACAACTATGGAATTTACGGATGTAATCAAAGACCGCTATTCATGCAAGAAATACAATCCTGCAAAACAAGTAAGTAACGAACAACTCAAGGCTATTCTCGAAGCCGGTCGCGTGGCTCCCACTGCCAAGAACCTGCAGGAGCAGCACATCTACGTCTGCCAATCGGCCGAAGCTTTGGCCAAGATCGATGCCTGTACCCCCTGCCGTTACGGTGCGCCTACTGTATTGGTTGTAGCTTTCGACAAGAACAATGTCTATACCTTCCCTACTGCAAAAGGCCCGGAAACAGATCATCGAAAATCGGGCAACGAAGATGCCGCCATTGTTGCTACACACATGATGCTGGCCGCTTGCAACGAAGGTGTTGACTCCTGCTGGCTGAACTGCGTGCACATCGACGACCTGCACGCTGCATTAGGTTTGCCAGACAACGAGGAGATACTGATGCTTCTGGATCTCGGTTTTGCAGCCGATGGAGCAGAACCTCTGCCCAATCACTTTGACCGCAAACCATTGGACGAAACTGTCAGCTACCTCTAATTGCCCCAAAAGTCACTTATTATGTGCCATCTTCAGATATTCTGAGGGTGGCATTTCTACAATAGTCTTAAATGGTATCTTATCAACAATCTGTTGCCTGAGAAGGATATGAACAAGGCGATCCGTTACTATTATGGAACCGACATCCGAACCATTCATATCGATGCACAACGCATTTCAAACAACAGCGATTACAGCGTGTGATTAAGAACCTGACCGGCATTGTTTCCAATACCTCTCTGGCCTTTGGCAGCCATCTCTTCGAGTGTAGCGTTGGCAAACTCGGTGTTGGCAATCAGATTATTCAGATTGTTGACATAGGCTTGCAGATGCATGCCATAGTGAATGGTCTCCTTGCTAATTACAGGAGCCAAAGCCTCAGCCCCGTAGCGGAGCGATGGCAGCAAGTCTCGACGACAAGCATTAACATTTTTATCAGGTATGTATTTTATTTAAATTGTTATTATGATAGGATATAGTTATCTGCGAGTAGGACAAAATCATCTATTTTATTTATATTTATGAATATTTATAGGATTTTATTACTCAATATAAAAAACTTGATGTAATTTTGCACCATGAAAATTGACTTGGAACGATATAATCGGCATCGCTGTCAATTTTGCATTGTAAACATAATATATGATAAAGGATTCTGAGAGAATTGCAATTATTGGGAAAGAGCGGAATGTGACTTTTCCCGAATTACTAGAGCATATCCACGTTTATGCACAAAAAAGTCCGGTTCAAAAAGGAGAACGTACGCTAGTCTTTGCTGAAAACAGTGCCGGATGGATTTATGCCTTCTACTCTGTTTGGGCCAATGGCGGCATCCCGGTTCCTGTGGATGCCTCTTCGACAGTAAGCGATCTGGCTTATATCATCAACGACTGTAAGCCGGTAAGCGTATGGACAAGCAGCCAGAAAGCGGGTGTACTACGTGAGGCACTCTCCTCGATCGGTCATCAGGCAGACATTTTGATAATCGACGACTACGAAACTGCGCCAACGCTGGGCATCAAGGCCAAGATAGACTACAAGGAGGAGGATACTGCGGTCATTATCTACACCAGTGGTACCACAGGCTCACCCAAAGGTGTAATGCTCTCATTCCTTAATCTCCTGGTAAATATCCGCCAGGTGACCGAAACAATCAGAATCTTCAACGGAGAGCGTCGCGCCCTTATACTGTTGCCACTGCACCATGTGTTGCCACTGGTGGGAACTGTCCTCATGCCAATGTATGACGGTGGCGGTGTAGCAATTTGTCCGTCGATGTCTGCGTCCGACATCATGGAGACTTTGCAACGTGGCAAGATCGGCATCATTGTCGGAGTGCCCCGTCTGTGGCAGACCCTCTACAATGGCATCAAGAAGAAGATCGACGAGAAGTGGATTTCGCGTACATTGTTCAAGCTTTGTACCAAAATCCAGAGTGAACGACTCTCCCGTATCATCTTCAAGGCTGTCCACGAGAAATTGGGTGGAAACATCGCCTATTTCGTCAGCGGTGGAGCCCCTCTCGATCGAGAAATCATCATTGGCATCCGAACTCTGGGCATTGGCTTCATCGAGGGTTATGGCATGACCGAAGCTGCCCCTATGATTGCCTTCTCCCGTCCGGGCGACCTGATTCCTGGCTCTGTCGGTCATCCATTGGACGAGATGGAGTGTAAGATCATCGATGGAGAAATCTGCGCTAAGGGACCAAACGTGATGCAGGGATACTACAACCGTCCGGAAGAGACGGCTGCTGTAATCGACAAGGATGGATTCCTGCATACCGGTGATTTGGGTCGCATGGACGAAAAGGGCCGTATCTACATTACAGGCCGTTGCAAGGAGATTATTGTGCTTTCAAATGGCAAGAACGTACAGCCGGCAGAGATTGAGTTCAAACTCGAGAAGTACCACGACCGCGTCAAGGAGGCTGCAGTGGTGCAGGACGGAGATCTGCTGAAGGCAATCATTGTTCCGCAGCCGGAATGGGCAGCCACCCTCAGCGACGAGGAGGCTGAAGAGGCCCTGAAGCGCGAAGTACTCGAGCCCTACAACCTGACCGTCACCAACTACAAGAAGCTGATGAGTCTCATGGTGTATCGGGGAGAACTGCCTCGTACCAAACTGGAGAAACTGCAGCGATTCAAACTCAAGGAGATTCTTGCAAACAAGGCATCGGTAACTCCCAACCGCACTACGGAGGCAGCACCAGAACCTGAGTTCGAAGAATACCGTATCCTCAAAGAGTATATTGAATCGGAAAAGAAAATGACCGTCAAACCATCCGACCATATCGAAACCGATCTGGCTTTCGACTCATTGGATATGGTGACGCTCGAAGGTTTCATCCAGCAGACCTTCGGCACGGAGGTGCCTGCAGGCAGCATGCCATCGTACCGGAACATCGAGGCACTGGCACATTACATTGCCGACAGCAAGACCCGCATGGAGGTGGAAACCGAGGATTGGCACACCTTCCTGCACGCTGATCATAGCGCACTCGAACTGCCACGGTCATCGTTCATGGTTCCGTTGTCAAAGTGCATCTCGAAGGCATGGTTCAAACTATATCACCGTGTGGAGATCAGGGGCACCGAGAACATTCCGCTCAATACCCCATTCATCCTGACTCCGAATCATCAGAGTTTCCTGGATGGTCCACTCGTTACAACCGGATTACCGACTCAGGTATTGAACAACTCCTACTTCTTTGCCAAGGAGGATCATGTGAAGAGTTCCATCCGCAAGGCTTTTGCCCGCAATACCAACATCATCCTCATGGAACGAAGCAATCTGCGAAACTCCATCGGCAAATTGGCTCAAGTATTGCGTGGCGGAAAGAATCTCGTCATCTTCCCCGAAGGTATCCGTACAAGCAATGGTAAGATCGGTACATTCAAGAAGACTTTCGCGATCCTCTCGACCGAACTCAATATCCCGATTGTTCCGGTTCGTATTACGGGTGCCTACGAAGCGCTGCCTCGCAACGGACACTTCGTCAAGCCTCACAAGATTATTCTGGAATATCTGCCAGCCATCCAGCCTGACGCCAACATCACATACGATGAACTGGCCGAAAAGGTAAAGGCTACCATTGTCGGATAACAAAAAAGCAAAACTAACGTCGATATAATGGAAAAACAATATTCTACTGGCGAAGAGATTGCCAACTCTTCGACCCATGCGGCTGGGTTCCTCATGGGCATCACAATTGGCATTATCTTTATTGTAATGAGCGTTAAAGGCGGGGATGCCTGGACAGGATGGGCCATCGGTCTGTACCTGTTCGGCATGCTTGGCTCGTATATTGCCTCAACGATCTATCATGCGTTGCCACAAGGAAGCAAATCCAGACAGATACTGCGCAAATTCGATCACGCCGCTATCTACTGGCACATTGCAGGCAGCTACTCTCCAATCACGCTTCTGGCAATCATGCAGAAGTATGATGTATGGGGCATCGGATTGTTCTGTTTCATCTGGAGTGCAGCCATTATTGGCAGCATCTGCAGTTTCATCAAACTCAAGAAGCACAATCATTTTGAGACCATCTGCTATGTGCTGATGGGACTATCGGTCGTAGTTGCCTTCGGACCACTTTGGGACACGGCAGGAGCATCAGCTTCGTCGTGGATTATTGCAGAGGGAGTCATGTACATCACGGGCGCAATCTTCTATGCTTTGTACAAGAAACCCTATATGCACACCGTCTTTCATGCCTTTGTCCTGTTAGGTTCTATTTGTCACATTGTTGCCGTTTGGGATATTCTCGTACAGTTCATCCACTGAGTTAGGAATTGCTCGACAGAGCTCTCTTAAACAATCTCTTACAAGACCTATTTTTAAGCGACCAAGGTTCATCGTCTATTAAGATAAACCTTGGTCGCTTATAAGACCCCAGAAAGGAAGGTTTTAATTATTCGCTGAAGAGTGCTGTCGAGAGATAGCGCTCGCCTGTGTCTGGAAGAAGAACAACGATGTTCTTGCCAGCGAACTCAGGACGCTGTGCGATCTGTGAGGCAGCATAAGCAGCTGCACCGGAAGAGATACCTACCAACAGACCCTCCTCCTTGGCCAAAGCGCGACCGGTCTCGAGTGCCTCTTCGTTGCCGACTGGAAGGATCTCGTCGATGACCTCACGATTGAAGTTCTTTGGCACGAAACCGGCACCGATGCCCTGGATCTTGTGTGCACCCGATGGCTGACCCGAGAGTACTGCCGAAGTAGCAGGCTCGACAGCAACTACATAGATGTTAGGATTGTGCTTCTTGAGAGCAGCAGCGACACCACTCACGGTACCACCAGTACCTACACCTGCTACGAAGACATCGACCTTGCCCTCTGAATCGTTCCAGATCTCCTCGCCTGTGGTAGCGATGTGGATGGCTGGGTTGGCTTCGTTCTCGAACTGCTGCAGGATGACTGCACCTGGGGTATTGTCGCGCAACTCTTCGGCCTTGGCAATAGCACCCTTCATGCCTGCTGAACCTGGGGTGAGAACGATTTCGGTGCCATAGGCAGCAGCCAACTTACGACGCTCGATGCTCATGGTCTCTGGCATGGTGAGGATCACCTTATAGCCCTTGACTGCACCTACGAGTGAGAGACCGACACCGGTATTGCCCGAAGTTGGCTCGATGATGGTGCCTCCAGATTTGAGGATGCCCTTGCGCTCTGCCTCCTCGATCATATTGAGAGCCACACGGTCCTTAACGGAACCGCCTGGGTTGAAGAATTCTACTTTTGCAATGATGTTTGCTTTTGCATTGCGCTTGGCAGCAAACTTGCTGATCTGAACCAATGGAGTCTTTCCAATGAGTTCGGTAATTGTACTGTAAATTGCCATAGTTTTTTTTCCTTTATTTATAGTTTTAATAGTTGCTATAGATGCTATAGTAGCTATAGAGGCGATAGATAGGATAACCGCTCATCGCTTATCATGGTGCAAAGGTAAGGGTTTTATCCAACTTATCCAAATTTATTTCCTAAAAAAATCCTCAACCACTACCAATATACCACAGGTGTGGTAGAGGATTATACCTTATTGGGTGTACCCTCCTCCCCTAAGCAGGGGAGGTCGGGAGGGGTCTTTAGATCTGTTCAAGAGCCTGTGAGAGATCGTCGATAATATCGTCGATATGCTCAACACCGATGCTCAATCGGACGGTAGCAGGTGTGATGTGCTGCTGTGCAAGTTCTTCTGGCGAGCACTGGCTGTGGGTGGTGGTGTATGGATGTACTACCAACGACTTGACATCGGCCACATTGGCGAGAAGTGAGAAGAGCTTGAGGGCATCGATGAAGGCCCATGCCTCTTTCTGTCCACCCTTGACCTCGAAGGTGAAGATGGAACCTGCTCCCTTAGGGAAATACTGCTGATAGAGGGCATGATCCGGATGACTGGCCAAGGCTGGGTGGCTTACGCTCTGTACCTTGGGGTGCTTGCTCAGGAAGTCAACCACCTTGAGCGAATTCTCGATGTGACGTTCGATGCGGAGTGGCAAAGACTCGACACCCTGCAGCAGGATCCATGCGTTGAATGGAGAGATGGTGGCACCAGTGTCACGAAGGATGACGGCACGGATACGGGTCACGAAGGCTGCTGCACCTGCCACATCGGCAAAGATGGCGCCATGGTACGATGGATCTGGCTTGGCAAGGGTTGGATACTTGTCGGCATTGGCCTTGAAGTCGAACTTACCGGCATCGACAATCACACCACCCAGGCTGGAACCATGTCCACCGATGAACTTGGTTGCTGAATGAACCACAACATCTGCACCATGCTCGATGGGACGGAACACGATTGGTGCGAAGGTATTATCGACAATCAGCAAGGTGTTGTGCTTGTGGGCGATCTCTGCGAGCTTGTCGATGTTGGTGACATCGGAGTTAGGATTGCCGAAGGTCTCGACATACACAGCCTTGGTGTTTGGCTGGATGGCTGCTTCGACAGCGGCATAATCGCGAGGATTGACGATGGTGTAGCTAACGCCCTGGGTGGTCAAGGTGTGGGTGATGAGGTTGAAGGAACCACCATACAGATTGTCGGCAGCTACGATGTGATCGCCATTCTGCGCAATGTTCTGAAGTGCATAGGTAACAGCTGCGGCACCTGAGGCTACGGCCAAACCTGCCACACCACCTTCGAGAGCTGCTACACGATCTTCGAATACGCCCTGGGTGGAGTTGGTCAGACGACCATAGATATTGCCTGCATCGCGAAGACCGAAACGGTCGGCTGCATGCTGTGCATTGTGGAACACATATGAGGTGGTCTGGTAGATCGGTACGGCACGAGCGTCGCTTGCTGGATCTGGGGTCTCCTGACCTACATGAAGTGCTAAAGTCTCGATGTGAAGTTTCTTTTCGTTTGCCATAGTCGTATAATTTTTATTTTGTTATTATTGTTACTTTCGTTGTTGTGTTGTTTTGTTCAAACAACCGGAAACTAAAAACTCAAAACTGAAACCCACTCATGTCACTTGAGCGATTTCGCGGTGCAAAGGTACGGCAATTTAGTGCGATTATCCAAGAAAATGAACAAACAAAAGAAAAACTATCTATATTTGCACCATCACAAAGAATATTATTACACAGAAATATGGAAAAGGCCACAATTGAACACCTCGACGCTATCGATATTGCCATCCTCCGTGCTTTGCAACAGGATGCCCGTCTCACAACCAAGGAACTGGCTCAGAAAGTGAACCTCAGTTCCACCCCAGTATTCGAACGCGTGAAACGCATGGAACGTGACGGTTACATCAAGCGATACGTTACCATTCTCGATGCCGAAAAGCTGCACAAGGGCTTTGTCGTGTTCTGTAGCGTGAAGCTCTCTCCTATTAATAAAAAGGTGGCCGAAGAGTTCTGCGATGCCATCAAGGAGATTCCTGAGGTGACCGAATGCTATAACATCTCCGGACGTTTCGACTATCTGCTCAAGGTTCATTCCCCCGACATGAAATACTATCAGGAATTTGTACTAAACGTTTTGGGTCAACTCCCAATGCTTGGCTCACTCGAAAGCACCTTCGTCATGGAGGAGGTCAAGCACCTCTTCGGTGTGGCAATATAACCTTAAACTTTCAACCTTAGACTTTTTTATGAAGCGATTTCAGGGCTATTTATATGTTGTGCAGCAGAACAATCGGTTGTTGTGTTGCACAGCATAAAAGAAAAATTGGAGAGTCGCGAAAAAGGCCGTACCTTTGCACCGTCAAACAACAAAACAGGTTGTTGACTGCCTTAAAACACAGAACCATGATTGTTACTATGTAGCCCAAATGTTAGATATTGTTTTAAATGCCCAAAATTATAATTTCATCCCAAATGTGTTAGTTTAGTTTTAGTTTTCAGTTTTATAACCCAAATGTAATTTAAAAGCCCAATGTGAAGAAAGGAAGGTCGTGAGGCCCTCCTTTTTTGCATCATAATATGTCCAAGCGTTACAGATACTTCCGTCCGATTGAGGTTGAACGACAGAGGAGGGTCAATATAGTCGAAAGAATAACGGTAAAGACAAATGCTATCCACGGCATCCAGTAGGTTCCTGTCCATATTGGATAATCGGTCAGATTGTAGGCATATTTAAGAATGAACTGGTGGAAGACATACACACCATAGCCACAGGTACCGATTTTAAGCATTGTTTGGCTAATAGTATGCTTACGGCAATAGAGTACCGCCGAGGCATAGAAGGCAGCAATACCGACCCATGAAACGACCAGTTTCAAGTAGGCATTATACACGAAATATGGGAATCGATCCATGATAGTGGGTAACTTCATGATTTCAGACTTGGGCAGCATGAGGGTAAAGACGATCCAAACGCACACGGCAAATGCACACCACAAACCCACGGTACGTCGGACAGTAACAAGTGACGCTATCTCCTCTCGGAAAATATAGAACATGCCACCCCCATAGAAGAAGGTCATGTAGTACATCGCTTTATCCCATCGCATCGAGAGCGGAAAGGCTGACAGGATGGGCAACAAGAGTGTCACAATAAAGACACCCCAATAGTAACGGTTAATCTGATCGGAGGGTTGCCGACGCAGAAAAGCCATGATCAGATATTGCACCAGAAAGAGCCAGAATAAACAGATCAGGTACCACAGATGTCCAGGGCCTGACAAAAGGACATAGAAACTGTCCCAACTCATGTCTAACCGCAGAATGATGATAACATACAATATGCCAAACACGAAACAGGGCAGGACGAGCCGTTGGATCTTGGACTTGGCCAAATCCCAGAAGGACCCAAACTTATGTTTGGTGATCAGCTGAAAGGTAAAGATATAACCAGAGATGAATACAAAGGCCTCAAGACGAAAGGCTCGCGCAAGGCTTGCTACCCAGAAATAGGGTTCAAAATCGGTAATCGTGGCAGGTTTGACCCAAGTACCACAATAGGGTGCAAAGGCATGGTAGGCAACCAGCAGCACCAGGAGAATGGGACGCATAAACGACACCTCATTCAACCAGACTTTTTTGGTATTAGTTAATTCCATCAAAACATTCGGTTTACATAGTTGTTTCTGCTCGCAAAGATAACTCTTTTTTTTGGAATTTGACACTTTTGGTATCACTTTATTTCAAAAATATGTAATTTATACATGCAAAATGTTTATTTTAGACAAATACTAATAGGTTCTTGATGATTGCAACGATATTTTGCATATCTTTGCACCGAAATAAAACATTTATTATTCAGTACGTATAATGAAACTCTTCTTACTTTTTGCAAGTATTGCCTGCTCCCCTGTGTTGGCTCGCACGGCCGCTGATTTGACCATGCTTGTTGATAGTGCTTATCACTATAGTGTCGATGGATCTCCAACTGAAAAGTGGATCTATTTATACGATGACAATGGTAACATGATTGTCGAATATGGTTACGAAATGGAAGGCGACACTTGGGAGCTCGACTCCAAATATGAGTACACCTACGACAGCAATAACAACCAAACAAGCGAAACGTATTATTCATACTCCGGGAATCAAGTCTCTTATTCATCGAAGGAAGAATACATCTATGATGCCAACAACCAAAAGATTGGTGAATTAGATTACAGCTGGCAAGACAACGAATGGAAATTGTGGAATGAGGTGACATTTGAGTACACCTTCGACGAATTGGATCAATTGACTTGTTGTACTGGCTATAAAGTGAAAGATGGGGACAAGTCTTTTCTACACCGAATCGAATACACCTACGATGATCATGGCTACCTGAGTAAGGAGATCTATTATTCTTACGACTATAACAGATGGAAGATTCAGGATATGGTCGAATGCACTTACGATTCTATGGGTCACCAAACCAGCCGCACATACTCTTATAATTATTATGGTGAAATGACTTATGATGGCAAGGACGAGATCGTTTACGATGAAAATTGGAACATCATTGGCAGTACCTATTACAGGTGGAGGAATGGTGAATGGGTCAAATATGAGTACATCGTCGGATATTTTTCGGACCATACCACCGATATCACTCCTATGGCCACTCCTACCCGCCGCTCTGCAACTCGCAAAATCATGACTCAAGGCAAGATACGCATCGAGAACCAGGGCCGCACCTTCGGCATTGGTGGAGAGAGCTACATGTAATTTGTGTAGGCTTCAAAACATAATGAATTAGTGACAGATACGTCTCGTGTCTGCCACTTTTATTTTTGCGACGCAATAAAAAGGGAACAACTTGTTCGCTCAGTTTTTCGCCATTTGCTCCAAACGCTGTACCTTTGCACCGTCTTTTTCGAAGACAACAAACATTATTATTCACCAAAAACGTACTAGCGCTATGGAAACAATTTTCTACCGTTGCCCTGTCTGTGGCAACATCATGCTCAAAGTGGGCGGATCTGAGTTAATACCACAATGCTGTGGTCGTCCGATGGAAAAGTTGGAATCAGGTACTACCGATGGCAAAATCGAGTATCATGTGCCAACGGTCAAATGCTGCGAAAGCGGAAAGATCACCATCAACATCGGAGAGAAGCCTCACCCGATGACAGAACAGCACCACATCCAATTCATCTACCTGCAGACTGAACATGGTGGACAAATCCACTACCTGAAGCCGAACGAAGAACCAACGGCAACCTTCCACACCCTCGACAAACCGAAAGTGGTCTATGCCTATTGTAACCTTCATGGTCTATGGAAATTCACCATCGATTCCTGCTGTCACAAGAAATAATATTATTGAGGCTGTGTCATTTCTTTTGACACAGCCTCCATTCTTTATGTTAGGAATCAGTACGGTCGAAGAGCGGTAACAGAGCGGACTACTGATATGGTTACTTGAGTGTAATACTCAGCCCAAGAGAATACTCCTGCCCTGTCGTCAAAGGGGCATTGTAGAAATAGTTGTCTGGTCTATAGCCCAAAAGATTGTCGATCGAGAAGGTCAAAGAGACGAGATCCCTCCAATGCTGGGTGAACTGGAACTTATGCAGATGATAGTCAGGATAATGCACCTGCATGATGCCTTGTTCGGGGTGCTGAGTAGAACGATACTCTCGATTGGTGACAGCAGAAAGCCATCGGCCATTGAGCGAAACATTGAAACGATAACGGATACCCACTGAACGCTCATAATCTACGCGATAGGTCATGGCATGTGGTCGAGCAGGCATGAACTGATTCGGTGCCTGATCGGGGTTATGCTCGTGAGTGTAGCAATACGACAGTTTGGCCCCTACCCCATTGCACCAACGTGCCTGAGCTACAAATTCACCTCCAGCCACATCGACTTCCGGCAGATTGACGTAGGGCAAGTGAGCTCCATCGACGCATGATTGTGGCACACCCGTTGTGATACGATCGGTGATGTGGTTGTAGTAGCCCATCAAGGTAAAGTTGTAGCACGAACGGGTATAATCGGCCGAGAGGGTGAAGTTATGACTATGCTCCGGCTTGAGGGCAGGATTGCCATCGATCACCCATCCAGACATGGCCTCGAAGTCGTAGTAGAGCTCCTTGAGGGTCGGTGCACGAAAGCCCATGCCATAGCCACCACGAATATTCAGACGACGACTCTGATGCCATGCCAACGAGAGCTTTGGGGTAATCTGGCTGCGATGTCCAATCTCGAAGTAGTCGTAGCGCAAGGCTCCGACCAATTCCCATTGGTGCGAGAGGTTCCAGTCATACTGCACGAAAGCATCGGCCGAAGACTGATGGTAGTCGGCATCGGATAATTTGGTATTGACGAGATAGTCGTACATATAGTCGGCTCCGACAGTGAGCGTTCCCTGCTGGAAATTGTGATTCCATAGGCTTCGAACACTGTTCTGTACGTTGCTATACTCTCTGATATCGATATCGGAGACCAACAGAGCCGATGGGACATAGTATCGGCTCTTGTCGTACTGGTCGAAGTTATAAGAGAACTCAACATGATCGAGACCAGAGGCCTCCCAATCGGCACGAAGACCACCGGTGTAGTCATAGTAACGAGTATGTTCGGACTCGGAGGCAGCACGGATCATTTCACGACGATAATAACCCAAACGGCCGGTGAGACGAAGTTGGTCGTTCCACTGGCAAATGACGCGATCAGTGACATTCAAAGTGTTCTGTCCCGGGACATAGTCAACGCGCAAAGGAATGGGTTGTGTGCTACGATTAAAGACCTGGAAACAGTCTTTGCCATTGTACTGCAGATTGAGTGTGTTGGCCCATCGGCCACGATGCAGACCGTAATCGAAACCGTAGCGATTTTCACCATGACTTCCGATGCGTCCGTGGAGATCCAACTTCCAAGCGGGCAACTTGGACAGATCGCGCGTAATAATATTAATGACACCGCCATTTGCGCTGCTGCCATAGAGCGCAGAGGCTGCACCCTTGACAATCTCGATATGATCGACATTGGAGGTGACCAGACGTTCGAAGTCAACATTATCGTTGGTCTCTCCTGCCAATCGCTCGCCATCGACCAAGAACAAAACAGATTGGCCCGCGAAACCAGCCATGTTCATGTTGACCTGCATGTTCATGGAATAGGAGAATTCAACTCCTGGCAATTCCACTTTGAGCAGATCTTCGATGTTGGTGGCATCGAGCTTCTGGATATCTTTGGCCGAAATCACTTGCGTCAGGACAGGTGTCTCACTCAACAACTTCGGCGTACGGGTCGCAGTGACAATGACCTGACTGAGGTCAATGCCTTCGTTCTCCCAGTCACTATAGTCGGTTTGGGGAGTCAATGCGAGAACAGAAAGAAGTACACTGAATATCATTGAAGAAACTTAAGACTAATGGTCAAATGGCCTTTTTTGCCTTTCTCGTTCATATAGTTGTCGAGAAAGAGGGCAACTACCTTCCCATCGCGCATCTGGAGCAGACAGACTTTGCCTGAAACCAAATAAATCGGTGGAGGATTGGTGACATCCATCGAAGCCATGTTCGACAAAGGCAAACTGATGGCGATGGTCTGACATCCAATTTCAAACGCCAAACTACTGCTGAGATCGACCCATACACGATCGTGTGTCAGCACATCGGCCTCCCACTCCACATCGGAAATGTGCGAGAGGGAATCGGGCACTTGGTCGAGCGAGGTATAGGCCGTCTCGAACGATTGTCCACCATTCGTACGGAACTCGAAGTGATGGATGGCTATATCCCACTCTTCCGGCTCCGGTTGAGTATCGGTCTGAACAGAACTCAACTCGACTGAATGTCCGTTTTTGATCTCCTGATAGGTATAACAAGTCTCACCATCCCACGGTCCTGTCAACTGCATAGGAATAGGCATCTTCTCATTCGGACTGGACAAGTCATGGAGGTTGATATAGGTCCAGTCATCGTAGGTCGTTGCGTCGATATGCAGCTGGTTATAGAGATTCGAGCTGGAGACGGACAATTCGTCGTAGGGATCGAACAAACCGGAACAAGCCGGGAATGTCATGACAGACATTCCCAGCCCAAAATATAGGATGTTTTTGAAGTTTGCGAAAGACATTTACTTGAGCGCAGTTCCCTTGAAATCGACTTGGATAGACAATGGCATTTTGCCCAACTTGAAAGAGTAGGTAGCATAGATGCTATCCTGATGGAGTTTGAATTCGACCTTGCCCGTTGCATCGTAGAAATCTTCTTTACCATGCAATGTGCAAGGTACATTCTTCGTGATGTAAGAATCAGCACCATACTCACTGCAATCTGCAATATATGCTTCCAAGCTATCGATATAGAACGAAGGCATCTTATCAATAACCATATTGGCAGGAGTAATCACAAGGCTATCGATTGGTGAGGTACCAAAGGAAACTATCTCTCCGTCTACGGTTACCAGCGAAACAAACCCTGGAATGGTATCGCACCATTGGATTTTACCCATCGATGCACTATAGACACACTCTCCCTGATAAAAAAGGTTTACAGGATCGTGATCGCCGTGACCGATAGGTTCAACTTCGTCTTCCTCACATGCGGTGCATGCTACAATAGCAATCACCGACAAAGCCCAAAACTTGACTGAATTAAATAATTTCATAAGCCTAATGTTTATATTTTCAGGGCGCAAAGGTAGGCATTTGGGCAGAAAAAAACAATCCCCATAAATGAGGATTTACACGAAAAGTATCATGTACTATTCAAAAAAAAGGACCTTGCGGCCCTTTCAAATATCATCGATGTCGATATGCCCATTCAAGATGGCAAAAACGGTCAATCCTGAGAGAGATTTGATGCCAAGTTTCTCCTGAATGTTCTTGCGATGCGTTATGGCAGTTGTCAAACTGATGCTGAGTTTTTCGGCAATCTCCTTGTTGGTCAGACCTCGCACAAGATGCTGCAGGACCTCAATCTCACGCAACGATAACTCGGGACGCATCTGCGGATTGAACTCCATGTGATGGGTTCGGGAATCTGCATCGCAACGAGAACATTCCTGCTTGCCCATCTGGCGCAAACGAAGTATCTGTTGAACGAGATGGGATTCACTTTGAGTCACATCGATGCAAGGCAATCCTGCGCGTAAAGCCTGCTCTCGATTCTGGGTCAGAAGAATGGTCTTTTGTCCTTGCTCGCGAAAGAAGGCAGCATGCTCGAAAAAGATATTGGCCGAAACGAAATAATGGATATAATAATAAGGTGTATCCTCCATCAAAGCATCGAAACTGCTAAAAGAGCGGACAGTCACCCCCGGAAGTACCTCTTCCAAGAGTGACTGCAAACCCATACTGGTCAGGGTATTTGATTCGATGATGGCAATCTCAATATCCATTAATATTCGAATACGCCATTCTCGGTATGAAGTGTCACGTGAGCATGATCACTTGCCTCTACGCGACCAATAATCTGTGCATCGATGCCAAAGCTCTTGGAGATCTCAATCACCTCCTGTGCCTTCTCGGCTGGGAGATAAACCTCGAGACGATGACCCATGTTGAAGACCTTGTACATCTCCTGCCAATCGGTACCTGACTGCTCGTGGATGGTACGGAAGAGTGGAGGTATTGGGAAGAGATTGTCCTTGATGACATGAACATCCTTGATGAAATGAAGCACCTTGGTCTGTGCACCACCTGAGCAATGAACCATGCCATGAATCTCATGACGCATGGCGTCGAGGATCTTCTTTACAACAGGAGCATAGGTACGGGTTGGGCTCAATACAAGCTTTCCTGCGTCGAGTGGAGAACCCTCCACCTTGTCGGTCAACTTCAGGCCACCGCTATATACCAACTCCTCTGGTACTGCGTGATCGTAGCTCTCAGGATACTTCTCGGCCAAATACTTGGCAAAGACATCGTGACGAGCAGAGGTCAAACCGTTGCTGCCCATGCCACCGTTGTACTCCTTCTCGTAAGTGGCCTGACCATAGCTGGCCAAACCTACAATCACGTCTCCAGCCTGAATGTTGGCATTGTTGATGACGTCACTACGCTTCATGCGGCAGGTAACGGTTGAATCGACGATGATGGTGCGAGCCAAATCTCCTACGTCTGCAGTCTCGCCACCGGTACCATAGACACCAATTCCCATTTCGCGAAGCTCAGCCATGAGTTCGTCGTTGCCATTGATGATGGCAGAGATTACCTCTCCAGGGATGAGCATCTTGTTTCGACCAATGGTAGATGAAACAAGGATATTGTCGACAGCACCTACGCAGATCAGGTCGTCGATGTTCATAATCAAACTATCCTGTGCAATACCTTTCCATACAGAGAGGTCACCGGTCTCCTTCCAATACATGTAAGCAAGACTGGTTTTGGTGCCAGCACCATCTGCATGCATAATGTTGCAATACTCAGGATCGCCACCGAGGATATCTGGAATAATCTTACAGAATGCCTGTGGATAGAGACCTTTATCGATGTTCTTGATGGCGTTGTGCACATCCTCCTTGCTGGCACTAACGCCACGCATCATGTATCGCTGATTCTGATCTGCCATAACTAATAACTATTAACTAATAACTATTAACTGAATTCAATTTATCGGTACTGCTTGCGAGCCTGTGCCTTAGCCTGCTGTTGCTGCATCTTCTGCATCTCCTGTGCCTTGGCTGCAAGTCCGGCGCATCCGCCCATCTCACTCTTCTTCTTTGGATGAGTCAGATTATACTTCATCTGCTCAAGAATCTTTTCCTCGTTCATGGTAGCACGAATCACATAAGTGGTAACGATACCAAACAGAGTAGAAAGGAAGTAATAGTAAGAAAGACCTGCTGAATAGTTGTTCAAGATAGCCAGGAACATCAATGGCATTACATACATCATCGCCTTCATACCGGGCATGCTCTGCTGTGCTGGATTCTGCTTCTGCATCAACCAAGTATAGAAGATGTTGGTAACAGTCATCAATACGCAGAACAGAGAGATGTGCTGATGGAAAATCCAATCGACTACAGGAATGTAATGATCCCAAGAGATAATGGCATCGTAGGTAGAGAGGTCATCAGCCCAGAGGAAACTCTCGCCGCGCAACTCAATGCTGGTTGGGAAGAAGTAGAAAAGAGCGATGAGTACTGGCCACTGGAAGAGCATTGGAACGCAACCACCCATCTGGCTGACACCAATCTTGCCATAGAAGGCCATCAACTCTTGCTGCTTCTGCATGGCATCCTCCTGATTTGGATACTTCTCGTTAATCTTCTGTACCTCTGGCAAACGCTGTGCAATACGCATCTTGGCAGAAGATACAAAGGACTTGCGAGTAAATGGGAAAGTGATACCCTTGATGAGAAGAGTCATCAAAAGAATGATCAAACCATAATTCAAAGCATAGCTATCGAGCCAGTGGAAGAATGGAAGTACAATAAAACGATTCACCCAGTTAACAACAGGCCAACCCAAATAGATGGTCTGCTCCAACTCAATATCTTCGTCACCCAAACCAACCTTCTCGGCAATCTGCTCACTCAACTCGTTCAACAATGGATAGTTGTTAGGACCAAAGAAGAAACAGAAGTGCTCGACAGGATTGTTCATATCGAAGTAAAGGCTCACCGAATAGTCCTTTAAATAGAGGAATCCGTCTTTGTCGTTCTCTTCAATAGTAGAAGAGCGCATTACACCATCATTAAAAGCGTTACGGCTGATGAGCATAGATGAGAAAAACTGGTTCTTGAAATTGAACCAGGTCAAAGGACCGGTCACATTCTTGACACCATTGCGGGTGCTGCTCTCCAAGTCATCGTCATCAGGTGATTCTCCAGCAAAACGATAGAACAAACTACTGTTACGCTGAGCGAAATCACGACCTAACTCTGTACGCAACAACTTCTGATTCCACTTCAGATTGAACTGAGTATCATGAGCCAAAAGGTCAAGCTTCTCGGTACGGATATCGAAATCTACGACATAGCTATTAACTGAAAGTGCATATACAAGATCCAATACACCGCCATCTTCGGTTGTAACACGAAGAACTACGTTGCTGTCGCTCTTCTCTACTACCTGAAAGAAAAGCTGACTAGAGCTGATATCATCACGCGACTGACTGCGGCCCTCGAACGAAAGCTCCATGGTGTTGTTGCGTGTGCTGAAGAGTTCCAACTGGGTAGAATCAAGATTATTGACGAACTCCTTTAAGGCGACACGCTCAATCATACCACCCTGAGTATTAATATCCATCGAGAGAACTTCATTCTCCAAGGTTATGATCTGTGCTTCTCCTTTTGATGCATTAACCAATGCACCAAAGTGTTTAACAGCCTGAATGCTATCCTTTGCTGCAAGAGCAAGAACCAGACTATCTTTCTGTTCTGCGGTCAATGTGTCGGTAAGAGCAGACAATTCTACATCCTGCTTATTAGCGATAGGATTTTCTGCCTGTTGTTTAGCCAATTGCTCTTGACGAGCCTTTTCACGTTCTGTTGCAGTCTTGGTGTTCCACCAGGTCATACCCATAAAAAGGGAGAGCAGCAAAACAGAACCAATAATAGTATTTTTATTCATCTTGTTAAGTTATATTCAATATAAAACGCGTGCAAATATAAAAAAAAATAACCGAAACTCCCACTATTTCTTAAAAAAAGTGACGGTTTCGATTATTTTTACAAGCTTAGTGTGCGGTTTGATAAGCACAACTAACTGAAATGACTACGCAGTGAGACCCATTTGCTGTCGTCTTACAAACAAATACATCATCAGGCTCTTCAACAAAGTGTCAACATTCTGAGGTTTCTCGCCACACCATTTGACAATTTCTTCAAGATAGGCTTTTGCCTGATCCTTTGTGTTCTCGTAGCATCGGCTGTAGTTCTTTGAAAGGTCAAATCGCAGCATACGATGACGCTTCTCTGATTGAACTAGAGCATAGTCACCAGCAATTTTAACGGAGCATGATACTGCCATAATTGAATAATTAATTAAAGTGGTATTAAAACGGATTTATTAGAGTGTTTAGTTTTTGAAAAACTGCGACGCAAAGATAAGGTATTTTTTTGAACCAGCCAAATAATTTGACAAAAAAATCACAAAAAAAAAGCAGACCCAACAGAAGGGGTCTGCTTTCTATAAAGCGTGTGACAATTCGAGGTCATTCGCCCCAAAAGAGTCACAATTTGATTACTTGCCTGCGAGCTTGTCGCGGAGAGCGGCAAGTGCATCGATGTCACCGAGAGTTGTCTTCTCGATTGATGGCATCTGAACAGGAGCCTCAGCATTCTCTGCTGCTGCAGCCTTCTTTGCCTTGCGAGCAGCCTGCTGCTCCTTACGAGCTTCTGACTTAGCAGCATCCTCGAAGATACGGCTATGGCTCAGAATGATACGACGGCTATCCTTGTTGAACTCAATTACCTTGAACTCAAGCTCCTCACCTGCAACTGGCTGTGAGCCATCCTGCTTCTGGAGGTGCTTAGGAGTAGCGAAGCCTTCAACACCCTCCTCGAGAGTGATAACTGCACCCTTGTCGATCATCTCGGCAATCTTACCAGTGTGGATAGAACCTACAGTGTAGTTAGCCTCGATAGCGTCCCAAGGATTCTCCTCGAGCTGCTTGTGACCAAGGCTGAGACGACGGTTGTCCTTGTCGATCTCGAGAACCTGTACCTCGATAGGAGCGCCAATCTGAGTGAACTCTGATGGGTGCTTGATCTTCTTGGTCCAGCTCAGGTCGCTGATGTGGATCAGACCCTCTACGCCGTCCTCGATCTCAACGAACACACCGAAATTGGTGAAGTTGCGAACCTTAGAGGTGTGAGTAGAACCTACAGGGAAGCGAACCTCGATGTCAGCCCAAGGATCATCCTTCAACTGCTTCAAACCGAGAGACATCTTACGCTCTGCACGATCGAGGGTGAGGATCTGTGCCTCTACCTCGTCACCTACCTTGAGAATATCGTTAGCGCTACGTACGTGCTGGCTCCAGCTCATCTCTGAAACGTGGATCAAGCCCTCAACGCCTGCAGCGATCTCAACGAATGCACCGTAATCAGCCATAACGACAACCTTACCCTTAACCTTGTCACCAACCTGGAGGTTAGCATCAAGAGCATCCCATGGATGTGGTGTGAGCTGCTTCAAGCCGAGAGCGATACGCTTCTTCTCGTCATCGAAGTCAAGAATAACAACATTGATCTTCTGATCAAGAGTAACAACCTCCTTAGGATCGCTTACGCGGCCCCATGAGAGATCGGTAATATGGATGAGACCATCAACACCACCGAGGTCGATGAAGACACCATAAGAAGTGATGTTCTTAACGGTACCCTCGATAACCTGACCCTTCTGGAGCTGTGACATGATCTCCTTCTTCTTCTCCTCGAGCTCAGCCTCGATGAGAACCTTGTGGCTAACGACTACGTTACGGAACTCAGTGTTGATCTTAACAACCTTGAACTCCATTGTCTTGTTGACGAATACGTCATAGTCACGGATTGGCTTAACGTCGATCTGTGAACCTGGCAAGAATGCCTCAATGCCAAATACATCAACGATCATACCACCCTTGGTACGGCACTTAACGAAGCCGGTGATGACCTCATTGTTCTCAAGAGCCTCATTTACGCGACTCCAAGAAGTAGTTGCACGTGCCTTCTTGTGAGAAAGAACGAGCTGGCCCTGACGGTTCTCCTGGCTCTCGATGTATACCTCTACCTCATCACCTACCTTCAGGTCTGGGTTGTAGCGGAACTCTGAGCTTGAGATAACGCCCTCGCTCTTGTAACCAATGTTAACGATAACCTCGCGCTTGTTGATGCTGGTTACAGTACCTTTGATTACCTCGTTGTTGTTTACAGAATTCAAAGTTTTTTCGTAGCTTGCGGTCTGCTCCTCTACGCTCTTGCCTCCAAGAGTCTCGCCGTTCTCATAAGCTTCCCAATCGAAGTCTTCAACGGCAGTGTTCTTTAAATTGTTAGACATATAGTTAAATTAGCTCTCCCTTTAGTGGGAAAAGCGGGTGCAAATTTACTCAATTCCTACGGAATTAACAAATAAGTTATCAGAATAACACATTTTGAATGTCAATTTCGCAAAAATCTCTCAGTATTTGGCACTTAGACATTGAAAATATTAAAGAAAATTTTGGTCTCTCGCAAAAAGATATTATATTTGCAGCACAAAATAATCGAATCGAAAATCATGACTTAAAACATCAAACTACGATGATTGAACCTATCTATTCTCCCGATCAGAACCGTTATCAGAACGGCATGCAATATCGTCGTTCAGGCAAAAGCGGCATATTAATGTCTGCATTATCGCTTGGTTTCTGGCACAATTTCGGCTCTATCTCCAACTATCAGAACTGCAAGGCCATGATGCATTGCGCCTTCGATAACGGCATTACCTGCTATGATTTGGCGAACAATTATGGACCTCTGTTTGGAACTGCTGAAGAGACTTTTGGCCGACTCATGGATGACTCTATGCGTCCTTATCGCGACGAAATGTTTATCACAACAAAAGCCGGTTACGACATGTGGCCTGGACCTTACGGTGAATGGGGATCTCGAAAATATCTTATGGCATCGTTAGATCAAAGTCTGAAACGTATGCATCTCGACTATGTAGATCTTTTCTACTCGCATCGCTTTGATCCAATCACTCCAATGGAAGAGACATTGCAGGCATTGGTAGATATTGTACGTCGCGGCAAAGCACTCTATATCGGCATTTCAAGATGGCCAGATGAGGCATCTACCTTCGCGTACAATTATTTAAAAGAAAGAGATGTACCATGCCTTTGCTACCAAGGCAAGCACAACCTCCTCGAGAGGGATGACGAAGCTATCAATCTGGCAGCCGAGAACGGAGTAGGATATGTTGGATTCTCGCCTCTCGAACAGGGATTGCTTACTAACAAATACCTGAATGGCATTCCTCAGGATAGCCGCATGGGACGAAAAGAACACTTGACACCAGACAGATTAACTCCAGAACTGGTTGTCAAACTGAAGGCACTGAATGAGATTGCAGCTCAACGTGGAGAAACTCTGGCTCGTATGGCATTAGCATGGGTACTGCAGAATCAAAAAGTAACCTCAGTCATTATCGGAACCTCATCGGTTGAACAAATGAAAGACAATCTTCAAGTTCTCCAATGTGCACCATTCTCACAGGAAGAACTCAACAAAATCGAAGAGATACTCAAATAAAAAACAATAAAGCCTCGAGATAATTCTCGGGGCTTTATTATAGCGGAACTAGCCAATCTAGAGAATCTAGCAATTCTAGAAATTCTAGATAACCTAGAGTTACTAGCACTAGCCTTAACAAAAAAAGAGAGACCCAAGCTAAATGCTTGAGCCTCTCGTAAGGTGGCCACCCAACTTAAGGAATGTTGGAATTGCCACCTAAACAAAAAAAAGAGATCCGAACTATAACTGTTCGAATCTCTTGTAAGGTGGCCGCTTCATTACATCTTTTCAGATGTTGAAAGCATCCACCATACAAAAAAAGCCCCGAGAATACTCTCGAGGCTTTGGAAGATGGCCGCTTCATTACATCTTTTCAGATGTTGAAAGCATCCACCATACAAAAAAGCCCCGAGAATACTCTCGAGGCTTTGGAAGGTGGCCGCTTCCTACTCTCCCGCGTTGGCAGTACCATCGGCGTTGCAAGGTTTAACTTCTCTGTTCGGAATGGTAAGAGGTGGAGCCCTTGCGCTATAACGGCCTTTGTGTTTCCGTTGGAAACAAGTTGTTAATTACTAGTTACTAGTTATTAGATACTAGTTATTAGTTAATACCTGTCCCACGTTATAAGTTTTGACATATTGAATCAAGTAAGTAAAGCAGAAGGAAAAATTAATAATTAATAACTAATAACTATTAACTTTTCATTTGAAAAGAAGTGTTCGGGTGATTAGTATTGCTCGGCTGAATGGATCGCTCCACGTACACCTGCAACCTATCAATGTCCTAGTCTTGAACTACCCTGATATGGAATTCTTATCTTGTGGCCAGCTTCGCACTTAGATGCTTTCAGCGCTTATCTGTTCCCGACTTGGATACCCGGCGATGCTCCTGGCGGAACAGCCGGTACGCCAGCGGTCAGTCCAACACGGTCCTCTCGTACTAG
>JAZQOK010000027.1:0-16954 GCA_045627865.1 Bacteroidales bacterium
ACCCCTCCCTTATCGGCATCTATACCAAATTGCATCGCAATTAGAGAACCGCCGTATGCCGAACGGCACGTACGGTGGTGTGAGAGGTCGGAAAACGAAAGTAGGAAGAAAACCACTTCGTTTTCCTCCTACTCGATTGTTCGAGTAAAACTCCGAAGGATTACATCATGCCGCCCATGCCTGGAGCACCTGCAGGCATTGCAGGCTCTGGTGCTGGCTTGTCGGCGATGACGCACTCGGTAGTGAGGAACATGCCTGCAATAGAGGCTGCGTTCTCGAGAGCGACACGGGTAACCTTGGCTGGGTCGATGACACCTGCAGCGAGGAAGTTCTCGTACTTGTCGGTGCGGGCATTGTAACCGAAGTCACCCTTGCCCTCCTTAACCGTCTGTACGATAACTGCACCCTCCTTGCCTGCGTTGGCAACGATCTGGCGCATAGGCTCCTCGATGGCACGCTTCACGATCTCGATACCGAGAGTCTCGTCCTCGTTGGCACCCTTGAGGCCTTCGAGAACAGCAGTAGCACGGATGTAGGTTACACCACCACCTGGGACGATACCCTCTGCCATAGCAGCACGGGTAGCGCAGAGAGCGTCGTCAACACGATCCTTCTTCTCCTTCATCTCTACCTCAGAGGCAGCACCTACATGGAGAACTGCTACACCGCCAGCCAACTTAGCGAGACGCTCCTGCAACTTCTCGCGATCGTAGTCGGAAGTGGTCTTCTCGATCTGAGCCTTGATAGTCTGTACACGCTGAGCAATTGCCTCCTTGTCGCCAGCACCATCGACGATGGTTGTGTTGTCCTTGCTGACAACGATCTTGTCGGCTTGGCCGAGCATCTCGATGGATGCATTCTCGAGCTTCAAGCCAACCTCCTCGCTGATCACGATACCGCCTGTGAGGGTAGCGATGTCCTGCAACATCTCCTTGCGACGATCGCCGAAGCCTGGAGCCTTGACAGCACAGATCTTCAGGCTGCCACGCATAGAGTTGAGGACCAAAGTGGTGAGTGCCTGACCATCGACGTCCTCGGCGATGATGAGCAAAGGACGACCCTGCTTAGCCAATGGCTCAAGAACTGGGAGGAGGTCCTGGAGGTTAGAGATCTTCTTGTCGTAAATGAGTACGAATGGCTGGTCCATCTCGCAGGTCAACTTCTCGGTATTGTTCATGAAGTATGGAGAGATATAGCCACGGTCGAACTGCATACCCTCAACTACATCAACGGTAGTGTCGGTACCCTTAGCCTCCTCGACGGTGATGACACCCTCCTTCTTGACGGTCTTCATTGCCTCGGCGATGAGCTTGCCGATCTCCTCATCATTGTTAGCTGAGATACGGGCAACATTCTCGATCTTGGTATAGTCGTCGCCAATCTCTTCGCTCTGCTCCTTGATGCTCTCTACTACCTTGGCAACAGCCTTGTCGATACCACGCTTCAGGTCCATTGGGTTGGCACCAGCAGTAACATTCTTGAGACCTACGCCTACGATGGCCTGAGCAAGCACAGTTGCGGTAGTTGTACCATCACCAGCAGCATCGCCAGTCTTGGTAGCCACCTCCTTGACGAGCTGAGCACCCATGTTCTCAAATGGATCCTCGAGTTCGATCTCCTTTGCTACAGATACACCATCCTTGGTGATGTGTGGAGCACCGAACTTCTTGTCGATGATTACGTTGCGGCCCTTAGGACCAAGAGTTACCTTAACTGCGTTTGCGAGCTGATCAACGCCTGCCTTGAGCAGGTCGCGGCTCTCTGTATTGAATTTGATGATTTTAGACATATAAAGCCCCTTTCCCCATCCCTTTCCCCGGTCCGGGGCAAGGGCGTGATTACCACTATTGGGACGCAGAGGTGTGCGTTTTCTAATTTTTTGAAAAATGTTTTGTATATACTCCCTTGCCCCGGACCGGGGAAAGGGGTGGGGTTAGGGGCTGTTTATCCCAAAACTGCCAAAACGTCGCTTTGGCGCATGATGAGATACTTCTCGCCCTCGATCTCGATCTCCTGGCCGCTGTACTTGCCGTACAGAACCTGATCTCCGGCCTTGAGAATCATCTCTTCGTCCTTGGTACCGTTGCCGGCAGCAATAATCTCACCCTTCAAAGGTTTCTCCTTGGCGGTGTCTGGAATGATGATGCCGCCGATGGTCTTGGTTTCAGCAGGCGCTGGCTTAACGAGCACGCGATCTGCAAGTGGTTTAATGTTCATAGTTGTTTTATATTATGTTGTTTTACGTTCTTTTGTTGTTTTGTTGAACAATAATCGGGCGGCTGAGGAATCAACCGTCCGATTTGTTATGCTACAAAAACCGTGCCATTATTTGATTTCGGACAAAGTGTCGCGGCTTGGGAGCAAAATGTCATTATATCCGATGGCGCGCATGCCTTGTTGCACGCTCTTGGCATTCAAACGACCTCCCTTCATGCTAGTGTGGGTGTGGTCGTGATTGAAGAATGCCTTGGCAGCTTCACGGCCGATGCCGTCCAGATAGTCGGCTGAGAGGTTGTGTACGTCGATGAAGTCAACGCCTGTGGCCTCGACTACTTCGCGATACCATTTGCCATAGCTGTCGTTACGACGTTCGATGTTTGGTCCCTTGCTGTCGTCGGTAGGACGTTTCTCGCCTGGTTCTGGCCAGATGTTGCGAGGAGTCAAACTGAGTAGGATAGGGGTGGCACCCTTTTCGCGAGCATCGTCGATGAACTTGCGCAGATACCAGCCGAAGCTATACACAGTCAGGTATTCGCCTGTGACCTCATGCTTATAGACGTGTGTAGAATCCTTGCCGGTTGCTATCTCGTTACGATCCTTGCCACGACCGATTTCGTTGCCGGTATCGTTGTGACCGAACTGAATCAGCACGATGTCACCTGGCTGCAGAGAGTTATAGACTTTGTCCCAACGACCCTCGCGTAGATAAGTACGGCAGCTGCGACCAGCCTTGGCCTCGTTGGCGAAAGTGCACTTGGTACTGTCGAATACGGTGTAGGCCTGACTGCCCCAACCCCACATGCCAGTTGAGTCCTTGTCTTCGTTCTTACAGGTTGAATCGCCGCACAGCCATACAACAGGCTTGCCTGGTTTACGGTCAACTTGGGCGGTGGCAGGGGTAAGATCTACCAGATAATCCTTGAGTGGGGAGTTGCTCTGCTGGAGTGCCAGGGCTGCACTATAGGCATTGTTCTCGGCACCGAACTTGCTGGTGTGGATCTTGTCAACATAATAGAACATATAGTCGGTCTTGCGAGGGCCGAAGCTCTCCAATCGTTTGGCGCTGATAGCCTCTAGGTCGATGAACTCTACCTGCATCTCTTCGGCAATAGCTTTCTGCCATGCGGTGATGGTCTCGAGTTTGCGGGTGATGGTGGTAGGATTGTCCCAGCTGTTGCGTGGGGTCAATGAGCAGAGGATAGGAGTGGCCTTCTTGGCACGAACATCGCGAATGAACTTACGCATGTATTCGCCATAGCTATAGACATCCTCCTCACGTCCATTGTCCTTCGGATTACGGCAGTCGTGCAGGGTGACATGTGCTACAGTATCGGCAGAGATGCCATGAATGCTGTTACGAGCGGTGAAGGTATCAAGTGGTCCATTGTCATTGTGTCCGAGCTGGATGATGACATAGTCGCCCTTCTTGACGCCTGCCAATACATCTGGCCAGAGCTGGTTGTAGAAGGTGCGCGAAGAGGTACCGCCCAAGGCATGGTTCTCGACCGAGATGCGGGTAGTATCCATCCACTGGTAGAAGAAGGCACCCCAGCCCCACTGGCCGTTGCTGCCATTGCCCTTGGTTCCGGTACGCATGGTACTGTCACCGATCAGGAAGAGAACTGGACTCTTCTTGTTCTTGCGGGTTGAACCAGCCTCCGGACGGGCATACTTGTTGCCCACATCTTCCGATTTCTTGTATTTGTCCACGGTGGTGTCGTTCACACCGTTGGCATCTTTCTTTTGTGCAAAAGTTGGTGCTGCCAACAGCAGGCTCAAAGCCAAAAGAATTGTCTTCTTCATATTTTGTTTCTATTTTTTTTCTTTAATTCCTATTATTACTCCCCCTAAAGGGGGCCGGGGGGTCTTGGAGGTCTTTAATTCCCGTCCGGCTTGGTCATATTGACAAACGGGCTGTTGTTCCAATGGAAGTCTTCGACCGCATCTGGATGGGCAGGATCAAATCCCTTGAAATCCGGGCTGATGCGCTTCTTCAGGTCATCGAGGTTGGAATTCAGTATGCCCTGTACCACCATCTTGGCGATCTCGTAGGCACCATAAGGATTGAAGTGGGTATTGTCGGCCAAAGCCTTAGGCTGATCTGGCCAGGTGTTGGCTGGATAATGTACGAAAGCCTGCGTGGATTTCTCAGGACCCATAGCCTCGTAGAATGCCTTGGTCATGTCCTGCAGGTCGATGCAGAGCAGATCTTCGCGTTTGGCGATATCGCGGATAGCAGCTGGATAGTCCTTGTGGGTATTCTCAACGATGTTCCCGTTGAAACTACGACGCATAGTTGGCGTACAAAGGATGAAGGTGGCTCCCTTCTGGCGACATTGATCCAGAATCTGCTTGACTTGATAGCTGAAAGCATAGTAGGCGCCATTGCCGACGCGGCTGTCTGTTTTTTGGTCGTTGTGTCCGAACTCGAGGATCACATAGTCACCCTTCTTCAGACGGCTGTAGATCTTAGCCCAACGGTTCTGTGCCAAGAAGGTGGCTGCTGCCAATCCGCTCTCAGCATAGTTTGCGACCGAAATGCTGTCGTTCAGGAATCGTGTTACCATCTGTCCCCATGAAGCCCAAGGCTCGTTCGACTGATCGACTACGGTACTGTTGCCACACAGGTAGAGGGTTGGCACGACGGTGTCCTGTTCGATCTTGATGCTCTGGATGGCAGGTGCATCGCCGTTGATCTCGAAGGTGAGCTTGTTGTCCCAATGGAGCTTGCCACCCTCGTTAGGCTTGATCTTCACACGGTCTTGCTGTCCCTTCTCGTTGATGAAGTTCAGGTCACGTTTGTTGACCACAAAAGTCTTGGTGACCAGTTCTCCCTTCTTGGTTGTCAGGTTTTCGACAAAGAGACGACGGCTCTCGCAGCGTACGGTAGTAGTGGCTGCACGTTTCTTGCTGCCGAGGGTGACGGTTACCCGATAGTTGCCATCCGGTACATTGACCGAGATGAAGAACGGTGCGGTTGCCTTGCCGTCCCACGATGTCTGCTGGTCGAAGCCATAACCGATCGAGTCGGTGTAGGTGGGCAGTTTGGGCAATTTCAACTCAAGGTTTGTGTGTGTTTCTGCCTGGAGTGGTAGGGCTGCACAAAACAAAGATAATACGATTTGGGTTAGTTTCTTCATAACTATTAAATAATGAGTTGGGTGCAAAGATAGGGCTTTTTGTTCGAAAATGCAAATTTTCGGCCAATTTTCAGCAGAAATTGACAGGTTTGTTCCGATTCGATGGATTATACGTCGATGTCGCGGTATCGTTTGTTCAGATATCCATGTTGACTATTTGAATGGTTTGTGTGCTGCAAAGATAGCATGTTTGTGACAACTTTCCAAATTTCTCAATAAAATAATAGCAAAATGAAAATAAATTGCAAGATTCTTTGGTGATTGATTCAAAATTAATTATCTTTGCGCCACTAAATCAATTTTGAATCATAAAGCAAGTTAAGGTATGAATTATCCAGTGATGACAGCTGAAGAGGCTGCCCGTTTGATCAAGAACGATTATGTGGTAGGTATTGGTGGTTTCTCGTCTGTAGGTGTGCCTAAGGCTGTGCCTGCAGCAATCGCTAAGTATGCAACTGAGGAGCATGAGGCTGGCCGTGACTTCCAGATTGGTTTGATTACCGGTGGCGCTACCGGTCCTGCCGTCGATACCGACCTTCCATTGGCCAAGGCGGTTAAGTTCCGTACTCCATTCCAGAGTAATGCTAACATGCGTAAGGCAATCAATTCGGGCGAGGTTCAGTATTTTGACTGCCATCTCTCGATGATCGGTCAGGATGTTTACTATGGCTTCTTGGGCAAGATGGATGTGGCCATCGTCGAGGCAAGCGAGATCCTGGATAACGGTAACATCATTCTGACTACTTCGGTAGGTATCTCTCCTTCGCTTATCGCTCATGCCGACAAGATTATCATCGAGTTGAACTCAGCCCATGGCGATCGACTGAAGGGTATGCACGATATTTATCTCCCAGAGATGCCACCTTATCGTAAGCCATTCATGATCCAAAGCCCTGGCGATCGTATCGGTACCATCGACGTGCCAGTTGACCCTAAGAAGGTCATTGCTGTCGTTCCGACCAATCTGCGCGACAATCAGGCAGGTTTCAAGCCATTGGATGACGATACCCGTGCCATAGGTGCTCACGTGTCGAACTTCCTCGTCAGTGAGCTGAAGCGTGGCGGTATTCCTAAGGAGTTCCTCCCATTGCAGAGTGGTGTAGGTAATATTGCCAATGCGGTAATCGGCGCTTTGGGCGATAATCCGGATGTACCAGCCTTCTCAATGTTCACCGAGGTGATTCAGAACTCTGTCATTGACTTGATCCTGAAGGGCCGTTGTAACTATGTGACCGGTTCAAGTCTTTCGTTGACCGACGATGCCCTCGATGTGATGTACGCCAATATGGATGTGTTCGGCGAACGTCTGTTGCTCCGCTCGCAGGAGATTACCAACCACCCGGAGTGTATCCGCCGTCTCGGTATCATCGCACTCAATACGGCGCTCGAGGCAGATATCTTCGGCAATGTGAACTCAACCCATGTGATGGGTACCCGCATGATGAACGGTATCGGCGGTTCGGCCGACTTTGCCCGCAACGCCTTCCTGAGCATCTTCACCACACCATCGTTGGCCAAGGGTGGAGCTATCTCTTCGATTGTGCCAATGGTTACCCATACCGATTCGTCGGAGCACAGCGTGCGTGTCCTCGTGACCGAGCAGGGTGTTGCTGACCTGCGTGGCAAGTCTCCATCGCAGCGTGCCCGTCTCATCATCGAGAACTGTGCTCACCCAATGTACAAGCAGCTCCTCTGGGATTATGTGAAGATGAGCGAGGGCAAGGGCTTCCACACCCCACACTCATTGAAGAATGCCTTCAAGATGCACATCGCCTTCGAGGAGACCGGCGATATGCGTAACGCTAAGTTCGAATAATTCTATTTTATTTTGTTCTCAAAGAAGAACTGAAGAATAGGAGTTCCCCTTGTTTGTAACTAATCTTCTTCTCTTCCTCTTTGAGAATAATTTGTCTTTATACCATCCATTATTATGAAGAAGTTTTTCCTTTTATCAGCTTTGGCTTGTGTGACCATGATGTCGACGGCACAAAGTACCGTGAGAAAATTTGTCCTTAAAAATTCAGCCGACGGAGAGTCCGAAATCACCGTCTATCTGCCAAGCGCCGAGGCAGCAGCCAAGGCCAATGGCCGAGCTATTGTGGATTGCCCTGGTGGCGGTTACTCACATCTAGCCATGCAGCATGAGGGCCACGATTGGGCAGAATTCTACAATGAACAAGGTATTGCCTTCGTGGTGCTGAAGTATCGCATGCCTAAGGGTGACCGCAATATTCCGTTGGGCGATGCCTATCAGGCTATGCGTACCGTTCGCGATAGTGCTAAGGTGTGGAATATTAACCCGAACAATGTCGGCATTCAGGGATTCTCGGCAGGCGGCCACTTGGCATCGGCTGTATCGACACATGCCCCAATGGATGCCCGTCCAGATTTCTCGATCCTGTTCTATCCTGTTATTTCGATGAACGAGAAGGAGTCACACAAGGGTTCGTGTGTGGGCTTTTTGGGCGAAGAACGAAATAACGAGAGTATCATGAAGGAGTGGAGTAGCAATAAGGCTGTTCGTCGTCATCGCACACCACCGGCAATCCTGATTCTTGCTAACGATGATACCGTCGTACCACCATCGACCAATGCTGCTGCCTACTACATCTCTATGCGTAATCATGGCAACAACTGCGCGATGTTCTCTTATCCTTCAGGCGGCCATGGCTTCGGCTTCCGCGATAGCTGGAAGTACCACAACCTGATGAAGGCCGAGCTGACTCAGTGGCTGAATGATCTGGTGATGCCATCGGATTCTGCCGTCAGAGTGGCTTGTGTCGGCAATAGTATTACCGATGGCGCTGGCATTGATATGGCTGAGGTGAAGGGTTATCCGGCTGTGCTGAGCCGCCGTTTGGGCGCTGGCTATGCTGTTAAGAACTTTGGCGTGAGTGGTCGCACGATGTGCAATTCCGGTAACCGTCCCTACATGGCAGAGCCGGCTTGGCGTGACTGCCAGGAGTGGAACCCAAATGTTGTTGTTATCAAGCTGGGTACCAACGATACCAAGACGATCAATTGGGAGGGTAAGGCAGAGAAGGATTTTACCCCTTGTCTGCAAGCTATGGTCGATACGTTGCGTGCGCTGCCTTCCAAGCCTCGCATCGTGCTGTGCACCCCAATCCCTGCCTTCCAGGATGAGTGGACCATCCGCGACTCGGTGATCGTGAATGGTGTCATCCCACAGTTGGAGGCTTTTGCCAAGGATAATAATCTAGAGCTTGTGGATCTCCACACGCCATTCCTCGATGCGGTGAACCAGAAGTGGATGACCTCCGACAAGATTCACCCTAACGACAAGGGTGCGCAGGAGATGGCCAAAATCATCGCCGAGCAGCTCCGCAAGGATCCTCCGGCTCCAGCCAAGAAGTCGAAAAAGCGCCGCAAGTGAGCCTCTCAAACTGTCACAACTGTCACGACTGTCACTGTCATTAAGGATTTCGGATCTCGAAGCCCTTGTCCACATAGTTGTAGATGCTTTGACAAACAGCGGCCGAGAATTGTTGACCGATGTTAACGATACGTTGCCAGGTTTCCTGTGGGAGATCTGGCAATTGCTTTTTAGTGATGTTGTGCATAATAAGACCACAAAGGAATCCTGCATTGAAATTATCGCCTGCACCAATAGTGCTGACGGTTTGGATGGGCGCAACGGGAATTTGCAAGGTGAACTGTGGCGTGAATACCCAAGCTGGACGGGCACCATCGGTGCAGATGAAGTAGGGGCAGAGCGGACGGATGTGCTCGTTGTAGATCTCCTGAGGGTGGGTGGTGCCGTACAGGTAGCCGAAGTCTTCGGCCGAACCTCGGACGACGTCGCTCAAGCGGCAGTTTTCCTCGATATTACCCATGGTATCGGGAATGTCCTTGATGTGGCTCGCACGGAAGTTGATGTCGTAGTAGAGAATGGCTCCGGCATCGTGCGTGGCGGTCAGCAATGCCTTGGTGTAGGAACGTAGTACCGGATTGATGGCAAAGAAGGAGCCGAACAGTACGAGGTCGTCGGTTTGGAACTTGAATCCGGCAACTTTTTCTTCGTTCAGACAGGCACTCTTGTGGTCCTTGTAGAACTCGTATTGCGCATCGTTCTGGTCGTTAAGAAAGGCCATCGAGATGTGACTCTGTGTGCCGGGATTGCGCGTAACGGCATCGGCCGAAACGTGATTTCCGCGCATGAAGTTAACGATGATGTCACCAATGTGGTCATCACCGGTTTCTGTTATCATCAAGATGGGTATTCCCGGATATTCAACGCCGATGGTTCTGCCTATCGAAATCATGGCATTGAAGGTTGATCCACCGGGTACGGCGGCTGAAGGTTGATCATTCTTGAAGATGACGTCGAGGACGGTTTCTCCGATACCGATTACTTTGCGCATAGGACTATAATTTTGAGATAAAACGCGATTTCGATCCGTTTATTTTCTGTGCAATGCTTTAATTTGGTTCGATTGTATCGAAAAAGTTGAAAAAAGGTTAAGTTTCTTGTATTTTGCGAAAAAAAGCAGTATATTTGCACCAATAAATAAGTAGGTGTTCAAAGATATTCTAATATGAACCTTACTGAGATAATAGAAACTATTTTTGAATAACTACTTGATAGAATCATATTATATGGGATTTCAAGCTTTTGACCAATATGCATCTGAGTATGATGCCTGGTTTATGGAGAACACTAATGTTCTTGAGACGGAGTTGCGCCTTGTGGCAAGTTGTTTGAAGGATGCTGGTCGCATTCTCTCGATTGGTAGTGGAAGTGGCCTGTTCGAGAAGTTGCTGGCAGATCGCTATGATATACATGTTTCCCGTTGTATTGAACCTGCTCTTGGCATGGCAGAGATTGCTCGTAAACGCGGATTTGAAGTGGAGGTGAATACTGCCGAGGCAGCAGATTTCGGACAGGAGGAGTTCGATACGGTTCTCTTTAATGGCTGTCCATGTTATATGCAGGATTTGCATCTGGCATTGACCAAGGCTCTGCGCGCGTTGCGTCCTGGAGGCCGTGTCGTAGTAATCGATGTGCCGAAAGAGAGTCCTTATGGTTTGATCTATAATTTGGCTTTGGCTGTCGGTACATGGGATCATCCTTTGCTCGAAGGTTGCAAGCCAAAGGATCCATATCCTATCGAACTGGTGAAGTCTGCTGCTTGGCGTACAACGCAGGAGAAGAGCGACATCATGACCGATTGCGGTTTCAAGGACTTGACTTATTCGCAGACTTTGACTCTTGATCCTCATTATTCGTATACGACCATCGAGGAGCCAATGCCTGGATATGATCGCGGTTCGTATGTTGCGATTGTGGGTTATAAGAAGTAAACGAAAATTCCTTATTTTTGAAATGCTATGATCAATAAAGAACAACTCAAGGCTGACCTGCAGGCGGTTCGTGACAAATCTCCGCTTGTTCACAATATTACAAACTATGTGGCTATGAACTTCACTGCCAACGCGCTTCTGGCAGTTGGCGCTTCGCCAGTCATGGCTCATGCCGTCGAGGAGATGAAGGATATGACAGCAATTGCTGGTGCCCTCATGATCAATATCGGTACGCTTGATGCTCGATGGGTTGAAGGTATGTTGGAGGCAGGTCGCGCGATGGCTGCTCGTGGTGGTGTAATCGTACTTGATCCAGTAGGTGCAGGTGCGACTCCTTATCGAACCAATGTGGCTTGGCAGATTATTGAGGCTTGTCATCCAACTATCATTCGTGGTAATGGATCGGAGATTATGGCATTGGTTAATGCTGATGTCAAGAGTAAAGGCGTTGATTCAACAGCCTCTTCAAGCGATGCGCTGGAGTCGGCCAAACAGCTGGCACGTCGTACCGGAGCCATAGTGACCATCAGCGGAGCTACCGACTATGTGACCGACGGCGAGCGCGTGGAGCAGTTGAATAATGGCTCTCCAATGCAGACTCTGGTTACAGCTATGGGTTGTACTGCCTCTTCAATGGTCGCTGCTTTTGCTGCCATCAATCCGGATCCATTCGAAGCAAGTCTTCATGCCATGGCATTGATGGGCGTAGTGGGCGAGATGGCTGCCCGTCGTTCTGCGGGTCCTGGTTCTTTGCTGACCAACTTTAATGATGACCTCTATCTCATTACACCTGAGGTTCTGGCTAATAATGTGCGCCAATGAGCCGTCCCGATTTTGATCTCTCCCTCTATCTTGTAACTGATCGACCTCTGTCGATGGGTCGTGATATGCGCTGGATTGTCAATGAGGCGGTTCGTGGAGGCTGTACCATGGTTCAGTTACGAGAGAAGGATTGTGATACTCGTGAGTTCATCGAGCTGGCCCGGATGCTGAAACAGGAGTTGTCGGCAACTGGTGTCCCATTGATTATTAATGATCGTTTGGATGTGGCATTGGCCGTGGATGCAGATGGTGTTCACATCGGTCAGTCAGATATGCCTTACGATATTGCTCGCCGGCTGCTCGGCCCAGACAAGATTATCGGCCTTTCGGTCGAGAGCATGGAGGAACTGGAGGAGGCCAACCGACTGGATGTGGATTATATCGGTATCTCTCCAATCTTTGCTACTGCAACCAAAACCGATACGAAGAGTCCTTTCGGGCTTGAGGGGGCACGCCAGGCAATGTTCCATACCCTACACCCCGCTTGTGGCATCGGCGGCATGAATCATCGCACGGTTGTCGATGTTATCCAACATGGTGTAGATGGTATTGCTGTCGTGTCGGATATCGTTTCGGCTCCGTCGCCTTGCGATTCGTCAACTTCGCTGCTGGAGTTGGTTCGTAAGAATCAGGGAACCTGGTGTGACAATGTGTGGCATGTCATTGAACCATTGATGGAGAAACTCCGCCAACATCCGTTCCTGCAGCAAATGGCCGTCGGAACTTTGCCGCGTGAGGTGTTTGTTCGCTATTTGCAGCAGGATAGTATCTATCTCGAAAACTACAGTCGAGAGATGCTTTCGCTGGCAGAGAAGGTTGAAGATGAGGGGCAGAAAGCGATGTTCAAACGGTTTGCAGAGGATTCAATGGAGGCGGAGAAGTCCTTGCATGCAGAACTGCAAGCTTCGACTGGCTCGTCGGCACAAGCTGATCCAATGCCAGCTACGCTACAATATATGTCGCATACTGCGAATCTTGTAGAATCTGGCGATTTGCCGATGGCTTTCGCTGCACTGCTACCATGCATGTGGATTTACAGTGCTTTGGGTAGTTGTGCCAAAGCTATTCAACAGGGAGGTGCATCTAACCCTTATGCTCAGTGGATTGAGTGCTATTCTTCGCCTGTCATGGAGGAGGGCTTGCCTGTTATGCAAAATATCGTGAACGAAATGGCGTCGCACGAAACCTCACAACGTCGTGCTGCAATGCGCCGGGCATTCTGCCAATCGGCCTCTTATGAACTTGACTTTTTCTCACAAATAATTTAATAGTTATGCAATATAATCGTGTGCTGACCATTGCTGGAAGCGACTCTGGCGGTGGTGCTGGCGTTCAAGCTGATATAAAGACTATTTCTGCATGTGGCTGTTATGCCGCTTCTGCAATTACGGCTATCACAGTGCAGAATACTTTGGGTGTAACTGCTGTCCATCCAGTGCCTGTAGAGATAATTGAGCAGCAGATTGCGGCTGTTATCGAAGATATTGGCGTGGATGCTATCAAGATCGGTATGCTTCATTCGTCGGAGGTGATTCAGGGAGTGCGCAGTATGCTCAATCGTTTTCAGGTGCGTAATGTGGTGCTTGATCCGGTGATGGTTTCCACTTCTGGTCATCGTTTGATTGAGGAGAGCGCTGTGGCTTCGCTTATTTCGGATTTGTTGCCAAAAGCGCGCGTGATTACGCCGAATATTCCTGAGGCAGAAATCCTTTTGGGCGGTGTGAAACTGGAGAATCAGACACAATTGCCAGAGGCTGCACGTGCATTGGCCGAAAAGAGTGGTAGTTCTGTGCTCCTTAAGGCTGGCCATCTGACCGAAGATTGTCTTGTTGATATATTCTTCGATGTTGAAGATGGAAAAATGTACGAATTGCCATCGGTACGCATTCATACTCGCAATACGCATGGTACTGGTTGTACGATGTCGTCGGCTTTTGCAAGTATGCTGGCGAAAGGTCTTCCCCTTCCAGAGGCTGCAGCTGCGGCAAAGCAGTATATCAATGATGCGATTGTTTCGGGCGCTAATTATGAGATTGGTCACGGTTTCGGTCCTGTGGATCATTTCTATAATCATAGAAAATAACCCTCTCGCTCACGCGCGCGTACATTATATAATATAATAAGTATAGATAGAAATTGAAATGAAACTTCCAACTGAGTGTATAGAGAAGGAATTGGAGCAGTTCCGTGAGACGTTCGAACAGACGTTGCGTACCCGTGTTCCTTTAGCTGATAATGTGATTCATTATTTTCTGGATCGGAAAGGGAAACAGCTTCGTCCTATCCTCACTCTTCTTGCCGCTAAAATGTTGGCTGGTCAGGCAACGAACGCAACCATTCAGGGAGCAGTGGCAGTTGAATTGCTCCACAATGCCTCGCTGATGCATGACGATGTAATTGATAAAAGCGATGAAAGACGTGGTGCTGCTACTGTCAATAGTTTGTGGGATAACCGTGTGGCTGTTTTGATGGGAGATTTCTTCTTGGCAAAATGTCTGACATGTAGTAGCGAAACAGGCTCTTTGGAGATTATCCGTACATTGACAGGTATGTCTGAGTCTTTGACAGAGGGAGAATTGGAGCAGTTGTCGAATGCCCGATCTCATTTGTTGAGTGAGGATGCATACTTCAGCGTCATCAACGGAAAGACAGCCTCTTTATTCCGCGCTTGTCTCAGAATTGGCGCATTGTCTGTAGATGCTTGCCCAGAAGATGTGAAAAGATTGGAGGAGATTGGCTCTAAAATAGGTCTGATCTTCCAGATTCGAGACGATATCTTCGACTATTTCCCATCGAATGATGCTGTAGGTAAGCCAACCGGTCACGATATCATGGAGGGAAAGGTGACTTTGCCTTTGCTTTATGCATTGCAGAATGGTCCCGCTGAGCAGAATCAGCGTATGAAAGAGCTCCTTTTGGTCAATCGAGACCTCTCAGAGGCCGAAGTTTCGACGCTTGTAGAGTATGCAAAACAGATGGGAGGCATCGAATATGCCCAAGCGAGGATGAAAAATATCGCATTTGAGGCTAAACAACTGCTTCTTTCATTCCCTGAAAACGATTGTCGTGCGGCTTTAGAGCATCTTGTGGACTTTTTTATAGAGAGGAAATGCTGAAATTGGCAAGTTTACTTTATAATGAGCCCGGAATCGTGGGTGAAAATGGCTCAAAAACGGGCGTTTTTAAAGTTTTTTGAAAAAAAGTTATAAAAAAATTTGGAGGGCTCGAAAAAATGCTCTATCTTTGCACCCGCAAAACGAAAGGAACGAGATCTTAAAGCTCTTCGGAACTTCAAACGCTCTTTCAATCGTGACGCCTAAGTTCGGGGTGTAGCGCAGTCCGGTTAGCGCACCTGCTTTGGGAGCAGGGGGTCCCAGGTTCGAATCCTGGTACCCCGACAAAAAGAGGAGTTCTCCTCGACAACGATCTTTGATAGACATTGCGAAATGAACAATGGCTCCGTAGCTCAACTGAATAGAGCATCTGACTACGGATCAGAAGGTTACAGGTTTGAATCCTGTCGGAGTCACTTAATGAATGAAATTCCCGCAATGCTGAGTTCAACAGTGCGGGAATTTTTTTGCTCCAATAGCTCAGTTGGTTAGAGCACATGACTGTTAATCATGGGGTCGTTGGTTCAAGCCCATCTTGGAGCGCTTCGCCTCTTTAGCTCAGTTGGCCAGAGCACGTGATTTGTAATCTCGGGGTCGTTGGTTCGAATCCGACAAGAGGCTCTAAATTGAGCCCTTTTGGATGGACAGCCGTCAAGCTAAGGGAAACAATAAGGCTTGGGAGTATTCCAGAGTGGCCAAATGGGGCAGACTGTAAATCTGCTGTCTACGACTTCGGTGGTTCGAATCCATCTGCTCCCACAAACAATCAGAGAAATCTGGTTCGCAAATGTTCTTTGACATATTGAAGGAAATATCTGTAAGAAAGTTTATGTATGACTTCTTGGGAATTCTTCTCAAAAGTCTTTATGCATCCGTAGCTCAGTTGGTAGAGCAACTGACTCTTAATCAGTGGGTCCAGAGTTCGAGCCTCTGCGGGTGTACCTACACTTGATGATGGCGAGATAGCTCAGATGGTTAGAGCGTCGGATTCATAATCCGAAGGTCAAGGGTTCAATTCCCTTTCTCGCTACGGATTTTTTTACAAAACTACAAGGAGAGATGGCTGAGTGGTCGATAGCACCGGTCTTGAAAACCGGCGTACTGCAAGGTACCGGGGGTTCGAATCCCTCTCTCTCCGCTAAATTCGCTGTTGCGAATCCAGATTTCTGGTGGTAGTTTTGGTGCGTTAGTTCAGTTGGTTAGAATATCGCCCTGTCACGGCGGAGGTCACGGGTTCGAGTCCCGTACGCACCGCAGATATCGCGGAGTGGAGCAGTGGTAGCTCGCCAGGCTCATAACCTGGAGGTCAGTGGTTCGATCCCGCTCTCCGCAACTAGTGGAGAGTCTTCTGGTTCTTCTCTTTTATTATGCGGAAATAGCTCAGTTGGTAGAGCACAACCTTGCCAAGGTTGGGGTCGCGAGTTCGAGTCTCGTTTTCCGCTCTTCTTCAGACCTGCGGAGGTGGTGAAATTGGTAGACACGCTACTTTGAGGGGGTAGTGGCCGTTCGGCTGTGTGAGTTCGAGTCTCATCCTCCGTACTTAGATCCGCTAGCTCAGCAGGTAGAGCACAACACTTTTAATGTTGGGGTCTTGGGTTCGAGCCCCAAGCGGATCACGCTAAGAAATCGAATCTTTTTAGACTGGTCGGTTGGATGAGCGGTTTAGTCTCTGGTCTGCAAAACCAGCTAGAGCGGTTCGACTCCGCTACCGACCTCATCATGGTGCCAGAGCTCAGTTGGTAGAGCAAAGGACTGAAAATCCTTGTGTCACTGGTTCGATTCCCGTTGGCACCACTTTAATTTTTTTTAGGTCGCTTAGCTCAGTTGGTTCAGAGCGGCTGCCTTACAAGCAGCGGGTCGGCGGTTCGAATCCGTCAGCGACCACAACTTTTGAAAAGATTTCCTTCAATATATCGAATTTTTGAAGAAAATACCTAAGAAAAATGCCAAAGTAAGTTACTTTGACATATTTTTTAGCCCTTTTCGAAAAATAATTCGCAAAAAGTTTGGAGATTCAAATTAATCTTCGTACCTTTGCACTCGCTTTCGCCTCAAAAACGAAGCAACGATCTTTGAAGTATTGAAACTAAGATATACAAGTAGTACAAAGCCTGACTGGCAACAGTCAAGAAAAAGGTAGAGCGAGTGTAAGCTTTACCGTCAATTGTAGTGAATCAAGAGTCAGCAAGCTTCGCTAAACAAGTCTTGTCCTCTAAGGCGTTGCCTTGGAGTCAAAAAGATATATTACAACGAAGAGTTTGATCCTGGCTCAGGATGAACGCTAGCGACAGGCCTAACACATGCAAGTCGAGGGAGAAGCCTTCGGGCAGAAACCGG
>JAZQOK010000028.1:0-113689 GCA_045627865.1 Bacteroidales bacterium
GAGGTCACCATCCTGAGCGTTGATTGGACGAACTACGCCATTGATGAATGCATCACCATCGGTATATACCTTTGGCTCTGCCTCGAGGCTTGCCCATGCTGGATCAACGGTCAACTCCTTGTACTCGCCACCGCGATCAACAGCAGCATAGTTCTTGTTGACTACATCCTCACCCTTCTTGCCGTATGACTTAACGATGAAGTGCTTCATCTCCTCAACAGCCTGCTCTACTGGGATAACGCCAGTGATGCGGAAGAATGCTGACTGGAGGATGGTGTTGGTACGGTTGCCGAGACCGATCTCCTGAGCAATCTTAGTAGCGTTGATGTAGTAAACCTTAACGTTGTTCTTAGCAAGAACAGCCTTTACCTTGTTAGGAATGTTAGCGATGAGCTCATCACCCTCCCAAATGGTATTCAAAAGGAAGGTACCGCCCTGCTGGATACCACGGGTAACATCGTACATGTTGAGGTAAGCCTGCTGGTGACATGCTACGAAGTTAGGGGTAGTAACGAGGTAAGTTGACTGAATTGGGGTATCACCGAAACGGAGGTGCGAACAGGTGAAACCACCTGACTTCTTAGAGTCATATGAGAAGTAAGCCTGGCAATACTTGTTGGTAGTCTCACCGATGATCTTAACTGAGTTCTTGTTAGCACCTACGGTACCATCAGCACCGAGGCCATAGAACTTAGCCTGGAACATACCTGCAGGAGCTACAGAAACCTCCTCTCCTACTGGAAGTGAAGTGAAGGTAACGTCATCAACGATACCGAGGGTGAAGTGGTTCTTAGGCTCGTTCATAGCGAGGTTCTCGTATACAGCGATAATCTGTGCTGGAGTGGTATCGTTAGAACCGAGACCGTAACGGCCACCAACAACCTTGATGTTGTTCATGCCGAGCTCGTTGAGAGCGTCAACTACGTCGAGGTACAATGGCTCAGAGTTAGCACCTGGCTCCTTGGTACGATCGAGAACGCAGATCTTCTTGGCAGAAGCTGGGATAGCCTCCTTCAAGTACTTCAATGAGAATGGACGATACAAGTGAACAGAGATCAAACCAACCTTCTCACCCTTAGCGGCCTTGAAGTCGATAACCTCCTTGATACACTCGGTTGCAGAACCCATTGCGATGATGATGTTCTCAGCATCTGGTGCACCATAGTAGTCGAATGGACGGTGCTTGCGACCGGTGATAGCTGAAACCTGATCCATGTACTTAGCAACGATATCAGGAACAGCGTTATAATATGGATTAGAAGACTCACGGTGAGCGAAGAATACGTCTGGATTCTCAGCCATACCGCGCATCTCTGGATGCTCTGGAGAGAGAGCACGCTTACGGAATTCATCAACTGCCTTCCAGTCAACCAATGGACGGATCTCCTCCTGGTCAACAACCTCGATCTTCTGGTACTCGTGTGAAGTACGGAAACCATCGAAGAAGTTCAGGAATGGTACACGGCTTGAGAGAGTAGCAAGGTGAGCAACTGCTGCCAAATCCATAACCTCCTGAACAGAACCCTCGGCCAACATAGCGAAACCGGTCTGACGGCAAGCCATAACGTCCTGGTGATCACCGAAGATACACAGAGCGTGTGAGGCCAAAGTACGAGCAGAAACGTGGAATACAGATGGAATCAACTCACCTGCGATCTTGTACATGTTAGGAATCATCAGGAGCAAGCCCTGTGAAGCAGTAAAGGTTGTGGTCAAAGCGCCAGCCTGGAGTGAACCATGAACAGCACCTGCAGCACCACCTTCTGACTGCATTTCCTGAACAAGAACAGTTTCGCCGAAGAGGTTCTTACGGCCCTGAGCTGCCCATTCATCGACATTTTCTGCCATCGGAGATGATGGAGTGATAGGGTAAATAGCTGCAACTTCGCTGAACATATACGCGATATGTGCAGCGGCAGTATTACCATCACAAGTCATAAATTTCTTTGCCATGACTAATTTTAAAATGTTTAAAAAGATTAGTTGAAAATATTTGGGTTATATGAAATACAATCTCATATAGTTTATTAATACAGGAATCCAAACAACCACAATGGGATGACATTGTCATGACCAATCTCGTAGTTGTCGATAGCGTAGTAGTACTCAGGATTATTCTTGGTACGTACTACCCAGTCGCATACGCGGAAACGATCCTTCTTGTTGACAAGGAACTGGATGTTACGCTCGTTCGACTTATTCAGTCGGTTGTTGTAATGCAGCATGTTGTAGAAGAAGGTCTCACGCAACTGACGTGGCTCAACCTCATTCAGACAGGTTGGGAACAGGATGTTCGTATTGTGCATATAAACAACAGCTGGCTTCTTTGGGAAACACTCCTCGGTAGTGTAGAGCATATTGATCAGACGAGCCTCCTTGAGGTAAGAGAGGTAGTTGACAACCGTAGCACGGCTGGTCTCGATGCTCTTGGCCAACAAGCTGACGTTTGGAGAGCATGGAGCCTCCTGAGCCAGAATGTGGAGCAACTTCTTCAACTTTGGCAGATAACCCAATTCAATCTCCTTCAGGAAGAGAATGTCGACCTCGAGCATGGTGTTCATGTTCTTGATGAGCATCTCACTGTAGTTCTTCTTTTCGAGGAAGAATGGGTAATAACCATGGTGGATATAGTCCTTGAAGTAATTCAAAGGCTTGATCTGATTGCAGATTTCGGTAGCAATCTGGGTATGGTTGGCCAGAATCTCCTCGTAAGAATAGGCACGGAAATTGGTACCAGCCATCAGGTTGATATACTCACGGAAAGAGAAACCACGAAGGTTATAACTCTCAACGATACCGTTCAACACAGGATTAGCCTCCTTGAGACGCATTACGGTTGAACCTGCAAAAATAATCTGGATCTTTGGGTATTGATCATGGATGAATTTCAACTCCTCACTCCAATTTGGGTACTTGAAGATCTCATCGATCAACAAGGTACGACCACCCTGCTGCTGGAAGTTTGATACAAACTCGCGCAAGGTGTGGGTGTAGAAATAGAAGTGATTCATGTTGATGTAAAGGCAACGATGATCGTCTGGGCCATACTTCTCCAAGGCATACTGCAGGAGGAACGTGGTCTTACCTACGCCACGGCTACCCTTAATGCCAATCAGACGACTACTCCAATTAATCTCATCAATGAGGGCACGTCTTACAGGACTGTAAACGTGCTCAACCAGATACTTGTGTGTTCTATAAAAAGTTTCCACTACAGAAAGGATTTAGTTTGTGGGTGCAAATATAAGTAAACAATTTGAATTTGCAAAGTCAAATTGCCATTTTTTTTGAGAAATTCTGAAAAAAAGTGTTTTTTTGGCTCAATTAGGCCTTTTGCGCAACGTATTTCATAATTTATTGCACACTTTTTCCTCAAAAAGTTGTCGTACTATCGCCACTTTTTCCTGCGGATCGACCGAAGCATCAATCCAATGAATGTGAACGCCTCGCTTCTCCATTCCTCTGAACCAGGTCATCTGACGCTTGGCAAACTGATGGATGGCGATTTCCAGCTGACGGAACATCTCATCATAGCTCAACTGACCCGTCACGTGGAGTGTGAGGTACTTGTATTCCAAGCCATAATAGATCAGATTTTCAGCGGGTACAGGAGCATAACCGGAGGTTCCCTCCAGCAGGCCTCTCACCTCGTCGATCATACCGGCATCGAGACGATCCTGCAATCTGCGGGAGATCTTCTCACGACGCATATTCCGGTCAATGTCAATGCCAACGACCAGACTCGGAATAGCAGGGTAACTGGTCAACTGTTCTGCGTGAGTCTTGTAATAATCACGGATTTCAATCTCACGGATAGCACGTTTGGCCGTGTCGGTATCGGTGTTATTGTGAAGGGTCTTGTAAGTCTTCAGGATCTCGGTAAGTTCCTCCAGGCTCTTTCCCTCCAGTCGTTGACGCAGTTCCGGATTCTCAGGCACTTCGTGCATTTCGTAGCCACGCAATATCGACTCGACATACAGACCCGATCCGCCACATAGCACAGGCATCTTGCCACGCGCAATCATATTATTATATACGCGATGGAAATCCTTCTGATACTCGAAGATACTGTATTTATAACCAGGTTCCCTGATATCGAGCAAATGGCAGGGTACCTCTTTAAGTACCTTGCCATCCTTATCTCGTATGATATAATCCTCCAGATCCTTTCCCGTGCCTAAGGTCATTCCCTTATAAATCTGGCGGGAGTCAGCACTGATTACCTCCGTATCGAAGGCCAATGCCACATCTACCGCCAATCGGGTTTTTCCGGACGCTGTCGGACCGACAATCGTAATCATTTTCCTAATAGTTATTATCGACGTACCGAGCGACGGGTTGAAGCCTTAGCCTCTTTCTCCTCGGCAGCAGCCTCCATGTCGACAGGTTCTTTGGTGCGACGGTTTTTCTTGGCAGAAGGATCAACCGCAGTATTTTCGCTGCCCTTCGCAGCCTTTGCATTTATCTTCTCTGCCATCTTTGCCTCGCGCTGAGCCTTCTTATCAACCACAGGCTCCGGTTCAGGATCCTTCACCCAGATGCTATCCTCGAAGGCTCGGAGATCGTTGTCAAGCTTATCCTGAGCCATCTTCAACGAATCCGGATTATCACCCACCTGCTGCTTCAACGAGAGGCCACGCAGATTCTGCTCCTTGTAGATATCGCCCTTGTACTGACCCAAAGTAAAATACTCCTCCATGGTGTAGCGGGCAGCAGTATTCATACCCTGACTTACAACCAAATGGTCACGAAGGAATGGACGGAGATCCTCATAGTTGATCCAGAACATTGGATACTTGACAGCATCGGCCGAGAAATCGCCGGCCTGATGCAGGACCGGACAGATGCACAAGATGCGTGCCTGATACTTACTATGCTTCTGATCGAACTCCCAGCGTTCCTTAACGAAATAGCTGAGCACCTCACTGCTTGGCACATCGCTCTCATCCACCTCGTAGGTATCCTTACCTCCGCGCACAGTCGCAGGCTTTACCTTATAGTAAATAGAGAACTTATCAAAGATATCCTGTGGCTTGACAAGGAACTTCTCGGTGAAGACTTCACGACCATCGAGGTATTCGTAGGCATTCAGTTCACCCTTCGAGAAGGCATCGATGATGACGCGGAAGAGGTTGGTCAGGCCATTCATCGGCTCAATCGGGAAATAGAGCGAAGCATTCTCATCCTTGGTCAGATCGAGTTCGCGATAGACGATATGCTGCCATGGAGTCTCCTCGGCATTATCTTTCTGATAATCGTCGAAAGCCTGCTGACGCAAGGTCTTGCCATCCACTCTGAACAGTCCCTGATTAGGCTGTTGCTTCTTGCCGACACCAGGACGTTTCAGCGGAGCGGCATCACCGCCTTTGCCAAGCGATGGTTTGCCCGCAACACCTTTGCCTTTGTCCAACGTAGGTCTGGCGGCAGCATTTTTCGGACTTTCCAACTTGGCACCAGAATTGGCCTCTGGTTTATTGCCCTTCTTGTTATCCTTTTTAGTATCCTTCTTACCACCAGACTGCTCCGTCGATGTAGACTTCGAAGTACGACGCACAGAAACCTGCGCATCCACCTCTCCTGCCAACATCATGGCAATCAACGAAACGATCAATAATCGTGCGTATTTCATATTATCAAATCTCAATTATCAGTTGTCAATTATCATCACAGGCTAACCTGCATAGCGCCACTCAATTCACGTTCGATGCCATCTGGGCCGACAGCGTGAACACTGGTGATGAAGAATGTCTTTCCGGCGCCCAGACGGCTCAATGCCGTACGCTGACGATCCGACCAGTTGCCCGACTTGCTATCCTCAGGGATGGCATTCCCCATCGAGTCGAAGATAATGATTCGGAACGACTTGACCTGGAACTCAACATTCAGCAGACCGTCATCGATAGCTGCATAGATACCGGTCGATTCCAGCATCTGCTTCTTGGTGATCTTCGAACCTCCACGATAATGCTTGCTGTTACCCTGAGCATCCTTGATGATCATGTATGGGGTTGGATCCGGCAAACGACGTACACGGAATGACATCTGGCTGACCTGCGAAGTACGGCCATTCTGTGTTGCAGACACCGTAATCACAGCATCCTTGTCCACCTCCTTAGGTTTAGCCACCCAGCCATTGCCCGAACGGGTCAGGGTTCCATTGGTCATCGATGCGCTGATCTGCGAAGCTGAGACACCCGGAACAGCGATACTGACAGGATTGTCGATACCTGCATACATGACATTCATCATGGTATTTGAAACCGTAGCAACAGGTTCGCTGACAAAGTAACTGGTCTCGAAAGGAAGCTGTTCTTTGCTACCATCTGGTTTAGCCACCTCCAGGTAACCGGAGATATTTTGTGTACCTACGCTCGAAGCTACGGCACTATAGTAGCCATTCTGCTCGGCATCATACAGCTGATCACCGATATAGATAGCTGGCGTCTGTGTGGTATCGAGAGCGGCCATGACGATCTGAGCTTCGTAACGCTGACCACGCATCACATTGCGGCTGTTTGGAATGACGAAAGCCGACAACTGGTTCACACGTACATCACCACGGTCTACACTCTGCATCAGGCTCGAAATAGCTTCGCCCTCGGCATTCAGCACATCACCCTGGATCTTGGCCAGAATGGTAACTGCAGCAGCTACAGGGATATTCTCGAACATAGCGGTCTCCCAATCCTTGATACTGGCATTGGTTCCCTCCGGAATCTCGGTACTCAGATAGTTGGCGATCACCTGTGCATCGGAACTTGGCACGTACGACATCAAAGTTTCACGATACTTCTCCAAGGCGTTGCGAAGACGCTCACCGCCTCCATTGCGAGGCTGTAGCATCACCTGATTCACCGATTCCAGATTTTCGCGGTTGCTGATGTCATTCGGATCACCATCCTCACCATCAGCCATCTTGACGATAGCTAATTTCAGGCTGTCGATCATCGCATACATCTGCGCAGCGTATTGACGGGTACTCTGAGCTCTATTGTACCACAGACCAGCTTTCTCCTGGTTCTGTTCATAAGAGGCAGTAAACTCGTCAAAGAGTTTCTTATTGCGTGTCTGAGCACCCTGATTACTTGCATCGAGAGCATCCTCAACGTGCTTAAAACCACTGAGGACATCACTTGACACATTCAGGGCCACCATAGCCAGGAAGACGATATACATCAAGTTAATCATCTTCTGACGTGGACTCAGGCGACTGTTATTTGCACTCACTGTCGTTCAAAATTAAATGATTAACTTTTACATCTTTCCAACAGTCATAGCCTGCAGCATGCGGGCATAGACTTCGTTCAGCTGCTGGAGGTTGCGAGCCAGGAGATCACTCTCCTGACGGATACGGAAACTATCGTTAGCACCATTCTCGTACAACGAACGGATGTTGTTCAATCCACGGTTCACCTCCTCGATGGTAGTCAGCTGAGAAGATACACTCTTCAGCTGGATCTCATAGATGGTATTCAGACCCTGGATATTGCGATTCAACTGTGCGATCTGATCTGCATAATTGCTATTCGAATCAACACCACCCATAGCAGCCGAGAGCTTCTCGAGGGCAGCACTGATCTCGTTGAGCTGGTTCACATACTTGGTTGTAGCAGCAGTTACCTGATCAGCCTGCTCTGGGGTTACACCCACATTACCGTTCGATACCAAAGGCAAGCTCGATGACTCAGCAGTAGCAGCCACGGCAGAGGTAGATGGTGCTGCGGTCGAAACACCGCCACCAGTCACAATGATTCCGCCAGCAGGAACGCCACCAATGATGTTGGTTCCACCATTGCCAGCCACAGAGGCAGCATGCTCCATAGCAGCATCCTGCTTTGCACGACGCTCTGCCACTTCGGCCTTCTCCTCTTCAGTCAGTGCCTGCTTGTAGATACCTGGATAGACATTCTCCCAATTAGGTTCCTTGGCTGGTTCGTCAAAGGCAGACATAAAGAAGATGAATGCCTCAGTACCCATACCGAGAATCAACATCAGGTCAGCACCCGTAATGTGCAGCAACTTGAACAGGGCACCCAGAATAACGATAGATGCACCAATACTATAGAGATAATTGAAGGTCTTAGGACTCAACAATGATTTTTTCTTGATTTTCATAATTTGAGGTTTTGAAGGTGTAAGGTTATGAGGTTGTTATCGACGAACGCTACGGGCGCCACCGCTCTGACGTGGCTGACGCTGTGCACTCTGTCTTGGAGCCGAAGAAGAACCCTTGCTGGACTTCTTCGAGGCGTTGGTCTTCACATTGGCCTTGGCATTACCCAGATAGGTACGGACACAACGGAAACCGACAAACGAGCGCTGTTCATTCTGATATTCCCACGAACGTACATCTGCACGGACAAAGTGGCTGGCATCCTTCCACGAACCGCCACGAATCACCTTACGCTTCAGTCGGTAAGGATCCTCCTTAGCTGCATTGTACTGATAATCCGGGTTGATATCCGAAGCACTGTGCACACCCGACTCACTCCAAGCGGTCGAGGTCCATTCTGCCACATTGCCCGACATATCGTAGAGGCCGAAATCATTCGAACTATAGGCACCCACAGGCGAAGTGATGATATAGCCATCCTTCGAGTAGTTACCATCGCCCGGCTTGAAGTTACCGTTGAAACAGCCACGCTCCGAACGGGCCACATCGGTCTTCCAGCTGAAGTTCTGGTTGTTATTGCCAGCACGGGCTGCATACTCCCACTCTGCCTCAGTTGGCAGACGGAAAGGCTCAACTTCGATGCCACGCATGCCGTAACTCTGCTTCAGATATTCCGTTCTCCATACGCAGAAGGCATTGGCCTGCTCCCAGCTCACACCAACCACCGGATAATCATCGTAGATTGGGCTAGAGAAATAATAGCGGGCATACTGATCGGTGTAGGCATTCGCAAAGTCATTGACCCAAACCGTAGTATCCGGATATATATTGACGATATAGGTATTCAGGAAGTCGAACTCGCTGCTCAAAGGACGTTCGATGGTAACACGCTGGATGTTGCCATCCTCGTCAACATAGGCGGTATCCTTCGAAATCAGGATCTCTTCGTCGTAGTTAACCGGAATATCGGTATTCAGGTTACGACGCTCAGGATCCATACGGTAACGACGCTGTGCATACGATTTATAGTCGAACACCTCGTAGCGATAATTCAGCTGCTTGAAGTCGAGCATCTTCTTACCGGTAATCGGATCGATGCGGTATACACTCTCGATAGCACGCTGTTCATCCTCATTTGGCTTGCGCCAAGGAATAGGCTTAGCCCAGTTCAAGTGAGGCTTGACAGGTTCTCCGTATTTATCCTCCTCAATCTTATATTCCTCGTTGCCGCCATACGAAGGGTCAGCGAGACGTTCACGGATGATTGAGTCACGAACATAATATACGAACTGACGATAGACGGCATTGGAAACCTCCTTCTCGTCCATCCAAAAAGCATCTACAGATATGCCCTTAGCCTCAGGGAGGTCACCCCAGAGGCTATCTTGTTTCTGTGAACCGAGTTCCATCGAGCCACGCTTGATGAGCACCATACCATAAGGCTGTGGCTCATTCCAGGCACGACCACGCACGCCGGTCACTTCTCCGCCGCCACCACCGCTCAGTGACTTACTGCACGAAGCAGCAAGCGACGAAAGAACGACTGCGGTCATTGCAAACAGAAGAGTTTTCTTCATTATATATATTATCAATTTTCGATTATCAATTCTTAAAGTATGCGGATCGATTTGTGCGCATGCTGTTTTTGCTTATCCAGATCGATTTTGTAAGAGTAGGTCACCATCAGTTCGTGACTACCATGTGCGGCTTTAGCCAAAGGCGAAATTCCGATATCGTAAGAATAGCCCAGACGAATCGCTCCCACATCGGCACCTACCATCAGGGCAATCGCATCTCCAGGTCGCAAAGTCATTCCTCCCCAGAATTTATTGTCATAGGTAGCACGCAGCGTGTAATCGATCTGCATTGCCTGTAGTGTTGTCTTCACCAAAATCGAAGGTTGCACTATTAATAACGAGCGTTTTATCGGTATATTGCCTCCTGCTGTAAAATAATATGTTCTTTTGAGCTGTGTGTAGGCATATTCATCCAATTCGATCGAGGTTTCGGCCAGATGCTGGATGCCCAATCCGCTATAGAACCAGCCCTTTTCGTAGTAGGCACCGAAGCCACAGTCAAAAGCCATGGCCGAGACATCACCCGAAGGGAGTCCGTCGGCCGACGCATCCCAGGCATCGCCATCCGGAATATAGATATTACCGCCGGCGAACGACTGGTTAACCATACCGGCCTGCAGACCCAGCGCCATACGTCCACCCCATAGGTTCAGACTATAGGAATATTGCAGTCCGAGCTGGGTAGTTTTGAAGAGACCTGCCTGGTCGTTCATGACCATGGCTCCCACACCATTACGCACAGACTTGAACTTGAAAGGCATATCTACGGCTGCAAAAAACGTCTTCGGAGCATTAGTCACACCCAGCCACTGCATACGGTCAAAAGCCGAGATATGCAGAGCCGAATCGCAGCCCACGGCAGCGGGATTATAAAGCGTAGGAATCGCCCAATACATACTTGCCTGCGGATCGTTTTGCGACCAGCAGAAAGGGGCACTGTTGAGCAACATCAACAGAGCAAAAATAAAAATATGTACGCGCGAATGTAGTTTCATTGAATTTTTCGGCCGCAAAGATACAAATAAATTACAAAAAATGCAAAGAAAACCGCCCAAAAATTTGCAAACTCAAACTTTCAAACGGCCAATTTACACTTTGCCGTGTCCAATGAATAACGAAATATATACGATTTTAGTACATATTTATAAAAAAAATTAACTATCTTCGCGCCGCAACGTAAAAAAGCAATTTCATTTTTACAAACAATCAATAATAACAAATGGCAAGTTTAATCAAGCTTAACAAAGGTCTGGACATCAACCTCGCCGGAGCAGCAGAGCAGAAACTCGTCAACGTGAAGGCAGCCGAGAAGGTTACCCTCGTTCCTGATGATTTCGTAGGCTCAACTCCAAAGGTTGCAGTCAAGGCTGGCGAAGCTGTGAAGGCCGGAGATGTTATCTTCACCGACAAGCTTCACCCTGAGATTAAGTTCGTAAGCCCTGTCAGCGGCACCGTTGAGGAGGTCGTACGTGGCGAGCGACGCAAAGTGCTTGGCATCGTCATCGCAAACGATGGCAAGGGCACAAGTGTAGAACTTTCCGCTGTTAATCCAAGCGCTCAGGCTGACGAGATCAAGTCAGCACTTCTGAACGCAGGTGTTTGGCCATTCATCAAGCAACGTCCATACAACGTTGTGGCCAATCCGGAGGTACAGCCACGTGACATTTTTGTCACCGCTTTCGATTCAGCACCACTTGCACCAGACTTCGCATTCGTAGTCAAGGGCCAGGAGGAGGATCTTCAGCGTGGTATCTCAGCCCTCGCCAAGCTCACTGCTGGCAAGGTATATGTAGGTGCTAAGGCTGGCAGCAACCTTCAGCTCAAGGATGCGGAGGTAGTTGAGTTCGCAGGTCCACACCCAGCTGGTAACGCAAGCGTACAGATCAATCACATCAAGCCTCTCAACAAGGGTGAGCAGGTTTGGACCGTCAGTGCTTTCGACGTGATCGTTATGGGTCGCGCTTTGGCTGGCAAGATTGACTTCACCCGTACCATCACCGTTGCAGGCTCTGAGATCGTTGCTCCAGCTTACACCAAGGTTCTCCCTGGTCAGTCGCTGGCAAGCATCCTTGAGGGCAACGTAAAGCATGTTGAGTACAAGCAGCGTTTCATTGCTGGCAACGTTCTGACTGGTCAGAATGCTGGCAAGGAGGGTGTTGTAGGTTTCTTCGACAATACAATCACCGTCATTCCTGATGGTTCAGACAATGACGAGATGTTGGGCTGGATTACTCCAGGTCTTGGCCGTTATTCAACCCACAATACTGGTTTGAGCGGTCTCTTCGGTCTCTTCAAGAGCAAGAAGTGGACTATGGATGCTCGTCTGAAGGGTGGTCCTCGTGCCCTCATCGTCAGTGGTGAGTGGGAGAAGGTATTCCCAATGGACATCTACCCAGAGCACCTCTACAAGGCAGTTCTCTCTTACGACATCGACAAGATGGAGGCACTCGGTATCTACGAGGTAGCACCAGAGGACTTCGCACTCTGCGAGTTTGTTGATGTATCTAAGACTTCTGTTCAGCAGGTGATTGCCGACGGTCTTGTTAAACTCCGCAAGGAAATGGAATAATAAAATACGATTATGAGCAATAAGATTAATAACTTCATCGAAGAAAAGATTGACCCCCTTTTCGCGAAGGGTGGCAAATATGAGAAGCTCTGGTCGGTATATGACAGCTTCCATACTTTCCTTTTCGTTCCTCGCCACACTGCAGGTCGTAAGGGTGTGCAGGTACACGACTCAGTAGACTCAAAGCGTGTCATCATCATGGTGATCCTCGCCTTGATTCCTGCCATGTTGGTTGGCTGCTGGAACGTAGGTCTTCAGCACGACCGTGCCCTCGGCATCGACGATGGCTGGTTCATGCAGTTCCTTTATGGTTTTGGCGCCTTCCTGCCAAAGGTAGTTGTGAGCTATGTAGTAGGTCTCGGCATCGAGATGGCTATTGCAGCTTGCAAGCGTGAGGAGGTTGCAGAGGGTTTCCTCGCTACCGGTCTCCTCATTCCGTTGATTGTTCCTGTCAACACTCCGCTCTGGATGATTGCAGTTGCTACTGCCTTCTCAGTAATCTTCGCTAAGGAGATTTTCGGTGGTACAGGTATGAATATCTTCAACCCGGCCTTGATAACCCGTGCCTTCCTGTTCTTTGCTTATCCAAAGGCAATGTCAGGTGACGCAGTATTCGTTCGCACCGGTTCATGGTTGACCGACAGCGATGCTATCGATGGTTTCACCAGCGCTACCCCACTTGCTGAGGTTGCTGCAGGTCAGCCAATCAGCTGTTCAACCCTCGATGCCTTCATCGGTACCATCCCTGGTTCAATCGGTGAGACCTCAACCCTGGCTATTCTGTTGGGTGCAGCACTGCTCCTCATCACCAATGTAGCCAGCTGGCGCATCATGCTCAGCGTCTTCGTAGGTGGTGCAGCCATGTCAGCAATCGTAGCAGCATTCTCTGAGACCGCTCCTACCGTTGCACAGCAGCTCTGCCTGGGTGGCTTCGCATTCGGTGCAGTCTTTATGGCTACTGACCCTGTTACAGGCTGTCGTACCAACTGCGGCAAGTACATCTATGGTCTCTTCATTGGTGTAATGGCAATCGTGATCCGTATGTTCAACACTGGTTATCCTGAGGGTATGATGATGGCAATCCTCCTTGGCAATGCTGTCGCTCCGCTCATCGATTACTATGTAGTTGAGGCAAATATCAACAAGCGTGCAAAGCGCGTAAAGGCATAAATGACTATGGCACTGAATAGAAATTCAAATGTTTACACTGTCATTTACGCAACCGTTTTGACAGTATTAGTAGCAATTCTTCTTACCATTGCAGCCGTTGGTCTTGCTCCACAGCAGAAGGCTAACTCTGACAACGAGAAGAAGCAGCAGGTTCTCTCTGCAGTTGCAGGTCCACTTCAGAAGACCGTAACCTTCGAAAATGCAGCAGAGATTTGGAACGAGCTTAAGATGGACGAGAACCTTCTTGCAGTCAATGTAGAGGGTGGCCAGCTTGAGGGCGTTAACGTATTCGAGCTTGTTGCCAAGCAGCAGTTCTCAAAGGGCGAGGTTAAGGCCGAGGCTCAGCTCCCAGTTTATTGTGCTAACATCAATGGCAACACATATTATATTATGTGTATGTATGGTGCTGGTCTTTGGGATGCTATCTGGGGTTACATCGCTATCGATGCACAGGGCACCATCGTTGGTGTATCATTCGACCACGCAGGCGAGACCGCAGGCTTGGGCGCAAAGATCAAGGATGATCCTGCCTTTGGCGAGGCCTTCATTGGCAAGAACATCTGGAAGGATGGTCAGCTCGCTTCGGTAGCCGTTACCAAGCCAGGCAAGCCAAATCCATACGCTGAAGGTGCAGAGACCGTTGATTGTATCACTGGTGCAACCAAGACCTCTGACTGCGTAAGCGTCATGATCTACAACTCTCTCAAGGGTTATGAGAAGTTCATGCTCAGCATCAAGCCAATGTTGCTCGAGGCTGTCGAGGCACCTTGCTGTGCTTCAGATAGCGTTTGTGCATGCTGTGCAGATAGTGTTAATGTTGAATCTGTAACTGAATAATATTATGGCAGCAGAAAAGAAACCCGGTATTTTTGCCGGTCCACTTTGGACTAACAACCCTGTCGTAGTACAGGTTCTCGGTATCTGTTCGGCTTTGGCCGTCACTACCCAGATGAAGCCAGCCTTGGTAATGGGTATCTCCCTCACCTGCGTATTGGCTTTCGCTAACGTGATCATTTCCCTCCTGCGCAATACCATTCCAAACCGAATCCGCATCATCGTGGAGCTCGTGGTTGTAGCTGCGCTCGTAATTCTTGTTAACCAGGTACTGAAGGCCTTCGCCTTCGAGGTCAGCAAGCAGCTTTCGGTATACGTTGGTTTGATTATCACCAACTGTATTCTGATGGGTCGTCTCGAGGCATTTGCCTTGGGCAACAAGCCTTGGCCTGCATTGATGGATGGTCTGGGCAATGGCCTTGGCTATGCAATCATCCTCTTTGTAGTAGCAACCTTCCGTGAGTTCTTTGGTTCAGGTACTTTGTTTGGTATCGATGTTATTGCTCGCTTCGTCAACGAGGCTGGCTACGATGGTTATCAGAACTGTGGCTTCTTCGTAATGCCATCAGCAGCGCTGATCATCCTCGGTTGCATCATCTGGTACCTCCGCGCTAAGAACCCTGATTTGCAAGATAAATAAGTGCAAAGCACGTTAATAAGCGCTTCGCGCGTTAATTGTCAGCTAAGCTGACGTTAATCGTGTTAGGTTAATGGTATAGCCAATTAACGTGAACGAAGTGAACTTTTAACGTGAAATATTTAACAATGACATAATTATGGAATTATTAAATCTTTTCGTAAAGTCAATCTTCATTGACAACATGATCTTTGCACTGTTCCTGGGTATGTGTTCTTACCTTGCAGTGTCAAAGACCGTCAAGACTTCAGTTGGCTTGGGTGCAGCAGTAACCTTCGTGTTGGTTGTAACCCTTCCAGTCAACTATCTGCTTGACACTTATGTTCTTCGTCCAAATGCACTGGTCGAGGGCGTTGATTTGAGCTACCTCAGCTTCATCGTCTTCATCGCAGTCATCGCCGCAATCGTACAGATCGTCGAGATGGTTGTCGAGAAGTTCGCCCCTGCCCTCTATGGTTCACTTGGTATCTTCCTTCCTTTGATTGCAGTAAACTGCGCCATCTTGGGTGGTTCGCTCTTCATGCAGCAGAAGGAGTTCGAGAACTTCGCTCAGCCAGTAGTTTACGCACTTGGTTCAGGTTTGGGCTGGCTCTTCGCCATCGCTTGTCTTGCAGCCATTCGCGAGAAACTCTCTTACAGCAATATCCCTGCCCCACTCAAGGGTCTCGGCATCACCTTCATCGTGACTGGCCTCATGGCAATTGCTTTCCTGAGCTTCAGTGGTATTCAGTTATAATTTTTAATTGTAAATTGGAAATTGTTAATTATTAATTTTTAATTATTAGAAATTATGACATCTACATTAATATATGCAATCATCGTATTCTTGATTGTCATTCTGGTACTCGTTGCCCTGCTCCTTTCAATCAAGGCATGGCTCGTACCATCAGGTAATATCACAGTCGACGTAAACGGCAAGAAGCAGATCGAGGCCGGTATCGGTACCACTGCCCTTGCAGCTCTCCAGAGCGGCGGCATCTTCCTTTCTTCAGCTTGCGGTGGCGGCGGTAAGTGCGGTCAGTGTAAGTGTATCATCGAAGAGGGTGCTGGTGACATTCTTCCAACCGAGAAGGGCTTCTTCAATCGTAAGCAAATCAAGCAGCACTATCGTCTTGCTTGTCAGTCAAAGATCAAGGAGAACGCTAAGGTAATCGTTCCAGACGACGTATTCGGCGTTAAGGAATGGGAGTGCACCGTGATCGGTAACAAGAACGTAGCAACCTTCATCAAGGAGTACAAGGTAGCTCTGCCAGCAGGCGAGCACATGAACTTCGAGCCAGGTTCTTACGCTCAGATCAAGATTCCACCATTCGAAATCGATTATAAGGACTTCGACAAGGAGCTCATCGGCGAGACCTACCTCCCAGCTTGGGAGAAGTTCGGTCTCTTCCCACTCCACTGTTCGAACAAGGAGGCTACCGTACGTGCTTACTCAATGGCTAACTACCCAGACGAGGGTGATATCATCACCTTGAACGTACGTATCGCAACTCCTCCATTCAAGCCGAAAGATCAGGGTCCAGGCTTCATGAATGTTAACCCAGGTATTGCTTCATCTTACATCTTCAACCTCAAGCCAGGTGATAAGGTGATCATGTCAGGCCCTTACGGTGAATTCCGTCCAGTTTACGGTTCAGGCCGTGAGATGATTTGGGTCGGTGGTGGTGCCGGTATGGCTCCATTGCGTGCACAGATCATGCACATGCTCAAGGGCAATGGCATCAAGCCAGAGGATCGTCAGCGTCCAATGCACTACTTCTATGGTGCACGTGCACTCGAGGAGATTCCATTCCTCGACGACTTCCTCCAACTCGAGAAGGACTTCCCGAACTTCCACTTCCATTTGGCACTCGACCGTCCAGATCCAAAGGCCGATGCAGCAGGAATCAAGTACACCGCTGGCTTCGTAGCTCCAGTCATGGGCGACACCTACCTCAAGCAGCATGATGCTCCAGAGGATTGCGAGTACTACCTCTGTGGACCTCCGATGATGGCTAAGACCGTGCTCGACCTTCTCCACTCACTGGGTGTTGAAGACGACATGATCCGCTTCGATAACTTCGGTGGTTAATCCCACCGGAACCTCAACTCAAGCCCCTGAAAGAGGGGGCTTGAGTTTCCTTCTTTTTCTTAAATGCTTATAATCTTTGCCGTCAACTCTCACGGCAAACACAACACTCAGATGTACGATTACAGAATATTGCTACGCAAACGTCTCTCTATATGCGTAGGGTACGCTGTATTGATGATTGGTTTTATCGGTGCAGTCTTTGGTGCCGACCAATTCTTTCAGCGTCAGAAACAGCAGGAGTGCGATCAAAATACTCAATCAGACTTCAACCGCATGGTCTCTGGCATCTGCTCAGAGCTCAGCCATTGTAAGCTTCCAGCCCTGAACCGCATTCAGGAGCTGCAGGAAGATTCTACCTTCAACTTCCACGACGAAGAGCAGGTCTATACTGCCCTCGAGCAACTTCTTCAGAACAATCAGTGCCTCTCCGGAGCCATTATGTGCTTCGAAGATTGGGCCTATCCTCAATATGCAAGTCATCAAGGCTTCGGACCGCTGGTTCGACGCTGTGACTCCATCCTTGACCGACTTCAGTTAGGCGAAATCCGCGATTTCCGTGCCGAGAACGAATGGTACCAGCGTCAGCTCGAAGAACCGATTTCCGAATGGTCCAAGCCATTCCTTTCGGACGATGGCGAGATGATTGCCACCTACACCATGCCACTCTTCGAGGGCAATCGCTACATGGGAGGATTCGGCATCGACATCGACCTCATCCGCTTTGCCAACCACATCGACACCCTACGCCCCTACCCTTCGAGCATCGTCGTAGTGGTCGATTCCGAGCTCAATATCCTCATTCACCCCAACCGCTCGTACATTGGCACCACCAAGCTGCCAGAAGCCATGCAGCGTGTTGGCATCAATCCCGACATTCATCCGCTCTACCACTCACACGATCATCAGAGTGGTGTCGACTATGACTACCTCGGTCAGCGTCGCATGGCGTTCTACTATGCTCCGATCACCGAGACCAACTGGATGGTGCTGCTCTACTGCAACACCGAAGAGATCTATGCCCCTGTCGAGGATCTGCATGACATCTTCATGATCATCATGATTCTGGGTGCACTGATCATTGCTGCCATGCTTGGCATCAACATCTATCGCTACGCACGCGACTACTATCACTTCCATCAGTCGATGATGATGAATTAATCGCGCCGAACATACAAGACAAAAAGAATCCCGACCTCCGAGGCAGACTCAGAGGTCGGGATCTTCTTTTATCCTGATGGACAGGAGGAATTACTTTACAGCCTTGAAGCTCATGTCAAGACCCTTTACCGAATGGGTCAGAGCACCAAACGAAATGAAGTCAACACCAGCCTGAGCGTAAGGGATCATTGTATCGAAAGTAATACCGCCCGATGACTCGGTTTCGCAACGGCCAGCCACGATCTCGACAGCCTTCTTGGTATCTGCTGGCGTGAAGTTATCGAACATGATACGATCCACACCCTCAGCCAGAGCCTGATCCAGCTCGTCGAAGTTACGTACCTCGAGTTCGATCTTCAGGTTCTTGCCCTTCTCCTTGCAGTACTGCTTAGCGCGGGTCACAGCGTTGTGGATACCGCCGGCAAAGTCCACATGGTTATCCTTCAGGAGAATCATGTCGAACAGACCGATGCGATGGTTCATACCGCCGCCGATCTTCACAGCCATCTTCTCGAGGATACGCATACCTGGGGTAGTCTTGCGAGTATCGAGCACATGGGTCTTGGTACCAGCGTCGATGAGAGCCTTCTGATACTTAGCGGTCATGGTAGCAATGCCCGACATACGCTGCATGATGTTCAGCATCAGACGTTCGGTTTGCAACAGGCTCTGCTCCTTACCGGTCACGATGAAGGCAACGTCACCAGGCTTCACATGTGCACCATCCTCGATGAAGACCTCCATCTTCAGCTCCTTATCGAAAGCGGCAAACACCTGACGGGCAATTTCAACACCAGCGAGGATACCCTCCTCCTTGACCAGCAGTTTCTGCTTGCCGATAGCATCAGCAGGAATGCATGACAGGGTGGTATGATCGCCATCACCAATATCTTCTTTGAAAGAGAGGCTGATCAGCTCCTCAATCAGTTCTTTTACAATTTTCTCGTCCATAATCTAAGTTGAAAGTATTTAAAGTTGAATGTTGAAAGTCGAGAAAAGTTATAAGAAAGTATGTAGTTCTGATTTTCGATATGCTTACTACTATATGTCTATCCTCTTATAAACTACTTTTATCTTTAATCTTTCAACTTTCAACTCATTCGTTAGAACTTCACATTTTCGTAGTTGACCACAGGATTGCTGTACATGGTCAGGAGACACTCCCAGAGGAACTTATCATCCTTGTTCGGGATCTGGATCTTAGCCAACTGGCCATTCAGGTAATCGAGAGCCTTCGACTCCTCCTCCTTGCTGTAGCGGTCGGCATACTTATCGGTACCGAAGCGCAGGTTGTAGGCCAGATAGTTGATTGGGAAGAGCTGCATGTGCGAATGGATAGCCTGATCGACAGTCTCACAGATACAGGTAACCTGAGCGTTACGATCGTTGATCCAAGGGTAGGTATCGAAGGTATCGTTGATCTCTGGGCAGATCGTGAACACAACACGACCCTTGTAGCCCTGAATACCGGTCACCATGCTCTTCACATCGTCTGCCTTCGACTTCTTCCACTCCGGATCATCGCGCTTCAACTGGAACTCTTGAGCCTTCAGGTAATCGCAAGGATCATACTCATAGCTCAAAGCCACAGGCTGGAAGTTCAGCTGACGGATATTCTGGATGATATCGCGGCTGTCGCCACCCATAGCCAGCATCTTGATGACCGATGCCTGAGTCTGGTCGCTGCTGTCCTTGCTACGGCCCTCACGCTGTGCGATCCATACCGAAGTCTTCTTCTCCTTGATGGTATAGTGGATGTACGACGACAGACGCTTCGAAACCTCCAGCATCTGGCGTACAGGCACGCTACGCATTACCACGAACGACTTGTTCAGTCTGACCAGGTCCTTGATCCAAGGATAGGCAAACAGGTTATCGCCGATAGCAATCTCGGCAGTCTCCATATTATTGACAGCCATCAGCGTATTCAGGAAGGCTGAATCAAGCACGATGTCACGATGGTTGGTAATGAACAGTGACGAATGCCCTGGTTTCAGGTTGTCCTTGCCCTTCAGCTCCAGTCTGTCGGTTGTTTTGTTGGCAATAGACATAACCGCCTTGGCAACGATCTGAACCTGGAACTCCTTGATGGTATGCATGGATTTGATCAGCTTGCGGAACATCTCCATATCCACTTCAGGCATAGCTGCCTTCACAAAAGGCTCGATAGCTGGTTCATCTACCAGCGGCCAGAGCTTCTCCGGTACATCTTCGTCGTAGAATGCTCGGATCTCTTCAAATTCAGGACGATTGTTTTCCATAACTATTAATTTTTATCTTGTAACTATTAACTATTCATCGAGGCTGCAATGACATCATCCATCACATCGCTGATGTTCAGGCCAGCAGCACGCACCTCCTGTGGGATGAACGAAGTAGCCGTCATACCCGGAGTTGTATTCACCTCAAGCAGGTGAGGCACACCATCGATGATGATGTAATCCACACGGATGATGCCCTTGGCACCCACATACTGATAGATGCGCTTGGTTGTCTCCTGTACCTGGGCAGTCAGTTCGGCCGATATACGGGCTGGAGTAATCTCCTCGACAGCGCCATTATACTTGGCATCCACATCAAAGAACTCCGTCTTCGGACAAACCTCCGTGATTGGCAGAGCCCTCAGCACTCTCTTCTTGCCACCCTCTTCGAGGTGAGTATAGCAGCCACAGGTAATCTCGGTACCCTGCATGAAGCTCTCGATGATCACCTCACCGGTAGCCTCGTTCATGGCATCCTCGATGGCCTTCTGCAGCTGGTCGGCACTCTTCACCTTGGTGGTAGCGTAGCTCGAACCGCCCGCATTTGGCTTCACGAACATAGGCAGACCCAGCTGGGCAACAGCCTCGTCGGTCGATACACTCTCGCCCTTGTGCAGCAGGATGCTCTTAGCTACAGGGATTCCCAGGGTGCTGAGGTACTTGTTGCAGAAGTACTTCGAACAGGTCAGAGCGGCAGCCAGAACGCCACAGCAGCTGTATGGCATTCCTATCAGGTCGAAGTAGCCCTGCACGAGGCCATTCTCGCCTGGGGTGCCATGAATGATGATATAGGCGAAATCGAACTTCATGAGTTCGCCATCCTTATTGACCGAGAAGTCGTTCAGGTTCACCGGCCAAGTCTTATCGTTGTGGTAGTTCTCTCCGTCGTACTCGACCATGTGCCAGTCCTGGCCCTTCATCACGATCACCGACACATCGTACTTATCGTGGTTCAGGAAGCTCCAGATACCCTGTGCACTACGCAGGGAGACAACATGCTCAGATGAGTCACCGCCTGCTACAATAGCAATTCTTTTTTTCATTTTATCTATTATCTCGTTGCGAAATATAATCGTTCCAAAGTTCGACCAGCTGGGTCATATCTGCTGGCAAAGGAGCCTCGAAGTCCATCTCCTCGCCCGTTCTCGGATGTTTGAATCCCAGGGTTCGTGCATGCAGCGCCTGACGCGGACAGACCTCGAAGCACTTGTTCACAAAGTGAGTATATTTGTTGAACGTCGTACCCTTCAGGATCTTGTCGCCACCATAGGTCTTATCGTTGAAGAGGGTATGACCCTCGTGCTTCATGTGCACACGAATCTGGTGCGTACGGCCCGTCTCCAGACGGCATTCCACCAGTGTCACGTAGCCCAGTCGCTGCAGCACCTTGTAGTGCGTCACAGCAGGCTTGCCCTCCTCGCTACCGGCCGGATAGAAATCCATGAGGATTCGGTCGCGTTTGTTTCGTCCGATGTTACCCTCAATCCTGCCCTCGTCGGCATCCACATGGCCCCACACCAGAGCGGTATAGAGTCGGCGGGTAGTCTTGTGGAAGAACTGACGGCTCAGGCTCGTACCGGCATCCTCGGTCTTGGCAATCACCAGCAGACCCGAAGTCTCCTTGTCGATACGGTGCACGAGGCCGCAGCGTTGCTGGAACGAGCCCTCCTGCTCCTGTTCCTCCTCTTCGCCGCCCTCTTCAGCCTCCATGTCGAACGATATACCCTGTTTCGAGAGATGGAAGGCCAGAGCATTGACCAGCGTACCCGTATAGTTTCCGTGGCCCGGATGCACCACCATACCGGCAGGCTTGTTGACCACCAGCAGGTCCTCGTCCTCGTAGACGATGTCGAGTGGGATATCCTCCGGGACGATCTCGGTCGAATGGCGTGGACGGTCCATCATCACCTGCACCACATCGCAAGGCTTCACCTTGTAGCTCACCTTCTCCGGCTTACCGTTCACGAAGATCATGCCGGCATCGGCAGCCTTCTGGATACGGTTACGGGAGGTTCCGTTGATGCGATCCACCAGGAACTTATCCACGCGGACCTGACCCTGGCCCTTATCTGCGACGAACTTAAAATGCTCAAATAATTCCTCTGCCATGCGTAGTCGTGGTTTTCAGGTTATTCGAACTGACTGTTTTCAAGTTCCTCGTTCTCCAGTTCGACGGCAGTCTGGGTACTACCCACATGCAGGATGACATGGGTACGGATCGGATACTGCTCGCCGACCGTCATCTCCTTACGGCCACCCATATCGGTTACCTTCAGCACCAGATCATCGAACTCATAAGGCTCGAAGATGATGCTGTCGGCCACGAAACGCAATTCACGCAAATGCGACTGTGCCTGACGGCTCGACCACTGGATAACATCCGGGAAGGTGACCTTCTGCACATCGAAGGCATTGATGGTCAGATAAACGATACGATTAGGCTTGACCGGCAGGTTACCCTCTGGCAACTGGTCGATCACCTCACCCGGCAGACAGCCATCGCTGTAGATGGTATCAATCACCATCGGACGAAGACCCACTCCATCCAGTTCAGCGATTGCCTCATCGACCGACGTACCGATTACCTGTGGAACGACAACACGCTGATTGTGGCCGGTCAATTCATTCAACCAGTCCGGGACCCACCATAGAGTGATTCCCAACACGATGATTACCATAACCACCAGGTTCAGCGCAATGATTCCTATCTTCTTCAACATAATTAGTCTATTTTTCCGGGCAAAGATACATAGAATTCGCTGTATTTCCAAACAAAAAAAGGAATTTTTGCTCACATTTAAAAATTTAGGGCAAAAAACATGGCGTTTTCATCTTTTTTTTATATCTTTGCACCTCTAAAATACAGCTATGAACAAGAAGAATATCATAATCATCAGTAGTGTGGGTGTCATTCTGGTAGGTTCCATCATCGGTTTAGCCGTTGCTTTGTGGAAGCAGACCGACACCGTGAATTTCCTTTCGGAACAGTATGCATTGGAAAAAGAGGAACTGGCCGACGAGTACTCCCAGCTGGCCATCCAGTACGAAGGTTACCGACTCGAGGTGAACAACGATTCGCTCGAACAGAAGCTCGAAGACCAGCGTATCAAGATCCAGCGACTGGTCGAAGAACTCAAGCAGACCAAGGCCGAAGATGCCCGCAAGATCGCCTCGCTCAAGAAGGAGCTGGCCAACGTGCGTGGTGTATTGCGTTATTACGTAGCCCAGGTCGATAGCCTCAATACCGTCAACGAACAGCTGGTTGCCGAGAACAAGGAGGTCCGTAAGCAGATGACTCAGGTCCGCAACACCAATGCCAACCTCCAGCAGCAGAACAAGCAGCTCGCCCAGAAGGTCGACATCGCTTCCCACCTCTCAGCCACCGGTCTCAAGGCCGAGGCGCAGAACAAACGCAACAAGAAGACCACTTCGCTCAAGTCTACCACCCAGTTCGTCGTCACCTTCACCGTGGGTGCCAATGTAACGGCCCAGACCGGCGAGAAGACCCTTTATGTCCGTATCCTCAAGCCAAGCGAGGATCTTCTGACCAATGCCAAGTCGGGCTCGTTCGACTACGATGGCACAGCCATTGGATTCTCGATGCGCAAGAATATCGAATATACCGGCGAGGAGCTTCCGGTCAGCATGTACTGGACCCGCAACGAAACCCTCGATCCAGGCACCTACCGTTTTGAGGTCTATGCCGATGGTAAACTCATTGGCCAGACCCGCCTCGACATGGAGAAATAACCGACACACCATGAATCCTGTAAAGCTCATACACGACGCCATCCGCTTCCTTACCTACGACGTATGGCGTCTCACAGCCGAGAATGTCTCTGGCTCCGTCCGTTACCTGATCAGCATCATCAAGGCCATCTTCCTGAGCATCCGCTTCTTCTTGAGCGACCGCATGATGGAGAAGGCCTCGGCTCTGACCTACTACACGCTGCTCGCCATCGTGCCGCTGTTTGCGCTGGTGCTCGGCATTGCCAAAGGATTCAATGTGCAGGACATGTTGGAGCAGACCCTCTCCAGTGGTGCAGCCTCCAACAACGATACCATCAAGTACATCTTCACATTCGCCAACAGTTATCTGGAGCATGCGCAGACCGGCGTCATCATGGGCATCGGTATCGTCATGTTGCTCTGGGTTATTTATAGTCTGATCGGCAACATCGAGTCGGTCTTCAACCAGATCTGGCAGCAGAAGAAAGGGCGTAGCACCGTCCGCAAGGTAACCGACTACCTGAGCATCATGATCGTCATCCCGATCCTGATTTTCTTCGTCTGCGGTCTTCAGATCTTCTCGCATGCCATCCTGAGCAGCACCTACTTCAACGACGTCCTCACCGACACCATCCGCTGGGTCTTCAAGTGGGTTCCATTCATCATCATCATCTTCGTCTTCACGCTGGTCTATATGGTCCTTCCGAACACGAAGGTGAAGTTCCAGAACGCCCTGGTAGCGGGTGCTGTGGCAGGTACCGGCTTCGTCATCTTCCAGAACTTCTACCTCAGCGGACAGATCTGGGTATCCAAGTACAATGCCATCTACGGATCGTTCGCTGCCCTCCCATTGCTTCTGCTCTGGCTGCAGATGTCGTGGGTCATCTGCCTTTATGGTGCCGAGCTGTCGTTTGCAGCCCAGAACATGCGCAACTTCGAGTTCGAAGAGGACACCCAGAACATCTCACGTCGTTACTATGACTTCCTCTGCGTCGTGGTCAGCGGATTGATCTATAGCGACTTCCCCAACAAGAAACATACCACCGAGGATATCTCCTCCATCCTGCACCTGCCCTCCAAGCTGACCGGTAACATCGTTGCCCACCTGCGCGATCTGCAGGTCATCGACGAGACGATCGACGTTCGTGGCCGCGAAGAGGAGCATGTCTGGGATCCGGGCAAACCGGTTGGCGACTACACCATCGGACAGCTGATCGAAGACATCGACATCCATGGCAGCAGCGACTTCCGCTACGACTACACCTCGGTATTCAACACCGAATGGCAGAAGCTCTCGGAGATGCGTTCATCCGAGAAGCAGGTTGGCAGCGATCTGCTGGTCCGCAACCTGAAGGTGGATTTTGACAAACTCGAAAAGCTATGCAGCACTTCCAAATCGCGCTCGAAGATCTTCAGCAAGTAATCCGCAAGGGACTCAGTCTCGGGGCCGATTATGTTGACATCTACATGGAGCACACCTCCTCGACCAATGTCAACCTGCTGCCACAGGGCGAGAACCGTGCCTCCCAGAACATAGACTTCGGTGCCGGCGTACGTGTCGTCTCGGGCCAGAAGACCGGTTATGCCTTCACCGAGCAGGTCACCCCCGAATCGCTCCTTTCGGCCGTCGTCCAGGCAGCCCGAATCTGTCAGGGCAGCCAGCAGCAGGCTCCTTATGCCTGCGAGGCGCAGTCTGCAGCCCCCAGCCGTTCGCTCTATACCTGTGCCGGACTCGAGTTCCAGCCCAATGGTGAGTCGATCCAGTCGCTCGTCCGTTATCTGGGCGAGATGCGCGAACAGTTGCTGGCTGCCGAGCCACGCATCGTCAATGCCAGTGGCAGCATCCGTCATCAGATCCGCAAGGTAGCAATCATCAATAGTCTGGGCATCCAGGCCGAAGAGGAACGTCCGATGACCAGTCTCAACCTCTCGGCCATCATCCAGCACGAAGGTCAGACCGAGAGTGGAGGTTGTTCCCGTTCCTACCGCAAACCGCTCTCCATGCTCACCGCCGAGCTCCAGCAGGAGGTGATCAGCGAGACACTGCGCAAGCTTCATTTCGCACTCGAGGCCACACAGCCCAAGGGCGGCGAGATGCCTGTCGTGATGGGAGCCGGAGCCAGTGGCATCCTTCTGCACGAAGCCATCGGACATGCCTTCGAGGCCGACTTCATCCGTCGTGGCGAATCGATCTTCACCGACAGCCTCGGCAAGCAGATCTGCGACCCATCGATCACCGTGGTCGACGATGGCCTCCTGCCCGAAATGCGTGGTTCCATCCACTTCGACGACGAGGGAGTCCTCTCGCAGTGCACCCACATCGTGATCGAAGGCCGTCTGACCTCGTTCCTGCACGATCGCATCTCGGCCAACCACTTCGGCATCCAGCCGACCGGAAACGGACGAAGAGAGAGTTTCCGCGCCATGCCACTCCCTCGCATGCGTAACACCTATATGCTTGGGGGGCAGAACAAAGAGGCCGACATCATTGCCGACGTCCGCAAGGGCATCTACGTGACCGACTTCACCAATGGTCAGGTACAGATCGGTGCCGGCGACTATTCCTTCTTCGTCAAGGCCGGATACCTGATCGAGAACGGTCAGCTCACCCAGCCGATCAAGGATGTCAACATCATTGGCAACGGACCGCAGACGCTGGCCGACATCAAGGCCGTCGCCGACAATCCGCGCGTCGATCCATCAACCTGGATGTGTGGCAAGGAGGGACAATCCTGTCCGGTCTCCTGCGGCATGCCATCCGTACTCGTTAGCAAACTCACAGTAGGTTAACATGGACAACCAGAAAATAGATATCGCCGACTGGGCGCTCAGCAAAGCGCTCCAACGCGGAGCTCAGGCAGCCCGTGTCGAGCTGTCGTGCATCGACAACCTGACCGTACAGTGCCAGGACACCGAGGTCAGCACCCTGCAGCAGAGCAATGGCTGCGAGATGGTGCTGCGTCTCTTCGTCGATGGTCGCTACGGCACCTACAGCACCAACCGTCTAGAGAAGTCGGAGCTCGAAGCGCTGATCAGCAACGGCATCACCTGCACCCGACTGCTCACCCCCGACCCAGACCGCGTTCTGCCCGATCCGTCGCGTTACTACAAGGCGGCATCGCTCGAACAGAACCTGCAGGAGATGTTAGCCCTCGGCAGTTACCGTCCCAGCAATCCCGACATCGATCCCGTTGCGCTGGCCAGCAACATTGCCCGTCCGGTCATGGGAAGCGACTCCCGGCTCATCCATCTCTCGACCTACCTCTCGAACCGCAGTGGCTGGCAGTACATTGCCGATAGCCAATCCTTCCGCGGTTACTCCTGCTGCAGCACATCGGCCGCCTATGCCACCGCCAGCATGCGCGACGAGGGCGACAGCCGTCCCTCCGACAGCTGGATGGAATATGCCATTGGCATGGACGAACTGCAGCCCCTCCTGCCCGACCTCGGACTCAAAGCGCTCAAGGCCGCCCAGATGCGCATCGGCGCCACTACCGTCCCTGCAGGCCGTTACAGCATTGCGGTCGAACAGACCTGCCTCATGAAGCTCCTGGGTCCACTGCTCGAAGCCATGCAGGACTACAGCCTCTACCAGCAGCGTTCCATGCTGCAGAAGTGCCAGCTCGGCGATCGGATTGTCTCGCCCTTGCTCACACTGACCGAAGAGCCACACCGTCACGGAGCCTTCTCTGCCTGCCTCTTCGACTTCGAGGGAGTCCGCACCGCCTACACACCACTTATCCAGCAGGGCCGGCTTCAGCAGTGGTGCATCTCGACCTACTTCGGTCGCAAACTCAAGATGGCTCCAACCCTCTCCAATCCGAACGTACTCTGCATCGCACCCGGCACACAGAGCCGCCAGCAGATCCTCGATTCGCTGGGCGATACCATCCTGATCACCGGCTTCCTCGGAGGCAACTGCAACGACGTCACCGGCGATTTCTCCTTTGGCATCGAAGGACAGCTCTACCGCCACGGCAACCGCGTACAGGGCATTGCAGGCATGAACCTCACTGGTAATATCCTCGAGCTCTGGAACCATCTGTCATACCTCGGCTCCGACGTCGAACGTCTGCCCGACGGCTATTTCCCAACCCTCTTCTTCGAGGAGGTCGAAATCCAATAAACCGAAACATAAAAAAAGAAGCAATATGAAAGTAGCACTCATACAACAGGCCAAGACCGCCAACGTCTCACAAAACAAGCAGGACCTCGCTCAGGGCATTCGCCAGGCAGCAGCCCAGGGAGCAGAACTCATCGTCCTCCAGGAGCTTCACAACTCCCTTTACTTCTGTCAGATTGAGAGCACCGACAACTTCGATCTGGCCGAACCGATCCCAGGTCCAAGCACCGACTTCTACGGAGCCATCGCCCGCGAATGTGGCGTCGTTCTGGTGACCAGTCTGTTCGAACGTCGTGCAGCCGGGCTGTATCACAATACCGCCGTTGTATTCGAGAAGGACGGATCCATTGCAGGCAAATACCGCAAGATGCACATCCCCGACGATCCTGCCTACTACGAGAAGTTCTACTTCTCTCCAGGCGACTTAGGCTTCCATCCTATCCAGACCTCCGTCGGCAAACTGGGCGTACAGATATGCTGGGATCAGTGGTATCCCGAAGGAGCCCGTCTCATGGCCCTTCAGGGAGCAGAGCTGCTCATCTATCCTACTGCCATCGGTTGGGAGAGTTCCGATACCGACGAGGAGAAAGCGCGTCAGCTGGGAGCCTGGCAGACCGTACAGCGCGGACATGCCGTTGCCAACGGACTTCCTGTCATTGCCGTCAACCGTTGCGGCTGGGAGGAGGATCCATCGCATCAGACCAATGGCATCCAGTTCTGGGGCCACTCCTTCGTAGCCGGTCCACAGGGCGAATTCCTCGCCGAGGCTGGCACCGATGCCACTACCTTGCTGGTTGACATCGACATGAAGCGTTGCGAGAACGTCCGTCGCTGGTGGCCATTCCTCCGTGATCGTCGCATCGAGGAGTTCTCAGGCCTCACCAAGCGTTTCATCGACTGATAATGATCAATGAACATGAAAGCATTCAATAAAATCTGGGTGGTCGCAATGGCCATCCTTGCCTGTTTATCTCTCTCTTCTTGCCAGGAAGAGGAAGATAAGAGTATCTTCACTCCTCCTTACGATCCCGAACTCATTGGAATCTGGCGACAAACGGTCTGGATTCCTATTGAAGGAAGAATAGTCTCAGTCATAGAATTGGAACTCTCGTCATCCGGCACCTATACACAAAACATATACACCGAAAACAACAAAAAGCAGATCTCGAGCAAATGGGCATCCAAGAATTCCATGCTCTATTTGAATAAGACGGAAGGGATCGAATCGTTCCAGTATTCGCTAAACAACGACACCTTGTTCTTGACGAATTCCGACGATAATGCCGTATACGTCAGGATAGATTCCACCCAACTCCTGGAGAATCAGGAGACCAACAAGTAATTCCTATTCCTGATTGAAATAGAGGATAGATTGCTGTAGCTTCGTTTCGCGTCCCCTTCGTTTTTTTGTTTTCGTTATAGTTTTCGTACGAGGCGAAGCCGAGTTCTCCTATCCGCCTTAGCAAACCTTTGCTCACCTCTCTCACTATAGGTGAAAGTGCCGAGCAAAGCTAAGGTTTCCATTTTCACCATACGTGAAAACGCTCAGCAAAGCTGTGTTTTCGATTTTCACCATACGTGAAAGCCCCGAGCAAAGCTAAGGTTTCCATTTTCACCATACGTGAAAGTGCTCAGCAAAGCTAAGGTTTCCACTTTCGCTATACGTATAAATGCCAAGCAAACCTTTGCTTGGCATTTATACAAAAAGTTAACTATCAGCAACAGTTAACGACTTCACAGGGAATAGAAAAGCGATTAAGGGGTTAGAGTTTGAGGGTTAGGGATTCTGGATTCACATTGCCACGCAGAAGGAACTGGAGGCAACCATTGAAGGCAGGAAGGGTGAACTGGGTGGTTGGAGCGGTGGGACGTTCGACGCCACGGAAGGCAGGATCGCCATTTCCACCACCTAAGATCTCGACACCCTCGGGCACGCGAAGGGTGACCGACTGACTGGCATCGGGCACAAAGCGGCCCTGACGGTCATGCAGCGTGACGTTGATGACTGTGACGTCGCCCATCGGTGTGACTTCGGTTTGCAGCTTCTCGGCAGGTCCGGTGGTATCGATGCGGCGGGTGAGGATACGACGTCCCTGACGATAGCCGATGACACGAACGGAGCCTGGCTGATAAGGGGCTGACCAGCTGAGGTGTCCATCCTGAGGCATAGACTGACGGCCCAGATGACGACCATTGACGATCAGTTCGACCTCGTCGCAGTTGCTATAGACCCAGATATCGACCATCTCGCCTTCGTGTTCGCGAAGGTTCCAGTGAGGCAGGATATGCAGGACGGGCTGATCGGTCCACCAGGACTTCAGGTAGAAGGCTTCGTCTTTGGGGAAGCCGCAATAGTCGAGCAGACCGAATTCGGAACCGGTGGCAGGGAATGACAGAGGATTGGCCTCTCCCCTATAATCGAAGCCGGTCCAATAGAAGAGTCCACCCAGCCAGGGACGCTGATGGTAGAACTTCCAGCCACGTTCGATGCAGTTCAGTGTACTGTCACGTTCGTCGGGGGTACGATTGAGGGCTGCCATCCGGCCATTGGCACGATCGTCGAAGTAGATGCCTCGTGTGCCGCATCCGGTGGTCTCTTCTGTACCGACGGCACATCGCTCCGGATAGTTGCGGCGATGCTCTTCGACGGGATTCTGCATGATATAGTTGTAGCCGGCTACGTCGAGCGGCTCGACTACGGTGGGTCCGCTGCTGGTTGCACCGGTTACGGGACGGCTCGGATCGAGCCAGTGGGCATACTCCTGCATAGTGGCAGCCAGACGCTTGCCAAACACATTCCACTCGATGCCCCACTCCTCGTTGCAGACGCTCCACAGGATGACCGATGGATGGTTGCGATCGCGGCGTATCATGCTGCCCAAGACATGCTTCTGATACTCATTGACGCCCGACAGACGGTTCTCGTCGATCACGACGATGCCAAGCCGGTCGCAGGCATCGAGCAGTTCGGGTGTGGCTGGGTTGTGCGAGGCTCGGTAGGCATTGATGCCATACTTCTGAAGTTCGCGCAATCTCCACTCCTGCAGTCCGTCGGGGATGGCGGCACCGACACCGGCATGATCCTGATGCATGTTGACGCCCTTGAGTTTGACCGGTTGTCCGTTGAGCAGGAAACCCTGGTCCTTGTCGAACGCAATGCTGCGGATGCCTGTCCGGGTTGGATAGATGTCGACCACCTGATCGGCTACGATGACCTCAGTACGCACTTCGTAGAGGTAGGGATCGGTGAGGCTCCACAGGTGCGGATGCTGGAGACTGAGGGTGTCGCTCTCACTCTGTGCTACGACCTGGCCCTGGTTGTCGATCAGGGTATGACGCAGGCGGTAGTCCTGGGCGGGCACGATGTTGTCCATCACCTCGGCAGTGACATGCAATGTGGCAATCTGGTTATCGGACGAGAGCTGCGAGGTCACAGCGGTGCCCCAGGTGCGCACATGAACCGGAGCGGTCTTGTTGAGCCAGACATGACGGTAAATGCCGGCTCCCTCGTAGAACCAGCCCTCTTCGAGCGATGCGTCGGCACGTACACAGACAAGGTTCTGACCTCCGTAATTGAGGTACTCGGAGATGTCGTAGGTGGCCGAGGTATAGCCGCTCTCTTCGCCTCCGAGGTAGAAGCCGTTGACCCAGATCCTGGAATCACGGAAGATGCCGTCGAACTGCAGCTCGATGTGACGGCCTTCGTCGTCGGCTGGCATATAGAACGATTTTCGGTACCAGCCAACACTGTACTGCGGATAACGATATCCTACGGTCTTGTATCCGTGCGAATGGCTGCTCTGACCGTCGAAGGGGAGATCGACCACCCAGTCGTGCGGCAGGGTGACCGATCGCCAACGGGTAGAGTCCTCCTGAAACTTCAGGGCATAGGGACCCTCGTTGTGGATACTGGCGGCTTTGGTCAAGTAGTTGAAATACTCGGTACCGCAGCCGAAGTCCTGGCTGACATCTGCGGCATGGCCCAGTGCGAAATGCCAGTCATCGTCGAACGCAATGTGCTGACGCTGTGCCCAACTGAAGGTGCACATGCACAACAGACATGCAGTAGTTGCGAAAATCTTCATGGTAGAACGATGGTTGCCGTTAGAACTCGACCAAGATACGGAAGACCTGTGCCGGATTAGCAGCCCACTGCTCCATGGTTGCCTGTGCCTCTTCGGGTTTGATGATGCCTGAGATGAATGGCTCCATAGGGAGATCGGTCTTGGCCATGAAACGCATCACGGCACGGAAGTCGTTCGGCATGGCGTTGCGCGAACCACGGATGTCGAGCTCCTTCTGGACGAAGTACTTGGTCTGGAACGAGACGTCGCTCTTGCTGTAACCGATGCAGACTACTCGGCCGGTGAAGCCGACTACATCGATGGCGGTCTGGTAGGTGATCGGTGATCCGACGGCCTCGATGACGCAATCGACACCCATGCCATCGGTGATCTCGTTGACGCGGTCGAGCACATTCTCGGTCTTGGAGTTGATGCCATAGGCTGCACCACACTTCTTGGCCAGCTCGAGCTTCTCTTCGGACAAATCGACGGCAATGACGGTGGCTCCGCGCTGTACACTACGTACGATGGCTCCGAGGCCGACCATACCACAACCGAAGACGAGCACGAAGTCGATGTCGGTGACCTGTCCGCGGTCGACGGCATGGAAGCCAACTGACATTGGCTCGATCAAGGCACAGTCACGGGCAGAAACACCCTTGACCGGGATGATCTTCTGCCATGGCAGACAGATATATTCACGCATAGCACCATCGCGCTGTACGCCCAGTGTCTCGTTGTTCTTGCAGGCATTCACACGACCGTTGCGGCACGATGCACAGTGTCCGCAGTTGGTGTATGGATTGACGGTGACGACCTGACCGACCTTGAGTGTATCCGGGCATCCTTCGCCCAAGGCTACGATCTCGGCTCCGATCTCATGTCCTGGAATGACATTGGTCTTGGCCATGGCATTGCGACCCAGGAAGGTGTTCAGGTCACTTCCACAGAAACCCACATACTTCAATTTCAACATGACTTCGCCAGCCTTCACTTCTGGCTTGGGAAGTTCTACGACCTGAATCTGCTGCAGGCCTGGAATTTGTAAAGCTTTCATTCTGACATATTCTTTATATACGGGAGTAATGGCAATTCATCGAACCCATAAAGACGGGCAGCGGTTTCGCCCAGGAAGGCACGCTTCTCGGCCTCGGTGAGGAGACCGGAGTTGTCCTTCTCGATGAAGTCGTAGCTCATCTTGTAGGTGATGGCTGTGATGGTGCGTGGATAATCGGATCCCCACATCAGTTTCTTGATACCAACCTCGTCGGCAGCCACGCGAATGGCTCGGATGGCAGTTGGATAGGGATAGAACTCGCTATTGAAGAGCCAGGTGATGCCACCCGATTCGACATAGACATTCCTAGCATGGGCGAGCTTGATCTGCTCTTTCCAACCCGGTACGGTGACCATACCGAAATGACCGATGACGATCTTCAGATCGGGACACTCCTCGATGACCTCCTTCATCTGTCCGACGTGGTAATCACCATCGTACAAGCACATCGAAAGGAAGGCGCCACGCTCTTCAAGCAGGTGATAGATCTCCATCATCTCGGGCGAGTTGATCTGCATGTCGGTGCCTGGGGCAAAGAGACGATGACCCGGGAAGGCCAGTCCCCTGAAGCCCAGATCGAGCAGCTGACGGGACTGTTCGAGGCCACTGCCCAGACCTAACTGTCGCTGCATGTCGAGACGCAACTCGGGCATGCCATAACAGAAGAAACGGTTGGGGTACTTCTGCTGGACTTCGGCCAGATAGTTGTTCTGTAGACCGTCGATGATCTCCTGAACGATGACGGCTCCACCCACGCGGGCATAGTCCATATTGCTCAGGAAGACTTCGGCGGTATTGTGTCCGTCGATCATGAAGGGGGGCAACATCTGTACCTCCTGTCCGAAGAACTCGGAACGGCTACCATTGGGCGATGAGGTACGAATGGCCTGACCATCGACGGTTGTATTCTGTCGCATCCAGAGATGCGCATGTGCATCGATTATTGGCATATTTGTGCGATGTGCGGTTAGGGATGAGCGGTTTGGGATTAGAGCTTCTTGTACGATCTCCAGCCATACCAGGCAATGAAGATGAAGCAGAGAAGCGGAAGGACGAAGCTGGCATTGACGCTTGGCAGGCCACACAGGATGTGGTCAGTTCCACCGGCATCGATGATCATGCCCTGCAAAGGTGGGAAGATACTGCCACCAACGATGGCCATGACGAGGAAGGCAGCACCGAGGGTGGAGTCTTCGGCCGAGACATTCTCGAGCGCAATACCATAGATGGTCGGGAACATCAGACTCATGAAGAAACTGATGGCCATGAGGCAATAGAGACCAGCCATACCATCGATCAGGATGGTGCCTGTGGTGGCGATGATCGCTCCGAGACCGAAGAGGGCCAGAAGGACACGGCCATTGAGGTATCGCATGAGGAAGGTGACGATGAAGCGGGATGAGAGGAACATGACCATGGCTCCGATATTATACATCTGAGCGGTGGCCTTGTCGATGCCCAAACGGTCGGCATACTGGATGATGAAGGTCCAGGTCATAATCTGAGCAGCTACGTAGAAGACCTGTGCCAAAACACCCTCACGATAGATGTGATTGTGCCAGAGGTTCTTCAGGGTCTGCCTGTTCGAGACTTTGGCTACGTCGCCCTTGGTGTCGGGTAATTTGGCCAGGGTGATGACGATCAGCATGACGACTACGACGCAACCGATGGCTACATACGGATTGCGGATCACCGACAGGTCGTGCAGTCGGATGTCGGCCTTCTCGGCTTCGGACTTGGCATAATAGAGGATGTTACCGGCGGCATCGCGGGCATCGCTGATCAGATTCGGCAACACGATCATGCTGGCTACTGCCATGCCACACAACGAACCCATCGGATTGAAGGCCTGTGCCATGTTCAAACGACGGGTGGAGGTCTCTTTCGAGCCCAGACTCAGGATGTAGGGATTGGCGGTGGTTTCGAGGAAGGCGAGGCCGAAGGTCAGAATGTAGAGCGAGAAACAGAAGAAGGTGAAGCTCTGCAACTGGGCGGCTGGGATGAAGAGGAAGGCACCGATGGCATAGAGTAGCAATCCCAGCTGGATGCCTCCCTTGTAACTGTATTTACGGATGAACAGCGCAGCTGGCACGGCCATGGTGGCATATCCGCCATAGAAGGCGAACTGGACCATCGAGGCCTTGGCGGCACTGAGTTCCATCAGGGTCTGGAAGGCTGCTACCATCGGATTGGTAATGTCGTTGGCAAAGCCCCAAAGTGCAAACAGAGTGGTAACAAGAATGAACGGAACCATGTAGCTCACTCCGTTGTGGTGGAGGATTGATTTCTGTTCCGGTTTAGCTTTAATGTTTGGATTCATGTTATAATGATTTAATGAAATATGCGGGCAAATTTACTCGTTTTTTTCGAAAAGTGCAAGGAAAAGTACAAAAAAGGAAGAAAAATTGTACATTTTTGCCCGTATATGTTTGGATTATCGGTAAAAAAGCACTACCTTTGACCCCGATTTCGGGCAGATTGCCTCTATTTCGCTCTTTGATCTTGAAACCAAATAAACACTTCTCTTATTAACATGAAACAACCTTTATGCGGAATTATACCGCCACTTGTTACACCTTTGAAAGACAACGAAACTCTCGATGTCTATTCCCTTGAGCGCTTAATCAACCACCTCATAGATGGCGGTGTGCACGGATTGTTCATCCTGGGCACAACGGGCGAGGAACAGTCCCTCTCCTACAACGTCCGTCAGCAGATGATCCGCGAGACCTGCCGCATCAATGCAGGTCGCCTGCCTGTGCTGGTCTGCATCACCGACACCTCGCTGGTGGAATCGATCAAGCTGGCAAACATTGCCGCCGAATGTGGCGCCTCCGGACTGGTGAGCGCCCCACCTTATTACTTCGCCACCGGACAGCCAGAGCTGGCTCAGTTCTACGAGGAACTGGTACCACAGCTGCCTCTGCCTGTATTCCTATATAACATGCCTTCGCACGTGAAGGTAAACTTCGCACCTGCTACCGTGGCCCGTCTGTCGATGATGCCTCAGGTGGTCGGTCTGAAGGACTCGTCGGCCAATGCGGTCTACTTCCAGAGCGTGATGTATGCCGTGCAGAGCACCGGACGTCAGGATTTCGCCATGCTCTGCGGACCGGAGGAGATTACCGGCGAATGTGTGCTGATGGGTGGACACGGTGGCGTGAATGGCGGTGCCAACATGTTCCCGGAACTCTATGTAGCCATGTACAACGCTGCGGTGAAGGGTGACATCCAGGAGATGCGCAGACTGCAGAAGTATATCATGCAGATCTCTTCGACCATCTATAGCATCGGACAGCATGGTTCGAGCTACCTGAAGGGTCTGAAATGCGCCTGCAACCTGCTGGGCATCATCGAAAGCGACTTCGTGGCTTCGCCATTCTACAAGTTCAACCTGCCAGAGCGCATGAAGGTGCAAAAGGCACTCGAAGCTCTGCCTATCAAGGAGGGTAAGCTGATTATCTAAATGAATATTATTGACCTGATCGTCTTTCTTGTCTTTACTGGAGGCATCGTCCTGATGGGCAGCCTCTTCTACAAGAAAGGCACTTCTGCCAAGGAATTCACCAACGCGGGACGAAGTATCCCCGGATGGGTTGTCGGAATGAGCATCTTCTCGACCTACGTGTCGAGCATCAGCTATCTCGGCAATCCCGGTAAAGCCTATGCCTCGGACTGGAATCCGTTCGTGTTCGGTCTGAGCATACCGATCGCCTGCTGGATTGCTGCGCGATGGTTCGTCCCCTTCTACCGACGCCATTCGTCGGTCTCGGCCTATGCCTTCCTGGAGGAGAAATTCGGTCCGTGGGCTCGTATCTATGCCTCGGCCTGCTATCTGCTCACGCAGATTGCCCGCATGGGCTCGATCCTCTTCCTGCTGGCCATGCCAATGAACATCCTGATGGGATGGGACCTGCGCACGGTGATCATCATTACGTCGGCCGCCATCATCTTCTATTCGATGCTGGGTGGCATGAAGGCGGTGATCTGGACCGAAGCGATCCAGGGATTCATCCTGATCGGTGGCGCACTGGTCTGTCTGGCGGTGCTGCTCTTCTCGATGCCTGAGGGTCCGCAGCAGGCGTTCCAGATTGCCTGGAACTCGCTCGACGCCACGGGTCACAACAAGTTCTCGCTGGGCTCGTTCGACTGTACGGATTTTGCTCACAGCACGTTCTGGGTCTGCCTGATTTATGGCGTGTTCATCAACCTGCAGAACTATGGCATCGACCAGAACTATGTGCAGCGATACCACACAGCCAAAACCGAGAAGGAGGCAAAGCATGCGGCCCTATTCGGTGGCTGGCTCTATATTCCGGTCTCGGCACTGTTTTTCCTGATCGGAACTTGTCTGTATAGTTATTACCGCGTCTTTCCGGATGCCGAGGTGGCTGCTTTCGAGGCGGCTGGCAAGGCTGATTATGTTTTCCCTTACTTCATGGTACATTCGTTGCCACAAGGACTCACGGGCCTGCTGATTGCCTCGGTCTTCGCGGCTGGCATGAGCACGGTGGCCACTTCGGTCACTTCGTGTTCGACGATCATCCTGACCGACTACTGGATGCGTATGCGCCGTCATATACACCGTCCGGGCAAGGATCGCAATGCGGGCATCGGTGATAAGGAGCATCTGGCGGTACTGAAGCTATCGAGCGTCGGTATCGGTGTGCTGGGGATCATCGTGGCTCTGGCTCTGGTCAATGTGAACAGCATCCTGGATGCCTGGTGGAAACTCTCAAGTATCTTCTCGGGCGGTATGCTGGGACTCTTCCTGCTGGGTTACCTGTCGCAACATGTCAAGAACATCCACGCTCTGCTGGGTGTACTCTGCGGTTTTGCCGTGATTGCCTGGATCTCGGCCTGGGAATGGCTGGGTCTGCCGGACCCGGGACTCCACTCCTATCTGGCGATCGTGCTGGGCACCATGACGATCTTTTTCATCGGATTCTTTCTCTCAATATCAATAAAACCTAAAAACAAATAACCAAATTTATAAGACTATGAAATACCCAAAGATTGGCATCCGTCCGGTGATTGACGGACGTCAGGGAGGCGTGCGCGAAAGCCTCGAAGATAAGACCATGGCCCTCGCTAAGGCGGTGGCTGACCTGATCGGAACGAACCTCCGAAATGGTGACGGAAGTGCTGTGGAATGCGTCATTGCAGATACAACCATCGGCCGTGTGGGCGAGAGTGCTGCCTGTGCCGAGAAGTTCGAACGCGAAGGGGTAGGTTCGACCATTACTGTCACCTCATGCTGGTGCTACGGTTCGGAGACGATGGATATGGATCCAACCCACCCGAAGGCTGTGTGGGGATTCAATGGCACGGAACGTCCGGGTGCCGTCTATCTGGCTGCCGTGCTGGCGGCACATGCCCAGAAGGGTTTGCCTGCCTATGGCATCTATGGCCACGACGTGCAGGATCTGCCGGATAATACCATCCCAGCTGATGCTGCCGAGAAGATCCTCCGTTTTGCCCGTGCTGCTCAGGCTGTGGCAACGATGCGTGGCAAGTCATACCTGAGCCTCGGAAATACCTGTATGGGTATTGCCGGATCGATCGTGAATGCTGACTTCCTGCAGCAGTATCTGGGCATGCGAACCGAGTATGTCTCGCTGGTGGAAATTCTTCGTCGCGTGGATTTCGGCATCTACGACAAACAGGAGTTCGAGAAGGCCATGACCTGGGTCGAGAAATACTGCAAACCGAACGAGGGACACGACTACAACGAGGACCGTCAGGTACTGCCTGGTACTCCGATGACTACCTACAACGGTAAGGGCAAGGGTAAGACCCGCGCCGAGAAGGATGAGGACTGGGAGTTCACCGTGAAGTGCATGATGATCATCAACGACCTGATGCACGGCTCGAAGAAGCTGCTCGAAATGGGTTACAAAGAGGAGGCCATCGGACATAACGCCATCGCTGCCGGTGTGCAGGGTCAGCGTCAGTGGACCGACTACAAGCCGAACTTCGACTTCCCGGAGTCGCTGATGTGCACCAGTTTTGACTGGAACGGCATTCGTGAGGCTAACATCCTGGCTACCGAGAACGACTTCCTGAACGGTATGTCAATGCTCTTCGGCCACCTGCTGACCAACAAGGGCGTGATGTTCTCGGATGTGCGCACCTACTGGAGCCCAGAGGCGGTTGAACGTGTGGCTGGCAAACGTCCGGAGGGAGCTGCTGCGGGTGGTTTCATCCATCTGATCAACTCTGGTGCGACTACCCTCGATGCGACAGGTGCCATGACCGATGCCCAGGGCAAGCCTACCATGAAGTCACACTGGGAGATGACCGACCAGGATGTTGAGGCTTGTCTGAAGGCTACCCAGTGGATGCCTGCTGACCGCGATTACTTCCGTGGTGGTGGTTACTCTTCGCACTTCGTGACCAAGGGCGGTATGCCTATGACCATGCTCCGCATCAACATCGTGCAGGGTCTTGGCCCAGTGCTGCAACTGGCCGAGGGCTGGAGCGTGGAACTCGATCCGAAGACCCACGACATTCTCGACAAACGTACCGACCCAACCTGGCCTACCACCTGGTTCGCTCCTCGCCTCGATTCGTCGAAGGATGCCTTCAAGGACGTCTATAGCGTGATGAACAACTGGGGTGCTAACCACGGTGCCATCGCTTATGGTCACATTGGTTCGGATCTGATTACGCTCTGCTCGATGCTCCGTATCCCTGTCTGCATGCACAATGTGGATGATAAAAACATCTTCCGTCCGGCCTGCTGGAATGCTTTCGGCATGGACAAGGAGGGTGCCGATTACCGTGCTTGCCAGACCTTCGGAGCCCTCTATAAGTAAACAACCCGAGCATTTCTGCACAACAAATGTAAAAAAAGTGCCAAAACGACAAATTTTGGCGCTTTTTTTTGGTTTTATACGCGGAATTCCGTAACTTTGCACCATAGATTACATGTAATTATGAGCAATCCGCAACTTCTCTGGGCCGACGATGAGATCGACCTGCTCAAGCCCCACGTGATGTTCCTTCAGCAGAAGGGATACGACGTTACAACCGTTACCAACGGTCAGGATGCCTTGGACCAGGTCCGACAGAAGAGCTTCGATCTCGTCTTCCTCGACGAAAACATGCCCGGTATCTCCGGATTGGAAACTCTGCAAGGTATCAAGGAATTACAGCCCTCCCTGCCGGTTATCATGGTAACCAAGAGCGAGGAGGAGAACATCATGGACCAGGCCATCGGCGGTAAGATTGCCGACTATCTGATCAAGCCGGTCCTCCCCTCACAGATGCTGCTAAGCATCAAGAAAAACCTTCATGCACGCGAAATCACCCAGCAACGACAGACCTCCGACTACCAGCAGGAGTTCGGTCGACTGAGCATGGCCATCAACGATGCCCGTTCGTTCGAGGACTGGGTGGATGTCTATAAGCGACTGGTCTTCTGGGAGACGGAACTGAGCCAGAGCGAGGATCCAGGTCTGGGTCAGATGCTCCTGATGCAGAAGGATGAGGCTAATACGCAGTTCTCGAAGTTCGTGAAGCGTAACTACGAAAGCTGGATCAAGGAGAAAATCTCGCCGGTCAATGCTCAGGGTCAGGCTCCGATCATGTCGACCGATATCTTCAAGACCAAGGTCTTCCCTGCCCTCGACAATGGCGAGAAGGTCTTCCTCGTGGTCATCGATAATTTCCGTCTGGACCAATGGCGTACCATCCAACCCCTGCTGGCTGAATACTTCAACTGCAGCGAGGAGGTCTACTGCTCGATCCTTCCGACGGCTACCCAATATGCCCGCAACGCCATCTTCTCGGGCCTGCTGCCTGACAAGATTGCCCAGATGTTCCCGGAACTCTGGGTGGATGAGGATAGCGAGGAGGGCAAGAACCTGAACGAGGCACCACTGATCCAAACCCAGCTGGACCGCTATCGCAAACCATACACCTTCTCGTACCACAAGGTCAATGAATCGCGATTCGGCGAACATCTGGTGGCTCAGTTGAAGAGCCTCAACCAGCATCCACTCAATGTGGTTGTGCTGAATTTCATCGACATGCTGAGCCATGCCCGTACGGACATCAAAGTGGTCAACGAACTGGCCAACAACGAGGCTGCCTATCGCGCTTTGACCAAGACCTGGATGGAACACAGTTCGACACTCGATCTGTTCCGCCGCATGGCAGAAATGGGATACAAGGTGATCCTCACTACCGATCATGGCACCGTCCGCGTGGACAATGCCGTGAAGATCATAGGAGATAAAAACGTCAACACCAATCTTCGTTACAAGTTAGGCAAGAATCTGAACTTCCAGGACAAGAACCTCTACGAGATTACCCGTCCGAAGGATTTCGGTCTGCCAATCCTGAACCTCTCGACAAGTTATGTATTTGCTACGGGTCGCGACTTCCTCGCCTATCCGAACAATTACAATTACTACGTCCAGCACTTCAAGGATACTTTCCAGCATGGAGGTATCTCGATGGAAGAGATGCTGATTCCACTCATTACCATGATTCCGAAATAACACAGCAAAGCCCAAATAATGACAACGCAATTATTAGATATCAACAACTACTCTTTTGATATGAAATCAAGATTAAATGCAGTACTTGAGCAAAGCATCAAGGATCATTGGGATCTTCCCTGCTTCTCGAACTTCCAGGGTGAATCATTCACTTACCACGAGGTAGCTCAACAGATTGCTAAATATCATCAGGACTGGCGTGAGGCCGGTCTTGAACCTGGCTTCCGTGTGGCCATCTGTGGACGTAACAGTGCTCAATGGAGCATCGCCCTGCTGGCTGCCTTCACCTATGGTGCGGTGGCCGTTCCTCTCCTCCACGAGTTTACTCCCGAGATGGTAGAACGCCTCGTGGCTCACTCGGAGAGCAAGATTCTGCTTACGAACCAGAACCTGGTAACCCTGCAGGATTGCCCTGAGGTGAATCCAGAGAATCTGCACTACTACCGTCATCAGCCCGATGAACTGCTCATGATCAACTACACCTCCGGAACCACTTCCGCTCCTAAGGGTGTCATGATTCCAGAGCGCGCCATGTGGAGCAATATGGCCTTTGCCGAGCAGGTTTTGCCAAACCTACATGCTGGACAGAAGGTTGTTTCACTTCTGCCTACGGCACACCTTTATGGCATGGCTTTCGAGTTGATGTATGAGTTCTGTATCGGTGTTCACATCACCTTCATCACCTCGGCATTGGCAGCACCAACCATCCTCAAGGCATTCAAGGAGGTCAAGCCAATCATCGTCATTGTCGTTCCAATGTTGATCGAGAAAATTGTCCGTAAGGGTATTCTCCCTAAGTACAACGATCCAAAGATGCGCATGCTCCGCAAGGTGCCTATGGTACGTAATACCATCAACGCAAAGTTCCGTCAGGGCCTGATCGATGCTATGGGTGGAAACATCTATGAGGTAATCATCGGTGGTGCTGCTCTGAATTCGGAGGTTGAGGAGGTACTCAAGGAGATCAAATTCCCTTACACCGTGGGCTATGGCATGACGGAGTGTGCTCCAATCATCGGCTATGCTGACTGGAAGGATTTTGTCCGTTCGTCGTGCGGTAAGGCTGCGCCACGCATGGAGGTGAAGATCGATAGCGAGGATCCACAGAACGTGCCTGGCGAGATCCTGACCCGCGGTATGAATGTGATGCTCGGTTACTACAAGAACGAGGAGGCTACCAGCAAGACCATCGATGCCGAGGGTTGGCTGCATACAGGCGATATGGGTGTGATCGACTCGGTCGGTAACATCTTCATCCGCGGTCGTATCAAGAACATGCTGTTGAGCGGTTCTGGCCAGAATATCTATCCGGAGGAAATCGAGGCTGAGGTAAACAACCTGCCATATGTGGTGGAGAGCGTCGTAGTTCAGCGTGAGCATCGACTCGTTGCCCTCACCTACCCGGATCGCGAAGCTGCCAAGGCTGCCGGTATGGCCGACGACAACGCTATCCTCGAACATCTGGAGGGTCTGCGCAAGAACATGAACAAGAAGTTCCCGGTTTATGCACAGGTCAATGCCTTCGAACTGGTTGACGTGGAGTTTGAAAAGACACCAAAGAAGTCTATCAAGCGCTTCATGTATAAGTAAGCCCCCCCCAGCCCCCTTTAGGGGGAGTATATAGAATATATGCAGAAGGAAATAGCAAAAAGATCGAACCTCCTGAAGATGGAGGCGACAATACTCTTTACACAAATCAGGAACCAGCAGGAATCGTCCCGCTGGTTCTTCTTCGATGAGGCCCGTCGTCAGGGTTTCCCGATCCAGCAGTCGCAGAGTATCTCGCCCTATCGCGCTTCGCTGCATTTCCGCTATGTGCATGCAGGAATACTGTATGATGCCTACCTGGAACGGGAGGCTCATGTCGGAGAGATCGGCGATGATATGTGGACTCTCTCCTTCCCGGGCATCGAAGGCAAAACGCAGGCTCTGCTGCTGCGCGAACATCTGTCGTCGCTGCGGGAGGCAGGGTTCGACATCCCGAATGGCGAGGAGTATCTGGACCGACAGATGAATTTCTCGCTGGGACTGTATGCTTCATGCCTGATGCGCGTCGATGTCAAGTTCCCTCTGCACCAACCGCCCTTCCCCTGCTTCTGCCAGATTCTGGATCACCTCGAGCAATATGAGACCCGTTCAGCGTGCGATCTGCATGCACTGGAACGTTCGTTGCATACCGACGACGATGAGACGCCAGACATCCTCTACGGAGATTGGCAGACCTGGAAATAAACCGCTCATCGCTTAATCCCTCATCGCAACATGCCCATCCAATCCCGCCTCCTTGGTTATATGTATGCCATCCTTTCGGCTGCTGCCTATGGTACGAATCCGATCTTTGCCAAACCGCTCTATAACGATGGCATGAATCCGGATTCCGTGCTGTTGTTCCGCTATATCTTTGCCGTGGCTGTGATGGCTCTGATGATGCTGTACAACGGTTGGAAACGGGGTACGATGCTTGAGACTTTCCGTGTGAGCCGGCACAACATCCCACAGCTGATCCTGTTGGGTTTCCTGATGGCGCTGAGCTCGCTGACGCTCTTCTGCAGCTATAATTTCATCCCTGTAGGCATTGCTTCGACTCTGCTGTTCGTGTATCCGATCCTGACGGCATTGATCATGACACTGTGCTACCACGAACGACTCTCGTGGCTGGTGATTCTCTGTCTGGCCATTGCCTGCAGCGGTATCGTCATGCTCTGTCCGATGGAGGAGGGTCAGATTACCCTGAGCGGTGACTTCCTGATCGGATTCCTGGTGGTGATGCTCTCGGGTCTGGCCTATGCCATCTATCTGGTGGGACTGAACAAGACCCGTCTGCGCAATGTGGCTTCGATGTCAGTCACGCTCTATGTGCTCATCTTCGGTACGCTCCTGTTCGTGGGACGTCTGTTCTTCTCGCCTCTCACACTGCCGGAACATCCGATCATGTGGCTGAACCTGCTGGCTCTGGGAATCTTCCCAACAGTGGTTTCGCTGGTATGTACGGCCAAGGCCATCCAGAACATCGGCAGTACACAGACCGCCCTGTGTGGTGCCCTAGAACCGGTAACTGCCGTGGTGCTAGGTGTCATCATCCTGGGCGAGTCGGTTTCGATGCGCGATGTTATAGGCATGGTACTTATCTTCTTGGCGGTCACATTGGTTGTTATTCGTCGCAAAAAGTCATAATCTGAACGAAAACATCCCCCGTTTCGACAAATTATTGAACAATTATTCTTTCATTTCAAAAAAAATACGTATTTTCGCCCACAAAACAAATAAAAAGTAAATAATGGCAAGAGTTTTATTGATCGGTTGCGGCGGTGTAGGTACCGTCTGCGCCCACAAGTTGGCCCAAAATGCCGACATCTTCACCGACATCTGTATCGCCAGCCGTACCAAGGCTAAGTGCGACGCTACTGCTGAGGCTATCCGCAAGCGTCTCTACACCAAGAATGGCAAGAGTGCAAACATCACCACTGCAGCCGTCGATGCAGACGACGTTCCAGCATTGGTTAAGCTGATGAAGGAGTTCAAGCCTGAACTCTGTATCAACCTCGCTTTGCCATACCAGGACCTCACCATCATGGATGCTTGTCTGGAAGCTGGTGTCAACTACATGGATACCGCTAACTACGAGCCTAAGGATGAGGCTCACTTCGAGTACTCATGGCAGTGGGCTTACCGCGAGCGTTTCGAGAAGGCTGGTCTTTGCGCAATCCTCGGTTGCGGTTTCGACCCAGGTGTTACCAGCGTTTATACCGCCTATGCTGCTAAGCATCACTTCAAGGAGATCCAGTATCTGGATATCGTTGACTGCAATGCCGGCAATCACCACAAGGCATTCGCTACCAACTTCAACCCAGAAATCAACATCCGCGAGATTACCCAGAAGGGTCTCTACTATCAGGATGGCAAGTATATCGAGACTGAACCAATGGAGATCCACCAGCCGCTGACCTACCCAGGCATCGGTCCTAAGGAGTCTTATCTGCTCCACCACGAGGAGATCGAGTCGTTGGTAATCAACTATCCTACCATCAAGCGTGCCCGCTTCTGGATGACCTTCGGCCAGCAGTACCTCAACTATCTGGACGTTATCCAGAACATCGGTATGTCACGTATCGACGAGATTGAGTACACTGCACCTCTGGCTGACGGCAGCGGCAAGATGGCTACTGTCAAGATCGTGCCTCTGCAGTTCCTCAAGATGACTTTGCCTAATCCAAAGGATCTGGGCGAGAACTACGAGGGCCAGACCTCAATCGGTTGCCGTATCCGTGGTATTGGCAACGATGGCAAGGAGCATACCTACTATGTCTATAACAACTGCTCGCACCGCGATGCTTACCTCGAGACCGGTATGCAGGGCGTAAGCTACACCACTGGCGTTCCTGCCATGATCGGTGCTATGATGTTCCTCACCGGCAAGTGGAGCAAGCCAGGCGTTCACAATGTAGAGGAGTTCGATCCAGATCCATTCATGGAACAGCTCAACATCCAGGGTCTGCCTTGGCATGAGATTCATGACGGAGACCTGGAGCTCTGATAACTATCGCTTCGAAATAAAGAAAAAGGCCATCCTTCCGGGTGGCCTTTTTCGTATCTATTGAAAAAAGAATCAACTCATTTTTACTGTCCGATCTGCGAACGGAACTCGGATACCGACATACCGGTTACACCGCGGAACTGACGGTTGAAGACGACAGGATTCAGGACTCCGACCTTGACGCAGAGATCACGGACAGGAATCTTGGGTGTCTGCTGCAGAATATTGATGGCCATCTTGACGCGATATTCGGCCAACCAGGTGGTAAAACTCTTGCCATGGGCATTGATAGCACCCGACACATACGAGATATTGCTGAACATAGCCTTGGAGAGCATATTGCGATCGAAGTCAGGATCGGTAAATGGCTCTTTCTCTTTCATGTAGGCCTCCATGCGTTCCCACAACTTCTCGCGGGCCTCTTCGAGCACAATGCGTTTGTTGGATGGATCTTTTCCATCATCGGTACCATCGGCAGAATCATCCTGTGTTTCGTCTGATTCGGCAGGAATAGGCTCCTCTTTCGGACCTTCGAGTGCCGTCTTACCTACCGCCAGACGGTAAAGAATCCGGCGACGACGACGGCGATGCACACCATTGAGGTGCAGGAGAACGAGCACCAGCACAACAAGGACAATTAATACAGCAATGTGAATCCAGTTAGAAATAGTCATAATCTTTAGATATTAGGCAGTATAGTATTATTAATAACGTTCTATTCGGGAGGCGTCCAGCTTCAACAGGATGAACAGCAGAATGGTGAATGACCAAAGTCCGGAACCACCATAGCTGAAGAATGGAAGCGGGATACCAATGACTGGCATCAGTCCAATCACCATGCCGACATTGATGACGACGTGAAAGAAGAAGATGCAAGCCACACAATAGGCATAAACCTGCGCGAAGACAGTTCGTTGTCGCTCGGCAAGGTAGATGATACGCAGGATGAAGACCAGATAGAGCAACAGGATTCCGGAACTGCCCAGGAAGCCATACTCCTCGCCTATGGTACAGAAGATGAAGTCGGTCTCCTGCTCCGGTACGTAGGCAAGCTTGGTCTGCGTTCCCTGCAGATATCCTTTGCCGGTCAAGCCACCTGAACCGATGGCAATCTTGGCCTGATTGACGTTGTAGCCTGCACCCTTCAGATCCTCCTTGAGGCCAAGCAGGACCTCAATACGGCCGCGCTGGTGATCCTGCAGGATATGATTGAAGGCATAATCGACAGAATAATGTCCGAGTACGAACATGGCACCAAAACCAGCAATAATCAGATACTTCTTGCTACGCTCGTATAGGGTCAGCCAAAGCAGATACAGCAAGGTTGCTCCAATATTTATGAATCCGAAGATGCGATAGGTTAGATGATTGAGGATGAAGTCTGGCAGAAAGGGCCATCGATGCAGAGCATAATAAATCAGATCCATAGCCAGCACAAAACCTAGCATCCAGAGACCGTTCTGCTTGTCGTTGGAGAAGAAGAACACCATGGCAATCACCATGAACGGAATGAGCAGAAGGATCAGTTTTTCGCCATAAATCAGACCCAGCACGAAGATAGCGACGAAGCAGGTTCCTACCCAGAGTACGACGCCCGACATGCCCATGCGGTAGAAGAGCAGGATCATGGAGAAATAGACCAACGCAGAACCTGTCTCGTTCTGCAGGATGATCAGACCTACCGGGATCAGCAGGACCACACAAGCCTTGAGGAAGTCAGATGACTCGGTGAACTTGAATCCATACTGACTGAATAACCATGCGAGCATCAGCGAGGTACTGAACTTACCGAACTCTGCCGGCTGGATGCTGAATGGACCGATCTTGATCCAAGAGTGCGAACCATTGATGTTCGTACCTATAAATATAGTAATGAACAGCAACGCCATGATGCCCAGATAGAGCAAGGGCGCTATGCCGACATAGGTCTTGGAATCGATGCAGAGGATGATGATAATCAAAAAGATAGCCAGACCGAACCAAACGCACTGTTTGCCGGATGGACGAGCAAAGTCAAAGATACTGGCACCATCGAAGTTATAGCTGGCAGCATTGATGGTGAACCATCCAATGACAACCAATGCTATATACATCAGCAAGGTAAACCAATCAAAAGACTTTATGAAGCTCATTTCTTTTTAACTATCTATTTATTTTGTTTCGTAACTATCCATATATTTCATCGTCGATGAGGTAAGCATCTTCTCTTCAAGATACTTGCGTCGGACGGAAATGGTGTCGTTGAGATATTTCTCGATGACCAAGGTGCCGATAGGAACGCCATAGGTGGCACCAAAACCGGCATTCTCGACGTAGCAGCAGACGGCAATCTTCGGATCATCCTTAGGTGCAAAGCCCATGAAGACGGAGTGGTCATGTCCATGAGGGTTCTGGGCGGTACCGGTCTTGCCACAGAGTTCGATGCCTTCGGGATCCATATTACCGGTATGTCGGACAGTACCCATGACGGCTGCCTGTCGCATGCCTTCGACCACCAGATCATAATAGCGCTTCTCGACCAGAGTCTTGTGCGGATGGAGGAAGGTGTCTGGTATCTGCTCGATGTCGGAGATGGACTTGACTACGTGCGGAATATAGTAGAAGCCGCGGTTGGCGATCGTTGCAGCCAGATTGGCAATCTGCAACGGTGTGGCCAGAATCTCACCCTGTCCGATGGAGATGGAGATGATGTTGACGGCATTCCAGTTGTCGGTTCCGAAGTTGCGGGAGTAATAGTTTCGGTTCGGAATGAAGCCTCGCACCTCGCCCGGCAAGTCGATGCCTAAACGATAACCGTAACCCATGCTGACCATATAATCCTTCCAGGTATCGAAGGCTTCCGGCACGGACTTGAACTTCTTCTTGTTGTTCAGGATATTGTACAGACACCATCCGAAGTATCCGTTGCACGAAGTGGCGATGGCGGGAACGATGGTCCATGCGGTAGTTCCATCGTGACATCCCATCTTGAAGTTACCATAGCGGAAACCGCCGGCACAATGCAGATAGGTATGCTCGGTAATGACGCCTTCCTGCAGACCAATCAGTCCCTGTGTGGGCTTGAAGGTAGATCCAGGTGGCTGTGGCGAGGCAATGGCACGATTGAAGAGTGGCTTGTACAGATTGGCCATCAGATCGGCATAGTTGCGAGCACGGTCATGTCCGACGAGCAGACGAGGATCGAAACTCGGACTGGATACCATGGCCAGCACTTCGCCCGTCGAGGGTTCGATGGCTACCAGAGCTCCGACCTTGTCAACGAAGAGCGACTCGGCATACTGCTGCAACGCCATATCGATGGAGAGGGTCAGATCATGTCCTGCCTCTGGAGCAACGTCGAAACGACCATCTTCGTATTTGCCCTGTATTCGTCCATGGGCATCGCGCAGGTTGATGGCTTTACCTTTTCGTCCTCGCAGATATTCCTCGTAACTCTTCTCGATACCGAAATCACCGACCAGGTCGCCGCGCTGATAGATCTCAGGATTCTTGTCGACCTCTCGCTTGTTGGCTTCGCGTACACTGCCTAACAACAGCGCAGCAGCCGAATACTTGTACTGACGGATGGTTCGTGATCGGAGTTCGAACGCCGGGAAACGATACAACGCCTCCTGGATACGAGCATAGGTCTGTCCGGTCAACTGGGTCGAGAACACCTGCGGAGTGAAGGGACTGTAACCTGGGTTCTTTCCGTAGTTACGGATATCCTTCATTCGCTTGTCGAAAGCTTCGCGAGTAATGCCTAAGGTATTGCAGAAATCGAGGGTATCCATGCCAAGACGCTTCAACGTACGAGTGGTAACCAACAGGTCGTAAGCGGACTGGTTATATACAAGCTCGCGTCCCTTGCGATCATATATGATGCCTCGCGAGGGATATATAGTTTGTGTCTGGAAAGCGTTGTCATTCGCCATAATCTTATACTTGTCCTCGACCACCTGTAGGTTGAACAATCGGACAATATAAATAATTATAACGATGATGACCAATGCACCGATCACAAAGCGTCTGTTGTCGAGTTTGTAGTCGTGCTGCATGGATTGTACCGGACTTGGAGTTATTACTTGGTGTCGTTAGCTATCTCTGTCACTAACAGAACGCAGAAGGACAGAATGAAAGTAACGATGATCTTGAGTAGCAGATTGAAGAAGTTGAATACCGTGAAGGCCTCCAACGAATAGAGTAACACACTGTGAATGGCCAGCAATATAGCCATGAAACGTGTGAAGATCGAGAAGCCCAGACGATGATAGGTAGGGCAACCGTTCTTGATATCGTCTGAGACGACGAACATGTGAAGCATCGGCAAACGAAGCCACATGGTGGTACAGCATACGAATGCATGCAGACCTGGGGTGTTGCAGAAGATGTCGACAAGCAAACCCACCAGGAAGCCTGCCAATATCTGCACACTTCGATTCCACTCAACCGGCATACGGAAGATCATGTAAAGATACATCAATACAATACCTCCGCCCAATGACAAATGGTTGAAGAGCAGAACCTGAAGAGCCAGGCCCAAGATAATCCAGAACAAAGAAATCAGAATTGGCATGGCTCGTTATTTTTGATTACAAAAACATCTTTGATGCGCTCAAAGTGAACTGAGAGCGAAATCTTGAAGGTCAGGAAGTTATTATCCTGTGCTGGCGATGACTCGATGATGGTACCAACGGGAATACCGCGTGGGAAGGATCCACCATAACCGGATGTGATGACGGTATCTCCAATCTGGAAGGGGACATTGCGAGGAACATCGTTCAGGACGGCAAACGCCGGACTATCACCTTCCCAAGTTACACTGCCGGCTGCCTCCGATGACTGGATGCATGACGACAGACTGAACTTTGGATTCAGAATACTGATGACCTGTGCAAAGTGACTACCAACCTTCGATACCTGTCCGATCGCACCATTCTGGTCGGCAACTGCCATACCTACGGCAATTCCATCTTCAGAACCCTTGTTGAGAATCAGATAATTCTCGGCCTGTGTAATGGTATTGTCTATGACATGGGCAACGACAAAGGTATATGGACGATTCGAATGGAGCACAGAATCAACATCGGCTTTCGCCTGCAACTCCTGACGAAGACGAAAGTTCTCCTCCTCGATCTTGGCCATCTGCTCCAAAAGTTCACTATTTACCTTACGCAGACCGAAATAGCCAGAAATACCATCGGAGAGAGTATGTACTCCGCCAGACACAATATTCGCGCCACCGAACCACACACTCCGATGATACGGATTCGTGTGGCACAGCAGCAGAATACTGAGTATTACCAAAACGAGCCATGTGAAGAATGGCCCGTTCTTGGCAAAAAAGCGGAGTATCAGATCCATGGATTATCGCAACAAGAATGGATATTCAGTTACATGCTTAAGTGCGATACCTGTACCCTTTGCCACTGAAAGCAATGGATCATCTGCCACATGGAATTTGATGCCAATCTTATCCTGAAGACGCTTGTCAAGACCACGGAGCAATGCACCACCACCAGTCAACCAGATACCGTTACGTACGATATCGGCATACAACTCTGGTGGAGTCTCCTCGAGACCCTTGAGTACAGCAGCCTCAATTTTCGAGATTGATTTCTCAATACAGTGGGCAATTTCCTGATAGCTGACAGGTACCTCCATAGGGAGAGCGGTCATCTGGTTAGGACCACGTACAATGAAATCCTCTGGTGGATTATCCAAGACAGTCAATGCAGAACCTACATTGATCTTGATCTGCTCTGCAGTTGGCATACCAACACGGATGTTATGCTGACGACGCATATAGTCCATAATATCCTGTGTCAAGTCATTACCTGCCACACGGATAGAGTTGTTGGTGACAAGGCCACCCAAAGAGATGACTGCGATCTCGGAAGAACCACCACCGATATCTACAACCATGTTACCCTCTGGTGCGAGTACATCCATACCGATACCAATAGCAGCAGCCATTGGCTCGTACAGCATATAGACATCCTTGCCGCCAGCGTGCTCACTTGAGTCGCGGACAGCTCGGATCTCAACTTCGGTAGAGCCCGAAGGAATACCCACTACCATGCGAAGCTGTGGACTAAAGAAGTGATGACCACCAAAGGCCATCTTAATCATACCACGGATCATCTGCTCAGCAGCATAGAAGTCGGCGATAACGCCATCTCGCAATGGTCGAACAGTCTTGATTCCGTCTGGGGTTCTACCCTCCATCATCTGAGCCTTGTGTCCGACAGCAATCAACTTGCCATCACGTGACTCCAAAGCTACAATCGAGGGAGCATTGACAACGATTTTGCCATTATGGATGATGACTGTATTGGCCGTTCCAAGGTCAATAGCCACATCCTGGGTGAGCTTAAAGAATGCCATTCTAAAAAAGGTTAAGGGTTAACGGTTAAGGGTTAACGGGAATGGCTTACTTCTGAGACTCAAACCAAGCATGAATGGCGGTATCGTAATGAGAAGAAACACCGAAAGCCTGCTCTGCAAATGAGATACGATCCTCGTAGTCACTTACAGCGCCCTTCTTGTTTAACATCTCAGACAACTGCTGATACTGAGCCTTGCTGGCAACAATAATAACATCCTTGAAGTTCTTGGCAGCAGCACGAATCAAAGAGATGCCACCGATATCAATCTTCTCAATGATGCTCTGGAAATCAGCTCCGCTGGCTACAGTCTGCTCAAATGGATAAAGGTCGACGATCACGAGGTCGATCTCTGGAATCTCGTACTTAGCCATCTGCTCGCGGTCACCCTCATTCTCACGACGACCAAGAATACCACCGAATACCTTTGGGTGCAAAGTCTTAACGCGACCACCCAAAATGCTTGGATAGCTGGTCAAATCCTCAACAGCGTTACAAGGAACGCCAAGGCTCTCGATGAAGTTCTGTGTACCACCGGTGGAGAGAAGGGTTACTCCCTCGGCATGAAGTTTCTTGATAATCTCGTCCAAGCCATCCTTGTGGAAGACGGAAACCAGTGCGGTTTTGATTTTTTTCTGATCGCTCATTGGAGTCTATTTTTTGTATTATTATTTGAAACGATTTATTGATCTCTCGTTAATAGTTTATTTTTCGTGTGCAAATGTACGAAAAATTTCTGAAACGCACAAATTTTTACACCCAAATTTTAAAATAAATTTTTCGTTTCCTACTTTTAATATCAAAGGCTCCTGTAAAGAAAGTGTTGATAACTCCGTTATCTCCCCCTTATTTATTGGGTGTTTAGGGCACTTTCCGAGAGCCATTTTCAGGCAATGCTTCGTCTGCATAATAACACCCTCTGCTTTTGTTTGATTTTCAAAGGCTTGTGCAACATCTGATATACCCAAAAGACGGAAAATTTCACGGGCATTTTTATTCAAAACATTGGCCTTAAAATCATGAGGCAAAATGGATGCCGCTTCAGCCTGTTCTACCAAAGCCTGATAATTTGGACGAACGAACTGATTTTTGTAATCTTTGTAAGATTCTTCCCATTTTTCATCCAACAATTGCACAGCTTCTCTGCGTAATTGCGATAACATTGAACTTGGGACAAAAAACTCCTCTCCCTCCACTTTTATCGATTCAGCATAATAAAGACTATCACCTAACTTTGAGAGCTGCTTTCGGATATTCTCCCCTTGCGGTTTCTGAGCTTTTTCAAAATTTCCCGACATAGTGGCAACAACAGAACAAATCGGATCAACGCCAAATGTTGTTCGACGCTTCAACTGCAATATTATTTCCTTTTCGTTGGCTACAAAATGTAAATATAGCGGAACACGACGCTCTGCAGATGGCTTATCAAGCAATTGCTCAAAGGCAACATCGAAATTTCGGCGTACCTCCATTCCTTGTCGTAATTGACGACAAACCTCAGGTCCACCCAATGGAAAGATACGACCATTCTCATCAATCTTATTAGCACGGAAGCCCAAGGTTCGATCACAAACCAATCCATCTCCGTTATTCAAAACGACTCTTGATCCAGCGCTTTTCAGGCGGAACCAATTATTCCCCACCTCATTCACGCACCCAATACGTTCGCCCATTGATTTTGGAGAATCAAAGTTCCACATCACCTCTCTTTCTCCATTGGCAAAATAAGAGGTAAATCCTCGATTGAACGACTTCTCAGGGTTAGGTTCAAATGTATAGATTATTCTGTCTGGAATGTTCGCAATCCCTTCGCAATCCCTTCGTATGCCTGCAATAGCGGCATCCAACTTCTTTCGATAATAAGCCACAACATTCTTGACATACGACTTATCCTTCAGACGACCTTCTATCTTGAAGCTCGTCACACCTGCATCGATCAAATCTGCAAGATAGTCGCTACGATTCATATCTCGCAACGACAAGAGATGCTTTTTGCTCAAAATAGTACGTCCATTCGCATCACACAAATCCATCGGCAAACGACAAGGCTGAGCACATTCTCCTCGATTGGCACTACGTCCAGTCAAAGCTGCGCTCATATAACATTGTCCGCTAATGCACACACAGAGTGCTCCATGCACAAAACACTCCAATTCCACCTCCGGAACAGCCTCATGGATGGCTCGAATCTCCTCGACCGACAATTCTCGAGCCACTACCACACGGGTAAAACCCAATTGATGCATCAGTCGGACCTTCTCGATAGTTCTATTATCGGTTTGTGTTGAGGCATGCAAAGGAATAGGTGGCATATCCAATTTCAACACACCTAAATCTTGGACAATCAAGGCATCCACCCCAGCTTCATACAATTGCCATGCCAGACGCTCCGCATCTGCCAATTCCGAATCCTTCAGTATCGTATTGAAAGCCACGATAGTACGTGATCCATATTGATGCCCAAAATGGGCCAATCTCTCAATATCCTCCAAGCTATTTCCAGCAGCCGCACGTGCGCCGAATCGAGGAGCTCCTATATAGACAGCATCTGCTCCGTGACGGAAAGCTTCGATACCTATCTCAGCATCTCGAGCAGGCGCCAATAATTCTAAATTTTGCATCAAAATAAAACCATTTTGTATTTATGTTATCGATTTTTCGCTTAAAAATCATTGCAAAGATACACATTATATATAATATACGCGTAAATAACTACCAAAAACATCAATTTTTTCATTGTTTTTGCTTACCGAATAAAAAAAATTACCTATCTTTGCAATCGAAAATAAAACACAAACAACTCTATCTTACACCAAGGGAATACTCAACACCTACCTTTATTAATAACAAAATCTTAAAAAACTATGAAGAAATTACTATCTTCTTTAGCTTTGCTGTTTGCTTCAGCGACAATGTTTGCTGGAGTAACAGCGACTTGGAGTTTCCGAAACCCCATTCCAGAAGCCTTGTCCAACCTCAATCTGCAAGGCAGCGGTGCTACCGCTACATTACCATCCGACGTAGAAGGTATCACATGCAATGTTGATGCCACCAATGGCAAACTTTACTCTGTCGGGCGAAGCGATTGGGCACAAATGAACGCCGGCACCAAAATCCAAGTTCCTGTCATTTCCAACAAGGATGTAGTTGAAGTACTGACCTATAGTGCAGGCAAAGCCTCTATCGGCGGAGTTGCCATGACAGAAGCCACAGGCTCCTACAAAGCAACCAAAAGTGATGTCACCAATGGCTATGTAGTAATCGAAAGTACTGGCAATGACTACATTGGCTACATCAAAGTAACCCAGAACGAGCCAGACAATGATATTGTCAAAACTCCTTTCTCTATCGATCTCACTCAGTCTACCTTTACCCTTCCTGAAGGAGTAACCCAAGGTTCTTACCCTCAGAATGGAGCAGCCTACAAGGATAGCCAGCATGGCTGGCAGTGGTTTGTAGCAGTATTCAAGGTCGATGGTCCTGTTGCTATCAGCGTAGGCGGATGCAATTGGGGCGGCAACGCATATCTCGAAGCCGATGGTGTCAAGATTGCTGACATCGACACAAAATCAGCTGGATGCGGCAAGGAAGCCGTTTGCTACTATTCTGGCGAGGGAGCCACTCTCTCTGTCTATTGTGGAGCATATTGTCCAACTCTCAAAGTTGAAGATTACGAGCCAGTTTCCGAAGTAGTCATCACCTATTACGATGCCGACAAGACAACCGTTCTGAAGAAAGACACCGTCAATGGTGGTTCTGAACTCAAATATGCAGTTACCGCTGATCAGGTAACCGTCGGCGAAGGCCAGAAATTCCGCCGTTGGACCGATGCAAAAGGCCTCAACGTTGCTGAAAAGATCATCGTTAACGACAATCTTGATATCTTCGCACTCGTTACCGACATCGAGAAGAACGAGGACAACACCACCTACGATTACGATCTGACCTCTACATCATGGTATCAGGAGGATCATGAAATGATCGAAATCGACGGCAAATACCACAATGACCATGGTTGGATTCTTTCTGGTACCAAGACCATCAAGGTTCAGGTAGCTGGAAATACCAAGGTGACTATCAAGAACTGTTATTATTCAGGAGATGCCACGGCAACCGTAGTAACTGCCACCGGCAAGGAGATCACCACCTTTGCTACCAAAGCAGAAAGCGACGGTTTACCTACTGTCATCGACTACAATGGCGAACCTACCACCTTAACCATCACTTATCCAGCTGGTGGCTACATCCATGGTGTAAATATCGCCAATGCCGAAAGAATCGCCAGCGACAATCCGGATATGGTTATTAAAGAGAAACGCCTCTATAAGACAAATTTCCAGGATTGGGACGCTTTATCAGCCAGCGCCAAAGAGACCGTTATCAAACAGACTACTACCGATGGTCAGGAATTGAATTTCACGCTCTATAATACGGCTTGCGATCCTAAGGGCACCAATACCAAGTTTACGGCAGAAGTCTGCACCGATGGTTATCTTCAGACCAACAAGAGCACAGATAATGTTGCATACATTACCACCTCTCCGCTGAAGAATATCTCCAAGTTCGAAGTTGTTCAGGCTGCCACAGGTGGCACTCGCGGATTGACCGTCTATGTCAAGGGTGAGGGCGATGCCGATTGGGTTGAACTTCACAACAAGTCGATTGTAAATGCGGCTGGCGAAACCTTGAGTTTCACCGTCGATCGCAAGAACTGCCAGATCAAGTTCGGCACCTTCGCACCTGCACAGAATGCCTATATCCTTTCGCTCAACATCTATGGCAATGTCGAGGTTCCTGCACGCAAATTCGTTCCTTTCAAGATCGACTTCCGTACTCAGCCTTACACCGTTGTTACTCCTGAAGATGGCAAATTGCCTGCAGGCATCGTCGTTGATACCGTCAAATACAAGGATACTCAGCATGGCTACATGAACACCAAGATTGTTGTGCCTGTCGATGGAGCCGTTAAGTTCACTATTGGCGGCTGCGGCTACACAAATCATAACGCAAAGGTTACCACCAAGGCTGGCGTTGTAACTGAAATTGATACCAAGAGCCCTGGTTGCGACAATGGTTTTGGCACCTACGAACATCCTGCAACTTATATTTATAATAGCGAAGAGGCAGATACCCTGACCTTCGAATTAGGCGACTACTGTCCTTGGTTCTCTGCTGTAGATTGCGAATTTATTCCAGAGGCAACCGTCTCTTACTTCAACACCGACGGAAAGCTTATCGGTGAGGAGGTAGTTCCAGGTAACAGCAAGTTGGCATTCAAATACAATGCCAGCAATGTTACCGTAGCTAATGGCAAGGCATTCCGTGGTTGGTTTGACGGCAAGACCAGCAAGGCCAAGAAGGTAAACGAAGGCATGGCTGTCGTCGAAGACATCAAGCTCTATGCCGTAGCTACCGACATCGAAGTTGCCACCCTTGGCTCTATCTTCAAATACGAGCTCAACAAGGTGAACTTCTACCCTGAGGATCACGAGATCTTCACCACAACTGGTGCTTTCCATGATACTCAGCATGGTTTTGAATTCGGAGCTAACGGCATCGTCACAATCCAGACAGCTGGCAATGCCCTGATCAATCTTGGCCTCTGCCAGTATGGAAACGAAAGTTCGGTAGTTGTAACTGATGCTGCTGGCAACACAGTTGATGAAACCATTGCATTGCCTTTGAGTCAATGTGGTCAACGCAGCATCTCTTACACTGGTGAGCCTACCACTTTGACCATCACCTTCACCAATGGTGGTTATCTGAGCAACCTGACCATCTACAACGTCAAGGAGGTTCCTACCAAGAGCGATAATGGCTACTACGAACTTGCAGCTGGCGATGGTGCAAGCCTCTTGCTTGTACTCGCTACCATCAAAGAGGGTGACCGCATCTATCTTCCTAACGGAACCTACGACTTAGGCGATGCTGTTCTGACAACCATCTCTGTCAACAACGTCTCAATTATTGGTGAGAGCATGATGGGTACTATCATCAAGAACGCACCTTTGGCAGAGAACGAGGGCATCGGAACCACAGCAACCCTCCTCAACACCTCAACCAATCTCTACATGCAGGATCTCACCCTCCAGAATGCGATGGTATTCAACGGTGGCACCGGTCGTGCTGTATGTCTGCAGGACAAGGGCAAGAACACAATCTGCAAGAATGTCCGACTCCTCTCCTTCCAGGATACCTACTACAGCAATGCTGCAAGCAACTTCTACTGGGAAGATTGTGAGATTCACGGTGTAGTCGACTACGTCTGCGGCGACGGTGACGTTGTATATAATCGTACCAAGTTCGTCAACGAGCAGATCAAGAACACCACAATCGCAGCTCCTTACACTTCCGAAAGTTGTAAGTGGGGTTACGTTATGCTCGACTGCGAGATCGAGACCCTTTGTAATGAATTCAACTTCGGCCGTTCATGGGGTGGTGTATCAAAACTCCAGTACATCCGTTGCAAAGACCTCAGCAACAAGCTTGTTGCGTCACGTTGGACAATTGATGGCATGAATGTTGCTGCAGGCAAGTTCATGGAATACGGCAATATGGACAAGGACGGTAAGATTACTACACCTACCAGCAACATCGTGAACTTCACCCACTCAAGTGGCAACAAGAAGTACGAAACCGTTCTTACTGCCGAGGAGGCTGCTCAGTACACCGTTGCTAACATCTATGGTGCATGGGGTCCAGATGCAATCTGCGCACAGGAAACCGATGTAACCAAGGGCACCCTCTTCCTCGTTGAGGGCAAGATTACTACCACTCTTCCTTCTGAGGGTACCGTACGTATTGCCAATGGTCGTGGTGGCTTCGGTCCTGCTGTCAATGCAAATAGCAGCAACATCAAAAGCATCGAGACCAAGGCTGTCAACAATGCTCGTGCCTACGACCTCTCTGGTCGTCAGACCTCTCCCAAGGGTCTCTTCATCCAGAATGGTAAGGTAATCATGATGAAGTAATCATCTACTACCCTACACACAATATTTCCCGAACAGTTCATTGAGCTGTTCGGGATTTTTTATGACTTTATCGTAGAGAACTCGGCCAAACAACGTATAGATACGTACGCAATACGTAGTCTGTACGTATTGCGTACGTGTAACTGAATCACGGTGCAAAGATAGGGACTTTTTCGCACTTGATCAATAGAAGTCACACGGTTCGTAAGGAAATGTCCCACGGCTTGTGAACTTGAGGATAATCAGTTTTCGACCATCTGGGGCATAGACATATTCGATGGTACAAGCACCTATGGAAACTGACTTTAAATGACCAAATAGGTCGCATGTGTAGTACTGTTGCTTGCCTGCATCAAAAAGAAACAGATTCTGTTCGAATCCACCAGCAGACTTGATCTTCGTAGTCCACCCATGTAGATTGTCGTAGGCATACGACATATCTGCCGCAGTACCGCTGCGGTTATTGCCAATGATGTGGCCAAAATCATCGTATGTCAGGCATTGTATGGTATCGGTCATATATAAGTTGCTATTACCAGTGCCCCTTCCGGAGAAGGGTACAATTACCAAGAGTGTCAATCATGTATTCGAATATGTAAGGATCCTGTGTCAAGTCAATCATACAGTCGGGAATGAATTTTGGATTTTCTGGATGATTTTTCAGTGCCCAGTCTCTTATTAACACATTTGTTATTGGAGATTTTTTCATTTTACCTTGAAATTGTGAGGCAAACGTAGATTCATAGATATAACAATAGACGTTATTTCGTTTGAAATATCCAATATAATGGTTAACATTAAAGCCTTTTTTATCATGAAAAATAAAAGGTTCTTCGTATTTCCCCATTACCCAAACCTTATCAGTATCATTCATGGAGAAAAAATCGAATGTTACATAATAGGCCGTTGTGTCAAATTCTGGATTTCTATTTAAGTCGCTTCTGTGTTTGCAGTCAGATATCATAACCTCCAAGATGCAATCCAAATAAGGATGTTTACATATTCGATCATCGGAATATGTAGTCTCTCTATTTATGCAACTTCCATTGAAAACAATACTAATGAGTGCTGCTACAAAATATAATAGATTTAAAAATGTTTTCATAAAGAGTTATTTATCTACCAACAACTTCTTTCCTCCACTCATCAAAACTGTTCCATTCACGAATACTCTCGTTATTTTCGTCATATTCATAGACGTGATCAGTTCCTTGATGGCTAACAAAGAATCGAGTTTGGCCGTTTGTATTTTTTGCACTATTTTTATCACCAGGACTACCACCACGTGTTCCTTCGCTAGTAGATCCATCTTTAGCATTCTTTCCAGGATGGTTGTGAATACGAATGGTAACATCATTCTCATTAATTCCAGAATTAGATCTTGCTTCCTTGGTATTCACATTCCCGTCTTTCCCATTTGTCACAAGTAGTGCTTGTCCGTCATTTGTTATGACTGTTGACCACTCTTGACTTGCATTTTCAGTCATAACTTTTTGAAAATCTAGGGCTTGTTCTACTGATGTAAGTGCATAACCATTGTCGATAATGCTATTAAGAATGGCATCATGACTGTTTTCTGACGCAGATATTTCTACAAACTTATTTGCAAAGCCGATATAGGTTCCGAGACTTGATGCTGACTTCGTAATCTTACCCCATTTTGCCAACCTTAATCCTTGAATCAAAAGCAAGATGGAATTTCAAAATCTTACTGTTCAGGAAGGCTATGATGGCTTCTGGTACCGTTCCCTGACAGCTGGAATCCCAGTCATAGATTTCCTTTGTCCACGCCATATTGATAAGATTTTGACACGGCAAAGATAACGCGCATTTGTATATCAATCAATACGGGGTTTACCGAATGCTTACATAACAATGATACAGAACTTATTTGTGTTCGGTAAGAACACGGTATGACTTTGGTAAAAACAGGGTGCGACTTTGGCAAAAAGACTACTCCTGTTTGGCAAAAACTCAAATCAACAAAAGGGGTCGGCAATTTGTAGACCCCTTTTGTTGATTGTTTTGTATTTTTGTTTTGTAGCCTCAGTTTCTAGGCGACTTCAGTCTCTGCTTGGCCCACCCATGCAGGTTGTCGTAGGCATACGACATATCTGCCGCAGTACCGCTGCGGTTATTGCCAATGATGTGGCCAAAGTCATCGTAGGTCAAGTTCTGTATGGTGTTGGTCATAGAATTAGAATGATTTTCTAAGGATTACAGAATCTGGCATATTCTTATAGCTTCTATCTTTGAGAATGTCTATTTGGAAATAGTACAATGAATCGGAATACTTCTGAAACAATGGAGATTCTTCGAAAAACAAGGAATCATCAACATTATAACCCACATATCCATATTTTTCCCATGAAGCGATAAGCCATTCTTTTTTGTAGTGTTTCAAATGATAATTTTCAACAGCATTCATAGCACTTCTATAGTTATCACTATTAACTGTTAATCTATTTCCAAAAAAAGTTATACTGTGACTGTTTTGGATGGTATCTCTGTATCCAATGGCAGATTCACATGAATAATGTAATAATCGGTATATTTCGGGTGTTCTATCAATAATAGATCCTTTATCGCCCACTCCGTAAAAAACAATCATGAATGTTCGATCTTTGCTGTATAGAATTGTATCCACTAATACAAAAAAACGGTCTGATAGCGAAACATTCGGATACTCTTCTATTAACCATTTTTTCGATTGAATCATTTCTAAATATTGCTTAACAAATCTAGCCTTATCTGCATTATATAGAACACTATCGATAGGTCCACAACCATTATCTTTCCAAATTGGATCATGTTCATCGCCTTCAGACGAGCATGATGTAACAAGGAGCATGGTAATCAATAAAAACAAGATACTTTTCTTCATTTTCTTAACAATTTATTAATTTCTGGACCAAATGTACTAACTGAATGTGGTTTGATCGGACATGTGGTGGTATTCCAATACTTATTAATTTCTGGTTTTAGTATACCAGGAATCATTTCTCCAGTTGCAATTGGATCATTGGTATGCGATGCTTGGAATGTCGGAACACCTTCTACTGCCTTTTGTTCTGTAGGCTGAAATGGAGCCAGATCTAATTCAAATTCTATCTTATGCTCAATTCCATTTTCTTTAGCATAATCAACAAGACTTTGAACAAATCCTTTTCCATAGGCTCCTCCCATACTATGTGTAGTAACTTTAATGGTTTCATCTTCACCTAACGCACCATAGATGGATTCAGCCATTTGTTCACCAACAGAATAGCCATTCGATTGTCTTACTTCTGCCCAATAATTATTGTGATCTTTACCTTGGTCATCTAATCCAACCAATAATGTATTTAGCCATCCTCCAGATGCTCCATCCAAATAGATGGCTTTGTTATCATTGGTAAGTTGCATTACTTGTTTGTCTATTCCGTCCCAATAAGAAGACGAACCACCACTAAACAAGTGTTGACCATTAATGAAGATATTAAGTCTTCCATCTGGATCAATCTTGTTCACCGGATCGCCAGTACAATAGTTGTATGGTGTGAGCCATGTGAAATCCTCCGCCAATGGGTCTGGTCTATCGAACACAGGCAGAGCAGGATTGAACAGACGGGCTTGGAAATCATAGAGGTCGAGACCGTAGGTTCTATCAAGCTCTTTATTACTATACTTATACTTCTGTGCTTCTTGATTTGAAGACAAATTACCGATGATGCCGCCGTATGGATAGTAGTGGGTAATTTGTTCGATACTATCTTTGTCGGCATTCACCACCATTCTATTATTCCCCTGATAATCCTGCACGTAGTAATGGCATATTGGTTTCTTGTCACCATCGAAAGAATAATAGCCACCTGAGAAGAGATACATTTGAGGCTTGCCATTCTTGAGGATAAGGTTTCCTGCATAGTCTGTGGAGTTAGAAATGTTATAGACTTGCTTTTTCTCCCGATGAATAGTCCGCAGTCTTCGACCATCGGCAGAATAGATGTGTCATTATTTTCCAAGGATAGAGGCTATCATTTCATCTGAAAGTCCTTGCGCTTTCATTTTATCAGATAGTTCTCGTATTGTTTCTGCACGTCCCTCTGCACGCTCGTTGAGCATGACGGCACGATTGGTACGGTAAGTATCAAGACTGATGTTGTAGCGTTCCAGTTCCTCTGGTGTCATATTGATCAGATCGAGAATGTTTCCGACCTTATTGAAGACCGGTTGCTGTGTCTGGAATGGGATAGATGTATTCATTGCGTCGATATTTACTAAGTTGTACAACCAGTAGTCAATCTTTGCCTTACACTCCGACTGAGGCTTGTTCTTATAGCTTGGAAGCTCCAGAGTATATGCTTACCTATTTTCTTCGTATAAACGAATTTGTAATAATGACAATAATCGATAATATCTCTGGAGCAAAAAATGATGTACAAAATAATAATCGAATATTACAACTCATATCTACAAAAAAATCAATTGAGTATAGACCTATTAAGAATAATAAATCATATACAAAAATAAAACAAATGTATTTTATAGAAGACACTTTGAGTCGCTATAATTAGCTTGAATGGAGTTTCAAGAATCGCGTTTATTCCTAAAATATACAATGTAACTATATACCAAGTCCAATCTCCATGATAAGGATAAAAATATGCTATTATGAAGAATAGCATAAAACTTAATATAGGGGAAGCAATGGAAAGTATCTTAGACATTCTTAATATTAAAATTTAGAAACACGATGATTAAATGCAGAAAAAAATATTCCCAATAGATTGGGCATAGTAAAACAACTATTAGCTGGTCTATAATTGGTATTCCCATACGTATTCACGTTGGGATTAGCCATTGTAGATGCACTTACAATCTCATATTTTTATAATTTATGTTTCTGAAAGCTTAACGCTATAGTCAGCAAATCTACCAATAACGATGGCATTGCGCTTATGCACATAACTTTACCTTCTGTATTATCCAATGGAATTGGCTTAAAGTCAGTGACCAGCCAAATATAATATATCCATGAAATAACAATTATAGCTACTATAATTATATTCTTATTAGTCAACTTTGAAGCTATTATTTTCGCTATTGATTCTAAAACAATAAACGGAATATTAGTAATCAACGCTGTCACAAATGGAGTTATCTCATGATGAACAAATGGCTCCATACGACAAAATACAAAGAAAAATATCAAAGCGAGCAAAATCAATGATATCAATGGAGATACGAGATAAAATACTGTTTTGTTCATTAGAAGTTGCTTATGGAATGATTATTTGATGATTGACGTAGTGCTTTCCAAGAATTATGGCTATAAACATATGGCCTATAACTGGTATTCCCATACGTATTCACGTTGGGGTTAGCCATAGTAGAAGTACTTACAATTTCGCCAGATATGACATAATTTTGAATCTGCGAAGTATTAGAACCTACCAATCCCATCTCTGTCATAGTGTTATTATGAATACCAGCTGGATTAAATGTAATTGCGGCTGCGTCTGTCATCATAGAGGCGACTTGAGCCAAAGCACCGCCTAAAGAATGTCCAGCAAAGGACAATTCCTCTCCTGGGGCTAACGATGCCATTTGGGACAATGCGAGTAATGCTGCCTGTCCATATTGCGTATCCCATATTTCATTCCCCATTCCTTTATATTGGGCAAGATCTAATTGTGCGTCGGTGCCATCATTAGTTCCTGCAAATACAATGCAAGTTTCAATGTTTTCTCCACCATTGCTTCTTTGATAAACACCATATTGAAGGCCTGTTTTATCATCAGATGCCAATCGAGTACAATTCCAACCTCCAGATAGTTCGCCCTCACCATCATACACATGTTTTGCCATTTGTGCTGCTTCAACAGAATCAGGTAACAAGCCAGTTGGATCAATCCACATGATAGGATTACCTAAACAATATGCGTATGGACTTACTTCTGGATGTTCCTCTGCCAAAGGGTCTGGTCTATCGAACACAGGCAGAGCAGGAATGAACTGACGGGCTTGGAAATCATAAAGGTCGAGACCGTATGTTCTATCTAGCTCTTTTCCGCTATACTTATACTTCTGTGCTTCTTGATTTGAAGACAAATTACCGATGATGCCGCCGTATGGATAGTAGTGGGTAATTTGTTCGACACTATCTTTGTCGGCATTCACCACCATACGGTTATTGCCCTGATAGTCGGCAATATAGTAATGACACTCGGGCTTCTTGTCTCCATCGAAAGAGTAGTATCCTCCAGCAAACTGATACATACTTGGCTTGCCATTCTTGAGGATAAGGTTACCGACATAGTCGGTGGAGTCACCAATTTGACGGTACGGATTACCACGTTGAAGGAGACTGCTATAAGATGAATTAGGCAAAAGACGATAGTGTTTGGTTCTCAGTCTTCGGCCATCGGCAGCATAGACATATTCGATAAAATAGTTGTTTGCCAAAGTGATCTTCTTCGGGTTACCCAGCAGGTCGTACTCAATGTTCTGGATTCCTTTGTTTAGATCCATGGTCAACGCTCCATTACCATTGTAGGCGTACTCTTGGTCCTTATCGTCGCCATCGACAAAATCGAAGGCACCTTCGTAATCCAAAGACTCATCTACTGCATCAGAAACAGAAGAGATCTGGTTGCCGTTATGCTCGATGCTGAGGTCATCGATTAAGCCGAACTTCTTGTCGTTCTTCATACCATAGCGCTGCAGGGATGTGATATTGGTGTTGGCATCGTAAGCGATGGCTTCGGTGTAGTTGCCATTTATCTTGCTGAATTTAAAGATACCTGTAGCCGTTCCCGGTTTGGATTGTCCGATGATTCCGCTTGTTGATACAGAAGAGCGGCTGCTTGAAGACATGGCAGGTTCCTCTTCCTGTGCAGTCATGAGGGTAGCATCCGAAAGACTTTCTTCCGATTCTGGAATGAGTGCCTGCAGTTTTGCAGAAGTAACAATACTGGTTCTTTCATATTGCTGATTTGCAATCAAGTCTATAGGAGTTTCCTTAAAGTCAACAATCTGCTTAACAGGAATAAGCTTTGACGTGTAATCTGCTAAAGTCAAGCGGTTCAGGTCATCATACTCGTAGTCATAGCGATTAATACTTCTTTCATCTGTTTGCCAAGTCATAGCAGAAATACTACCATCCCAACGTGGATGCTTGCCTTTTGTTTCTCGGTACAGATTCTGTTCGAATCCTCCCTTTGACTTGATCTGCGTAGTCCATCCATGCAGATTATCGTAGGCATACGACATATCTGCCGCAGTACCGCTGCGGTTATTGCCAATGATGTGGCCGAAGTCATCGTATGTCAGGCATTGGAGGGTATCGGTCATGGTGTAGCCAGAATAGTCATCCCATACAGTTATTAACGAAGAAGTCAATAGTTTAGTATGCGGAGCATCGTAATTATTTGTTAATGTTGCTTCGAAGATATTGTTGTATGTTCCATATTCTTCTTCATACTCGAAAATTTCGGAAGTTTCCAACGTCACATCTCCGATAAAATTATAGGAGTAATCGGTTATGGTAAGCTGCTTATTGAGTCCGATTTCACCCTTACGGCATACTCTGCCATAATCATCATAGGCAAAGGTCGTAAGGAGTTCTTCCCCATTGCTTGCTCGTTGTTTCGTGCCAAGCAGATAACTGTGCTTGTATTTACTGCGTAGCAAATAATAGACAGGGCCTCTATATGTCATTGCATCATAGGCATCAAGGAATGAATCCTCATCGTAGTAATTGACTATTTCGTCGTATTCTACCTTGTCACCATTGGAGATACATTGTTTCGTCAACCTCCCAAGTCCATCATATTCATAGGTGCGGAATTTTCCAGCATCACGCAATATGCCATCCTGCATCTTGATTATGCGATCTGCTCTGTCATACCAATATTCAATAGGCTCACAGCCTGGCAGCTTCTTGGTTTTGACTCTGCCTCGATTGTCGTAGGTGTATTGGAAGGCATACTTCGCAAGGTTTGGATCTTCCTGATACTTTGGCTGAAGTACATAGACCAGTTGACTCAGTTCATTATAAACATAGTAGGTATCATTCTTCTTTCTTTCAGATAGTCTGCGTTCAAGAATGATCCGTCCCATAAAGTCTTTGAAGATTTGTATAGTGACTCCATCTTCGTCCGATGTTTGAATGTTATATAGAGTACAATACTTGTAATACTCTTTTCCCGTCATATTGGACAGAGTGTACTTCTTTACCTCATTAGGTTGGTTGCTTAAATAGTTGAATCTTTTCCCCTTTGTATTCCAAGCTTCGCCTGGAGTTGAGACAAGAATCTGTCGGTCCAACCCATCATAAGTAATTTGAGAGAATCCTTGATTATCTCCGTAGATACTTTGACTGGCACTTGCGATTGTAGACGGCATGATATAATCAGGAGTCGCACCGCCAGTTATTGGTGCCCAGATTTTGGACTCTCTCCCAGCACCATCATAATGGGTGTATGAGAGTAGATATTTACCTGAGGTGTTGACGCCACCAACGACCGACTCATTTGGTCGGCCTAATCCATCATAATATTGCACAGAAACAATAGAATCTGTCTGGGTTCCGTTCAAATAGGAGATTGTTTTGACATAGTTATAATCGTTGTTTTGTGCTATGATAGATGTACTTGTTGTGGCGACCAACAATATTATTGAAAGATATCTTTTCATTTCTTTTATTGTTGTTTACGTTACTTATTATTGTGATATTGGTATGAGGATATGACTTTACCTTTTGTATCCCAGACCGACATTAATCGACCGAATCCGTCATAGTCAAATTTCGTTGTCGTACCATTAGGCATTGTTTGCGAAGTCATTCCCACTAATGGTTTGTAGGTGTAGGTCGTTACTAATCCACCAGCATCAGAAAGACTGCTTCTAATAGTATTGTAGTTTTCTACTGACGGTTCTGATTTCGATTGCAATACAGAAATAAAAGAAGATGTAAGAATGCCTTCTACTATTGAGTAAGTTAAACCCTCAATCTTGGCAATAGGATAATTCCCTTGATAAGACCAAAGATATACTATATTGTTTGTACTGTCTTTGACGATAGACTTTACATTTCCGTTGTCAAAGTATCCATATCGTACTCGTTCTCGCATGTTATAAGATCCAACGGACTCAGATGTAGACGACAGCCTATAGTTTCCATAATTCAGTTGATATTGATTCCTTGTGGTTATTATCTTTGTTTTTACCCCATTGAAGATTGCAGACTCTGTTTTTTGAACAACGGCATTTGCTATATGATGTTTGTTCATCATATCTTGGCTTGTGCTGCTGCTATCGGTTGAAGTGTATATATAATCTGTATTATGGAAGGTGTTAGTCCCAAGTACAGTGTTTTCGATGGTCTTGAGTTGATGATTGATTGCGTCGTAAGAGTAAGATGTAGAGTCTCGTGATGACAAATACATTTTGCCATCATCATCATTGACGTATTCATTTACAACACGCGTTTTGAGTCGATTTTGAAACCTATGGAATGAATAGACAGAAATGCGATTGCGGCCATAATCATAATTCAAGTTATTAGGAAAAATCGGCTCTATTATATAATTCATCTTGTATGACTCGTAATTTGGAACATTATACTCATAATTTTCTTCACGTATAATATTGTTATAGTCATCAATGTATTCCTTTTTTATAAGATTACCATTATCTTTCCTTATAATGCTAGATTTATAGCCATCATCTATGTTACATCCAATAGTGTCGTTTTGAAAATATGATATCTCTTTTTTTCTTTGCCCATCGATTGTTGTGATGAATTTTTCAACACGCGAATAGCCGACATCGTTTGGAGACACAATTGAGGCAAAAGATGTCAGTCTTTGTGCACTGCTGCCTAGTCGCAAAATTCCATATATTGATGCCCAATTAGGGTCTTCTACTACAAAGTAGGTATATGAATCAAAACCTAAAGGATTTATGAGCTTTCCGCTAGAAGTGCCATCAGAATTTGTATATTTATACTCTGTGCTCTCCAGTTTAGTCCCATTTTTGTCATAACTATTAATCGCTTTGATACGTAAACCTGCACCTTTGGCAGTCTCATAGCCCGACTTAATTGTTACAGGATTGGAATTTTCTAGTTTGCCAGAGACATAGCCATTTTCTTTTCCTTTAGAAGATATTGAAGTTACAAGCATATACGTACCTTTGGGTAAATCTACATCGATTGACTTAGTATAGTTATTAGTGGTATATACATTCACATTATCATTTCCACTGAGCCCAATTTTATATTGTTTAGGATTTTTGTAGGATTCCTGACCTATCCGGTATAGCTCAACATACAAAGAAGTGCCAGGTTCTAACGATGCAAGGTTACCAGAATTTGCCTGAAAAACTGCGGTCAATTTGCCCGTAAAATCTTTCTGAAAAGTGATTTCTTGATGATTGGCATCAATTGACACAGATGAAACAAACCAGGCAAATGATTCAACATTGTTACTTCCTGCAGTTCCTGCAGCAAGGTTATTCAAAAAATATTTCCTATAAGAGTTCGGTTCGTATTGGAAGATAGTATATCCTTTTGTTGGGTATGTTATTTGCGTAAGAATAAATGCATCCATCGTTTTTTCATTAGGCAAGCGATTTCCTCCATCATTCGAATATCTTTTTACGATAACAGGATTGATGTCGCAATATTGAAGAGAGGGAATCATCGTGTTTTTATAAACGGTCGTGTTTCGATTTTTGTTTTCTTGACCATTATAATATCCCCACATATCTATTGCGCAAGAAGTTTTAAGCGGAAAGTCTTTACTCTCATTGTATCCAAACGAATAGACTTGATCTTCTTCTCCTTTGGCAGCAAAAGAAACTGATTTCAACTTAAGACGTTTCGAAAGGACTGACTTTAACGTCTTATCATCAAGATATCTGAATCTTCCTTCAAGATAATCACCACCAGTATTCGTATTTGAAACAAAATAGCCATAATCAAATTTTATGAATTTGATTATGTCATTTGTCAATTTTGATTTAGCTATAATCGAATTTAGCTTTCTACCCTTATGAAGGTCCTCTCTTTCACTCGTTATGAATGATACAGTCTGTTCTTTTGTTTCTATTGAAGACAAATATGGCTTCTCCGTATAATGATTATCATGTGAAAAATATTCATTTTTATGGTCATAGAATTGTGCGGCAATATCTGTTGAGGCTATCATCTCCAACTCAATTTCTTCCTTTTCTGATCTCCTTGGTCCCAACCACATACGCGAAGGGGATTCGTATTTGAATTCCATTAAATTTCCCTGAGGACTGATAATTTTGCTTATGTACCAGACTGAATTATACATTTCACTATTTCGAAAACTGGATTTTTCAACAACATCAAAGTAATAGATATATCCGTTTCCGTCTGCAACTGTCCATGCGCTAATTTTATTAGTTACTGGAAATCCAGAGTTGTTTATTTCACTTTCAATCGTAAAATATCCGTTTTCAGGACCGATAATTATTGCTTTTTTAGTTTCAGGATCTAGGAAGAAAAGAAGACTCGCGTTGGGAAGAGCAACAGAATAAAAGTCTAATTCTGTTAATCCGTTATTTCTGTCACTGACAACTCCTCTCAGATATCGGTTAGTTGTATAAAAATAGTCACTTTGGCTCTTTATTGAGTCAAGTATTTCGCTATAATTACTTCTGCTATTGACCTCTGTCCAATCAAACCCACCATTAGGAATCAAAGATACACAGCCGCCAACATTAAAATCCCAATTAAGACCTACCCATGAAGCCTCACTGTTGACCTTAACACCTCGTGAATCATAATTGATAACCAATGGTAGCTCTATATCTTTATACTGGAGTTTATACAATGGAACATTGATGTTTGCTGTGCCTGTGTATTCTCCAACATTGAAACGACCCTGTCGTTCGAAACTAGTTGCTTCTGGGGACTTTTGTATTAAATAATCGTATTTTATATTATTTTCTGCAATCAGTTCGTCATTGTAGGAACTCAATGATAAAACAATAACTACCAGTATAATACTTTTTTTCATACCTGAATATTCATGTGGGGGTTACTCATATACTTTTATTGTTATCTCTTGCTCTCTACACTTGATGTTCAACATAAGTGTGTTTCCGATAGGACGGCGTGACAAAGTTAGGCTTTCTTGCCATTCTCCTGCCTCTTGATTGTTATGGTGGGCGTGACCGAGAATGTTACCGAGTATGTCGCAGGCACAGAAGTCGATGCTGCCTTCTCCATCGAGAGTATAGCAGATGTCCAGTCGTGTTCCGTCGGCAGAAAGACCTGCATTGATTGAAGCCAAAGCAGATTTTGTGGATGCTTGAGCTGCAGCATTAGCAGCATCGGCAATCGTTACTTGATTCAAGATGGAGTCATTGACTGCATCTTCGGCCAATTCCATCTGCATGACTGGCAGGAAGAGATAGGTCACGCTGTCAAAGGGCATAGTGGCTGAGTCTTCGGCCACGGTTGCCCATCTTATTGATTCCATGATGGGATAGCGATAGCCGGCACAATACCAGCTGTAACGGTCGCATTGGATCTGGAATTCAATGGTGTCGCCAGCAAAATAAGTGTCAGTATAGTCGTCAAAGAAATGAATCCTCGTGATGTGTGGAATAGTGTCTTCTCCATCAGTCAGCATACCCATGCCATCGGCCACAGAATATCCCCAACCAGAACGTGAGGTTTTGATGTTCTCCTCTCTGCCTTGCCCCAAGAAAGAACCGGAGAGGCTGTCCCCGTACTGAAAAGGGTAACGGAGCATGGGCCTTTCCTGACTGTAGAGACAAAAGGCACGACGGCTCTGCTCTCCTTTGTCAACGAGCGTGTCGCCATGCACCAAATAATGTTGGATCCGTCCTCGTTCAAAGATGGCAATGGTGTCTCTGGCCGACGCAATGGTCTGCAGGAAATCCTGACTCTCTTTTGTCATCCGACCTAAAGGCCAGACTTCATTCGGTCCACCATCACCAGGAGCAACGTAATCCACTTGTACTTTACACAGTTTATCACCAGTTCTAAAGCTGTTTGCCTCGGAACTGATCGGTATCTGTGCAGTCATAGTATGCCAACAGCAAACCATGACAACAGTTGATAAAAACAATTTCATTAGTAATATCCCAAAATAATGTTTATTTATATATATTTGTTTTTAGTTATAAGTTGCTATTGCGATCAAAAAGATACAGAATCTTTATCGAGTCTCAACAACAAGTAGCAAGTATGAATGGCTATCTTTCTGGCATATAGACAGATTTTCTTAACCATAATCAATTGCAAATGTATTTCTTCGTTTGGAAAGTATAACGGAACTCATAAAAAAATAAAATAAAAAGATATAAATTAGCAAAAATAATACACAAAAACGCACTTCCGCTTTGCAAAAATAAATCGAATAATGGTAACTGCATCAATAAACAAAGCAATTATTTAAAAAGGAAAAGAGAGGTTCTCACGAATCCCTCTTTTCCTTGAAAAAACATTTACTAAACATTCTTGATTCATAATCCGAAGATTATTGAACTCTATTACCTAAAATCACATTTATAAAATAAACACTCTTACATTACATTTGGGTTCTAAAACACATTTGGGCATATAAAACTTAATACACACTTGATATATAATTGCGGACTATATATTGTCTTTTTTGTTTTGCACTGCAAAGATAGGGCGAATTACTGAGCCCTCCAAATATTTTCACAAAAAAATGCAATTTTGTGTGCAATTTTATATAATTTGTTGCATTTTTATGTTGCGCAACATATTTTTTGGTAGTTAAAGGACAAAAATTCTCAAAAAAAGTAACGAATCAAGTCCAAAACAAGAAATTTGGTGCTTTCCGAAAGTCGGTCAGCAACAAATTGCAAGTTTAAATCAGATCTGTTGGATCAGCTTCTTCAATCTCAAGAAGAGTTCTCTAACTCTATTGAAAATGGAAATCAAAGATAACAAATAGAGGGGGAAAACGAGAAAGAGGGGTTCTCACGAATCCCTCTTTCTTAATGAAAAAACATTACTAACAAAAACATTCGGTTTTAACCTAATCTTATTCGATTATTTCTACCTTTATTCATCGCTACTTTCGCGATGATATTTCACATTTTCCGCGGCAAAGATAATGCACAAATTTCACATAAACAAATTTTCGGGCAAAATATTACACTAATTGTATTATTTTGCCCGAATTATTCTTAAAAATATGCTGCAGAGCATCAATTTTCTCTGTTAAGAAATCGATTTCGACTCAGAAACAAATCGAAACGCCGTCACGCTGTTCTTCGTCGTACTGAGACTCGTCAAACTCAAATTGTTCCAACGAAAGCCTGCCATCCTGCATCACAGCATAACTGAAATGCTGTATCCAATCACCGATAATCATCAGGCGGGTTTGGCGCGACATCATCAGATCTAACATAATGTGACGATGACCGAAAATAAAATAATCAGGTGCAGGATTCTGCTTTATGTAGTTTTTGGCGAAAATAACTTGATATTCCTTATCTTCGCCAAGGAAATCTGGGAACTTGCCTCCTGTCACGCGGCTATGGGTACTCCATTTATGCGCAAGAGCAGTTGCCCAATCCGGATAAATCCAGCTGAACATCCGCTGACAGATGCGACTATGGAAGAATCCATTCATGAATTTGAACGCAGCCGTATCATGTCCCAGTCCATCGCCATGAGCCAGATAACAGGACTTGCCCTGAATCTCAAACAAACCTCCCTGTCGATGCACCTTGACGCCTGTCTCCTCTTCGATGTAACCAAAGGTCCAGATATCATGATTTCCCGTAAACCAATGCACCTCAATACCGGCATCGGTGAATTCGCCCAGTTTACCAAGGAAACGGGTGAATCCCTTTGGGACAACATATTTATATTCGAACCAATAATCGATCACATCACCCAGCAGGTAGAGGGTCTGACAGTCCTCTTTGATGCTATCCAGAAAGCGTACCACCCTGCGTTCGTAATCCAGAGGATTCTCGAACGTCTGGGCGCCAAGATGCATATCCGATATGAAATAAACTTTCTTCATTGCTTATAAAAAGCCTAATCTTATATTTTTTAAGGGGCACATCCCCTACACCCTGCTAAAGCCCAACTGGCGTTGGGTCCCGAGGAGGCAAAATTAGAGGCTTATAAAAAGCCTAATTCTAATTTTGCCTCCTCTGTCATCATATCCTGGTTCCATTCTGGCTCGAACACAAGTTCAACTTCGCAGGAAGAGACTTCGCGAAGGCCCTCGACCTTCATACGAAGATCCTCCATCAGGAAGTCTCCTTCTGGGCATGATGGAGCGGTCAAAGTCATCTTAATGTGGACATGTCCGCCCTCCTGTACATCGATATCGTAAATGAGTCCCAAATCATAAATATTGACCGGAATTTCTGGGTCGTAAACCAGCTTACAAACATCCACGACTTGATTTTGTATCTCTAAAACCTCGTTTTCTGTCATTTTATCTTTGATTTTTGGCGCAAAGATACACTTTTTTTCGAGAAAAAGTACAACATAATCCATTTTTTATTATCTTTGCACCGTATTTTTATATTATGTATATAATCTTTTTATTAAAATAATGGAAATTGAACAGCAATTAGCAACCGGTGTAGTTGCAGCCGTAAAGGCCTTGTACGATGTCGAGATCGCAGACAAGCAGGTACAGGTTTCTCCTACCCGTAAAGAGTTTGAGGGACACTTGACCGTCATGGTCTTCCCTTTCATGAAGCAGACAGGCAAAAAGAACCCAGAGGAGTTGGGCAAAGAGATTGGCGAATGGTTAGTTGCCAACGAGCCAGTTGTAGGCAAATTCAATGTTGTCAAAGGTTTCTTGAACCTCACCATCAATGCTTCCTCTTGGTTGGACAAACTTCAGGCCATCTACAGCAACACCAACTATGGTTTGCAGCCAGTCACCGAGCAGTCTCCTCTGGTGATGATCGAATATTCTTCACCAAACACCAATAAGCCACTTCACCTTGGTCACCTGCGCAACATCCTGCTGGGTTGGTCTCTGAGCCAGATCATGGAGGCTTGTGGCAATAAGGTTGTCAAGACCAATATCGTCAATGACCGTGGTATCCACATCTGCAAGTCTATGCTGGCTTGGCAAAAGTGGTTTGATGGTGCTACCCCAGAATCTGCAGGCAAGAAGGGCGACCACCTGATTGGCGACTGCTACGTTGCATTTGACAAACATTTCAAGGAGGAGGTAAAGAACATCCTCGCAACCGATGCTGAGGTATTGGCTATCACCGATGCCGATCCTGAGAAGCAGGCAGAACTCCGCAAGGCTGCTGCCGAGGCCAAGTCACCACTCATGCTCGAAGCTCGCGAGATGCTCCGCAAGTGGGAGGCTGCTGATCCTGAAGTTCGCAGCTTGTGGGCCAAGATGAACGAATGGGTTTATGCCGGCTTCGACGAGACCTACAAGCAGATGGGTGTCGGTTTCGACAAGATCTATTACGAATCAAACACCTATCTTGAGGGCAAGGACCTTGTGCTCGACGGCTTGAAGGATGGTAAGTTCTTCCGCAAGGAGGATGGTTCGGTTTGGGCAGACTTCACCAACGAAGGCCTCGACCAGAAGCTCCTGCTCCGCAAGGATGGCACCTCGGTTTACATGACTCAGGACATCGGTACCGCCAAGCTCCGTTACCAGGACTTCCCTATAGACAAGATGATCTATGTCGTAGGCAACGAGCAGAACTATCACTTCCAGGTATTGTCACTCCTCCTCGACCGTATCGGTTTCAAGTGGGGTAAGGACCTTGTACACTTCAGCTATGGTATGGTTGAGTTGCCTAATGGCCGTATGAAGAGCCGTGAGGGTACTGTCGTTGATGCTGACGACCTGATGGCATCCATGATCAACGACGCCAAAGAGGTCAGCTCAGAGCGTCTGGCAGATATGACCGATGACGAAAAGAACAACGTCTATCGCATCATTGGTCTCGGTGCCTTGAAGTATTTCCTTCTGAAGGTCAACCCAATCAACAACATGGTCTTCAATCCAGCCGAATCCATCGACTTCAATGGCAATACCGGTCCATTCATCCAGTACACCCATGCTCGTATCAAGAGTGTGCTTCGCAAGGCTGGCGTGAACGATACCCTGAACGCAAATCTGGAGGGTGTTGAGATCAGCGAGAAGGAGCAGACTTTGATCCAGAAGTTGGTAGACTTCGAAGGCGTGGTACTTCGTGCTGGTCGTGAATACAGTCCTGCACAGATTGCCAATTATGCCTACGAGCTCGCCAAGGAATACAATCAGTTCTATCACGACACTCCAATCATGAAGGAGGAGGACGAGCAGAAACGACAGCTTCGTCTCGTGCTCTCTGCTTGTGTAGCTCGCGTCATCAAGACTGCGATGAAGCTGTTGGGCATCGAAGTTCCAGAGCGCATGTAATCTGCGCTCTGAGACTGAACTGATAATTGAAAAATGACTATTGATAACTGAAAATTGAAATGCCTAACGAAGAACAGACATTAGACGAACAGTTGGCAAATGCCGAAGCCATCGCACAATATGGCGAAGACCAGATTCAGCACTTGGAGTGGACGGAACACATCCGCCGACGTCCAGGTATGTATATTGGTAAACAGGGCGACGGTAGCCATGCCGACGATGGTATTTATATCTTGCTGAAGGAGGTCATCGACAACTCTATCGACGAGTATGCGATGGGCTTCGGTAAGCGTATTGAGGTTAAGATCAACGAAGAGGGTCGAGTTTGCGTACGCGACTTCGGCCGTGGTATTCCATTGGGCAAACTCAATGCTTGCGTTTCGGAGATCAACACCGGTGGTAAATACGATTCAAAGGCGTTTAAGAAGTCTGTTGGTCTGAATGGTGTAGGTTTGAAGGCTGTCAATGCCCTCTCCTCTTATTTCTTTGCCCGTGCCATTCGTGATGGTCAGAAAAAAGAGATTACCTACAAGGCAGCAAAAATCATCGAAGAACGAGAGATTGAATCAACCGATGAGCCTAACGGCACCTATATCGAGTTCATCCCAGACAACACCATCTTCGAGAACTACAAGTACCGTCTGGAATTTGTAGAGACACTTCTCAGCAACTACAGTTATCTGAATACGGGTCTCACGCTCACCCTGAACAGCAAACGATTCATCAGTAAGAATGGTTTGGCCGACTTGCTGAATGCCCGCATGGACTCTACCCCACTCTACACACCCATCCATCTAATTGGCGAGGACATCGAGGTAGTTATCACCCACGGCAACAGCTATGGCGAAGAGTATTACAGCTTCGTCAATGGTCAGTACACCTCATTAGGTGGTACCCATCTGGCAGCCTTCAAGGAGAGTGCAGCCCGCACCATCAAGGAGTTCTACGTTGCCAAGAACTTTGAGTTCAGCGACATCCGAAACGGAATGGTTGCAGCCATCGCCGTCAAGGTTCAGGAACCAGTGTTCGAGGCACAGACCAAGACCAAGTTAGGTTCTACCCGTGTCGATTCGAATGATCCGGATTCTCTCTCTATCCAGAAGTTCGTGGGCGACTTCCTCAAACGAGAACTCGACAATTATCTGCACCGTGATAGCGAGACTGCCGAAATCATGTTAGGCAAGATCTCGAGCAACGAGAAGGAGCGCAAAGAGCTGGCCGGCCTGTCCAAGATGGTTAAGGAGCGTGCCAAGAAGGTCAACCTGCACAACCGCAAACTCCGCGATTGTCACGTTCACTACAACGACGTCAAGGGCGACAAACAGGAGGAGTCCTGCATCTTCATCACTGAGGGTGATTCAGCATCAGGTTCCATTACCAAGAGCCGAAATGTCGAAACACAGGCTGTATTCTCGCTTCGAGGCAAACCGCTTAACTGCTTTGGCATGACCAAGAAGGTCTGTTACGAGAACGAAGAGTTCAACCTGCTCCAGGCTGCACTCAACATCGAAGACGGACTGGACGGATTGCGTTACAACAAGGTAATTATCGCAACCGATGCCGATGTCGATGGTATGCACATCCGTCTTTTGCTGATGACATACTTCCTGCAGTTCTTCCCCGAGTTGGTCCGCACGGGTCACGTGTATATTCTTCAGACGCCATTGTTCCGCGTCCGCAACAAGAAGCTCACCCGCTACTGTTATACCGAAGAGGAGCGTTTGGCTGCTATCGCAGAATGTGGCAGTACGGCCGAAATTACCCGATTCAAAGGTCTTGGTGAAATCTCGCCCGACGAGTTCAAGCACTTCATCGGCGCTGAAATGCGACTCGATACCGTCATGCTCCGCAAGGAGGATGCCGTACATGAGATGCTTGAATACTACATGGGCAAGAACACCATGGAACGACAGGAATTCATCATCAACAACCTCGTCATCGAAGAGGATGCCGTCAATTGATGCGTGCGCACATAAATTGAAAGGAAAAAGGATAAAGGAAAAGTGAAAAATAGAAGTAACTATTTTAACTTCAAACTTTATATTTAACAATATTAGAATTGAAACTTATATTTCCTGGATCATTTGATCCATTCACCAAAGGGCACGAAAGTGTCGTACGCCGTGCATTGGAGTTCTCTGATGAGATCGTCATTGCCATCGGCCATAATGGACAGAAACGGACCGGCATGTTCACCGTAGATGATCGTGTCCGTATGATCTCCCAATTCTATCAGTTCGAACCGCGCATCAAAGTGGTTTCCTATACCAACTTGACAACCGACATCGCACGGGAATTGCATTGCACACATATTTTAAGAGGTGTACGTACGGTAATCGACTTTGAGTACGAACGTGCTTTGGCCGACGTAAACCGACACCTGACTGGTATCGAAACCATACTGCTCTTCAACGAGCCTGCTATGGCACACATTACTTCAACAACAGTTCGCGAGCTCCTCAGCTACGGCAAGGATGTCAGCGATTTTATTCCGGAGGGATTCCCTTTGGTTGTTCATAACCTGTAATAAATGAAAAGATCTTTTATATTCTCATTATTTATATTATGCGCATGCGCGTACGTACGAGCTGATGTCCGTACCGCAATCTCTGACGTACAGAACGCGCTTCTTTATACCGATTACTTCTACGTTGACTCAGTCAATACCGACAAGTTGGCAGAGGATGCGATTCGAGGTATGCTCAAAGAGCTGGATCCTCACTCAACCTATCTGACCTCCGACGAAGTAAAAAGTATGAACGAAGGCCTCGGAGGAAACTTCGAGGGCATTGGTGTGCGTTATCAGATGGAGCACGATACGCTGTTAATCATCAACACCGTCGTGGGTGGACCATCCGAAAAGGTGGGAGTTATGGCAGGTGACCGTATCGTGGCTGTCAACGATTCTGCCATAGCCGGTGTCGGAATGTCGAACAAAGAGATTCAGCGTCGTCTGCGTGGAGACAAAGGCACCATGGTCAAGATCTCCATCCTGCGCGAAGGTGAGCTGATTGATTTCAATATCATCCGCGATAAGATTCCTGTCTACAGCGTCGACGGATATTATATGGCAACTCCAACCATCGGTTACATCAAAGTTGCCCGTTTTGCCATAACCACCCCTAACGAGGTCGAAGAGGCCATCAAGAGTCTGGAGAAGAAGGGCATGAAGAGTGTCATCATCGACCTTCAGGGCAATGGCGGCGGCTACTTGGAGAGTGCCGTTCAGTTAGCCAGTCTCTTCATGAACAAAGGTGAGATGGTAGTCTATACCGAGGGTCGTCGTGAACCTCGCAAGAATCATTATGCCAACCGCGAAAATCCGTTCAAAGGCAATATGGTAGTTATCATCGACGAAGAGAGTGCCTCTTCGAGCGAAATCTTTACCGGTGCCATTCAGGATTGGGACCGCGGTGTAGTCATTGGTCGTCGTTCGTTCGGCAAGGGTCTCGTTCAGCGTCCGATTGAACTTCCAAGCGGAGCTATGATCCGACTTACCATTGCACATTATTATACTCCTTCCGGACGCTGCATCCAGAAGCCATTCAAGAAAGGCGATCATGAAGGTTATCGCAAAGATCTTTTGACACGTTACAAGAATGGAGAATTTACATCTGTCGATTCCATCCACCTTTCAGATTCGCTGAAATATGTCACTCATGGCAATAGAACCGTCTATGGCGGTGGTGCGATCATGCCAGACGTCTTTGTTCCACTCGACACAACCAAACTTTCAAAGGCCCATCGAACATTGATAGCCAAGGGCTATACGAACCGATGGATCTTGAATTATTTCAAAGAGAACCAGAAGCATCTCCACGATATCTATGCAGATTTCGAGTCCTTCGACAAAGGGTTTGAAGTGACCGACGAGATGATTGCAGATTTGTGCAATAAAGCCCGCGTTGACAGTGTCGAAATCATCGATTCTGAAATCGAGAGCTCCAAGGAGCTCCTGAAGATGCAGATCAAAGCGAATATCGCTACCGATCTTTTTGAACAGGGATCTTTCAGCCGCATCATGAATCGTCGTTCTAATGTCTTCCAGGAGGCTATCGACATTCTTTCGAACAAAAAACGTTATCAGGAACTTCTGACAGCAAAATAACATCGAAAATCAGTAATATATGTCTTTCGATTTCCAGGAATTTCTTTCAGCATTTATTGTCATCTTCGCTATGATTGACGTGACAGGACTTACGCCAGTGGTCATTGACCTCCAGCAGAAGTCCGGTCCGGTCAATGCGGTTAAAGCTGCGCTCTATTCTCTGATCGTCTTAGTTGCATTTCTCTTTGCCGGAAGTACGATTCTTGATCTTTTCAACGTAGATATTCATTCGTTTGCAGCTGCCGGTGGTGTCGTCATCTTCCTGATGGGACTTGAGATGACACTCGGTCGTGAGATATTCCGTTATAGCGATGGACCCCAAGGCTCAACGACCATCGTGCCGGTTGTCTTTCCGCTCATTGCAGGTGCCGGTACCTTTACCGCACTCCTCTCCCTTCGTGCTGAATATAGCATTATGAATATTCTTTTGGCTCTGGCCTTGAATATCCTCATTGTTTATATAGTATTACGCAACGTCCGCGCTCTTGAACGAGTGCTCGGGCAGGGCGGCATCTATGTCCTTCGCAAGTTCTTCGGTATCATTCTTCTCGCCATTGCCGTGAAGTTGTTTACCAGCAACATTGCCTATTTACTCTCATAATATGAAAAAGTTTTTCTCACTCATCAGCACATTGATCATCGCCTGCAGCGCTCACGCTGTCACGGTCTACACTATCGGTGATAGTACCATGGCCAACAAACCGACCGACAAGGACAATCAGGAACGAGGTTGGGGACAGATGCTCAGCGGATTCTTCAGCGACGATGTCGTTGTCGAAAACCATGCACTCAATGGACGTTCTTCCCTGAGTTTCTATCTCGAGGGTGAATGGCAGAAAGTATATGATAAACTCCAGCCGGGAGATTATGTGTTCATCCAATTCGGACACAACGACGAGAAGATCAAATCAGCCCGTCGAGGCACTCGTCCAGGTTGGCCGGAACCAGCACCATGTCCAGATCAGTGGGGAGTTACAAACGACAGCATTACCACCTCTTTCGATGGTATGCTCCGTCTCTTTGTCGAACAGACCCGTCAGAAGGGTGGCATCCCGGTTCTTTTCAATGCCATCGCACGACGCAACTTCTTCGAAAATAAGAATGCCGCCGAAGAGGATGACCTCTTTGGTAAGGGAACAACCCAGAAGCAGGAGGGTGACACCCTGATCGAAACACACATCATCACCCGTGCTGATGGCACTGTCGATGATTATCTCGAAGCGCCACGTCGTGTAGCCCGTGACCTCAAGGTTCCGTTTGTTGAGATGAACAAGATCAGCAAGGAGCTCGTTCAAGGCCTGGGTATCAAGGAGAGCAAGAAACTCTTCTGTTGGATTCCTAAAGACACCAACCTGGCCGCCCCTAAAGGACGTGAAGACAATACTCACCTCCGCATTTGGGGTGCCCGTCAGATGTGCCGTGCCACCATCGACGCCATCGGAGAGGCTGTTCCTGCCCTCAAACCCTATATCCGCAAATATGATCTGGTTGTAGCCAAAGATGGTTCTGGTGATTTCTTTACGGTCCAGGAGGCAATCAATGCGGTACCTGACTATAACAGCCAGGAGCTCACTATCCTGCTCCAGCCTGGCGTCTACAAGGAGAAGCTGGTTATCCCGGCAAGCAAGACGCATGTCACACTGATTGCCAAGACCGAAGGTCAGAGCATCATATCTTACGATGATTACGCTAACCGCATCTCCGACATTACCGGTCGCAAATTAGGGACATCAGGCAGTGCAACAGTATATATCTATGCCACCGATTTTGAGGCACGCGGCATTGTGTTCGAAAACACCGCATCAAATGTATCCTGGGAGGCTAAAAAGAGCGGAGTCGGACAGGCTGTAGCTGCGTTGGTTTCGGGCGATAAGATCATCTTCCGTCGCTGCAAGTTCCTCGGACATCAGGATACACTCTATGCCTACGGACGCAAATCTGATCCAAAGAGCGATGAGGCGAAGGCTGAAGCCTTGGTTAGCCAGATGCCCAAGGACCAGATGAGCCGACAGTATTACGAAGATTGTTACATCAGCGGTACGGTCGATTACATCTTTGGATGGGCAACCGCCTATTTCAACCGATGCGAGATGCACTGCATCGGCGATGGATATGTAACCGCCTCTGCCACACCCAAGGGTCTCAACTATGGTTACATCTTCAACGAATGCCGCATTACCACCGAACCAGGCGTCAAAGCCTATCTGGGTCGTCCTTGGCGTCATTGGGCACAAACCATCTTCCTGAATTGCCAGATGGAAAACATCCAGCCACAAGGATGGAAATCTTGGGGCAATCCTGAGACCAAAAAGACTACCGTCCGTTATGCTGAATACAACAGCAAGGATCTGCTGGGTAATCCGGTTGATACATCACATCGTGTTGTCTGGAGCCGTCAGCTCACATCGAAGGAGGCCAGTACATTCTCTGCCCTCAATGTACTGAAAGGTGTCGATAACTGGAACCCTCAAATGCAATAATGACTATGAAAAGAAATATTATCACCATACTCGCTGTTTTGCTTGCGACATCTGTATTTGCTGCTGAGACCAACTCTCTCCGCATGGTCAAATCCGAGATAGTGCGCAATCCCGAGGCAAAGAACATAGACTTCAACACCGTTTGGAAATGGAATTACACCCATGGTCTCCTTCTGCAGTCAATGATGATGGCCGCCGAGAAGCATCCAACCATCGAAGCAACCGTCGACCAGTATGTCAAGCAGTATCTTGATAGCATGATCATGGCCGATGGCACCATCCGAACCTACAAGAAGAGCAATTATACCCTCGATCACATCAACCCGGGCAAGATGCTCATCATGGCCTACGAGAAATATCAGGAGCCACGATTCAAAGTTGCACTTGATACCCTCTACAGCCAATTGTTGAGTCAGCCTCGTGTATCCGAAGGTGGATTCTGGCACAAGAAAGTATATCCGAACCAGATGTGGCTCGATGGCATCTATATGGAGGCACCATTCTATTGTGAGTATGCCAAACGATATCTCGATGGCGAGGCCCAGCAGAATGCCTACAACGATGTCGTCAACCAGATCATGGTCGTTGCACGTCATACCTACGATCCCGAGTATGGACTTTATCGTCACGCTTGGAATGAAACCAAAGAGGAGGCCTGGTGCAATCCGGAGAACGGACAGTCCATGCATGTCTGGGGACGTGCCTTAGGCTGGTATTGCATGGCAATGGTCGATGTTCTGGGATACCTTCCAGAGGAGCATCCTGGCAGAGACTCCATCATCTCTATTCTGAGCCCTCTCTGCGAGAAGATCCGCAGCATGCGCGACAAAGATTATGGCATCTGGTATCAGGTTATGGATCAGGGCCAACGGAATGGAAACTACCTCGAGACCTCATGCTCGGTAATGTTTGCCTACACTTTCGTCAAAGGTGCACAGAACGGTTGGTTGTCTGAGGACTTCCTCGAAACCGGCAAACTGGTTTATGATGATTTGAACAACTACTTCATTCGCGAAGATGGTGACGATGTCATATCCATCACTCGCGTTTGCGCAGTTGCTGGCCTTGGAGGCAAGAACTATCGTACAGGCAACTATGAATACTATATTCATGAGCCTGTCCGCGACAATGATCCCAAGGCTGTAGGTCCATACATCATGACCTCACTCCTACTGGGAGAATGATACAATATTTAAACCTCCCAGTTCTAATTCTGTCAAATAAACAAAAAGCCCAAATAAACAAAATCACTTAATCTAATATGCTTAAAGTTCTATTTGCACGTCATCGTGCCGCCTATTTCAAATTGGCTCTTAAATACTGGGTCATGCCTGGTCATGTGTACAAGCTTGCACATGGTGGTCGAGCACATGGTGGAAAAGATTCCAAGATCTGCCACGAGTTGCTTGAGATGAGAATTGTACACCGTCACCATTATTCCCAGGATCCGAACCATTATGAGATGTAAGCTCCTCCTCTTCTCTGTCATTGCAGGAACTGCAACAGCACAAACCGTCAGCAGCCCTGATGGTAAGTTGTCTCTCTCGGTTCAGACCGGCGCAGAGATGACCTACTCTGTCTCGTACAACGGCCAAACAGTTCTTAACCCTTCGTCGGTCGGACTTATTGCCAACTATGCTGATCTGGCCAAAGATCTTCGTCTAATCAAAGCAGAGATCGATACCGTGCGTAACAGCTACGACATGACACGTACCAAGTCGGCTCACAGCGACTATGTTGCGACTCGTCTGCGATGCCAGATGCAGAACCCTGAAGGATGGCCTATCGATGTAGTATTCCAACTCTCGAACAATAATATTGCTCTCCGTTACGAAGTCAACAAACGCGAGGGCAAGGAGACCGGCAGCATCCGCGTAATGGAGGAGAAAACCGGTTTCGCCTTCACTGATGGAACAACTGCATTTGTCTGTCCTCAGAGCGATGCAATGATTGGCTGGAAACGAACCAAGCCAAGCTATGAAGAGGATTACATCTACGATGCCCCGCTCACGACACGCAGTCAGTTCGGCCACGGCTGGACCTTCCCTTGCTTGTTCAACGTGCACGACAACCAGAACGCAAACCTCTGGTTGCTTATCAGCGAAACGGGTGTGGATAGCCGCTATTGCGCTTCCCACCTCTCAGACTTCAGTCAGAACCGCGCTACAATCGCTTTTCCAATGCCAGAAGAGAACAACGGCAATGGAACCATCGAGCCCGCCTTCTCTTTGCCAGGTGCCACACCGTGGCGCACATTGACCATTGCCGACAACCTCGCTCCGATTGTTGAGACCACCGTTATGTACGATGTTGTCGAGCCTCGTTATGAAACTCGGAATGAATACAAGTTCGGACGTGGTACCTGGAGTTGGATTCTCTGGCAGGACGGCTCTATCAACTACGAAGATCAATGCAAATACATCGACCTCGCTTCGGCTATGGGCTATGAATATGTATTGGTTGACAACTGGTGGGATCTGCAGATTGGACGCAAAGAGAATCCCGTCAATGGGCACAGCATCGAGGATGTCATTCAGTACGCCCATTCCAAAAATGTGGATGTCTTCCTCTGGTATAGCTCAAGCGGCTACTGGAACGACATTGTTCAGGGTCCAATCCATCACATGGATAACAGTATCATCCGAAAGCGCGAGATGCGCTGGATGAAAGAGATGGGTGTGAAAGGCATCAAAGTGGACTTCTTTGGCGGAGACAAACAAGAGACCATGCGTCTGTACGAAGAGATTCTTTCCGATGCCGACGATCATGGCTTGATGGTTATCTTCCATGGCTGCACACTGCCACGCGGTTGGGAACGCATGTATCCTAATTATGTCGGCAGCGAAGCTGTGTTAGCCAGCGAAAATATCTATTTCGATCAGCGATTCTGCACCAACGAGGCACAGAACACCTGTACACATCCATTCATCCGCAATGCCGTCGGAGCCATGGAATTCGGTGGATGCTTCATGAACCGGTATATGGATCGCTCGAACAGCCGTCGTCATCAGCGAATCACAACCAATCTCTTTGAGCTCTGTACTACGGTCCTCTTCCAGAACCCGATCCAGAACTTTGCTCTTGCACCCAACAATCTGACCGATGCACCAGCTATCTGTATGGATTACCTACGCGAAGTTCCAACAACCTGGGACGAAACACATCTGTTGGGCGGATATCCTGGCAAATCGGTAGCAATGGCCCGTCGTCATGGCAACAAGTGGTATATTGCAGCCATCAATGCCGACGAGACTCCTTTTGAGCTTACCATCGAACCTGCACAACTGGGAATTGATCCTGCCACTCTCCTGCTCTATTCTGGCGGTGATAACCCGATAATTTCTGCTCCAAAAGTTAAAAAAGGCAAAATTCGACTATCTATTGCTAAACAAGATGGCATCCTTCTTGTCACAAAATAAAGAACGATACGTTATAGGATTGTTCTTGGAACAAATTTTATAATTGAAAATCGCTATAAAATAAACAAAGTATGAAGAAAACATTATTCATGATGGCTGCACTCCTGATGAGTGCCATCACATTCGAGGCAAAAGCCGACCTCTTGAATATCGGTGGTGTTAGAACCAAAATTTACTCTTTCTCGAACAAGAGTTTCGATGGTGCAGAGCAGGAGCAACGTGCCATGCAGGAGATCAGCGAGATTGTCAACAACGGTCCGCTCAACATTGTATATGTAGAGAGTTCTGAAAGCAAAGTGATCATTCAGGGCGACAAAGATCTCTTCTGCCGTGTTCAGACCCAGTACAAGAATGGTGCGGTCAACGTATCTCTCGAAGCTGGCACCTATCGCAATCTTTGGCTGCAGGTAGTCGTTTATGCCCCAAAACTGAAAGGAATCAAGTGTACCGGCTCTGGTGATGTAATTGCCGCAAAGGTAAATTGTACCAACGACGAAATGAATGTCAAGGTGACCGGAAGTGCAAGTGTCAAGATCGAGGAACTGATCTGCGAAGACGATCTGGACCTCCACATTACCGGTTCGGGTGATATCCGCGCAAACAAGATCTCTTGCAAACGTCTCGATGGCAACGTCACAGGTTCGGGTGATATCATGGCCAAGAATACAGTATGCAACAAGCTCGAAGCAACCGTAAGCGGTTCTGGTGGTGCTAAGTTCGATTATATCAGCAGCAAGGAGGCATCATTGAGCGTCACCGGTTCTGGAGACATTCGTCTCATCGATGGCGAGCTTCAGGACATCAAGGCACGCGTTACCGGATCGGGTCAGATTATGGGCACTGTCAAGTACCATTCTATCGATCAACGAGTAACCGGTTCCGGTTCCATCCGCATCAATCAGAAATAAAATTCGTTTAGTATAGAAATCAAACACTATGCAATCTGGCTATTTTGTTGACTATTATTAAAAAAAATATCAACAAATGGGTCAGATTGTTATTTTTTTTTGTATCTTTGCTTCCGATTTGGATTGGGATGTAAGTTGAAAAGACTACACGTTTAAATCATTTGAAAGAAATTTCACTCAACAACTAATTAATCAAACAACAAACAACATGAAGAAATTTTTACTTCTTGTGTCTGTCGCAATGACAGCATTCTGCTCTATGTCAGCACAAGACATTAGTCTTGTTAATGGAGGAAGCGTCGAAAAAGTTTCTGAAGATGGCCGTTATGCCGTTTTCACCAACGAAGGTACCCTCTATCTTCTCGACCTGAAGGCTACCGATGAGGACAAAAAGATTACCATCTTCGAAGCAAACGATGAGACCGGCATCCATTACAACATTGGTTTCGGACACATCTTTTCGGACGACAACACCATGGTTGGTCAGACTACCGACAATACTCCAGCCATCCTTAAGAATGGCGAGTGGACTCTCCTTCCTGTAAAGGAGTCTGATTTGGAACCTGGCAAAATCAACAGTGCAGATGCTATCACTCCTGATGGAAGCCGTATTTGTGGTGGCATTGCTATGGATGCATTCTCAATGGATGCCAAAGAGCCAATGCTCGTTCCTGTAGTTTGGGACAAACAGGCTGATGGCACCTATGGCCAGTACACTGTTCTGCCTTATCCAAAGGCAGACTTCACCGGCGCAGTTCCTCAGTATGTTACCGCTCGTGATATGAGTGCCGATGGCAAGACCATCATCGGTCAGATTACCGACAACTCTGGTTTCTGCGTTTATCCAATCGTCTATCATCAGGATGCCGAAGGCAAATGGAGCTATGAGCTGATCCTTGCGGATAAGGTCTATGATCCAAATGGAGTGTTCGCACCATATCCTACCTATGAGCCTCAGATGCCTAATGCAGAGGATTATATGGACGAAGCAGGCATGACTGCATACGAGACAGCATCTCAGGCTTATATGGATTCTTTGATGGCTGCATATGAAACCGGAGAATGGCCATCATACTATCCTAACCCTTCAGACTTCTTGAGTGGCGAGAACATGACTATCTACGATTCTCTCTTTAACAAATATCAGGTCGAGGACCAGGCTTATCAGGATTCTCTTAATGCCTATTTTGACAGTTATCAAGCCAATACCACCGGAGCCTCTTTCGAGTTTAACATCGCTTACCTCTCGGCCGATGGCAAATATGCTGCAATGACCTATGTTCAGCCAGGCGAATCTTTCTGGGATCCTGACCAGAATTTTGTATACCGTTACAATATTGAGACCGACGCTCTCGAGATGTGTGAGCAGGAGGGCTCTGCATCTGGCATCATGTCCGATGGCACTGTATTGTTTCATTCTTCATACAATGGAAGCATGTGGCAGCGTACCGCTCACGTAATGAACATCGGAAGTACAGAGGCGGCTCCATTAGAGGACTACATCGCAACCAAGAGCGCTAAGGCAGCTGATTTGTACAAAAAGAGTCTGACTGTCGAGATTATCGCGTTTGACCAGGAGACCTGGGAGCCACTTGAGGAGCCAGCAGACAAACTGGTACTGGGTGGTACTACCTCATGCAACCGTGATGGTTCTATCATCTGCGGCTGGACTTACAACGAAGGCAATGTAAATGCTGATTGGTATATTCTTGGTTATATCATCGACCTCACTTCGTTCGATGATTACACAAGCATCAAGACTCTTGCAGCCAACAACAAGATTACCTCAATGGTTGTTACAGACCTCAACGGTGCGGTTGTAAACACCACTGGCAGCATCAAGGACTTGAACAAGGGTACTTATCTCGTTACTACCAAGACCGCTGACGGCCAGACCAAGACCATCAAGGTTTGCAAGAAGTAATCGTTGCTCTGCGACGTTAACCATACAAAAAAATGACCGGCTCTCTTTCCAGAGGGTCGGTTTTTCATTATCTGCATAGAGGGTGTTCGAATCTAAAACTTCGGAAGCAGCGCAACACGAGTTTTGCTCGAATCTAAAACTTCGGAAGCAACGAAACAAGAGTTTTGCTCGAATCCAAAACTTCGGAAGCAACGCAACAAGAGTTTTGCTCGAATCTAAAACTTCGGAAGCAACGCAACAAGAGTTTTGCTCGAATCCAAAACTTCGGAAGCAACGAAACAAGAGTTTTGCTCGAATCCAAAACTTCGGAAGCAACGAAACGCGAGTTTTGCTCGTTCCGAAATTTTCGGAGGCAGCAAAACTCGCGTTTTTTATGAGATTAAAGGAAGTGATTACTTAATAATCATCTTGCGGCCCTTGCGGATGTAAAGACTACCCTTGACAGGAGTCAGAACCTGATGGCCGAACAGATCATACGAAGCACGATCGACAGTATCAGAAGCAATTTGTTCAATACCAGATTCCACAGCAGAGAAGGTTACAGCAATCTTCACATTAGCCTTAATCAAATCGATAGTATAAGTGTTATCAACGACATCCGCTGTTACATCTTTACTATTTACCGTTACCTTCGCTAATTTATAGCCTTCATTTGGAGTGACAGTCAAGACAACCGAACTGCCATACTGAGGTTTGGTATTACTTACATTAGCTGTACCACCGTTACCTGTAGATAAGGTAACAGAGTAGGTATTGATCGTAAAGCTACCATTAACCTCCAAATCATGAGCAGGCATTACGCTTGCGCTCCAACCGGAGAAGGTATAACCCTCCTTGGTAGGATTAGCAATTGATAGGGCTGTTCCAGACAAGACACTATCTGTAGCATAGACTTCGCCATCCACCTTGTATGTTACTTTGTAATACTGCTGGCGGAATTCTGTACCATCAGCAGTCAAGACCGGTACACGCTTAGCGTTGGCAATGTAGCCATTATTGTCAATAACAAGCACATTGGCGAAAATCTTGTTATACTGGAGAGCATTTACCAAAGTGGCTTTAGTTGGCATTGTAAGGGTATATTCCGAAGCTGCTGTATTGCCTGCCACCTGCTGATCGGCAGTAAAGGCTGGCACCGTGCTCTTTCCACTCACATAACTGCTTGCAATCATTACATCGTTAAATGTCAGTAAGACTGATGACTGGCCATACTTGCCACCCTTGCAGAAATAAGAGAGTTCAGGCATGTCGTCCAAGACACCGGCAGAAGCAGTTGTTGCAGAATAAAAATAATTAGACTGCTTCCATGCAGTTGTGGTACCACGCAGACTATCAGCAGTAAGAACGAATGCTATAGTATAGCCATTTACATTGGTGAGGAACTCCGTGTTCGACTTAACCGTCACATTCAGGTCATTATCGATAATAGCCTCAGCTGCTGTAATGTCAACCAAAGGGGTTGAAGTATTATAAGCATCAAGGCAGTTTAGAATACCCTCCTGGCCCTCACCGAAATATGGATCTGGGAAAGTCTTACGATCAACGCAGCACTGTGGAGCGCCATCAAACGGAAGGGATGCGTATGCAGACGCATACATTGGGTCACTGGAATTATATTTGTGCCATGCAATGACCAAAGCATTATCAGCACGTTTCTCCTTCACGGCCTCCATGCCGACCCAACCACGTGGACAGTAACCACATCCAGTACCCGTATATTCCTCGATAACACTAACGCGTGGTACAATGTGAGTTAAAGTTATGAAAGCAAACTCCGAAGCAGCATTGCCGGCTTCATTCTCAACACCATTAACGGTATTGATGGCAATCGTGGCAGAGAAAGAACCAATGGTATTAGGTGCATCAAACTCAATCGAAGCATAGCCAGACTTCAACAGACCTGCAGGAATAGGAGTCTCCATCGTACATGTGCCTGTGGTCTCTACTCCATTTACATTCATAGTATAGCCGAAGTTCTTAATCTCATTCTTGCTATCAGAACCGAGCGAAACCAAAACGGTTGCCTTACCGCCCATAGCACAAGCGTCGGCATACAGGCCATTAATCACAAGAGAGTTCTCAGGCAAAACCATACCATCCACAAATATCTGGAGAGCAGAAACACCAAACTGAGAAGAATAATCGTCGAAAGCAGCAGTTGCCGAAGTAGCCAGATAAAGGCCTCCAGTGCTCATATTCGTTTGGGTAGTAGCAATAGGATATTGGTCATCCTGTGTAGTTGCAGTACTAACAGTAAAGGTATAGCCGACATAAAGGCCCTGAGCTGGAATAGTAACAGGAGTATCAAGTTCCACCTTGTTGTAGCCTACAGCAACACTGGCAACACTCTTTGAGAATGCTTCTGAAGAACCCAAAGAAGAACCACCCCAAACAGATACTGCAGAAGACTTAGCAGAAATGATTGGCAAATTCACGGCAGTGATCTTGGCTCCTTGCAAAACGCCATTACCTGGAACAAAGATTGCAACACGGAAAGTTCCTTTTGATCCAGTACCCAAACCATAGATATCGTTACCGAAATCACCTAAATAATACCCCCAAAGGTCTTCAGTTTCGGCAACAGCAGCAGGTGCCTTTGCTACATTGTCCTTGAGCATCAGATTGCGGTTCATTTTGAACTCGCTCTGAGCCATAGCTGCCAATGACATCATTGCAGTCACGGCAAGAATAAAAAATCTCTTCATCAAATAGAATATTAATTAATAAACAGAATGATTTACTTTACAACAACCTTGCGAACAGAGCCATCACTCATCATCTGAAGAAGAATACCCTTCTGACCAGCAACAGCCTTCTGACCGAGCATTGTATAGGCTGATTCCACCTTAACAGCATTGAGTACAGACTTCAGTTTAGTCGGATTGTTTGAATAAATGACTGTTACCTTGTCTCCTGCCACACCATTGGCATAGATGGTAAATTCAATAACGCACTCGGCCTGTGAAGGAGCGTCCTTCTCAAAATCATAGCAAGACCATTCGGTAGCAGCAGACTTGGTCTCACCTGCAGCAACACTAACAGTTCCTGTTTCGTTGATGCCAGTTTGCTCATACATGAAACAATTGCCAGCAAAGCACTGCTGAACCTGAGTATTGGCTGGCAAAGTCATGACATTGACTCCCAACTTGACCGATACAGCCTCTGCGCCCTTATTCTTAACCGAAGGAGATGGGAAAACAACCTCACCATCCTCTGGTATACCTACAATAGTCATGGTCTCGCCATTGGCATATTCCTTACCAGCAGGATCAACCATTACCACTTGGGCAAAAGTACTTGCAGCCATCAAAGCTGCTACAAAAAGTGTAAAAGTTTTCTTCATATAATATTATTAAGTTGTTTTCGCTTAGTTGTTGATTACCACATTCGTCTGCTCAGCCTGTAAAACGCCACTCTCATCATAGACGAATACAATGGCATGCATATCGGCAGGTTTCCAGTAATCCTGGGCATCGATGCTCCAAGTGAGAAGACTCTCTGTTTTGCCAAAATTGATATCCTCACCCCACAGACCATTCATGGTAGAACGGAACACATGATTGTGAACATATTCCCTATTTGTCTTGTTGTCTGGCATCTGCTGTCTGGCAACAATATTATCCTCAGTCAACCATACCTGCACCTTGGCACTCTTTCCATCGGTAGCAGAAAGAGTGGCTGCTACAGTAATCTTGCACGAGACACTATCGTATTTGGCGTCCAACGCGATATTCACATCGGTTGTCAGCTGTATAGCCGAAGCGACAACCATTGGCCAATTGGTATAATCGTTGGTAGCCTCACCTCGATTGATCATTGCGACCGGCTGACCCTGGCTGTTTGAGAACCAATGATTCCAGTATTCTTTTCCATCGTCGGTCATCAAACCAGTCGCCGGATTGGTATTGGCAATGCCAAATGGACCACAATGGATGGCGACCGGGATAACATTATCGCCATAAGCCTCTGGTTCCTGCATTTTGTGGATGACCTCAGTTGCCAATGGACAGTTAATACATTTCTGTCCGGTAAAATCCTCGATCAGAACCTTACGACTTGCCTCTACGGGTGCCACATAAACCAAACGTTCCTCCTCCGATATTTCAGAGCAGGCGACTGCAGCAAGTAACAATGGGACAAACCAGAAATTAAAAAATCTATTCTTCATCATTTAGAAACTGTAGTTATAGTTGATGGTCAATCCCTTCGAAGCAGGTACATAACGGCAAACGCCACCCGTACAGTTGTATCCGGCACGTGTACGTCCGAAACTCAACATGACACGATGGGCATCGTAGTTATAGGTAGCTGCAACGTTATAGTAATGGGTCAAATCTCCATACTCACCTGGTGTGGGTTCTGTATGACCAATCTGATCGCTTACCGACACCATAAAATGTGGAGCCATCGAAAGTTCCAACAATCCGAAATACCAGTCACCGCTCTCATGCTCGGTGGTCAGATACTGCAACTCTCCACGCAATGAATACTTACGGTTGAATTTGTATTTACCCTCAGTAATAAAGATATTGCTATAGATGTTGCCGCCCTCGTTCTGAATGACACCCTTGTTATACTGCTGGTACATGTAGAGGAAATGCATCTCGTAGCTCTTGCTGAAACGGGCATCATATTGCAGGTTGAAATCCTGGTAGAAGATGTCGCCCGTCTTGAAGAAGTCATTTTCGACACCATCACTACCACGCTCGCCCTTGCTGAGATTGTTCTCTAGCCCCTTCACCAACGAGTAGTTGAGTTTCAACTTATGCTTGCGGTTGAAGGTGTAACCCACCTGACCCTGATAGGCCCACTCGCCCTCCATCTGGGTTGCGTATGGGTAAAGAGCAGCCAAGGCATAGGTATGGTCAAGCGTGAAGGCTGGCAAATGGTTGATATAACCTGCCGAACACAATGGACTTGAAGTACGAACCGAACGGAACGACATATTCTCCGAACGCTTGGCCTGCGCCAGCAACGAAAGACCACCCTGTGTATAGGTCATCGAAAGCATCGAGACTGTTCCCTTACCGTAGTTGTAGTTGTTGAGCGAGTTCGGATCCTGACTCTTCTGTGCATATTCGGCCAAAAGCGAGAGCCCCTCGAACTGATATTGCAGACGCATATCGAAAGCATTCACGAACTCCGGTACCTTCAGGCGGTAGTTGATCATATCGGCTGCGATGTCGGTGTCTGCCTTTTCGTACTTGTTTACCCACGAAGCACCAAGACTCAGGTAATGGCCCTTCTCAGACATGGCATCGCACCAGTCATTGATCGAGAGATCCAGATCAGCACCCGAAACGACAGACTCCTTGTCCCACGACCAATAGCGACGCTGCAGACCACTCAAGGCCTTGATCGAGACACCCTTCAGCGGCTGAATAGCCAGACGGGCACCCAACAGGGAATTGTCGACGCCCAATGAACGCTGTTCGTAGGTACGGAGAATGAAACCCGAACCGAACTGCTCATAGAAAGTGCCGAGAGTCAGGTTGACCTTACCCAAACGACCCTTGACCCAGAAGTTTGGCAGGCCCCAGCCCTTGAACTTGTTGTAAGGATCGTTGAAGCCAGGCATTGGCCATTGGGTCAATTCAAAGCGGGCTCCGAAATCAAGGTGCTCGCTCTGTCCGAGGAACTCTGCATAAGTGTTGGTGAGGAACGACTTGTTGTCGTATGAGTCGGCATAAGCGCCGATGGCCTCATCCACCTGCGGAGCAACCATCATATCGCTCTGCACAGAGCCTGAGATGTTGATCTCAGCCAAGGCTGTGGCAGCAAAGGCCGACAAAGCAGCCAGTGTAATGCTCTTCCTCATTATTTCTTGCCCTTCTTGCACTTACGAACTGCTTCGATGATCTCCTCCTCACCGCCATCGGTGTAACCGGTGTGGCGATAAACGATATTACCATTACCATCGATGACAGCAACGAATGGGATGCTCTGAATACCAAAGGCACGCTTAACGTCGCCCTGTGCATCGAGCAGAACTTCATATTCCCAACCTTCCTGAGCTACAAGAGGCTTAACCTTCTGTACATTCTGAGCTTCGTCGCAGCTGATAGCTACAAGACGTACACCCTCCTTTTTCCAATCATCATAAACCTCTGCGATGGCGTTAAGCTCGCGACGGCAAGGCTTGCACCAGGTAGCAAAGAAATCGACGATGACAGGCTGACCATGAGTACCGATGGTATCAACGGCAACACTTTTACCATTGATATCCTTCAGAACAGTCTTAGGCATCTGGGCAAAAGAAGTAGAACACACAATAACCAAAAACAATGTAAAAATCAGTTTCTTCATAATAATGAAACAATCAGTTATTTATTATTTAGCAATTTATTTTAACGCGCAAAAATAGTTATAAATTCTCTTTTATTTACGTAATGATGCAAAATTCTATCATAATTAGTCCTAAAAAGAGGCACAATCGCCGAAGTTGCGAACTTTGTATTACATCTATTTTTTTGCTATAGTGAGATAACAATTGGTTATATTGTTATGCAATGGATACTATTTATAGATGAAGAAATTTGGAAATAATGCGTAATTCCTGTAATTTTGCATCTGTTAAATCTATAACCGAAACAACAAACCTATATGAAGAAAACATTCCTTGCACTTGCTTTTGGGACACTACTCCTAACAAGTTGTCAGAGCGGAAAAACGCCTAATGTTGCTCCCGCCATACCGCAGGATCCCTCTATCGAAAAGAATGTCGAAATGTGGATCAACAAGCTATCCCTCGACGAGAAAATCGGACAGATGCTCCAACTCAACATCGATCTTATCGGCTCGAACCGAATCAAAGGAGACTTTAAGATTGACAGAAATAAGCTCAAAGCAGTATTGCAACAATATGGTAGCACCCAACAGCAGTTGGACGAGATGCTGGCCGCTACCGACGAAGAAATCAATGCTCGCCTGGGAAACTATGGTCTCGACATCTACGAAGGAACCATCGAACGAAGATGGGGAATCGATGCCGAAGCACTCGACTCCATCATCTCCAAGTGGAAAGTCGGTTCCATCCTGAATGCTCCGGGCAAAGCTCTTTCGCCTGAACATTGGCAGGAAATCGTCCCCAAGATTCAGGAACTCTCAATGAAACAAATCGGTATTCCTTGCATCTTCGGCCTCGACAATAACCATGGCGTTACCTACATCAAGGGAGGAACAATCTTCCCTCAAAGCATCAACGTGGCAGCTTCGTTCAATACCGACCTCGCCTACCAAGCATCGGAAATCTGTGCCTACGAGAGCCGAACAGCCGATTGTCCCTGGGTATTTAATCCAACCATCGACCTCGGCCGTGATCCTCGTTGGTCGCGTATCTGGGAGAGCTATGGCGAAGATCCTATTGTCACCTCTCGCATGGTCGAAGCTGCCGTGCGTGGTTATCAGGGTGGCGACAATAACCATATCGATGGCAATCACGTAGCTACTTCGGTCAAGCACTATTTTGCCTATGGTGCTCCGTGGTCGGGCAAAGATCGTACGCCTGCATACGTATCGCCTCAGATGCTGCGTGAGAAGTATTTTGAGCCATTCAAAGCTGCCATCCAAGCAGGAGCCATGACGATCATGGTCAACTCTGCGTCCATCAATGGTGTACCTGTACATGCCAGCTACGAATACCTCACCCAATGGCTCAAAGAGGATTTGAACTGGGATGGTATGATCATCACCGACTGGGCAGATATCAATAATCTGTACACTCGCGAGAAGGTTGCTAAAGACAAAAAAGACGCCATTCGTATTGCCATCAATGCTGGCATCGACATGAGCATGGATCCATACAGCGTCGATTTCTGCAAGCTCCTGAAGGAACTCGTCCTGGAGGGTGAGGTACCCATGTCTCGTATCGACGATGCTGTACGTCGCATCCTTCGGCTAAAATATCGTCTGGGATTGTTCGATACCCCAGATACCCATCGTTCCGACTATCCTAAGTTTGCTTGTGCGGAGTGGGCAGAGAAGTCGCTACATGCTGCCGAAGAAACCGAAGTTCTGCTCAAGAACAATGGCATACTACCTATCGCTCAGGGCAAGCGAATCCTCGTCACTGGTCCTAATGCCAACCAGATACGTTGCCTGAATGGCGGATGGACATACACTTGGCAAGGTACCAACGATGCAGAATTCGTCGAGCCATACAACACTATCTACGAGGCACTCTGTAATAAGTTCGGCACACAGAATGTGATCCTCGAACAGGGCGTAACCTACAACGAACGAGGCTCTTGGTGGTCAGAGAACGAACCACAGATTGCCAAGGCAGTAGCTGCTGCCAATCGTGCAGACATCATCGTGGCTTGTGTGGGCGAAAACTCCTATTGCGAGACACCGGGCAATCTTACAGATCTTAACCTCTCTCAGAACCAGAAAGATCTGGTCAAGGCATTGGCCAAAACTGGCAAGCCTATCGTACTGATTCTCAATGGTGGCCGTCCTCGCCTCATTGCTGATATTGAGCCTTTGACACAAGCTGTTGTGGATATTTTCCTCCCTGGAAACTATGGTGCCGATGCGTTGGCCAATCTCTTGGCTGGTGATGCCAATTTCTGCGCCAAGATGCCTTACACCTATCCTAAGGAGATCAATTCGCTCATCAATTATGACTATAAGGTTTCGGAACAGGTCAGCACCATGGCAGGTGCCTACGACTATGACGCCAAAATCACCCAGCAATGGGGCTTTGGCTTTGGCCTCTCCTACACCACCTACGCCTACAGCAACCTGAAGGCTTCGGTCACCGATTTTACAGCCGACGATCAACTGACCTTCTCGGTCGATGTCACCAACACAGGTTCTATGGCTGGCAAAGAGGCAGTTCTCCTGTATAGCAGCGATTTGATTGCTTCGATTGTACCAGACAGCCGTCGTCTGCGTGCCTTCACCAAGATTGAGTTGCAACCGGGCGAAACCAAGACGGTTACACTCACCATCCCTGCCTCTGACCTCGCCTTCGTGGGTGCCGATGGCAGATGGACTCTCGAAGCGGGTGAATTCATTATCTCTGTCGGCGGTCAGGTTGTCACCATCAATGCAACCCAAACAAAGATTTGGGATACTCCAAACATCTAATTCCTCACCAACATCTGCGGAACTAACATTTCCCCACTTGCTATACAAAAGAATAGATTCGACCTGGAATTCCAAGTCGGATCTGTTTTTCTCATATATTAGCATCAACTTGTTGATTGTAACCCATAAGATTTATCGTCTCTCTTAGGCCTAATTATTTCATTTCGCACAGAGTAATACCCATATTGCATAGTTCCTCTTCATTATAAAGAGGAAAAAGATGTTCGTAATCTTCTTTTCGGTTATGTGAACGGCAGATTAAGTTACTGAATGCTTCCACTAGCAATGCCCAATAGTTTGATTTCTGTTTCGAACGATGTTACTCCATCCTGCTTCCCTTCGATGATATTCTGTTGACCAGAACGGGCAGCTTGTACCATTTGGTCAACCGTTCGATCTTTGTATCGATTCATGTAAGTCTCTGTAAAATAATAGGAAAGCAGATAGAGCACTTCCGATTTCTGATAGAACCAGTATTTGCTCCAATCTTTCTGCTGTCGCAGAAATGAAAATTGTTTTTCAGGATTATTCATTAGTATTAGTATTAAATTGTTGAACTTAATCAGAACTAGTTTGGAACTAGATTAGTACTAGGTCAGAACTAGTTTAGAGCTAGTTTAGAGCTAGACCACAACAAGTTTAAAACTAGATCCGACCTAGAGAAATTCCAGGTCGGATCACAGTTTATATATCAGTTTTTTACTTTGCCAAAGCCTGAGCGACTGCAACGGCAACTGCAACGGTGCAACCTACCATTGGATTATTACCAATGCCGAGGAAGCCCATCATCTCAACGTGAGCAGGAACTGAAGAAGAACCAGCGAACTGAGCAGAAGAGTGCATACGGCCCATGGTGTCGGTCATACCGTAAGAAGCAGGACCAGCAGCCATGTTATCTGGGTGAAGGGTACGACCTGTACCACCACCAGAAGCTACTGAGAAGTATGGCTTACCAGCACGGGTACGCTCCTTGAAGTAGGTACCTGCAACTGGGTGCTGGAAACGGGTTGGGTTGGTTGAGTTACCAGTGATAGAAACGTCAACACCCTCCTTCCACATGATAGCAACGCCCTCACGAACGTCATCAGCGCCGTAGCAACGTACGTTAGCGCGGAGGCCGTCTGAGTATGGAGTCTCAGCTACGATGTTAACCTCACCAGTGTAGTAGTCAAACTGAGTCTGAACATAGGTGAAGCCGTTGATACGAGAGATGATCTTAGCAGCATCCTTGCCGAGACCATTGAGGATAACGCGGAGCTTGTTGGTACGAACCTTGTTAGCCATCTCAGCGATCTTGATAGCGCCCTCAGCAGCAGCGTAAGACTCGTGACCAGCGAGGAATGCGAAACACTCAGTCTCCTCACGGAGAAGACGAGCAGCGAGCTCACCGTGGCCGATACCTACCTTACGGTCATCAGCAACAGAACCAGGAATACAGAATGCCTGAAGACCGAGACCGATAGCCTCAGCAGCATCAGCAGCAACCTTGCAGTTCTTCTTGATTGCGATAGCAGCACCTACTACATAAGCCCACTTTGCGTTCTCGAAGCAGATAGGCTGGGTTGACTCACACATTGCATATGGATCGATGCCCTTGGCGTCACAGATAGCCTTAGCCTCGTCGATATCCTTGATGCCTACAGCGTTCAGGGCAGCATTGACCTGAGCAATACGGCGATCATAACTTTCAAATAATGCCATAATATTTTTTGATTTTTTGAAATTAAAAAATAAGTTATTAGTTATGAGTTTTGAGTTATTACCATCGCGCGCCCTTCTTCTTCTGTTTGGGCTGATGACGTGACATAAGTGAACGTGTCACAAACAACATCAGCGCAAAGATAATAGCCATAAACAGGCATCCTACTGAATACATTGGATAGTTCAATCCGAAAAAACTGTATCCAGCTCCTATCAAAGCAGCAACAATCAAGCATGTGACTACGATTGAATAAATACGGACGAACTTGTCGATCATAATAACTATTAACTATTAACTGTTAACTATTAACTTATCGCTCAGCGATATTATTCCTTACGTGGGTCGATGTACTTAACAGCATCCTTGAAACGGCCATAGGTGCCAGTAGCCTTCTTAACAGCCTCATTAGCATCCATACCCTCCTTGATCCACTGCATCATCTTGCCCATGTGAACGAACTCGTAACCGATAACCTCGTTGTTAGCGTCAAGAGCCATGCGGGTGCAATAGCCCTCGGTCATCTGGAGGTAACGGGTACCCTTCAACTTGGTGCCGTACATGGTACCAACCTGAGATACGAGACCCTTACCGAGATCCTCGAGGCCAGCGCCTACTACGAGACCGCCCTCAGAGAAAGCAGACTGGGTACGACCGTAAACGATCTGGAGGAAGAGCTCACGCATTGCAGTATTGATAGCATCGCAAACGAGGTCAGTATTGAGAGCCTCAAGGATGGTCTTGCCTGGGAGGATCTCAGAAGCCATAGCAGCTGAGTGAGTCATACCTGAGCAACCAACGGTCTCAACGAGGCACTCCTCGATAACACCTTCCTTAACGTTCAATGAAAGTTTGCAGGTACCCTGCTGTGGGGCACACCAACCAATACCATGGGTGAAACCAGAAATGTCCTTGATTTCCTTGGCATGGATCCACTTACCCTCTTCTGGGATAGGGGCATTCGCATGATTTGCGCCCTTGGTGACGCAGCACATGTTCTCTACTTCTTTAGAATAAACCATTGTTTTTAGTATTTAAAATGTTGTACTAATAATAGATGTCTTTTATTACGTGACGCGGCAAAGATAGCAAAAAGATAGGTGTCTGCCAAACACTTTCATCTTTTAACTTTCAACTTTTTACTTAAAAAGGGTATCCAATTGCCAAATGATAACCCAAGTTTCCAAAAAACGAACCGCTCGGATTATAGTATTTCCCGTTCGATTCACAGGGATCATGCAGGGGCACACCGATGTCGAAACGGAGCACCAGCATACCCAGATCATAGCGCAAACCGAAACCGCAATCGGTCGCCAGTTCGCTCAGGAAGGTACTGGTCAGTTGACCTCCCGAACGGCTATCCTCATCACGCAAAGTCCACACGTTGCCGGCATCAGCAAAGAGGGCGCCATACAGGTCGCCAGTAAGCGGGAAACGCCATTCCACGTTCGCCTCGAGCTTGACATCGCCCGTCTGGTCCAGATAGGCATATTTATCGCCATGCCTCTTGAAGGTACCCGGGCCCACACTACGGATCGAGAATCCGCGCAGGGAATTGGCACCACCGATGAAGAACTGTTCGCTATAGGGAACTGTCTCCGAGTTTCCATAAGCATAGGCTACGCCACCGAGGGCGCGCATGGCCAATGTCTGCCGATGTCCCAGATCGATGTAGTTACGCAGATCGACCGAAGCCTTGACAAACTGCGAGAAGGGTTGCCAGAGGAACTGTCGTTCGCCCTGCTGGCGATGAGCTCCCACCTGTCCCATGATACCATCCAGGATACCGCCTGCCTCGACCAGCGAGACCTGCAGACGCTGTCGGCTGTTACCCTCAGCAATCGAACTGTTATCGTAGATGTAAGTATAACGGATGCTTGGGATGAACTGATCGGCGAAACTCTGCTTGAGCACGCGGTTCGATCCCACGATGCTATCGAACCGATGGGTAGTGGACAGCAACGAGGTGTAGGTTAACTGCAATGGGGTCAGGATGTGGGTATTCACCGGGCTGGTCGAGAACGAATAGCTCAGTTCGCCCGTTGCCTTGAACATCTTGAAGAACCCGGCGCGGCTCATCACATCGGCCGACAGACTGTAGGTTGTCGTGACCGGCAGATCCTCATCCACCTCCAACGGCAACTGCAGACGTGGTATTGCCAACGAGACCTTACTACCCAGTTCGTAGCTGTTCAGCAGACCATTGTTCTCGCCGATGGTGTGCTTGCCTGTGTTCCATTCGTAACCGGCATCGATGCCGAACGTCAGCAATTCGCCACCACCGAACAGGTTTCTGCGCTGAGCCATGAAGGCCAGACCAGGTCCAACCTGATCATTGTCCTTATAGACCGCTTTCAGTTCATAGCTTCCTGACCAGGGCAGATGGTAAGTCGAAGTCAACGACAGCAACAAGGAGGTGGTATCGGGGAAGTGGTGGTTTTCATTATCGTTATCGTTACAAACCTTCCACTCTACATTATTATATTTAAAGGTATTGAGACGGGCCAGACGGGTTGTGATACGACGTCCGATGCGGTTGTTGTAGAGTTCCCCCTTTTCGACCGCCAGACAGGGTTCCAGATACTTGGGTTTCAGACCCGATCCTCGTTCCAACTTGATCGAAACGCTATCCACACGACAAGGACGGAGCACCTCGGCCGAAGCCTTGTAATCGGTGCAGACCTTCAAGGCAACACCATAAGGAGTCTGGGTCGAATCGGCCAGATAACGCACAAGCGCAGGAGTATAATAGAAGTATCCGCTATCAACCATCAGGGCTCCCAAGCGGTTCTTCTCGGCCAACAGCCGGGTTGCACTGAAACGATCGCCCACATGAATCAGACGCTGGTCTCGGGTGTTGGCAACGATGCGGTCCACACGTGCATCCTGATTCGGGAGGTATTCGACCGACGACAGACGCGAAGCCTTTCCGTAGCTGACAGTATAAGCCACCTTTGCCTTCTTCGGATTCCTTCGGTTCGGAACCATCTCATAGTCCACCTGACCGGCAAAGTAACCCTCATCCTTCATAGCCATCTCAGCCGCACGGCAACGCAGTTCGGGATTCACCTGGCTCACGAGCATCGGGTTTCCCTTCATGTTGTTCTTCATCCACTCGAACAGGCCCTTGTCCTTCGGGTTGACCTTGAGCAAAGTATTGACAGCGGTTTCGACCTCTACATCCAGCGTATCCTCCACCTCGACAGCAATATCCTTCACACCCATGTAGGCCACCTCGCCATCAGGCAAGTGCCTCGTGACACTGCAGCTGGTGATGACCAGCAGTGTGGATAGGGTAAAGAAATTCGTAAACCGTTTCATCGCTTGAACTTTTTAAAATGGAAGAGATGCCAGAACTTTCGAGCCTCGCGTTTCTGGACATAGCCCACACCCGTTTCAACCACTTCGCCCTCGAGCACCGATTCATAGTTGGTGTGACGGAACACGCGGGCATATTGCGAACCATCGGGACGGATGAGCCATTCGACCGATACATCGTTGATGATCGAAGACTCCTTCTGCTGCACCTCGTCGCCGGTGCTCATCTTGCCACCCACTGTCACACGCATTCGGTCATCGAAGAACTTCTGCGTCACCGAAACCGAATAGTCTGTCTGCTGCGATCCCGTGCCCGTAGCGTCGTACGAATCGATATCGACATTCACCTCAGTATGCTTGAGTTTACCCGACAGCAGCGACTCCAGCTCCTTGTTCACCAGGCTGCTGATGGCGGCATTGGCCGACGACAGACCGGCAGAGCTGTTCGAGGCCGACGGACCTGTATAGGTCTGCGCGATGAGCAGCATCAGGGCCTGCTTCGAACGGTCCTCTTCGGTCAACGAAGCCAGCTCGCTCTGGATAGCAGCATCATCGGGAGCAGAACAGTCGAAGATGATATCCATATTCTCCAGCGTACCGCGTATCAGGATCGAAACGACGAAACGCACCACACGGGCACCCGCCGAGGCATCATTGATGGTACACTTCACCTTCTCGGTTGCCTTGAGGTTCAGTTCCGGCTGATCGACAATACCGCTCCAGCGCAACCAACTGTCGTTGGTCAGAGTAAACTGCTTCGAGACGGGCAGCATCGGCAACGTAAAGTCAATGTCGCCGCTCGTCACATCGTATCCGCCGCTCAGCTGCAGTTTTCCGTTCCCATCCATCGAGAGTTTCAGCGAACCGCCGCCCATGATTGTCACCTGATCCTCATCGCCCGTTGGCAGCGTTGCCATTATCTGGGTCGATGGTGCGACCGAGAGTTTCAGGTTCACATCCAGTTTCGTTGCCGTAGGCTTAGGTTCGGCCCGCACTCCGTCACCACTGTGTCCGGGCTCTCCTTCAACACAGTCTCCAGACGCTCCGTCACCACCGTGTTCGAGGGCTCCGTCACCACTGTGTTCGAGGGCTCCGTCCTCGAAGTGGACAAAGTCCACCAGATCATCCAGCTGGCTCTGCACCGCAGGCGCCGCCTCCTCGTAGAAGTAGGTCAGGTTACACCCTTCGGGGATTCGGATGGTACCCGTAACGTGCAGGTCATCCGGTCGGCCCTGCACCGAGATCGCAGTCGTGAGGGGCAACGTACCCACCACGAACTGCTCCTTCGAGCGTCGGGTCTTGGTATCGAACAGCATCGCCTTGCGTGAACGGATATCCAGTTGGATGTCCGGGTTGGCCATATCGGTACGCAGATCGACCCGTCCATCGATGCTGATCGGTTCATCGTTGGCCGTCAGGAAGCGGATATGTTCCAGAATGAGTTGCCCATCGCGATACACGATACTATCATGCGGCAGACCCAGCGTCATATCGCAGCCCCCATACCAGACCGAAGCCGAGTCGAACCAGACAGCCGCCGTGAGGGCATTGAAGTCGATCGAGTCGCAATCCAGCACCGCATGGGCATTCAGGTAGCCCTTCAGATCAACATCCTCCGGCAGGAATCCGCTCACCATTGCCAGCGGCATGGTGGCCAGATAGAAGTCCGCATGGATGCGATCGGTCAAACAGGCATCGAAGTCCAGCACCTTCATCGTGTCGGCATACAGCTCACCCTCAGCCGCAATAGTGTCTGACAAGAGGCGGGCCTTGACATCCAGACTGAAATCCATACCGGTAATCGTATCCTCGTAGAAGACATCGACCAGATAATCGTAGTTCCCGCCTTTCGGTACCAGTCGGGCACCGACATGAGCCACGCGAGTGCCTTCGTACAGCAGCGTATCAACCTGAGCGGTCAACCGGAGACTATCGCTGTTGGTAAGCAGCAGTTGCATGGCATCGAACGAAACCCCGTACTGTTTCAAGATCGGCATCAACGGATTCTCCTGCTGCATCGAGGCACGCACCGACAGCGACGGAATGGTCTGTTGCAGTGCATTGATGTCGAAGATCTGGCTCGTAGTCTGCATATCCAGTTCCTTCATCACCCGGTCCGAGATCTCCATCAGGTGGTTCAGATCGCATCCTGCCTCCACATCCACCTGCGCATCGCCACCCTTCAACCCCAGACTCATCTGGTTGCTTGAATTCTCGAAATCGACGCTCAGTCCATGGATATCACCCCAATCGGGCAATGCACAATCTATGTCGGCATGCACCTGCAGGGTATCCAGCGCCTGACCCGAGGCTTCGACACGCAGACACAGGTCCTGCACCGGAGCTTCGGGCACATAGTGCATAACATCCAGATGCGATACCTCGGCGACAGCCTCATAGAGCATCGATAGGAAGTCGTACCGGCCCGTCAGCTGCAACAGCGTCAACGTATCCTTATCGACCGCCAGATAACCGCCGCAATAGGCTGACTTTTCGGTCCAACGTCCCGACATCCGGGCATGCACATCGAACGTATCGACATAGTAGGTTCGCAGATCCATCGCCAACGAATCGACATAGAAATTCATTCCCTCCATCAAGAACTCCCTCACATGCACGTCGAACGAATCGACCGCATAGACATCGTATCCGACATGCGTATCGTTGATGTCCAGAGCACCCAGCGATACACGCCAGGGGGTCATCGGTTCCGACGTCTCCTCTTCGGTCGTGCTGTCGGTCGATGCATAGTTCACATCAAAATGGGGACGCTCCAGCAGGATGTCGCCCACACTCACGCGGTTCGAATCCAGATTCAGTCGTACTTCGCGTACACGGAGGCTGTCGAGCGAGCCATGCAGATCCAGTCCAGCCACAAAAGCGGTATCGATGGAGGCATGCACCTCCTCGACCAGCAGCTGATGCACCACAAAGTCGGTCCTCTCCTGCCAGGGGAACTCATCGAGGGCGGTCTTCACATGGTGTACGAAAGCTAGGGTATCGAGTCCCGACACCGAGTCGTTGGTTGCATTGCGGCCGATGCACAGATCCCACAGTTCGAGTTCGAGCGGATAGGTCAGGCGTAGGCTTCCCACCTCATAGTGCATCTCTGCATCGCTCTGGTTCAGTTCGACCAAAGCCTTTCGCAACAGATAGTCCTGCACCGAAGGGGTATAGAGCAGCACGGGTACCGACAGCACCAGCAACAATACCACACCCAACATGACTGCGAGTGTGATTCCTATCCACTTGAAGACTTTTTTCATTGGCGCGCAAAGATAATGATTTTTCAGCATAATGCCAAGAAAAATGGACATTTTTGACATCGACAGTGACATTTTGTCACATTTTTCGGTTTGGCAAACTCTTTGCCACCAGAAAGTTGAAGCCAGGAATCAGAATAACTTGAAACCTGAAACTTGAAACCAATAAAAATAACAAGATATGAACAACAATCAGCAAACAACCAACGAGAAGGCTCTTGACAAGTATGCCTTGAACCTGAACAAGAGGGCCAAGGAGGGAAAGCTTGACCCGGTCATCGGACGTGACGAAGAGATCCGCCGCGTACTGCAGATCCTCTCCCGCCGTACCAAGAACAATCCGGTACTGATTGGCGAACCGGGCACCGGCAAGACCGCCATTGCCGAAGGTCTGGCCCAGCGTATCGTGCATGGCGATGTACCAGAAAACCTGAAGCAGAAACAGATCTACAGCCTCGACATGGGCGCACTCGTGGCAGGTGCCATGTACAAAGGCGAGTTCGAAGAGCGACTCAAGTCGGTCATCAAGGAGGTGCAGAACGCTAACGATAACCCTGACGCTAACGACGATGTGATCCTCTTCATCGACGAGATTCACACCCTGGTAGGTGCCGGCGGTGGCTCGGGTTCGATGGATGCCGCCAACATCCTCAAACCGGCACTGGCCCGTGGCGAATTGCGGTGCGTCGGTGCGACCACCCTCGACGAGTATCAGAAGTATTTCGAGACCGACAAGGCCCTCGAACGCCGATTCCAGAAGGTGATGGTCGACGAACCTGACGAGACGGCCGCCATTGCCATCCTGCGTGGACTGAAGGAGCGTTACGAGAACCACCACAAGATCCAGATCAAGGACGAGGCCTGCATCCAGGCGGTACGTCTGTCGACCCGCTATATCTCCGACCGATTCCTGCCTGACAAAGCCATCGACCTCATCGACGAAGCTTCGGCCAAACTCCGTATGGAACACGACAGCGAGCCTCAGGCCCTCGACGAAATCCATCGTCAGGTAATGCAGCTGGAGATTGAACGCGAGGCCATCAAACGCGAGAAGGACGAAAAGAAAATCTCCGACATCAATGCTCAGATCGACACCCTCAAGGCACAAGAGAAACAGCTCCATAGCCGTTGGGAGGCCGAAAAGGGTTACATCAACCTGATCCAGCAGAACAAGATCCAGATCGAGAAACTGAAGTTCGAAGCCGAACAGGCCAAGCAGCAAGGCGATTTCGGCAAGGTAGCCAAGATCCAGTACGAGACCATTCCTCAAAAAGAGAAGGAGAACGAAGACGCACTCAACAAGCTCCACACATGTCAGGAGGGCGAGGCATTGGTTCGCGAAGAGGTCACTGCCGAAGATATCGCCGAAGTCGTAGCCCGCTGGACCGGCATTCCGGTAGCCAAGATGCTCACCTCCGAGCGCGACAAACTGATTAATCTCGAGGAGGAGCTGCACAAGCGCGTCATTGGCCAGCAGGAGGCAATCGAGGCTGTCAGCAATGCCATCCGACGCAACCGTGCCGGACTTTCGGACCCGAAGCGCCCCATCGGTTCCTTCCTCTTCCTGGGCCAAACGGGTGTCGGCAAGACCGAGTTGGCCAAGGCATTGGCCGAATTCCTCTTCGACGACGAGAAGATGCTGACCCGCATCGACATGAGCGAGTATCAGGAGAAGTTCAGCGTTACCCGACTGTTCGGTGCGCCTCCAGGATACGTCGGTTATGAAGAGGGCGGACAGCTGACCGAGGCGGTCCGACGCAAACCCTACAGCGTGGTCCTCTTCGACGAGGTCGAGAAGGCACATCCGGATGTCTTCAACACCCTCTTGCAGGTATTGGACGAGGGTCACATGACCGATGGCAAGGGACGACTTGTGAACTTCAAGAACACCGTCATCATCATGACCTCGAACCTCAAGGAGGAGCAGCTCCGACAGTTCATGCGCCAGGAGTTCCTGAACCGTATCGACGAGATCGTGAACTTCTCATCACTCACCGAAAGCGATATCCGTCAGGTGGTTGATATCCAGCTGGCTCATTGCTACAAGCTGATGCTGCAGAACGACATCGCGCTTCAGGTGACCGACGATGCCCGCCGCTTCCTGGCCCAGCAGGGTTACAATCCTGAATTCGGTGCCCGTCCGGTCAAACGAGCCATCCAGCATCATGTGCTCAACGAACTCTCGAAAGCGCTCCTTTCCGGACGCATCGACCGCTCCCGTCCTATCATCGTGGACAAGGATGGCAACGACGAAAAGCTCGCGTTCCGAAACTAATTCTTGTTCTGAAACTTATCAAAAGCAGGTGTTTTTTCGAAAAAATGCCTGCTTTTTTTGTCTGTTATCACATTATTTATTATCTTTGCGCACAAAAACTACTATTATACAATGAAAACAAAACTTCCAGAAAACGCAATGCGCCCTCTTCAGGCGGGCGAAGAGTATGAACCATTGATGCCAGCCAAAGCCAATCCGAAAGAGGTAACGGCCTGGTCGATCGTATGGGGTTTAGTAATGGCTGTTATCTTCAGTGCAGCTACCGCATATTTAGGCCTGAAAGTCGGACAGGTCTTCGAGGCCGCTATACCTATCACTATCATTGCCGTGGGTTTGGCCAATGCTACCAAGCGCAAGGATCCTTTGGGCGAGAACGTCATTATCCAGAGTATCGGTGCCTGCTCAGGCATGATTGTAGCGGGTGCCATCTTCACCTTGCCAGCCCTCTATATTCTGCAGTCCAAGTTCCCCGATTCCGACATCTCGGTTTCATTCATCGAGGTCTTCCTGGCCTCGTTGCTGGGTGGTACCATCGGCATCCTCTTCCTCATTCCTTTCCGTCGCTACTTCGTCAAGGAGAAGCATGGCGAGTACCCATTCCCTGAAGCAACAGCATCGACACAGGTGCTCATTTCGGGCGAAGGCGGGAATGACGTTGACGAGCAACAAAACAACAAAACAACAAAACAACAAAACAACGCAAACGATGCAAACGATGCGAGCAGCGCGAAGCCACTGATCATGGCATCTGTCATCGGTGGTCTGTTCGACTTCGTGGTAGCAACCTTCGGTACCTGGGGCGAGAACTTCACCTCGACCTTCTGTTCGTTGGGCACCACCATTGCCGAAAAGGGCAAGTTCTTCCTGAGCTGCAACACCTCTGCAGCCCTGTTAGGTATGGGTTATATCGTAGGTCTGAAGTATGCTGCCATCATGTGTGCCGGTTCAATGCTCATCTGGTGGATTGTCGTTCCTGCCATCGCTATCATCTGGCCTGACCTCGAAATCAGCGAGGGTATCAAGGCTCTGGACGCCTCTCCACAGCAGATCTTCCAATATGCCAAGAGCATCGGTATCGGTGGCATTGCCATGGCTGGTGTGATCGGTGTCTGGAAGAGCCGCAAGGTAATCATGGGCAGTTTCTCTTTGATCAAAGCAGCTTTCGGAAAACAACAAAACAACACAACAACGAAAGAACAAAACAACGAAAGAACCGACAGAGATCTCTCGATGAAGGTCGTTGTGCTCGGTCTGGTCATCGCCTTGCTCGTAACCGCCCTGTTCTTCTATATGGATGTGATGGGTGGCTCGCTGCTCTTCACCGTCGTTGCCATGCTGATTGTGTTCGTAATCGCCTTCCTGTTCACTACCGTAGCCGCCAATGCCATTGCTATCGTAGGTTCCAATCCGGTATCGGGCATGACACTGATGACCCTCATCCTCGCATCGCTCATCATGGCAGCTGTCGGACTGAATGGCACTTCGGGCATGGTTGCAGCCCTCGTCATGGGTGGCGTGGTTTGTACCGCACTCTCAAGTGCCGGTGCCTTCATCACCGACCTCAAGATCGGCTACTGGCTGGGCTCTACTCCTGCCAAGCAGCAGGGTTATAAGTTCCTCGGTATTCTGGTGAGTGCTGCTACTGCTGCAGGTGTTATCATGATCTTGAACGAGGCCTACGGTTTCACCCCCGACAATACCGACCAGATGGCTGCTCCTCAGGCACGTGCCATGGCTGCTGTCATCGAACCGCTCATGATGGGACAGGGCGCTCCTTGGATGCTTTATGGCATCGGTGCTGCCATTGCCCTGATCGTTAACTTCTGCGGTATCTCAGCCCTGGCATTCGCATTGGGTATGTTCATTCCGTTGCAGCTCAACCTGCCATTGCTGGTGGGTGGTGGCATCCAGTGGTTCGTTACTACCCGTTCCAAGGACAAGGAGGTCAACAATGCCCGTGGCGAACGTGGCACACTTCTCGCCTCTGGTTTCATTGCCGGTGGTGCGCTGATGGGCGTTGTCTCTGCAGGACTCACCTTCGCCGGCATCGATTGGTTGATTGATGGTGGTAACTGGATGAATTCCATGGGCGGTCAGCTCCTCTCGCTCGCCTGCTATATCGCCCTGATCGTCTATCTGATCAAAGCGACCAAGAAATAATCCGCTCATTTGGTCAAAAGGATTTTATACTTCCACCATTCTAAAATCATTCATGAAATCATTCTAAATTACAGCTCTACAATTTAGAATCTCAAAGAAGAGAAGAAGCTGGGAAGAATAACAGCAAGATAATCTTCTTTTCTTCAAATCTTCTTTGAGTATAAAATAAACTCATAGAAGAGAAGAAGTTGGGAAGAATAACAGCAAGATAATCTTCTTTTCTTCAAATCTTCTTTGAGTATAAAATAAACTCATAGAAAAGGAGAAACCGGGAAGAATAATAGCAAGATAACCTTCTTTTCTTCAAATCTTCTTTGAGTATAACAATAATTGATTTCATGAATGATTCAGAATGATGGAGAACTATTAGTTTTGAGTTTTCTGTTGACGGAGTAAATAATATATAAATGGAGAAATAATAGTATGAAGCCCAAATTTGTAATTACTCACTTATCCCTGCTCTTGAGCATCGCAACGGCGACGGCGCAGAACCAAAGGAAACTCTATGATTTCGTTGTTCCGGTCGATGGCAGTATTGCCACCGCCATGAGGGCTGCCAACAACCGTCCGGACAAGGCGACCCGTTTCCGCATCTTCGTTATGCCGGGCGAACATGTCTTTCCTGCCGATACCAGCAAGATGGTCATGGGAGGCGACAGCGTCATGTACCCCTCGCCTATCACCTATCTGAAGGCATCGAACACCAGCATCATCGGCGAGGGCTATGAGAGCACCTCTATTACCAATACCGTTCCTCCAGCCACCTGGCACAATGGGTTCAATTCCGCCAGTCCATTGGAGGGAATCAGCAAGAGCGATGTACTGAACATTGACAAGAAGGTCGAAAACACCTACTTCCAGGGCATCACCATCCGGACCTCGATGGGAGATCGCCACGGACGCGACATTGCGCTCAACGACAACGGCAACAAGACCATCATCAAGGACTGCTGTCTGTGGGGGTTCCAGGATACCTACGTTTCGCATCAGCGCGAACGCTATTACTTCGAGGGAGGCATCATCCGTGGCAATACCGACTATGTGTGTGGCAAGGGCGATGTCTGGTTCAATCAGGTCACGCTTCGCACCAAGGGCGGTTACATTGCCGTACCGAGCAAACCGCTCAAGTATGGTTATATCTTCGACCGATGTACCATTGTGAGCGATGGCGACAATGGCGATGGTTCGTACACCCTGGGACGTCCGTGGGGCGAAGGTACTCCGATTGCTCTCTGGCTCAACACAGACATGCAGATTACGCCGAAACCTATTGGCTACGACGAGATGGGCAAGAACGGCTACCCTGCCCGCTTTGCCGAGTTCAACAGCCGCGACAAGGAGGGCAATCCCGTTGACCTCTCGAAGCGCAAACGCACCTTCCGTGGTCATCAGGACTGCAACAATCCGGAACTCTCTGCCAGCGAGGCTGCCGAACTCTCGATCGAGAAGGTGATGGGTGGCACCGATGGCTGGGAACCTCGCAACTTCACCCAGCAGGTACCGCCTGTCCAGAACCTGAAGATCAAGAAGGGCCTCATGACCTGGACCGACCAGCCTCAGGCCCTCCTCTATGTCATCTACCGCAACGGCAGCATCGTCGACTTCATCACCCAAGCCAGCTACCGTCTTCCTGCCGATGCAAAAAGAAAGGACCTCTGGGAGGTCCGTGCTGCCAATCAGATGGGAGGCCTTGGCGAGGCTGCTAAGTCGAAGAAATAGAAGGGTAATATGCGGGGGGACTAGTGTATTGTCTCAAGGAGAATTTATATTATTCTCAAGGAAGAATTGAAGAAAAGAAGCGTTTATGTCGCTAAATAATCTTCTTATCTTCTCCTCTTCTTTGAGTTTTATATATTTCTCTAATTCCCTAATTCTT